>NZ_JAGQCD010000099.1 GCF_024345975.1 Cyanobium sp. Cruz-8D1 | reverse complement strand
TGGCCCTGGTGCGCTGGGCGCCCGGCACGGCGTTTCAGCCCCACAGCCACCCGGGCGGCGAGGAAATCGTTGTTCTCGATGGCGTCTTTCAGGACGAGCAGGGCTCCTATCCGGGCGGCAGCTGGTTCCGCAATCCACCCGGTAGTTCCCATCGGCCCTGGAGTGAGCAGGGCTGCACGATCTGGGTGAAGACCGGACACCTGCCAGCAACGCTGGGGCCCGATGGCTCAGAAGCGTGAATTCGGAACGTCCAGGAAGGCTGGTTCTTCAGGGCTCGTTTCCAGGGAAAGCAAGGCCTTTGCGGTGTCGGAAGCGGCCAAAACCAGCGAGCAAGTAAACGCATCACAGGCTTGGCACTTTGCCCCGGATGGCATGGGCCCGCCCTGTCAGGCTGATCAAGCCGCTGCCGGTTGGCTGCAGGCGGGCTTGCAGCAGCTCACGGAAGCGGGTGCGTTCCTCCTCGCTCATGACCGCGAGGGCCTGACCGGCGCTCGGCCCCCCGAGGACGGTGTTCCAGAGGTCGTCGAAGTCGGTGTAAGTGCGTTCCACCGTGATCACTTTGGTGTGGATGTCGAACAGGCCGGCGGTGACCCAGAGATCGCTCAGCGCTTCAAGGCGGGAGGAGCCGACACTGGGCGGCATGGGAATGGCCCTGCCGACGGCGCCCAGGGTTTCATTCACGCTCTCATACGGGAAGCCCCCACCCTCCATGTCCCAGGCATAGGCGGCCACGGTTCCACCCGGGGCCACAACACGCGCCATTTCGGAGACACCCTGCGCCGGTTCCGGTACGAAGAAGATCACCAACGGCATGACCGCAAGATCGAACGCATCATCGGCGAATGGCAGGGCCATGGCGTCGGCGTTCACAAAGTCAACGCTCTGCAGCGGTGGATGCTGCCGGGCATAGGCAAGTTGCGCCTCTGACGGGTCGATGCCGACAAGAGCGTGCGGTTCGCTCTGCTCAGCGATCAGTTGCGTGAAAGCACCATTGCCACAGCCCACATCCAGCCAACGCTGGCCGTTGTTCGGGACGATCCAATCGAGAAATTCCTGGCCGGCAAGGCGACTCCAGACACCCATGAAGCGGTCGTAGCCGGCCCCATCAGTGAAGCGGATGGGTTCATTGGTCATGGCCATCGGATTCCAAGGGGTTCATGGCTGCGGTTCGCTCACGGTGGCACTTTGAGGTCGCCGCCGGTGCTTCGCCATCCCAAGGCCAGGCTGACAGCCATCGGTTGGTTGGGAGCGCAAGGTCCGGCTGGATCTTGATCCGGGCGTGCGTCCTTTTCGACCTTCAGGGAGCCCACGTCGTCGGTCCGCTCCAACCGCAGTGGGCAGCGGAACACCAGCTTCAGAGCTTCGTCCCTGGAGGCCTGTCGCTCAGGTGCGCCATCGCGGCTGACCGCCCAAGGGGGCCTGAGCCGCCCATGCGCAGCAGCAGCATCAAGCGGCAGCGGTTTTTCGTGCAGGCGCAGGGGGAGACAGCCAATGGCCCGGAAGGCGAAGGCAATCAGGTTGCCAGACTCGGCGGCAGCTCATGGAGCGCCTGCACGACTTCAGGTTGCAGCATGACCATGATCGTTCCCTCTGGATTGTCGGTCGGCACCTCCAGCTGCAGCGGCAGCACGTCGCTGGGCCTGGGGTCCAGGCCGTTGGCGTCGAACTGGGCCGAGGCCTCGGGGATCGCCTCCTCCCCCTGTCGCACCAGTTCCTCACTGCGGTTCGGCAGCTCCCAGGCGCCGCCGAGGCCGTCGCTCAAGAGCAGTGGCCTTTGGTGATCGACAATCTGCCCGGGTGAGCGGGCCGTCAGGCGCACTCGCCAGCCGGCTGGGTAGGCGGGATCAGGTTGCTCGAACAGGGTCAGGCCCCAGGAACGACCCGAGGAATCCGTGAGGGTCCAGCGCTGTGGATCGGCTGCTGCCTGGGCCTGGAGCGGCAGCAGCATCAGGGTCAGGGCAAGCAGAACAGCGGCGAAGACGGGCCGCCAGTTGGGTCGATGCAGCCGGTGCGCAGCTGGGCGGAAACCCGCCCCAGCCCTTTGAGAAGGAATACTCATAACGCCTCTCACGTCATAGAAGGCTTCAACGCTACTGTTGTATTGGGAAGAGTCGGCGCTCGGCGGGCCATCCACCACGATGGCCCACCCTCGCCTTCGCAGCTCTCCCCAGTCCCGTCCTCATTCCTCGCCATGACGACAACCATCCTCAAGCGTTCCTGGGGCAACCCATGGAACAGCTTCAAGGACTGGGTCACCAGCACCGAGAACCGCCTCTACGTGGGCTGGTTCGGTGTGCTGATGATCCCCACCCTGCTCGCGGCCACCATCTGCTTCATCGTCGCCTTCATCGCGGCACCCCCCGTCGACATCGACGGCATCCGCGAACCGATCGCCGGCAGCCTCCTCTACGGCAACAACATCATCACCGCCGCCGTGGTGCCCAGCTCCAACGCCATCGGCCTGCA
>NZ_JAGQCD010000098.1 GCF_024345975.1 Cyanobium sp. Cruz-8D1 | reverse complement strand
GCGGCAGCAGCCAGGAGGCGGCTGCCGCAGCGGCGGGCATCTCAGTGCGCAGTGCCCGCCGGATTGAGCGAAACCAGCTGCAACCGCAGGCGAACCAGCCCCGCGGGCGGACCCGTCCGGATCCGCTGGCGGGGGTATGGGAGGAGGAGCTGGTGCCGTTGCTGCAGCGATCGCCGGCGCTGTCGCCGATCACGCTGCTGGAGCATCTGCAGCAGCAGAAACCAGATGTGGACTGGCTTCCGCTGCAGCGCACCCTGCAGCGCCGGGTACGGGAATGGAAGGCGCTGCACGGCCCGGATCCAGAGGTGATCTTCCCGCTCAGCTATGGGCCCGGAGAGATCGCCTTCTGTGACTTCACCCAGCTCAAGGGTGTGGAGGTAGCGATCGCCGGCAAGGTGTTCCCCCATCTGTTGTTTCACTACCGCCTGGCATGGAGCGGCTGGAGCTACGCGCAGGTGGTGCAGGGAGGCGAGAGTTTCGTGGCGCTCTCCGAGGGTCTGCAGAACGCCCTGGCGGCCTGCGGCGGGGTGCCGACGGAACTGCGGACCGACCGGTTATCGGCGGCGTGCCGCAACCGCAATGGCAGTTTTTCAGCCGACATCACCCCCCGCTATCACGCCCTCTGCAGTCACTACGGCCTGGCCTACAGCCGCAACAACCTGGGAGTGGCGCATGAGAACGGCCGTGTGGAGAGTCCCCATGGCCATCTCAAGCGGCGGATCGAGCAGGCGCTGCTGCTGCGCGGCAGCAGCGATTTTGAGTCGCTGGCTGCGTACCAGGCCTTCCTGGCTGCGGTGCTCGAGCAATACAACCGACCGCGGCTGGTCCGGCTGGAGCAGGAAAAGCCGGCGCTGCGGCCGCTGCCGCGCTTTCGCTTTGCCGACTACGACATCGAGCAGCTCACGGTGCGGCGCACCAGCACGATCGAGGTGCGCAAGGTGGTGTATTCGGTGCCACCACGGCTGATCGGCCAGCGGCTGACGGTGCGGATCTTCCACGACCGACTGCAGCTGTTGCTCGGCCGCCAGCTGGCCTGCGAGCTGGTGCGGCTCCATGGCGACGTGGAGCGGCATGGACGGGCCTGGAGCATCGACCTGGAGCATCTGATCGATGCGCTGCGGCGTAAGCCCCGGGCGTTGCTGCACTGCAGCTACCAACGGGAGCTGTTCCCCGATGAGCTCTGGTGGCAGCTGTGGCAGCAGCTGCGCCATGGCGGTGATCGTGACGCCGCCGCTCGCTTGATGGTCGAGGCGCTGTATGTCGGCTGCCGAGTGGCGGGCTACGAACCGGTGCTGGCCTGGCTCGAGAAGGCCCACCAACGGCAGGGGCTGTCGCTGGCGGCGCTGCAGCAACGCTTCCGGCTGCCGCCCCATCGCCCGCTGCCACCGCAACGCATTGATCAACACAACCTGCAGATCTATGACGACCTCCTTGTCCTCCGTCCCGCGGCCCCAGGCGGCGGAAGCCGCCCTGCCGATCCTGTTGCGGCAGCTGCGGCTGGCACGGATCAGCTCCCACTGGCAGAGCCTCGCCTCGCAGGCTGAGGCCGAGGGCTGGAGCCACAGCCAGTTTCTCTATGCCCTCTGCGAGCAGGAGGTGGAGCAGCGCCAGCAGGCCCGCCAGCAACGGTTGCTGCGAGCGGCCCAGCTGCCGTGGAGCAAGGCGCTGGCGGACTACGACCACAGCGGCCGGATCGAGGCCGGCCCATGGCAGGAGCTGGAGGGGCTGACCCACCAGAGCGACTGGCTGCAGCGGGGTGAGAACGTGCTGTTGTTCGGCCCCAGCGGCGTGGGCAAGACCCATCTGGCCATCGGCATCGTCCTGGCGCAGATCGGCCTGGATCAGCCCTGCCGCTTCTACCCGGCCACGGCGCTGGTGCAGGAGCTGCAGAAGGCCCGCGCCGAGTACAACCTGCCGCAAGCGCTGGAGCGGCTGGATCGCTATCCATTGCTCCTGATCGATGACATCGGCTACGTGCGGCGGGATGAACAGGAGAGCAGCGTGCTGTTTGAACTGATCTGCCACCGCTACGAGCGCCGATCGCTGCTGATCACCGCCAATCAGCCGTTCACGGCCTGGGATGAGATCTTCCCCAGCAGCTCAATGACCGTCGCGGCGGTGGACCGGCTGGTGCATCACTGCCACATCATCGAGATCAGCGGCGACAGCCACCGCCGCGCCGATGCCGACCGCCGTGCCGGGAGGCGGCGCAAGGAACCGGGGTAGGGCGAGGAGACATTGACGCGAGGCGCCAACCTGGCGCCGATGAATGCAGCCCCCGGTGGGGGGCTCCGCGCTGCCGGCGGACTGTGGGGTCCGCCGGCTCGTGCGCTCTGCGAAACGTTGGGGCGGAGGTTCCCCGAGGAGCACCGGCCAACCCGAATGTCGCCTGGTGCCGATCAAGAAAACCCCAGTGCTGATCGGGCTTCTGGTAGCGGAGTGGCTCACTTTTCGTGTCGCCGCCCCCAGGTTGTCGCCGGCGACAACCTGGGGGCCCTCACCGGCCAACTTGGTTGTCGCG
>NZ_JAGQCD010000097.1 GCF_024345975.1 Cyanobium sp. Cruz-8D1 | reverse complement strand
GCCGCAGGGTCAGGCGACGGCAGAAACGGCCCTGGTTCTCGCGGATCGAACTGCCACCGCCTCCTCACCCCACGGCGCCAATGGGGATCGCATAACGGTCTCACCTGAGATGTGTCCGTCAGTCAGGCCCCAACGTGATGCCCCTGTCGATAGGCACCATGATCATGCGGATAGACACCGTCTACCCAGAGGGGCTAGGGTGGCTTGAGGCCTGCTGTTCATCCGTGGCTGCCACCCCTCGCCTCAGCTGGAATCTGCGGGTCACGCCCGACGATCAGGCGCTGATTGATCGCGCGGTCCGTACCTCCGGCCTCACCCGAACCGACTTCGTTCTGCAGGCGGCCCGCAATGCCGCCCGTGAGCTGCTGGTGCAGCAGGCCTGGCAGGCCGTTTCGACCGAGCACTTTGACCAGTTTCTCCGCCAGCTCGATGCTCCGCCCAGCCCCACGGATCGCCTGCAGCGCACCATGACGGCACCGAGGCCCTGGTAACGCTGATGGATCTGCTGGCGCCCCAGCCGCTGGCGCAGCATCACAGCACCGTCAGCTTTGACTGCGGTGACTCCGGCCTCAACCACTGGCTCCAGCAGCGTGCCCTGGCCAACCAGCAGAGCAGTGCGACCCGAAGCTTCGTGGTGTGCAACGTCGAAGGCATCGTCAAGGCGTATGTGGCTCTGGCCTCCGGCGCGGTGGCCGTGGCCTCAGCCCCTGGGCGTTTCAGGCGCAACAGGCCCGATCCCATCCCCGTGGTGGTGCTGGCGCGGTTGGCGGTCTGCCGCACTGTCCAGGGACGCGGCATCGCTCGCGCCCTGCTCGCCGATGCGTTCGAACGGGTGCTGCAGGCCAGCACACAGATCGGCGTGCGCGGCATCGTGGTTCATGCCGCCTCCGCGGAAGCCCGCAGCTTCTATCTCCAATGTGGCTGCCACCTTGCCGTTCTGATCTGTGCGGCGCAGGGCGCATTCGGTGAACGGGGTATTTCACTAAGCCGCTGATCGGGCTGTCGTGGCCATCGCCATAGGTGGTGCTGCCGTTGAAGGTGAACCCGGGCCGCCATGCGCGTCCCAGGGTTTGCCTGCCCGGGCCACGTCCTGCGCCGGGGCCGGGCTGCTTCTCCCCAGCAGCTCCATGAGCATGAGCGGTTGGTGGATGGGGCTCATGCGCATCCGCTCGGCGATGAACGCGCGCAGGCGGAGGAAGGCAGCAGAGGGGCTGGAGGCCATCGAGTGATGGTGGCGGCTGCCGGGCGACCGGGCCAGGTTTGCTTTGGGCGGCCCGTCAGGCTGCCCCTGCTTGGATCCCGTCTGGCTGTGCCGCCCCAGTCCCTCTCCCAGCGGTGAGGGCTGGCCACGCAAGCAATTTCGACCAAGCCGCTGGCTCCTCTGATGACAAAAGGCACACAGGGTCTTAGGGTGTTGCCATGAAGCCCTTTCGCTGGAGCTCAGGCAAGAACGAGGTCCTTCAGGTTCAACGAGGAGTTTCCTTCGAGGCCGTGGTGGTCGCTATCGAATCCGGTGATCTGCTCGACATCGTTGAGCATCCGAACCAGGCCCGCTACCCAGGCCAGCGCATTCTTGTCGTTCTGATCTCCGGCTATGTCCATCTGGTGCCTTATGTCGAGGCCGACGATCACCTCTTTCTCAAAACCATCATTCCCAGCCGCAAAGCCACCATCGCCTACCGCCCAGGAGACGCACCATGAACCCCCTTGATCACGAAGAGCAGGAGATCCTGGAAGCCTTCGAAGCGGGCACGCTCCGTTCGGTGGCTACGGCTGCAGAGCGCTCCCGCCTGGAAGGCTCCGCAAGGTCAACGGCCACCAAGGATCAGCGCATCAACATTCGCCTCACCAGTGAGGATCTAGGCGCCTTGCGTGCCCGTGCCCTGCAGGAGGGCATTCCCTACCAGACCCTGATCAGCAGTGTCCTTCACAAGTACGTGTGCGGCAGGCTTCTCGATCGCCCCTGAGCGTGTGGAGCTTCGTGGTTTTGGGCGGCCCGTCAGGCCATCGCCCCTGATGGGATCCCTTCTGGCTTGGGCGTGATGCGGCTGCCGCCAACCCGGCTCAGGGTGTGGCCGTGCCGCCCCAGTCCCCTTCAGCCGCACGACCGGTGGGCAGGCCACGGTTCAGTACTGCTGTTTGTCCTTGATGACCGCCCGAACGCCTCCGCGGGGGGATTGGTCATCACCTGTTCGCCGGGGGATTTGATGCCAATGGGCATGAAACACCGTCTGCCCCGCCGTTTCACCTGAGTTCAGCCCCCGGTTTTCAACCAAAGAACCAGCCCAGCCGCTGATCGAGGAGTCTTCAGTACTGAACTGCTCCCGCCGCAGCTTCAGCAGCTCCACCACGGCGTTCCACGCCGGCTGGTGCAGCTCCAGCCCGTGGCCACATGACGACGCGGGATCACCAGGCAGTGCCCCTCGCTCACGGGATAGGCATCGGCGATGCAGCGCGCCAGCTCGTTCTCCAGCAGCACCCGGCCGCTGCCCTCCAGCGCGCAGAACACACTGCCCGCTTCGCGGTGGCCGTAGCTGGCCTGCATTGCAGCGGAAGCAGAGCGCCTGCAGGTTGGTGATGGCGTCGGAGCCGCCCTGGTTTTTGGGGATGGTGTGGTCCACCTCCAGGGCCTGCTGGTGCGGAGGTTGCTGAGCAACAGCAGCCCGCCCCGCAGCACTCGCAGCGGCCCCGGGTGTCCCGCGTCAACCCCCTTGGCCGATTCGCGACAACCAAGTTGGCCGGTGAGGGCCCCCAGGTTGTCGCCGGCGACAACCTGGGGGCGGCGACACGAAAAGTGAGCCACTCCGCTACCAGAA
>NZ_JAGQCD010000096.1 GCF_024345975.1 Cyanobium sp. Cruz-8D1 | reverse complement strand
GCCCTGGCAGCAGAGGCCTCGCCGCCGGTCGATTCGGCAGCACTCTCCAAGGCCGTTGTGGCAATGGAGCAGCTCGATCAGATGCGCATCTCCCTGGCCTCCACCCTCGAGGGCCGCACCGAGGAGCCCACCATCGAAACGATGAAGGAGGTGTGCAAGCCCGTAGGCATGCGGGCCATCGCCATCGGCAAGGAAAACGGCTGGCAGGTGCGCCAGGTGGCCAGCAAATACCGCAACCCCGACCATGCCCCCGCCAACGCTCAGGAGCGCCAGGTGATCGATCTGTTCAGCCGACACCCTGAGATCAACGGGCTCTGGGAGCCGGCCGTGGCAGACCAGGGCGCCGGCCTGAACTACTACCGCCGCATCAACGTCGAGCCGAGCTGCCTGGCCTGCCACGGCACCAAGACCAGTCGGCCGGGGTTCATCAAGGCCAACTACCCCGACGACAAGGCCTTCGACTTCACGGTGGGTGACCTGCGGGGCATGTATGCCGTGCACCTGCCGGAGGTTGAGGCAGCACTCGCCGCCGCCGCGGGCTGAGCCACGCCACTGCCAAGACTTTTCTACAGTATGCGTATCACCTCATAAATGGATCGGACGTTCCTGAGCCATGACCTTCATTCCCGCACTCCCATCCAGAGACGAGGTCCCCAGCCTGGGGCGTCGCCAGTTCATGAACCTGCTCACCTTCGGTGCCGTCACCGGGGTGGCGCTCGGCGCCCTCTATCCGGTGGTGCGCTACTTCATCCCTCCACGGGAGGCTGGCTCATCGGGTGGCGCCCTTGCCCTCGACGAGCTCGGCAATCCGATCGCGGCCAGCGGCTGGCTGGCCAGCCATAGCGAAGGCGACCGCAGCCTGGTGCAGGGCCTCAAGGGCGATCCCACCTATCTGATCGTTGAAGCAGAGGGCGCCATCGGCGCCATCGGCCTCAACGCCATCTGCACGCATCTGGGCTGCGTGGTCCCCTGGAACAGCGGCGAAAACAAGTTCATCTGCCCCTGCCACGGAAGCCAGTACGACCCGGAGGGGGCCGTGGTGCGCGGCCCGGCCCCGCTGCCCCTGGCGCTGGCCCATGTGGCCGTGGAGGACGAACGGGTGCTGCTCAGCACCTGGAGCGAGAGCGATCCCCGCACCGGCGAGAAGCCCTGGTGGAGCTGAGCTGAGCGTCAGGAAGCTGGCTCCAGCCACTCAGGACGGCTCAATGGATGGGCAGAGGTGGGTCCTGTTGAAATTGGCGGACTCGAAACGTTGGCCCTCATCATCCTCCGCCTGCATCATGTCCACGAAGGCCTGACCGAACAACACCCGGGAGATGGGGTAGTTGTGATGGGCATAGATCGGTCGCTCCAGGGTTTCGTCAATGCCGCGGAAGGACACCAGGATCTCGGCCTCGCCAGCGGCCAGATCCCGGGCTGTTCGCCCCCGCAGCGGGCTGCGGTCATCGATCGGATGCATCAGCGTCCAGGTGAGCAGAAACAGCGGGGAGCGATCGCGGTTCAGGGCCAGCGGGTGCAGACGCCGCATCCGATGGCCCTCTGTCGTGCGCTCATCGATGGCGAGATAGGCCTGAACCGTGGCCTCCAGGATGGTCTTGCGGCGTTCGTTGGCCAGGCGAAACATCAAGGTGGGCTGGCCGTCGTAGTCGTGCACGGTGGCCACCTCCGAGAACAGGATCCGGGCCGTGGAACGGGAGAAGCGACTGAACGCCATCCCCGTCGTCAGGGCGATCACGATCAGTCCCAGCAACGATTCGACGGTGACGACCAGATGGGTGAACAGGCTGCTGGGATGGAAAGCGCCATAGCCGATTGAGCCCAGGGTCTGAACGCTGAAGAAGAAGGCCTCGAGGAAACTGGTGGTCTCGCCAGCCACCCCGGCAATGCCATGGGGATCGACCCAGAAGATCAGGGCGAACAGCAGGTTGAGCAGCAGATACCCCGCGGCGATCAGCCCGAAGAAGCCCGGCCAGGGCACCGCCAGCATCAGGTGATTGGGGTGGCGCCAGTGCCGCAGCCAGTCGGAGGGGTTCACCGCGGTGAAGATGCCCCCATGCTTCTGCAGCCGCAGCGGAGCTGGAGGCATCGGCGCGACCGGCGAGGTTTCAACTGATTTTATCTTTTTATGCGTTTTAGCGCATTAACTTGTGTGTGGCGGGCGGCGTGTCGGCTGGGGCCCGACCCAGGTTGGGACGAAGAGCATGGCCGTGAGATGGGCGAATCCGTAGCGAAACACCACCGTCACCACCGGGTTCTGATCGTGGGCGGTGGCTCCGCCGGGATCACCGTCGCCGCCCAGTTGCTGCGCACCCGCCCCGGCCTGGATGTGGCGATCCTGGAGCCCGCCTCCGTTCACGAGTACCAGTCCGGCTGGATCCTGGCCGGCGCCGGCCTGCTCCCCTACGCCCAGACCCAGCGACCGGAGGCCGCCGTGATCCCGGCCGGTGCCGTCTGGATCCAGGACAGCGCCGCCTGCTTCGAGCCGGAGGCCCGCCGGGTGATCACCGCGGCCGGCGCCAGCCTCAGCTACGAGGTGCTGGTGGTGGCCACGGGCCTGAAGCTCGACTGGAGCCGCATCCAGGGCCTGCCGGAGGCCCTCGGCCAGCACGGCGTCGTCAGCAACTACTCCCACCCCCACATCGCCGCCACCTGGAAGGCGATCCGCGACTTCCGTGGTGGAACGGCCCTGTTCACCCATCCCGCCACACCGATCAAATGCGGGGGGGCCCCGCAGAAGGTGATGTACCTGGCCGACGACATCTTCCAGGCCAGCAGCGGGGTGGGCGTGAACACGCATGTGATCTTCTGCAGCGCCCAGCCGCAGCTGTATCCGGTGGAGGCCTACAACGCCAGCGTCGAGCGTGTCGTGGCGCGCCGGGGGATCGAGAC
>NZ_JAGQCD010000095.1 GCF_024345975.1 Cyanobium sp. Cruz-8D1 | reverse complement strand
ATCTCCGGCCAGCGGCCGTTGGCCGCAGCAATGGCATCAGAGGCCATGACGGATCGCTCACCAGCCCTGGCTGAGGACCACGTCGCGTGGAGCGGATCCGCGGTCTGAGGAAGCGAGCGCCTCGCTGAGGATGAAGCTATCCAGCACCTGGCGCAGGGCAGCTGAGCGGCTCAGGGAGCCGTGGCGCCTGCGTGCATCCAGCCAGGCCAGCTGCTCGTGGGTGATCGAAATGCTCAACGGCATTGCGTAGTCAGACATCGGAGTTGTGCTCGTGGACTGCAGCTTAGTGGCTCAGGCCAGCCCTCGTTAGGCTAAGCCTGCTGAGGGATATGGCTAGCATCTGTCCTGGTTGCCTGTGATCTCAATGGCTCCAATCGTTTTGCGTGACTACCAGCAGCAGTTGCTGGCCGACCTCCGCGCCGCCCTAAAGGTCCACCGCCGGGTCTGCGCCGTCATGCCCACCGGTGCGGGCAAGGGTCAGACCATCGGCGCCATCGTTCAGGGGGCGGCCCGCAAGGGCCGGCGGGTGCTGGTGCTCGCCCACCGGGCTGAGCTGATCGAACAGCTCACGGGCACAGTGCGGGCCTGGGGGCTGGAGCCGGATGTGATCGCCCCCGGCCAACGGCTGCAGGGCCGCCAGGTCGCCGTGGGCTCGGTGCAGACCGTGGCCCGGCGGCTGGAGCAGCTGCCACCGCCGGATCTGATCATTCAGGACGAGGCCCACCACCTGGTCGCCGGCAACGTCTGGGGCCGGATCATCGAGGCCTGGCCTGGCGCCCACCTGATCGGCAAGACCGCGACCCCAGAGCGGCTCGATGGCAAAGGGCTCGGCGTGGAGGCCGGCGGCTATTTCGAGGCCCTGGTGCTCGGGCCCTCAGCGGCCTGGCTGGTGGAGCAGGGGTGGCTGGCCAGGCCCAAGGTCTTCTCCTGGCCTGGAGCCCGCAACAGCAAACTGCGCCGCCGCATGGGCGAGTTCGATCTTGAGCAGGCGGCACGCGCTTACGGGGACCGGGCCGCCATTGGTGATGTGGTGTCGCACTACCGCCGCCGGCTTCACCCCGGCACGGCCATTGTTTTTTGCTGCACGATCGAGCACGCCGAGCAGATGGCCGCGGCCTTCCGCACTGCGGGAATCCGGGCCGCGTCGGTGAGCGGCGGCACCCCTGCCGAGGAACGCAAACGCCTGATCGCCGGGCTTGGCACCGGCGAGGTGGAGGTGCTCACCAGCTGCATGATCATTTCCGAGGGCACTGACATCCCCTCAGTCGGCGGCGCAATTCTGATGCGGCCCACCGCTTCCTTGGGCCTCTATCTGCAGATGGTGGGCCGGGCCTTGCGTCCCGCGCCAGGGAAGAGCGAGGCGGTGATCCTTGATCACGTGGGCAACGCCCATCGCCACGGCCTGCCCACCGATGAGCGCGAATGGAACCTGGCCGGCCGCAGGCGCCGTGAAGGAGTCTCGATCCCGATCAAGGACTGCCCGCTCTGCTTCTGCAGCTGCCCCAGCGCGGCACAGGTATGCCCCGACTGCGGCCATCTGTTCCTGGCTGACGAGCGACAAGAGCAGCGCCGCGGGCTGCAGCAACTTGAAGGCGAGCTTGTTGAAGTCACGGGCGCCGCCCGCCACCGGCCCAAACCCAACCAGCAGCAGAGGCCCAAGCGCAGGCACCCGGCAGCCGGCTGCCGCACCTACGAGCAGCTGCTGCAACGGGAACAGGAACGCGGCTACAAACCCGGCTGGGCCAGACATGTTTGGGCTGCTCGAGAAAGCAGGGACAGGGTCATTGGTTAGGAACAGCCAATCTGGCCCCATATGTAAAAAGATCTGCCTTGCGAGGGGTACACACAGCGGTCCTGAATAAGCCTTGAGTCTGCCCCTACGGACCATCCGGCGCCCCATTCCCACATATAGAAGATGACACTGCCCACCTCGAGTCTCAGCCAAGCCTCTCTCCACACTTGCCTCACCTACCAGGGGCAGGACCGTCAGAGTCTGCTGAGAGAAAAGAGAGACAAGTTGCTCTAATCGAAGATGGTTGCTTATGAGACAAGCAGGCTTAATTTATTAATCTAGCTGAATTGATTTCAACAGCCTTGAAAAGTCATCAAGATCCGTATCCCAGCTTATGTGAATAGGGCGATTTGTTTTTGGATTGTAGAATGATATCCAATAAGCACCGCGCTCTGAATAGATTGGGGTCTTCTTTCCGAGTACATTAACAGCATCTGCAAAAATGTTGGTTTTATCTGGTAATCTCTCCCTTTCCGTAATTATTATTGTTGACATGCCCCCGCCTGGTAATTCCAGATTATGGAGAGTTTTGGCTAGCTTATTGCAACGTATTGCCGCCAAGTCCTCGATGCGGGCTATAAACACTTCATCGCTATATCTGGCATCAAGATCAAAGTCATAATTCACTGGTAGCTCAAGATTGATGCCAAATCTTCCCAGGCTTGTCATTCTAGGAGATCTTTCGTATAAATGCATTTTAATGCAGGTTTTTTGCCATTCCACAAACTTTTTTGTATGGATCATGTTTTGAGCCAACAAGTCGCTAGGTGTCGATGCAAGCACGCTAATTGCAACTCCACAATTTAGTAATTTAAAAAGCTTCATTGTAACTTGACAAATAACTCAATTGTACCTGCTTAAATGTGCGCCACTCGGTCACATCGAATTTCGTCATAAAGGTTCTTGATAAACGACATTTGACTAATTAGTCACAAGGGGAATCGATAAGAATTTCCTCGGCTGCTTCTCATTAAAAGCTCGCTTGGTGTCTGGCGGCTGACTGACGGACACATCTCAGGTGAGACCGTTATGCGATCCCCATTGGCGCCGTGGGGTGAGGAGGCGGTGGCAGTTCGATCCGCGAGAACCAGGGCCGTTTCTGCCGTCGCCTGACCCTGCGGC
>NZ_JAGQCD010000094.1 GCF_024345975.1 Cyanobium sp. Cruz-8D1 | reverse complement strand
CGATTGCCATCCCCGCCACCCGCAGGCAGCGGCGGGCCGCCAAGGTCCGCCGGGTCCTTGAGCTGAATCGTGCGGTAGGTGCTGCCACCCCTGCTGGTGTTGTTGTATTCGAAGGCCAGCAATCGGACGACGGGCTGCTGCAGGTACTCGTCGTGTTCACCCTGTTGGCCAAGCAGCCACTCCGCGAAGGCGTGAACATCGGCGATTGGGATCGATAAGTTGCCGCTGCCCGCATAGGACTTGCCCGGCTTGGGCGGGAACAGCTTGATCGTGAGCTTGGGAAGTCCCATGGATCAAGAAGCGAGGGGGATCGAGAGCTGGCCTGGAAGTTCACCGGCCAGCCGTAAGGCATCGCGATCGAACAGGTACGGCGCCGCCGTCGCCTTGGGAGGCAGCTTGGTGAGGATCTGATCCGAGAGGATCATTTGACCTGGGTAATCGGGGTTGTTGGCGACTCGGATCTTGAGGGTGATCTCGCCGGGTCGCTCGTTATCAGCGCAGGCGAGCAGGACCTTGGCCAAGGCCTCGGTGAGTTCGGCCTGGAGCTGTCCGTCTCGGTGCTGGAGGATCCAGCCGCAGGCACCGACTGGGTGGCGCAGCACTTCTCTCAGCAAGTCGCCGTCGATGTCAATGACGCCCAGCCCGGTGTCGGGTGGCGGGCCTGCGTTGGGGAGTGTGCTGCTCATCAGTGGAGTGCGAATGGATGGAAGAGGCGTGACCGATCAGATCGCCGCCTCGATTGGTCTGAGCGCGTCGACCTGCTCGCGGATGAAGAGGGCGTGGGCCGCCGTCTTGATGTAGTCGGAGGCCAGGGCCGTGGCGGGCAACTGGAACTGCTCGCGGAAGCGGGCGACCAGGTGCGGCACCTTCTCGGTGGGCAGGGTGCGGATCAGCGCGATCAGTCCTTGCACCTCGCTCTGGCTGAGCGGCTGATCGCTGCTGTCGCTGGCCTGGGGAGCCGCTTGCGGGGCCCGCTGGGGTGCCCGCTGGGGGGCGGGCTGGAGCACCGGCTCAGTGGGCTGCCCTTGAGGTCGCTGCTCTTGCGCTCGCAGCTCCTGAGCTGGCTGCACCTGTGCCGTCGCCTGCCCGTCCTGAATGGCTGCCGAAGAAGCTACCGGAGTCGGTTGTGGCTTGGGAGCCATAGTCCGGCGAGCACGCGAACGGGCCGGCTCCGGGGCGGTCTGTTCTGGGGGCTGGCTCGGCAGGCCGCGAGGCGCCTGGGCGGCGCTGCCCTGGCCGCCGAAGGATTCGCCGTCATCGTCAGAGGCCGCCAGCGACAGGAGCGAGAGCACCTGATAGCGGCGCAGGTAGGTGATGATCCCCCCGAAGCCATGCAAGGGATTGGTGGTGGTGCCCAGTTGGCCCAGCAGGGTGTAGAGGCCCTTGAGCTGGTCCTCCATCCGCAGGCCCGGCTGACGCAGCGGCGGCGGCGGCAACTCTGCGGTGGGCTCGAGGTTGCGCGGTGGCAGCAGCGGCGGCAGGGCGCCGATGGCCGCCAGCTGGAGATCGAGGGGATAGCGGTTGAGCACCTCGCTGCGCAGTTGGTGCACGCGGTCGAGAAGCTCCTGGAGCGTGGGGATCGGGCAGGACGAGGAGACCTCCTCGCCGCTGGGGGCGTGGACCAGCCTGGTGATCAGCAGGCAACTGCCGTTGCTGTCGCTGGCGGCGATGGTCTGGGTGAGCAGTAGCCCTTGCTCGGCCAGGACCGGGGTGACGGCCTCAAGGACGGTGTTGAGGTCGGCGAACTTGCCGTACTTGGCCTCCGACGACTTGCGGATGGGTCCGATGGTGCGGTGGAAGGCCAGCAGGGCCAGCTCCAGGGATTCCGGGTAGGTGGTGTCCTGCTCAGGAGCAGCAGCGGAGGCACGCATGGGAAAGGGTCTCTAAGCCCTCTACTCTATACGCTATGGAGCACTAACGCTAGCTTGTGGTGGTGGCTTTCCAGTAGTTCAGGAGCTGCAGGGGCCGCAGCTCGCCGTCGAGGTCGAGCAGCTCGCGCAGCTGCTGGGGTGTCCAGGTGTGCCAGCCGGAGAGGACCATCCGCAGCGTCTCCAGCTCCTCGCTGTTCAGCGCCGGCAGCACCGGGCCCTGGTCAACGGCCGCCAGGGCGGCCAGCGACTGCCAGGCCTGCGGCAGAAGCAGATCCGCCGCATCCGCTGTGGCCTTGAAGGCAGCGACCACCTGGCCGCTGGCGGCGACAGCTTCTTCCAGGGTGGGTAGCGATTGCTCCATGGCCCAGCTGGGCGGATCGAGCTCGCCGATGAAATGCGAGAAGAAATCCGTTGCGCTCCAGATCCGGCCGTCCTCATGCTCGATCGGACGCTGGCGGGCGATGCGCGGCAGCAGCGGGTCGGTCTCACTGAGGCCGTAGTCGCGCCGGGCGAGCCGGTCGTTGATGATCCCGAACTGGATGAAGGTCACCGGGTACGGCTGGGCGATCTTGCCGCGCTGCAGGCGGTTGAAGGTGGAATCGGCGACCGTGGGAAAGCCGGCCGCCCTGCCCCAGCGCAGGGGGATGTCATGGCTCCAGCCGACCCGCTCCATCCAGGCCGTGAGCGTTTCCCCGAAGCGGTCGCGGGACTCCTGGCTGGGGTAGTTGGCGTGGTCAGCGTTGGACGACATGGGAATGGCTGGGGAGAGGACTCAGGCGGGAGGGATCAGGCGGCCAGAGGTGAGGAAGAGCCGGATGGCGTTGGCCGTAAGGGGGGCGTCGCCGCAGGAGCGCGTAGCTCCAGCACCAGCCGCGCCCACTGCTCGGGGGTGAGCACCACGCGCCAGGTGCCGCCGCGGAAGCGCACCAAGGTGGCCGCGTGGGGTGCCTGGGCGTTGAGCCGCTGCTGTTCGGCGCCTTGCGGCTTTTCGCGGACTGCACGGGCCGAGTCCTTCCAGTCGGCGACCTGGAGGACGAAATTGCTGAGGCCATCGAGGTCGCCGGCGTCATCAAGGCGGCCGGCACCGAGCTTGCGGCGGATCGGCAGGCCCAGCAGCAGGGTGAGCAGCTCGGCGGCCTCACGCTCGGCGCGGTCGCCGCGTGACTTGGGGGCGTTCGGCATCGAGG
>NZ_JAGQCD010000093.1 GCF_024345975.1 Cyanobium sp. Cruz-8D1 | reverse complement strand
CGGAAGGTCTTGGGCTTCTGCATGCCCCATTCTCTCGCCCAGATCCATTGCAGTCACAAGGATCTGGGCAGATTCATGGGCGTCTGTGGAGAAGGTCGGCAGTGATCTATGCGCAACAGCCTCCTAGGCCAAGCAGCTGGAGCAGGGTCCCAGGGAGCTGGCCGATGCGCTGCTGGATCTGGCTCGTCATCAGAACCAGAAGTGTCCGGTGGCGGCGGTGACCCCCATCGACAGGGCACGGCGACGGCGGTCCTCGAGCAAGAGCTGATTCTCCAGGCTGATCAGCAAAACCTGACAGGAAGACCGGCTGAGCCATTGCCGATTCGAGTTGCATTCGAGTTGCAATAGGCACGATCGCGGCCATCACGCCTCCGATCGCCACTGGCGATCCAGCCCCATGGCCAAGTCGTTCCCCGCGTCAGCACCGGCCGCCAAGTTTGCCCAGGATCTCCCGTCATCCCGCACCTCTCCCTCGGTGCGCGCCTGGCTTGATGCCACAAGCCGCCACCAGCCGCTCTCGGAGCGGACGTTGCTCGAACTCGCCCGCCGCATCCACCGCTGGCAACAGCACCCCGATGGCGCGGATCACGCCCCGGAGCCGGTGCGCCGGAGTGCGCTGCGGGCGCGGGACCAGCTGGTGCTCCACAACCTCCGCCTGATCTGCCACGCCTGGTGCCGCCATCGCTCCTCATTGCCACCTGAGGACGAGGGCACCGCCGATGCCTTCTAGGAGGCAGCGATCAGCCTGCTGCGGGCAGCCGAGAAGTACGTCCCGAGCCTTGGCTACTCCTTCTCCACCTATGCCACCTTCTGGGTGCGGCGGGGGTTTTCGGAGTGCAAGCGCCGGGGTCGGCGGATGATCCGCCTGCCCCATGACAAGGCGGCCCTGGTGCTGCGAGCGCAGCGGCTGGCCAGGGAGCAGCAGACGCTCACCGGTTCGCTGCCCAGCCTGGAGTGGTTGGCGCAGCGCTGCGGAACCCGACACTCCCCCGTTGCCCCAGCCGTTCTGGAGGGGTTGCTGCTGATCTGGTGGCGCAAGGCCACCGCCGAATTGGACCGTCCCGGAGGCTGTGATGGTGAGGGCGCTGGGTTGCCGTTGCTGGAGCGGATCGCCGCTCCCGCCGATGGCGCCGACCCAAGCGTTCCCTGTTGCCCCTGCTCCTGCAGCGCCTCAGCGCGGAGCAACAGCGGCTGCTCTGGCACCGCTACCTGCGCGAGCATCCGCTCAACCGGCGCCAAATCCAGAAGGTGATGGGTCTCGAACCCGAACAGCAGCAGCGGCTGGAGGAGGAGGCCCTAACCGTCCTGCGGCAGGCGGCGAGGGAGTACGGGGCGCTGTGATACGGCTGCGGGAGGGGGGACTGCCTCTATCAGAGTGAGGCCCATCGGTGCTGCACTCCCGGGGATCGACCCCAGTTGACGTCACCGGCTATTGCCAGCCGCCCTCTCCTGCGACGGCCTGTGGCTTGAGCCAGTCAGCCGGAACGACGCCTTCAAGCCTCCAACAGGTTTTCGAGGCCTTCGCCGCCAGGCAGTCGGTAGACGCCGAAATCACGGCAGTCGAGCGTGGCGATGCGGCGCAACCCATGCTCATGGGCCAGCCAGAGCAGCGAGGCATCGGCCAGATCCATCGGCAGATCGCCGTACTGCCGCATCCAGCTGGCCATCACCTCCAGGGCGGAGCCAGTCAGGTCAGCGACGCTCAGACCACCGAGTGCAACCCAGCTGAGAAAGCGTGGGGGCACATCCGCCGGGATCAGATGGCAGACCTCGGCGTGATCTGTCGTTGCTGCTGCAGTTGCCGGCTCAGCTTCTGGCGCAGAACTGCCGAGTGGTTCCGCCCATGGCTGGTGGGGCCGCTGCCTGGGTCCCCACTGGAGAAGCAGCCGATCAGCCCGAGCCGCTCGGCCAGTGCTGCGGGGCTGACGGCTTGTCGCTGCAGCAACGCGAGGCCGGCTTGGACCACCTCGCTCTGGCTGAGGCCGAGGGTCTGGCGGAGGCTGTCCAGCCTGGCTGCGCTGGCGTCATCGAGGTGTACGGAGATGGCTCGCATCGCTACTCCCTGGCCGTGACACTTCGAAAGTACAAGCAGTTGGCTGGAGCGCCGGCTCCTGTTGAGCTCCATGGCCTGTCCGTTGCGCCTGAGGATCAAGGCGTCGGTTCAGGTGCCGGCTCCGGCTCTGGTTCCGGCGCATCGAGGTAACTGCGGTCGTCCGGGTCCGCCGCGATGCGGCGCGCTTTCGGCAGATGGATCCAGCTGTCGAAGGGCAGCAGGGTCCCGGGGCGGTAGAGCGGCACCAGCAGGTTCTGGCCTGGGTCTAGGGGAGTCGAGGGTCGCACCAGCGGCACCACCAGGTGGGCGCCAACGGGCAACGGCTCGGAGCGCGAGAAGAAGTCGTAGGTGGGGGCGTTGTAGAGCCGCAGGGTGTCTGCGGTGGTGACGTACAGCTCGGCAAGGGATTTGAGGCTGTCGCCATCGACCACGGTGTGGCCGCCCCAGCGCTCCAGGGTCGTGTTGTTGGCCATCAGCCACTCGACGGTCGTGCCGTACTGGCCGGCGAGGCTGAGCAAGGTGTCGCCCTCTGCGGTGAGCACGGTGTCGAGGGAGAGCAGGGAGGGGTTGAGATGGCGCAGGGTCTGGACCGTGGTGCCGTAGCGCTCGGCCAGGACCCGCAGGCTGTCGCCGGGCTCGATGACGATCACCCGCTGGGGCTTGAGCACGAACTCGATCGCCTCGCCCAGCTGGCTCTGCACCAGCCGGCCGATGCCCCCCTCCCCGAAAGGAAAGCCGGCCGTGAGCAGGGAGCAACCAGCCAGCTGGGCGCGGGGCTGGGGCGGCAGCACACCGGGCGACTGGAGCGCCTCGAGATCCCCCAGCCAGGCCACACCCTGCTCCACCGGGGGCTGCAGCACACGAGGCCGTGGGGTCCAGGTGTTGCCTGGTGAGGCAGGGAGCCCAGGGTTGGGCGGATCCGGCAGCGGCAGCGGCGCCGGCTGGTGCACGGGCCGCAGCGCATTGGTCTGCCAGGCAAGGTCAGAAGCCAGCCAGGCCCAGGGTCCCGGGAGGACCGGCGGCAGCTCGG
>NZ_JAGQCD010000092.1 GCF_024345975.1 Cyanobium sp. Cruz-8D1 | reverse complement strand
GCTGATCAGATCTAGATCGGTTGCAGCAGAGCCGGTTTCGCGCACAGAGAAGGAGCAAGCTCGCTCAGCGAACCCAACGCTGGCAGCTCAGACCAGCGCGCTTGTGACACACTTTGAATCAGCCCTGTCCACCGTGATGGTGGCTTTCGGCGCCAACCTCTCGGTGTTCTGGATTCTCAGTGCCAACTCCTGGCTGCAGACTCCGTCGGGCGGTACTTTTTCCGAAGGCCATTTTCATGTGCAGAACTACTTCGCCGCCATCAACAACCCCTTCATGGTGAGGAGCGTGATTCACATGGCTCTGGCCACGGTGGAAACCTCGATGCTGGTGGTGGCCGCGATCAGTGCCTGGTCGCTGATGCGCCAGAAGGCACCGGAGTTCTTCCTGTTTTCCTTCAAGCTGGCGCTGGTGATCCTGCTGGCGGTGGCGCCGCTGCAGATCCTGGCCGGCCACGAAAGCGCCGTGCAGGTGGCCGAGCATCAGCCCACCAAGCTGGCCGCGATCGAGGCCCTCTGGGACGACCAGGCCGCCGGCAGCTCCCCGGCCTGGACCGTGCTGGCTTCCCCCGATGAGGCCAGCGGCAGCAACCGCTGGAGTCTGTCGGTGCCTGGCGCCTTCAGCTGGATCCTGGAGACGCGCCCGCAGCTCAGCCAACCCCTGCGTGGGCTCAACAGCTGGCCCGCCGACCAGCGGCCCCACATGGTGGGTCTGCTCTTCTATGCCTTCCGGATGATGGTGGCGATCGGCCTGGCTGCGGCGGCCCTGATGGCCCTCAGCCTGCTGCTCTGGTGGCGAGGCGGCCTCAGCGCCGCCAGCTTCGCCCAGTGGCCCTGGTTCAGCTGGGCCTGGATCCTTTCGGCTCCAGCCGGCTACCTGGCGATTGAATCCGGGTGGGTGGTGCGTTGCGTGGGCCGCCAGCCCTGGACGGTCTACGGCCAGCTGCGGACCGCCGATGCCGCCTCGGTTCTGCCGGTGGGCGAGGTCCTCACCAGCTTGAGTGTGTTCGCTGTGCTTTACACGGTGTTGCTGGTCTTCGCGCTGTATTTCGGCTCCCGGATCATCGCCAAGGGACCGAATCTCACCCTTGAGCCGCCTGGCCTTGCCGCCCCCGTGATTCTTCCCGACCGATCGGGGAATGTTTGAACATGGAGTTCCTCGAATGGTTCATGCCCACGGTCTGGTTTGTGATCCTGGCCCTGTTCCTGCTGCTCTATGTGATCCTCGATGGTTTTGATCTGGGGGTGGGCATCCTCTCGCTCACCTCCCCCAGCGAATCCCAGCGCACGATCCTGATGACGAGCCTCGGCAATGTGTGGGATGCCAACGAAACCTGGCTCGTCCTGATGGGCGGGGCCTTGTTCGGAGCCTTTCCCCTGGCCTATGGCACCATCCTCAAGGCCCTCTACGGCCCCATCTACCTGATGATCCTGGGGCTGATCCTGCGGGCCGTCGCCTTCGAGTTTCGCGAAAACGCCATCAACAAGCGCCCCTGGAACCTGATGTTCGGTACTGGCAGCGTGCTGGCCGCTGGCTCCCAGGGCATCTGTCTGGGCACGGTGCTCTCTGGCATCCCCACCGATGCCGCAGGCCACTTCATCGGCTCCGCCTGGATCTGGGTGAACCCCAGCAGCCTGGTGGTGGCTCTCACGCTCATCCAGGGCTACGTGCTGATCGGCTCCACCTACTTGATCCTCAAAACCAGTGGTGAGCTGCAGCAGTTGCACGTGCGCACCGCCCGCCTGGCGGCTGCCACCACCCTGGGAGGGGCCCTGCTGATCACCTTCACGGCACCGTTCGCGTCGGAAACGCTGCGGCAGCGCCTGTTTGATCCCGCCTTCCTGCCCTTCTTTGTTGTATTGCCGCTGCTGGGTGTCGCCCTGATCGTTCAGCTGTTCCGCAGCCTGGCGATGCAGCAGGAGGTATGGCCCTTCGCTTACACCGTAATGCTGTTCATCCTCAGCTTTGCTGGCCTGGGGGTAATGGTGTTTCCGGCGGTGATTCCTCCGTCGGTCACGATCTTTCAGGCGTCGTCGTCGGTGAGTTCGATGGTATTCATGCTCACGTTCATCGGCGTGCTGATTCCCATCATGCTCTTCTACAACATCTATAATTACATTGCTTTTCGCGGCAAGGTGAGTGCCGAATAGGGAAAACCTCTGGCCTCCAGCATGATCAATCCCCCTAGGATGTGTCAAAACCCCATATGTCTCGCCTTCGCTCGCTCCTGCTGGGGGTCGCTATCGCCCTCTGCCTGCTGATCTCAGCGCCTCAGGGCGCCGCTGCGGCCACCGCGATCGCTCTTCCGGATGCCACGGTTGCTGCTGGCGAGGCCGCTGCCATTGACGCCGCAGTGGAGCAGTACCTCTTCAACCTGCCGGATGATTTTCACGCGATTCGATCGGTTCCAGCCCTGAAGCGCCTGCTTGCCAGCGGCAACGTGTCGCTGATTGACGTGCGAACCCCTGCCGAGTACCGGGCGGGACACATTGCCGGAGCCATCAACAGACCGTTGAACGATCTCAGCCGCCACGTGGCTGAGATTTCCCCAGAGCGAAAGGTGGTGCTCTATTGCTCCAGCGGCTTTCGCTCTGCCATGGGAGTGATGGCGCTGCAGCTGGAGGGCCGCCACCAGGTGAAGGGCTTTGCACCCAGCATCGAAGGCTGGAAGGCGGCCGGTGAGCCCGTGGTGACCACAGAAGGCGCGTAGGCCTGGGGGTTGCTGGCGGGGTGCTGATGGTGGCCGGCGACTTCGGCGGCACCCACGCCGAGCCGGCCTGGCTGCAACGCCTCGAGCCATCCGCAACGAACCACCAAGATCGCAAGGCCCTTGCTTCGTTGCTTCCCACACTGAAGGATCAAGCCTCCAGGCCGATGAACCCGTCGATCAACCAGGCCCTGCGGCTGATCACGCTCTGGATCGCCGGACTGCCGGCGGTCTACACCGCTGTGCTCAGTCAACAGAACCTTGCTGCGGCCGCCCATTACGGCTACCTGGGCCTCTACATCGTGGGCTACATCGCCGACGACGCCCTGATGGTTGGGTTCGCCGTGCTGGCGCTGAGCAGCAGCAAACTCACCGAAGGCACGGGCCGGTGGCTGAAGCTCATCAGTGGTGTCGTGATGGTGGCCCTGGCCCTGCTGTTGCTGCTGCGGCCCGGCTGGCTGCTCTGAACAGGCTCACTCAGCGGCGGGTCCAGGTACCAATGTCGACGACGGAATCGAAATCAGAGGTGTGACGATAAACAACCTGAATCTGGTTGGGACTGATGATCTTGCCATCCGTAAACCCGTCCTCATCGACAATGTACATGGTGGCATTGTCATGGCCGAGCGTGCCGACAAACTTCTCAGTTGCGTACTTTGATTTGAAGACTCCGTGAAAAACCCGACCCTGTTGCTTGGTGATTTGAGCAACGGCATTGAGATCACTGAAATCACCATGATGATGGGTCTTGCATCTCGATGCTTCGACTTTGCAGAGCACGGCCCCCTTCCCTTCAACCGTCCATGTACCGATCAGGTTGGGTGTGACAGGGGCAGCCAAGGCAGCAGAGAAGGCTC
>NZ_JAGQCD010000091.1 GCF_024345975.1 Cyanobium sp. Cruz-8D1 | reverse complement strand
ATTAGCTCAGGTGGTTAGAGCGCACCCCTGATAAGGGTGAGGTCCCTGGTTCAAGTCCAGGATGGCCCATTCGTGTTTGGGGGTTTAGCTCAGTTGGTAGAGCGCCTGCTTTGCAAGCAGGATGTCAGCGGTTCGAGTCCGCTAACCTCCATCCAACGAGGTAAAGACCACCACCATGAAGCGGCAACAGGATGCATTTTGATGGGTGAGGTGACAAGACATGTTCAGCTGAGGACTCCAGCCTCCTTTCATTCCTAATCGCTTGGATCACGCTCATTGTGAATCCAAGGTTGACAGTGGTTGAAAGGAAGCTGGACTCGCTGATTTTGGTGCGAGCCAAAGGTCAGTGACTCTAGCAAAGAACCTTGACAACTGTATAGGTAAGTCTGGATAAAGAAAGCATCTCATAGATGCCCAGACGGATGTGAGCATCATTTGGTACTGCCAAGTGATGGGAGCGTCTGGCTGGGAGATTCTTGAGTTTAGAGCCGAGAGCTTCCAGCGTCTTTTCACTCCGCCGAGGAGGGAAGAGTTTGATTCTGTCTTTCAAACCATCAAAGCTCCAGATTATTCGGGAGACCGAGAGATCAAAGGGCGGAGAGAGGTGAAAGCAGAAGAATGGGTCTCAACAACCCTGAACGTTGGGAGTGTTAATTGGTCAAGCTACAAAGGGCTCACGGTGGATACCTTGGCACACAGAGGCGATGAAGGACGTGGTTACCTGCGAAAAGTCTCGGGGAGCTGGAAACACGCTTTGATCCGGGAATCTCCGAATGGGGCAACCCCTAGAACGGCCACCTGAATCCATAGGGTGGCGCGAGCCAACCCAGCGAACTGAAACATCTTAGTAGCTGGAGGAAAGGAAAGTAAAAACGACTCCCTAAGTAGCGGCGAGCGAACGGGGAAGAGCCTAAACCGATGGTTCCGACCATCGGGGTTGTGGGACAGCAACGTGGACCAGGGACGTTAGTGGAAGCGTTTGAAAGGCGCGCCATAGAGGGTGAAAGCCCCGTACGCGAAAACGAAACTGGCCTAGCTGTATCCCGAGTAGCACGGAGCACGTGAAATTCCGTGTGAATCCGCGAGGACCACCTCGTAAGGCTAAGTACTCCTGTGTGACCGATAGCGAAACAGTACCGCGAGGGAAAGGTGAAAAGAACCCCGGGAGGGGAGTGAAACAGAACATGAAACCGTGAGCTTACAAGCAATGGGAGTCCTACTCATAGGATGACCGTGTGCCTGTTGAAGAATGAGCCGGCGACTTATAGGCACTGGCAGGTTAAACCGGAAATGGTGGAGCCATAGCGAAAGCGAGTCTGAATAGGGCGTTGGTCAGTGTTTATAGACCCGAACCCGGGTGATCTAACCATGGCCAGGATGAAGCTTGGGTGATACCAAGTGGAGGTCCGAACCGACTGATGTTGAAAAATCAGCGGATGAGCTGTGGTTAGGGGTGAAATGCCAATCGAACCCGGAGCTAGCTGGTTCTCCCCGAAATACGTTGAGGCGTAGCGTCTAGTGCTATAGCAGGGGGGTAAAGCCACCGTTTCGGTACGGGCTGCGAGAGCGGTACCAAATCGAGACGAACTCTGAATACCCTGTGTGAAACTAGGCAGTCAGACTGTGGGGGATAAGCTCCATGGTCGAAAGGGAAACAGCCCAGACCGCCAGCTAAGGTCCCCAAATGACTACTCAGTGATAAAGGAGGTGGGATTGCCCAGACAACCAGGAGGTTTGCCTAGAAGCAGCCATCCTCAAAGGAGTGCGTAATAGCTCACTGGTCGAGCGATCCTGCGCCGAAAATGAACGGGGCTAAGTAGTCTACCGAAGCTGCGGATTTAAATGTTCTTAGGAACATACAAATGGTAGGGGAGCGTTCCATGTGGGGCGAAGCGTTAGCGTAAGCGGGCGTGGACTGCATGGAAGTGAGAATGTCGGCTTGAGTAGCGAAAACATGGGTGAGAATCCCATGCCCCGAAACCCTAAGGGTTCCTCCGGCAGGCTCGTCCGCGGAGGGTTAGTCAGGACCTAAGGCGAGGCCGAAAGGCGTAGTCGATGGACAACAGGTCAACATTCCTGTACCTGTCATGTTTTGGGAAGGGGGACGGAGAAGGCTAGCCCAGCCAGATGTTGGTTACTGGTTCAAGCGTTCAAGGCGTTGAGAAGTGGCGAAAACACTTTGAGCTGAGGCGTGAGTACGAGCTGCTACGGCAGCGAAGTGGGTGATGTCAAGCTTCCAAGAAAAGCCCTATACCCGTTAAGGCATGATGGCCTGTACCCGAAACCGACACAGGTGGGGTGGTAGAGAATACCGAGGGGCGCGAGATAACTCTCTCTAAGGAACTCGGCAAAATGGCCCCGTAACTTCGGGATAAGGGGTGCCACCGCAAGGTGGTCGCAGTGAAGAGGCCCAGGCGACTGTTTACCAAAAACACAGGTCTCCGCTAAGTCGCAAGACGATGTATGGGGGCTGACGCCTGCCCAGTGCCGGAAGGTTAAGGAAGCTGGTCAGCGTAAGCGAAGCTAGCGACTGAAGCCCCGGTGAACGGCGGCCGTAACTATAACGGTCCTAAGGTAGCGAAATTCCTTGTCGGGTAAGTTCCGACCCGCACGAAAGGCGTAACGATCTGGGCGCTGTCTCGGAGAGAGGCTCGGCGAAATAGAATTGTCTGTGAAGATGCGGACTACGTGCACCCGGACAGAAAGACCCTATGAAGCTTTACTGTAGCTTGGTATTGTGCCCGGGCTCTGAATGCGCAGGATAGGTGGGAGGCTTTGATCCATTGCTTGTGGGTGATGGTGAGCCAACGGTGAGATACCACTCTTTCAGAGCTAGGGTTCTAACGGTCACCCGTCATCCGGGGACCGGACAGTATCAGGTGGGCAGTTTGACTGGGGCGGTCGCCTCCTAAAAGGTAACGGAGGCGCGCAAAGGTTTGCTCAGGCTGGTTGGAAATCAGCCGACGAGTGTAAAAGCAGAAGCAAGCTTGACTGTGAGACCTACAAGTCGAACAGGGACGAAAGTCGGCTTTAGTGATCCGACGGTTCTGAGTGGAAGGGCCGTCGCTCAACGGATAAAAGTTACTCTAGGGATAACAGGCTGATCTCCCCCAAGAGTTCACATCGACGGGGAGGTTTGGCACCTCGATGTCGGCTCATCGCAACCTGGGGCTGAAGTCGGTCCCAAGGGTTGGGCTGTTCGCCCATTAAAGCGGTACGCGAGCTGGGTTCAGAACGTCGTGAGACAGTTCGGTCCATATCCGGTGCATGCGCAGGAATATTGAGAGGATTTCTCCCTAGTACGAGAGGACCGGGAGGAACGCACCTCTGGTGTGCCAGTTATCGTGCCAACGGTAAACGCTGGGTAGCCATGTGCGGAGAGGATAACCGCTGAAAGCATCTAAGTGGGAAGCCCACCTCAAGATGAGTATTCCCATGGCGTTAGCCAGTAAGGTCACGGGAAGAACACCCGTTGATAGGCTCTACGTGGAAGCCGGGTAACCGGTGAAGCGGAGGAGTACTAATAGACCGAGGGCTTGACCAACATCTGGTTCTAAGCCTGCCATGTCTAACTGCAGATTTCGAAAGGAGTCTGAAGCTTGGAGATGGCGGAATGACTTCTTTATCCAGAGGAGTGATGGCGAAAGTCGTTGCTCCCACCTATGCAGTTCTCAGGGTTCACCCCCTAGCCGCAACGGTTGTTGCGGTGAAGGGAAACCTATCCTGGTGTCCATGGCGCTGTGGAACCACACCGATCCATCTCGAACTCGGTTGTGAAACGCAGCAGCGGCGACGATAGTTGGGGGGAAGCCCCCTGCGAAAATAGCTCGATGCCAGGTAAAAA
>NZ_JAGQCD010000090.1 GCF_024345975.1 Cyanobium sp. Cruz-8D1 | reverse complement strand
GCTTCTGGTAGCGGAGTGGCTCACTTTTCGTGTCGCCGCCCCCAGGTTGTCGCCGGCGACAACCTGGGGGCCCTCACCGGCCAACTTGGTTGTCGCGAATCGGCCAAGGGGGTTGACGCGGGACAGCGGCCCTCGGCTTCCGAGAAGGCACGCTCCAGTAGACGCTCCTTACGCAGCTGCAGGATCTGCTGCTTGGCGTCATCGCGCTCAGCAGCAACGGCGGCCACCTTCTGGGCGGATGCCTCCTCCATCTGGCGCTCGCGCAGTTCCACCTGCTGCTCAAGGATCTGCTTTTGGCGTTCAGCGTCCTGCAGGCGGGAGTACTCCTCAGGGTTGATCTCGGAGAAGCGGTTCAGCTGCTGCTTGAGCGTGCGGATCTCTTTCTCTAGCTGGTTGGTTTTGCGCCGCTCCGCCCGTAGGGGGTCGGAGGAACGACTGTCGTCTGCGGCGCTAAAAGCCGCCTCAGATTGGGAAGGCGTTTGACTGTCGGCGGTATCACCTGAGACCTGGACATCGCCAGTCCCGGGTTCGCTTGCCAGACCGGTGGCGGAGTAATTGTCATCAGCCCCTTGGCCGGCGGCGGCGGTAGGAGCAGTGTTGGAAGTGGTGGCAGTGGCCATGACCCATCGCGGCTGTCGTGGATGAGCACCCCATCCGGGCTGTGCTCTCCACCTATTGCCATGGCGCTGAGTACTGACGCCAGAGTGGAGCTGATGCAAACGCCGCTCCGCCCCACCCCCCGCGAGACCACTGAGGTGATGGTGCGCAACATCGGCCGGGAGCTAGCCGAGATCGAGCAGAAGGTGGCTCGCTGCCGTGGTGATGCGGTCGCTGAGCCCCGGTTAACGGGCACCTGGATGGCTCACCTGCTGATCAGCAGCAACGAGCTCATGCACAACCTTCTGATCGACACGGCCAAGCGGCCGCCGCGGCTTTAGGTCTCAGCCTCGCGATAGCTCCAACTGCCGCGCCAGCCACAGCTCCACTTCCTCGTAGGTGTAGCGAACGAGATTGCCCAGCTTCACGAAGGGAGGGCCGTAGCCGCTGGAGTTCCAGCTGTAGATGGTGGAAAGGGAAACGCCCAGGTAGGTCGCCAGGGTCTCGGGCGTGTAGAAGCCGGCTGGCAGGGCGGTGGTGCTGGTGTCGGCGTTGGCTGCAGCGCGGCGCTTGGGCAGGAACAGCCAGCTCCCTAGCGGCAGTTGATCCGACGGGCGGGCGGTGATGGTGGGATTGAGGCTGCGCAGGGTGGTCACGGTGGTGCCGTGGCGTTCGGCCAGCACGTTGAGGCTGTCGCCGGAGCCCACCACCGCCACCCGGTTGGGCTTGAGCGCCGCCTGGACCCGTTCGCCCAGTAGCGGCTGGGTCAAGGAGCCAATGCCGCCAGCGCCGTAGAGCCCACCGAACTCGGTCACTGAAAAGGCCCCCAGCTGGCCTCGGGTCGGGGAGGGAAGCAGGCCTGGCGTGCGCAGCTCCGACAGCGGCCCCAACCAGACGGACCCAAAGCAGGGGGTGAGCAGCGCCGGGGTGGTGGCAGACACCGGCCGGATGCCGCTGGTGCTCCAGCTGATGTCGGCTGCAAGCCAGTCCCAGGGTTGGGACGGTGTCAGTGGCAGCACCGTCCCGCGAGTCAGATAGCCCTCGTAGGTGAAGTCCCCCGTGTCGAGTCCGGGGGCGTTCTCCTTGCTCGAGATGCCACGCAGGCGCTTGAGGAACCCCTCAAAGACGAACCGTCCGGTACGCTCCGAATCGAGCACGCCCGGGATGGCGTTGGAGAACAGCAGGATGCGGGCATTGGCGTAGGGCTGCAGCGCCGAGGGGGGCAAGGTTGGGGTACTGGTCACGGATCAACCCCGCTCCAGCGCTGCGGTGAAGCTCCCGCCACCGCTGCTCAGCTGGGAGTCGCGGCTCCAGTTCGCCAGGGTCGGCAGCATCAGCACCAGGGCCTGGGCATGGCTACCCCGCTGGCGCCGCAGGGCCTGTTCGATCGAGAGGCCCACACCAAAACGAGTGATGGTCTCCTCGCGCAGCAACTCGGTGTCGAATTCGATCACGTCGGCCTTCTTGACCGGCAGCGTCCCGTCCTCCGGCAGTGCATCAGCAATGGCTGCCTTGCGGCGGGTTTCGATCGGCGCCATCAGCTGCTCCGGGTTCAGCCCTGCCAGTTCAGTGTCGATAGCGGCGATGGCATCCAGTTCCCGCCTGGCGGTGGGGATGGCGTCGGGGTAGAGCTGCTCCAGATCTGCCATCGCGTCGTTGATGGCGCGGATCTCCGCCATCCGAGCCGGGATTGAGAGGGCGATGCGGATCCCCTCCAGGTCAGCAGCACGCCAGCGGTAGGGCGAGTCGGCGGGGGTCTGGCTCATTTGGCTGCAGGCGCGGCTGTCTCCTCTTGCCTCAGAGGCACAGGAGCCGTGGGCGCCGGAGCAAGGCCTACCTCGCCGGCCCGGGTCGCTGGGCTGTCATCCAGCGTTGGACTGCTGATCGCGTTGGCCGTCGCCAAAGCCAGTTGGTGCCGCAGCTCCTCCCGGCTGATCACGCCCTTGTCGTAGAGCTCGATCCATTCCTTCACTTGGGGCTGCGGCTGGATCGGTGGGGTGAGCGGGCTCACCGTCACCTGCAGACCGGCACCTGGATCGAGGAGTTCACCGCTTAAGGAACACCAGTGCTGCAGGAGGGTGGAGAACAGCGAGGCTTTCTGGATCGCCATTGCCTGCAGCAGCGCATAGCTCTGGGAGGCGGTGAGGCTGATCTCCATCTCAGTGCGGGCAGCACCACGGTTCTGAGATGGGATCAGGGCGTCGCGGCGCATGGTGTCATCGAGGATCTGCAGCCAGGCCCGGTGCTCGGCCAGCGAGCGGGCGCGGATCTCTACGAACTCGAACGAGGCATCGGCCGGCAGGTCCATGCAGGTGTTGGGACCCAGCACCACGGGTCCGGCCTGGCTGTTGCCCATGGCATCGACCATTCCCTTGCGCACCCCCACCGGCAGGGCCGTGCGGCTCAGCAGTTCTTCGTATTCGCTCTTGCAGCGGAAGTGATTGAGGTACTGATGCGCCAGGCCCAAGTGCGGCAGGTCGCCCTCGCCAAAGCCGGAACCATCGGAGGTGTACCAGCAGGCCGGCAGCTGGCTGAGCCCCTCGTAGGTGGTCACTTCCGGTTCGTCGCAACGCCAGCCACTGCTGGCCTGGGGATCAGCGCAGATGGGGTGGTGGGCCAGCTGCAGTCCGGTGATCGCTCCCCCGCCCGTGAGCAGTTGCAGGCTGCGGTAACGCCAGCGGTCGGGGGCGTCGGCATCGCCCAGCAGAGCCTGGATCTGCTGGGTAACGGCACCCTCGCTGCCGAGGGCCTCGGTGCTGATGGGCTGGTTCACCGGTTCTCGCCAGATGATCCGCCCCGGCAACCCGTAGGAGACCGGAAGCTCCCAGTTCAGGCAGTTGGCTCTAGGAACGAGCTGCAACCGTGGCAGGGAGAGGCGATCACCGCGGCGCAGGGCCTCCTGGCGGTCGCCCTCACTGGGCCAGCTGTGCTCTGGCGGCAGAACCAGCACCAGGGCGGCACCATCGCGCAGCACCAGCAGGTCGGCAGCGGCGAGGAAAACACCCAGGTCCGTGCCCCGACCGTCCACATCCGTGAGGATCGAGCTCAGGCTGGACGGGAGGCTGATCCAGCTGCCACGGCTGAGCATGCCGGCGTAGGTGCGCAGGGCATCGCGGAAGAAACCGGAGGGACGGGCGGCGTCGAGGCGCTTGCGGTAGGCGGTCTCAGGCTCCCGCTCGCCCTTTGGCAGGTAATGCTCCTTGCGGCTGGAGCCGTCAGGGGCGGCGAGAAGAGCCCAGCAATCCGTTGTGACTTGGAGCGAATTCAGTACAGAAGCAAGAGAGGGATGCTGCAGCCATGGATCGATCCCAATCATTCCCAACAAGAAAGACTCGCTATCTATTGCCATTGGCCCTCCAGCGAGTCGATCAGAGCTTGCTGCTCAACACAGAGCACTTCATTGGCGTAACCGTTCACGGGGTGTGCCGGCCTGACCTTGACATGACGTAGGCAGTCACCACTTCATGATTGATGCACAGCTCATTTGCTCAGCCTCTCAGCGCGCACCTTTCACTGCTCTGGTCGCTCTGCC
>NZ_JAGQCD010000009.1 GCF_024345975.1 Cyanobium sp. Cruz-8D1 | reverse complement strand
GGGTCATCGGGAAGGAAGCGGTAGCGCATCGGAGAGGGGCGCCCTTATTGCGAACTGCTCGCAACCTAGACGCTTAACCACCCCTTTTGCAAGCGATTCTCAATAGCAGCTGGAGATTGCGACGGGGTCCGGGCGTTTGGCGGCTGGCCCTTCCTACCGTTGGCATCCTGCTGCTGGAGCCGTACTGCCGTGATCCCCGATGCCCAACAGTTGCTGGAGCGTGAACGACGCTGCCGCCAGGAGGGCAGTGGTCTGAGCCAGGCTGCGCTGATTGGCTCCTGGCGACTGGAGCGCGTCTGGAGCAAAGGAAGCCTCCGGCCGGCCGCGATCGGTGCCACCTTGCTGCGTGGACTGGCGGCCCGCCTGCAGTTGGCGCCAGTCCAGGAGGCCGAAGGCGGTGAGGGGATGCGGATGGTCAACAGCGTGCGCCTCGGTGCCCTCGAGTTGCGTTTCGAAGGCCTTGGTCGGCTGCAGGGCCGCCGTCCCCTGCTCGTCTTCAGCTTCGACCGGCTGCTGCTGCTGCTGGGTGGACGGGTGCTGATCCAGCGTGCCCTGCCCCCGCCTGACCCGCTGCGCCGACCGTTCTTCGCCCTGATTGCTGCCGAACACCCAGCGCCTGTCGTGGGGCTGCCCTGGACGGGGGAGTCCCTCGGGTGGCTGGCGGCCCGGGGCCGCGGCGGTGGCCTGGCCCTGTGGCTCCTCGAAAGTGGCGAAGGGTCAAAATGAAGCCAGGGTTAATGAGAGTCGAGAAAAGGGTTGACGGCACGCTGGAGTCAGCGACGGCCCTGCAGGAATGGTTGCTCCGCCATGCCCCTGACGGCAGCGCCGCGACCCTGCCGAGCAACCTGTTGCAGGCCTTCGACGCTGATGACATCAGTCTGCTGCCGGTGTTCGTGGCCCATGGCTGGCAGGAGCACCTCCGCTCCGAAGCGTGCCGCGGCCTGAGGGAAGCCACCGATGCCGAGCAACAGCGCCTGGAAGCCGCCTTCCATGCCCAGATGGGCCTTGGCGACGACCACGATGGTGACCTGGCGTTGCTGCTGGGTCGGGCGATGGACCGACGCCTCGTCGCCTGTCACCCCTTCCTGCCTCTCACGGCCCAAGCGATGCCGGATGGACGGCGCTGGTACCGGCTGGAGATCAAGCCCAGCCCCAACACTCCCGGCGGCCTGTCTGAATCGGTGCAGCTGTGTGCCGTCGAGTCCGAGCTCCAGGTGGCGATCCTCAAGCGGCTGGCTCTGCAGGAAACCGAGGCCTCAATGGCCCTGGCGGCTTAGCGGCAACCCTGCACCGAGATGCGGTAACTGAAGCCCAGGGACCCGGGATCGTTGCTGGCACCCACCTTGAAGTTCATCTGGCTGGCCGCTTTGCCCGGAATGGCGGGGAAGGGTCCGAACATCCGGCCGGTCCCGATCGGTGGATTCATGGTCTGGTTGATCACCTGGAGGCTGCTCCCGTCGGTGAACTTCATGAACCCCTCCACGGGGTACTGGGCGTTGGTGTCGGAGGAGTTGGCGGTGAAGAAGAATTTGTAGCTGCTGTAGGGCTGGTCGACGATGAAGTCGGTGTTCCAGTTGGTCCTGCCGATGGCCTTGCCCGGACCCACTGATTTCGCCACCACCGGACTGGTGCTGTTGGCGCCGATGGGGGCCAGGAACGTGCACACCGGGGCCGCTTGCACCGGTGACGCCAGCGCCAGCAGGGCCAGGGTCACCAGGCTGCAGGCACTGGCGGAAAGGGCGGGACGACGGGTCACGGGGATCGTTCGACGAAAGCACTATGCAGCGTAAGAGCGGCACCCCTGGCGTCCACTGTCAGTTCCACAGGCCTGCAGACCTCCTCAGGGTTTGGCCGGAGCCCCGGGGGGCCTCACCCGCTCGAGGTTGGATCCCAGGTCCGATTCGAGGAACTCTTTGAGGACGTTGCCCATGCCGCTGAGCCCCGCCAGGGCGGACTGCAACGCCGGCAGGTTGATCGCCACGTCCTCGTTGGGATAGGCCCGCAGGAATCCCACGGCCGACAGGCTGCCCGAGCCGGTCTGAAGTCCGAGGATCGTCGCTGAACGCAGGGCCACCATCCCCACCCTCGGCGCCTTCAGGGGGTAAACGATCACGGACAGCTTCTCCAGGGCGTTCTCACCGAAGCCTGTGCTCAACAGCCGTGTGGTCAGCACCAGCGGCAGCGCCACCCGGTGGTTCAGCAGCTTGCCGACCTCGGCGGGCTCTTTGCCGCCCAGGCGGAGAGCATCCCCCAGCAGGCCCACGGCCTCCCCCGTTCGGGCCAGCCGTTCCAGGTCGGCAACGGGGATCGAGCGGCGGAAGGCTCCGCTGACGAACACCACTTGCTCGGCCGCCTGGGCCGATGGGGCGGCCAGGGTCAGTAGGCCAGCCAGCCCGGCTGCGCCCCAGGCACGGGACGATGGCGGAAGGGAAGGCCGAGGCGACGTCAATCAGGGGCTGGAACCATGGGGCACAAGTGTGGTTCAGATGCTGGGCCCTGTCGGCTCAGGGGTTCCAACTCGGCAGCCGGTCGCTCACATCGCTGAGGGACAGGTCGTGATCCCCCCAGCCATTCGGGGGCAACAGCTCTGGGGCCCCCACGCCTGGGGCGACCCCGGGACCCGCGGCGAAGGCTCCGTTCACCCAGCCCAGCAGCAATCCCCGCAGGGGGCCGCCGGCCTGGTCGTAGGGGGAGCCCAGGTTGAAGTGATCCCCTCCGCCCACCAGCACGAGCCGATGGCCCACCTTCCCCTGGCGGGCAATGCGCGCCATCGGAGCGATGGCTTCAGGGCCGGGAGGCACCACCCAGTCGCGGCTGCCGCTCACCAGCAGCACCCGACCTTGAAACGCAGGGGCGGCCTCGGCATCGAACAGGAGCGCCATCGGCGGACTCACCGCCACCACCGCTTTCACCCGCGGGTCGGCCAGGGCCGCCTGGTCGGTGGCGCCCAGGAAGCTGCACTGCAGCACCCAGCTGAGGTTGCGCTGGGGGTCCTGCAGATTGTTGCAGCGCTTCTGCAGGAGCTGGGAGCGGGGACGGGCACCCGCCAGTTGAAGGGCCGTGGTGGCTCCCCAGGAGTGGCCCAGCACCACCACGGAACGGGAGTCCACAGCGGACGGCAGCGCCAGCTGCCCCGCCGCGGCCGCATCGATCAGGGCGGAGATGTCGAGGGGCCGCAGTCGCAGCTCCGCTGGAGAGGGCGGAGGCACCTTGCCGGAGAGCATCGCCTGCTGCTGGGTCCGGTCGCTGCCGGGGTGGCGGGGCAGCAACACGGTGTAGCCGTGGCTGGCCAGATGCCGTCCCCAGCCCTCGAAGCTCTCCGGCCCATCCCAGAGCCCGTGGGAGATCGCCACCAGCCGGCCGGAGGCCTGCTGGGAGGGACGGATCACCACCACCTCCAGGGGCAGGGGCCGGTAGGTTACCGGCAGGTTTAGGGTGTCCCGCCGCACGGCAAGCGCCCCCGGTCCGGCCAGGGCGGGATCCACCGCCGCCGGGGTCTGCCCCTCCAGCAGCTGGGCGGCGGCCCGCAGCTGACCGTTCATCCGCTGGAGCAGGACCAGGCCCTTGCCGACATCCACCGTGGCCGTGCGGCCAGGGATGGCCTGGAGCACCCCCAGCATCGTCAGGTTCCCCCGGCCTGCGGCCCGGTCGAGGATCTGCAGAGCGGTGTCACTGGAGACTTCGGCCGGCAGCCCGTCGACGCCACCGAGGGAGGAGAGCAGCAGCAGCGCCTGCTGGGCCAGGGGTGAAGGGACCACCTGGCGGGCCACATCCAGGGCCTGCAGGGGCAGGGGGGTGTTGAACAGTTCCACCATCCGTTGCCCGATGGCCCCCTGGGTGGCCTGGTCGAACTCGGCCAGGTCGCTGTCACCGGCCAGCAGGCTGCGGGGATCGCGAAGCTCGGCCAGACGGATGGAGAAGGTGGTGTCCAGCAGCGGCAGCTTCAGCTCGATCTGCTCGAGGGCCAGCGCCGGAGGGGAAACGGCGAGGGTGGTGGCCAGGGCGAGGGCCGCCGGGACCAGGGATGGAGACGCCTGTGTCAACGGAGCAACCCCTTGACGGGGCCGCCTCCTGACAGAGATGCAACGGCCTGGGCCTCAGGCACCCATGGACCTGACGGCGGAAGTAGCGGCATCGCAGCGCCCTTGGCAGAGCGTGTCGAGGCCGGGCCGGCCGGTGACGGCCAGCCGCCAGCGGGCCCAGAGTCCGTACAAAGCGTCCACCAGCGGCCGCAGCAAGGGCCAGCGGGTGGGCGCATAGAGCCAGCCGAGCCCCACCAGCCCATAGGCCTGGCGGAACACCTCCACATCGCGGATCACGCTGCCGTCGGCGCGCAGGGCGTGCATGCGGCCCATGGCGTCGGCGTAGCTGATGCCGCCATGCTGGGCAGGGTCGTAGGAGAGGTCGTCCACATCCACGAAGGCCAGGCGGCCCTGGCCAGCATCGCGGCGGCGCAGGATTTTCACCTCCCGCAGGCACAGGGGGCAGCCGCCATCGAACAGCAGGGTGAGTTCGGCCATGGGACGCAAGGGGGTGATCGGGCGCGGGCTGGGGAGGCTCTAAGCCCTCGCCGAGCCTAGAAAGAGCGGCCAAGGGGTCGGGTCCGCACGCCGGAGCCCGTCGGGTGACCAGACTCGATCGCTCCCTCCTTCCGTCCATGCCCGTGTCCCGCAAGGCCGCGCTGCACCGCTGGCAACGCCGGGATCCGCAGTTGATCCGGCGGCTGATGCCCTTCTGGGGTTGGCTCTACCACCACTATTTCCGCGTCGTCTCCGATGGCTGGGAGCACATCCCCGCTACAGACCCGGCGCTGTTCGTGGGCACCCACAACGGCGGGTTGGCGGCGCCCGACATGCACATGGTCATGTACGACTGGTTCCGGCGTTTCGGCCTGGAGCGCCGGGTGCTGGGGCTGGCGCATCCGAAGGTCTGGCTGGGCTATCCCCCGCTGGCGGATCTGGCCTCCCGTACGGGTGCCATCCCCTACCACCCGCGCCTGGCCCTGGCGGCCCTGGAGGAGGGCCACAGTCTGCTGGTGTACCCCGGTGGCGGTCAGGACACCTTCCGCCCCCACCGGGACCGGGGCCGCATCCATTTCGCCGGCCGCACCGGCTTCCTGCGCCTGGCGATCTGGCATGGCCTGCCGATCGTTCCGCTGATTTCCTGGGGCGCCCACGACACCCTGGTGGTGCTCGAAGACTTCTATCCCCAGTTCCGGGCCCTGCACGAGCGGGGCATGCCCTGGCTCTTTGGTATCGATCCGGAGGTGATGCCCCTTTACGTGGGCCTTCCCTGGGGGCTGGCCCTCGGTCCGTTGCTCAACCTGCCCCTGCCGGTTCGGATCCACACGCGGGTTTGCCCGCCGATCCGCTTCGAGCGCGGCGGCCATGCCGCCAGCCGCGACCGGGCCTATGTGCAGCAGTGCTATCGGCAGGTGACCCACACGATGCAGGAGGCCCTGGATCGGCTGGCCGTCGAGGCTCAGCGGTAACGGGAGGGGGCCCCGTAGGATTGGGAGGGAATCGACTGGGGTGATGGTCCACCGCCAAGGCGCTGGGGCAGGGGATCCCGGTGGCGCTGCAGGTCGGCGAGGGAGCGGGTTTCGCCCATGGCCAGGCCCGTGAACATGGGCAGTTCCTGCTTCATCCGGTTGGCGGGCCTGGGGTTCACGAAGCGGAAGTTGAGGGTGGTCTTGTCGCCGGAGCTGTCGTAGCCCACCACGCTGAAGTAGAGATCCGCCGTCTTGCCCGCCTTGGAGCCGGCCAGGGCGCCGCCGACCATGCCGCCCACCAGCCCGACCGGTCCGAGCAGGATCCCGCCGGCGATGGCGCCGGCCGTGCCGCCGCCCACTGCCCCCACCGTGCCGTTGGTGCTGTCGTAGCCCTCCTCTCCACCCGTGTACCACTTGGCGATGCGGCCGATCGGGATGAACGTGTTCTGTCCGCCGATGCCGTTCATATCCAGGTTGATGGTGCAGGGATTGTTGCCGCAGAGGGCCTGGTAGGTGGTGGCCGTTGCCGGAGCGGGAAGCAGCAGAGCCAGCAACAGCGGCGTGGTCTGTGCGGTTCGACGGCGAAGCCGGGCTCGAGTGATGGTCATGGGTCGAGCGTGTAGGGCCCTCCAGTCAATCGGCGCTCGCCACCGCTGCAATGGGACCGAAGCCATGGGGTGATGACCGGATGTGTCCGGTCGTGGGGGTACACCCAGGGCTCCGATGATGGTCACCGATTTCCCGGCGTCCCCGGGGCCGCCATGTCCCTGATCAATACGGCCGTCGGTCTGCTGGCGATCAGCTCGCCCATCGGTCTGCTGCCGGTGGTGGTGGAGGCCGGGCGGGGCAATCCCGTCCGCATCCGCCGGATCAGTCGTCTGGCGGTGATCACCTTTCTCTGTGCCCTGATCGCCGCCTGTTGGTGGGGCCAGGCCCTGCTCGACCTGTTTGGCATCACGTTGGAGGCGTTCCGGGTGGCTGGGGGGCTGATCCTGCTGCCCATCGGGCTGCGCTTGATCGATGGGCGCGAAGTGAGCCATGGTTCGCTGGACGGCACCGAAGACAGCGCTGGCGTGGTGCCGATCGGCCTGCCCCTGCTGGCGGGCCCCGGGGCGATTTCCCTGGTGGTGGCCGATGCCCCTTCTGCCTGGCAGGGCAAGGCGGCCCTCAGCGCCGTGATTGGCCTGCTGGCCATCGTTATTTATGTGTTGCTGATCGCCTCGATGCCCCTGCGTCAGGCCCTCGGGGAGCTGCAGGAGAAGGTGATCAGCCGTCTGATGGGCCTGCTGCTGAGTGCCATTGCTGTGCAGATGCTCGTCAGTGGCCTGCGGGGGTGCTTTCCGGTGCTGGCCTGAACGGCTGGCTCCGCAGAGCGCTGCCGTCGATCAGAGGCAAGCAAGCCTTGGTGGTAGGGGTGGCCCTTCGAAGGGATCGATCGCCAGCTTCCGATCCAGGACGGTGACAATGTCCTGGATGACCGCTGGTCGGGTGGCTACCCAGAGAAAGCCTTCCAGCGGAGCTGCCTGGAAGGGGTCCCACAGGCAGTACTGGGGATGCGGCCTGTAGAGGCGGGTGGCTAGGGGCAGCAGGAAACGGGTCTTCGGGAAGTGATCTTCGCCATGGTCGAAGGTGATGACGAAGGCGAATTCCAGCTCGCCTTTGGGGGTGTAGCGGTCGATCCGCGTTTCCCCTTCCAAGCCCGGAAAGGGGGGAGAGCCGGTACTCCACATAGCGGCGATGGAAGGGATTCTTCTGTTCCTTCCAGGTTTTCGCCTCCACCCCCAGCTCGGTGAGCAGAAGATTAGGAATGGGTGCGGAGGGTTTCCTGGAGCTCGTCAGTCCTGCTGCTCTGCAGTCGCCACAGGTCCGCCAGCGTGTCGTAGCGATTCATCCTCTGGGGCGGTTCATCCAAGTTTTACCCTCTTTCTCAGTTTATCTGCGGTCTACGGGCTGGCCAGGGGGGCACCTCGGCGCAGGGTCTGGGGCTCGTAGGGGGGGCGTCAACCCCTCAAAGTCCTGTCTGCGTTTGAATCCTGACCCGACTGGCCGGCCATGGCAGGGATGCAGCAGCACCGCGGCGACTGCTGGGGCCATGAGCGATTGCTTGGTGTACGCTTAAGCGGCAGTGAAAAGACGGCCATGGATCCTGTAAGCCCAGTCGCCCAGTTGGCAGTGGCTGCGATCAGCGGAGCAGCTTTTCTGGTTTCGATGCTGGTGATTCCTTTCCCCGAGTCCAAAGCGGACTCCTCCGCGGGCGTTGCGTCGCCCTCCCATGCGACCAACACCACCATCCAACCCGTGAATCAGTCTGCCTCTCCCCTGATCAAGTAAGTCTTCCTGGCTCGCTCGCCCCGAACGTCAATATCTGACCCCGTCAGCCTGAGAGCCCCCCCTGGAAGAGGCCCTCCTGACCACCGACAGCAGGCTGTGTCCAAGCACCAGCCAACCTCTACGACTAGATTTTCAATGCCCACCCACGCCGTCCGCTGACCCAGAGCCATTGAGGGCTCAGCCGGACAAAAGGGAATCCAACAGAGTGGTGACTAAGGCCGTCCTTCCGGATGGGGCTGCGCCACGTTTCGCTCAACCCGAGTCCCCTGATTCATCCCATCGCAAGATGGTGGGGTGATGCTCACCGCCACCATGGCTTCAGGCCGGGAAACCTCCACTCGGCCCCCGCTGGTGCTGGTTCACGGGCTGTTCGACACCCCCAGGGTGTTTGAGCGACTGGAGCGTCGCTTGGCTGGCAGACGCGAGCCTTTGTTGCTGCCCGCCCTGCCACTGCGCTTCGGCATCGCACCGATCCAGACCTCGGCCCAGCGGCTCGCCGATCACATTGAGGCGGCGTTCGGTGGCAGCGAGACGGTCGACATTCTCGGCTTTTCCATGGGCGGCGTCATCGCACGCACCTGGATCCAGCTGATGGGTGGCCATGCCCGCACCCGCCGCTTCCTCAGCCTCGGCAGCCCCCAGCAGGGCACTTTGACGGCCCAGCCTTGGCCCCGCCTGCTGCTGGCCGGTGTTGCTGATCTCAAGCTGGGCAGTGCGCTGCTGCGACAGCTCAACGCCGACCTCACCCCCCTGCAGGGGATCGACTGCAGCAGCTATGGCACCGCCACCGATCTGATGGTGCTGCCGGGCTGGCATGGGGTGCTGCCGATCGGGCCGCGGCGGATGCTGCCGGTCTGGAGCCACCAGCAGCTGCTGCGCCATCCGGCGGCTCTCGATCCGGTGGTGGAGGACTTGCTTCGCGCCTGACGCTGATTGCGGCCCAGCATGGAGGTGGACGCCGAACCGCAAGGTCACCATGCCGAATGTCCTGGCAGAGAGGCTCAGCGCCTGGGGGTTTTCCTGGGCGGGGTTGCGCGACAACCGCCGTGGCGAATGGTGGCTGATCGCCCAGATGGCCCTGATCCTGGCCCATCTGCTGCCGGCCAGCCCCTCCCCCGTCTCGCTGGGCCTGCACTGGCCGCTTTCCCTGCGCCTCGGTGGTCTGGCGCTGTTCGGCCTGGGTCTGGTGCTGGCCGGCCAGGGCGCTGTGAATCTGGGCGCCAGCCTCAGCCCCCTGCCCGAACCGATGCCCGCGGCCGCCCTGGTGACCACCGGTGCCTACGGACGCTGCCGCCATCCCTTGTACCAGTCGCTGATCCTTTGCTCGCTGGGCGTCACCCTGGCCCTGGGCAGCCTGCTGCATCTGGCCCTGCTGCTGGGGCTGGTCGTGGTGCTGGGGTTCAAGGCACGCCGGGAGGAGTCCCGCCTCTGCAGCCTCCATCAAGAGTACGGCGACTATCGCGCCACGACTCCGACCATTCTTCCGGGTCTGCCCTGGCTGGATTGGCGTTCGGACTGAATCCAGGCCATCCATCTCTTCATGGGGGCTATGGATGGCAGGGACAGTTAGAACCGGGGCTGATGCTCCCCGCCTGGCCCATGGCTCCGTTGTCGTTTCTCCGTGCCCTGAGGGCCTGCGGCCTCGCCGGATTGGTGGCTCTGACGGTGTTCGCTGCCGGTGCGCGGCCGGCGTTGGCGGCCTACGTGCTGCCGCCGTTGCCCTACCCGGCCGAGGCCCTGGCACCCTCGATCGATGCCACCACGATGACCATCCACCACGACCGCCACCATGGCGCCTACGTGGCCAATCTCAACGCCCAGATCGCGGACCATCCCGAGCTTGAGCGGGTGTCGCTGGAGGCCCTTCAGGGCCGTATCTCCCAGTACCCGTCGGCGGTCCGCAACAACGGCGGTGGCCACTACAACCACTCTCTTTTCTGGCGGCTGATGGCACCGCCCGGACAGGGTGGTGCCCCGTCCCCGGAGCTGGAAGCGGCGATCACGGCGGCCTTCGGTTCGCCCGAGGCCCTGCAGCAGCGCTTCGCCCAGGCGGCCACCAGCCGCTTCGGTTCGGGCTGGGCCTGGCTGATCCTTCAGCCCGATGGAGCCCTGGCGATCACCAGCACCGCCAACCAGGACAACCCGCTGATGGACCTGCCCGGGATTGAGCCGGGCCTGCCCCTGCTGGGTCTGGATGTGTGGGAGCACGCCTACTACCTCAATTACCAAAACCGCCGACCTGACTACATCACCGCCTGGTGGTCGTTGGTGAACTGGACCGAGGTGAACCGGCGCTTCGCCGAAGGATCCGGTTAAGGCAGCGCCAGTAAATCCTGACACCACCACTTGTCGGTAGCTGACACGGCGATCTTCCGGAAAAATGGTAGCGAAAGTTAACTATATCGCTGCGACTGTCATGGCCCTGTCCCGCACCATCGAACTCCTCCCCATGGAGCGCTCGCTGCATGGGGAGGCCGTCTTCTCCGCCCCCCGCGCCAGCGACGAAACCCTGATCGCCGAGATCGGCAGCGGCGACTCCTTCGAGCTGTTCTGCCACCGCTTCCAGACCGATCAGCTGCTCGTGCTGCGGGGATCGATCGATCTGGTGGTGCTGCAGAACCGCCAGCTGCGCCGTATCCCGCTGCGGGAGGACGAGGGCCTCTGGGTCCACATCCCCCCCAGGGTGCCCCACGGCGCCATCAACCGGGGCCGGATCCCCGCCCTGCTGGTCAACGCCGTGCTGGGTCACGGCCCCAGTGCCCCCCGGGACTACCGGCCCCTGCCGGTGCCGCACCAGCTGCGCAGCCAGTGGCGGCGGCTGGCGGTGGCCTAGTCAGGCCCCTCAGTTGTATTCCCCGGGAATGTCCTGCTTGGTCACGGTGACCCGGCCGACCTTCTTCCCGGAGAGTCGCAGCAGCTCATCACCTGAGAAGTCGAAGCCCTTGCCGGCGGCGATCTGGGCCACATCGTCGGCGGTGGCGGCGGCCAGCACCTCGCTGCGCAGGGCTGCATCGTCCTGCATGCGGGCCAGGAAGGAGCGCGCCTGATCAAGGCTCATGCGCTGGTGGGGGGTGGGGTGAGCGCCCAGCATGGCGCAGGCCCAGGGCGCCCCTCTTCTCCAGTTCCAGGTAGGCCACGAACGCCAGACTCACTCCGCCGCAGGCCGCCAGCTCGCCGGCCGAAAGGGCGGTGACGCCGAGGAAGCGGGCCATCGGCGCCACGTAGAGAAGTAGCAGCTGCAGGGTGGCGGTGGCCAGCACCGCGCCCAGCAGCCAGGGGTTCGCCAGGGGAGGGGACCGCCACAGGGGCCGGTCGCTGCCGGCCGAGAAGGCATGGCCCAGCTGGGCCAGGCAGAGGGTGGTGAAGGCCATCGTCTGCCAGGGAAGTCCGAGGCGGGCAGACACCGCCATCAACGCCACCACCAGGGCCCCGAACACCAACCCGGTGCGCAGGATGGCGCTGCCCAGCCCGCGGGCGAAGAGCGATTCACCGGGTTCGATCGGCGGCTGATGCATCAGATCCTCCGCCGGTGGGCCCAGGGCCAGGGCCAGGGCCGGCAGCCCGTCGGTCACCAGGTTGATCCAGAGGATCTGCAGGGGCGTCAGGGCCAGACCCAGCAGCGGCGCCGAGCCGATGGTGATCAGTTCGCCCAGGTTGCAGCCAAGGATGAAGCGCACGAAGCGGCGGATGTTCGCATACACCTGCCGACCCTCCTCCACGGCGTTGACGATCGAGGCGAAGTTGTCGTCGAGCAGCACCACATCGGCCGCCTCCCGGCTCACGTCCGAGCCGCTGATGCCCATGGCCACCCCGACGTGGGCCTGGCGCAGGGCCGGGGCGTCGTTGACCCCGTCACCGGTCATGGCCACGACCGCGCCCGTGGCCTGCAGCGCCCGCACGATGCGGAGCTTCTGCTCCGGCAGCACCCGGGCGAAGAGGCTGGTGCGTCGCACCACCGCTTCGAGTTCCCCGTCGTCGAGGCCCTCCAGCTCCATACCCAGCACGATCGGGCTATCCGGTTCCGCCAGGCCGATGGCCGTGCTGATCGCGCGCGCTGTCAGGGGATGGTCGCCGGTGACCATCACCGGCCGGATGCCGGCCCCATGGCAGCGGGCCACGGCACCTGGGACTTCTGGCCGGGGCGGATCACGCTGGGCCATCAGGCCGAGCAGGACCAGGGTTCCCATCGCGGCTTCCGGGCCCTGGTGCTGCGGGCCGCAGGCGAAGGCCAGCACCCGCAGGCCAGAGGACGCCAGCCCGCGCGCTTCCGCCACCCACCAGTCCCGCTGGACCGGTGTGAGGCTCCGCGCCCCCGCGCCATCGAGCCAGCGATCGCAGTCGCGCAGGATCGCCTCCGGCGCTCCCTTGACGATCAGCAGCCGGGACGCCTCTGCCGTGGAGGAGCCGTAGGGGACTTCAACCAGGGGCGCCGCCAGGCTGCCGTCGGGGTCGCTCACCCACACCGCCATCCGCTGGCGCTCGGCGCGAAAGGGAATCTCCGCCGAACGAGGGTGCTTCGCACGCAGGCTGGCTGCCTCCAGGCCCGCCCGGGCGGCGGCCTCCAGCAGCGCGACCTCGGTGGGATCCCCCATCCCTCCCCGCTGTTCCGGTTCAGCGTCGTTGCAGAGCACGCCGGCCAGCAGCAGCAGATTCCCATCGTCCGGTGCGAGCCCGGCTTCAGCCCCCGGCGGTGGCACCAGATCCCGGACTTCGAAACCGTTCTCAACCAGGTCCAGGGCCTGGGTGCCGCAGCGAATCTCCACCACCAGCTGCCGGTTCTGGGTGAGGGTGCCGGTCTTGTCGGTGCAGATGACGGTGATGGCGCCCAAGGCCTCCACCGCCGGCAGATGGCGGATCAGGGCGGCCCGCCGCACCATCCGCTGGGTGCCGATCGCCAGGCTCACCGTGATCACGGCCGGCAGCCCCTCCGGAACGATCGCCACAGCGGTGGAGAGGGCCAGCTCCAGCAGGGCCAGGGGAGAGCCCCCCAGCAGCCAGCCCCCCAGCACCACCGCCGCCACCAGGACCAGGGCCCAGGCCACCAGCTGGCCAGAGAGGTCCGCCAAGCGCTTCTGCAGGGGCGTCGGCTCGGGGCGGGCGGTATGGATCAGGGTGGCGATGCCACCCAGCACGGTGGCCATGCCCGTGGCGGTCACCACGGCCAGACCCCGCCCCCGCCCCACCTCGCTGCCGAGGAACAGGCAGTTGCTGCGTTCCACCACGGGTGTGTCCGCCGCCAGAGGCGGTTCGGGGCGCTTGCTCACCAGTTCGGCTTCGCCGGTGAGGGCCGCCTCCTGCAGTCCCAGTTCGCTTCCCTCCAGCAGCCGTGCATCGGCGGGTACCCGATCGCCGCTCTCCAGACGGATCAGGTCACCCGGAACCAGCTGGTCACTGGGGCGGCGCTGCCAGTGTCCGTCTCGCCGAACGCGGGCCAGGGGCTGGGCCAGATTCAGCAGGCTGCGCAGGGCCAGCAGTGCCTGGCTCTCCTGCAGGTAGCCCAGCAGGGCGGTGAGGGCCACGATCAGCAGGATGGCGATCGCGTCCTTGGGGATGGCGTGGTCCAGCACCGCCAAGCCGGCGGAGACGGCCGCCACCGCCAGCAGCAAGACCAACATCACGTTGCTGAACTGATCCAGCAGAATCCGCCAGCGGCCAGGCCCCGGCGGCAGGGCGAGCCGGTTGGGGCCGTCGCTGGCCAGGCGATCGGCCGCGGCGGCCTCGCTCAGGCCCGCTTCGCCGACCCCGAGCCGCCGCAGACATTCCGGCCCCGAAAGGGCCTGCCAGGCCGTGGCCTCGGGAGGGAACATGGCAGCCACCCGGCGGCTCTCAGACCCTAGGTGGTGCCCTTGGAGATCAGGGCAGAAGCGGCCGACCGCGCCGGAAGTCCCGGGGCCGGGTGAGGCCCCCCGGCAGCCGCTCAGGCTTGCATCGCCCTGGCCCGTACCTCCTCGAGGCTGCAGCGGTGCAGCAGCCTGCCGTTCTCGAACACGGTCTGGAGGCAGCTGGCCGGATGGGGCTGCAGGCTTTGCCGCTCCACCGTGCGGTACTGCCGATCAACCTGGATCAGATCAAGCACGCCGGCCTTGCTGGTCTTGGTGGGGTCGGTGATGGGGCACTTGTGCACCGGCCGGATCCGGCCGGCCCGCTCCACCCAGGACACCTTGTAGGCGAAGCGCTGGCTGTCCCGGTTCACCTGCTGCAGCAGGCCGCCGCCCATGCCGAAGGCCACGTTCTCGACACTGAAACCCGCCGTCAGGATCGCTTCGAGCACCAGCGGCAGGCTGGTGGCGGTGATGCCATCCCCCTGGATCACGCGCACGTGCTCCAGCACCCGGTAGCCCTTGCCGTTGAGCCGGCTGCCGAAGCGGGCCTCCAGGCGCCGCAACAGTTCTGGCACGATCGCCACCGGATCGCCCGAATCGGGCCGGATCACCACGGTGGCGCCCGAGGCGATCACCTGCTCGCGCAGCAACTCGCCCCAGAGCCGGTCGACGGCGTTCCAGAGGTCGTAGGAATCGGAGACCACCGCCAGCACGGCGCCGGGCTTCGCGAAGCGATCCAGCAGCGTGCGGTACGCGTCGAGCTCGTGCTCCTGCCCCCAGGCCAGGATCGTGGAGTGCTCGGCGGCGGGAATCGAGAAGCCGGCCATCGGGCAGTCGTAGTGGCGCCGGCCGGCCACCAGGGCGGCGACGGTGTCGGTGCCGCGAAAGGCCACCAGGTGGGCCAGGCCGCCGATGGCGGCGCTCTCGTGGCTGGAGACGCCGCGGGAGCCGAAGTCATGCAGGCAGAAGGGGAGCTCGGCAGCCGGGTCGTCGGCGGAGCGTTCCAGGGCCACCCGCAGGAGTTCGCGGAGGTGCCAGCTGCGGGTGGCCACGGTGGTGGGGTACCAGAGGCGCAGCAGCAGGGTTTCCACCCAGGTGACCAGCCAGGCCAGGGCTGGATCGGTGGACTCCACCGTCATCAGCACGTTGCCGGTGGGCACGCGACTGCCCTCGGCAACGGCCCGGATGCGCAGGGGCAGCCGGCCGCCGCGGACGCTGACCAGGCGCTGCCAGCCCTCACGGTTGAACGGCAGGCCGTGGGCGGTCCAGAGGTCGGCGGCCTCCTCGACATCGTTTTGACTGACGGGCCGCTCCAAAGTGGTCTGCAGCAGCATCTGCAACCCGAAGAACAGGGTGTCGGGATTCTCGCCGCCACGACTCTCCAGGTAGGCCCCCATGGCGGTGAGATCGGGGGGGTACTGGAGCCAGTGGCTGCCTTTGTAGCTGTCGGTGTCGAGCAGAAGATTGAAGTCCATGGTGTGCGCTCTGCACGGGGTGGATGAAGGGCTCCGGCCCGGTCTCCCCAGGCCTGAAGCGTTGCTGGGCCAGCTGTCGCCGGCGGCGGTGTGGTCAGATCCGGGAGATGAAGTGCTGAAGGATCTGGACGTGGTCCTCAAAGAAGGTGTCTTCGTGGGCGTAAATGTCGGCCAAGGGCATCCAGAAGGCTTTGTCGGCGTCGCCGCCGCCGCGGACACTGGGGAGGACGCCCCCCTTGAGCTGGATCAGGAAGGCATGGGTGATCACCCGGCCGCGCTGGGAGCGCCCCGGGGCATCGAAGACGTGGCGGTCGGCCCTTTCCAGTGCCGCTTCGACCAACGACAAATGCCCCTCATGGAAGGGCTGGAACCGTCCGATGAGGACGGCGACGTCATGATTCATGGAGGCCCTCAGAATCCCTGAGATGAAGTCCGCCTCAACGGCAAGCTCCAGAGATTCAGCATGGATGCTGAGCAAGTCCATGCCATGCCTTGGCGTCAGCGGAGATGCCGCCGGATCGGAACCGGCTCTGAGGCGAGCGAATGCAGGAGATGGCTGGAGAGGGTCACTCTGCTGCGTGCTTCCGGGCCGGAGGATCCAACGGACCACCGCCTTGAGAGGAGAGCTTTTCACGTCTCAGGACTCTGCGTATCTTCATGGCTTCCGTTGTTGCTCTGTCCGGTGCTTTCCAGCCATGGAGCTCTGGATATGGAGTTCGGTGGGAATCGCCCATTCCTGGGTGGAGGTCAGGAGTTGTGAGGCTTTCCATCATCGCGGTGAATGAGACGAACGAGCAGGACCCGACGACTCTCGCCACCATGGCGCTACAGAAGATCACGACCACCAAGATCGCCGCCTCCGACCTCTCCGTTCCGGATCCACGCTCTCAGCCCCACCCCCCTGGCAGGCGACCCGTCCCATCCCGGCCCTAGAGCCCTTGTGAGGGTGGCGGTCGCCAGCGCATGGCCCCCCCATGGCCCTAAGCACCTCGGGCGCGCTGGCCCCGACCGGCAGATCGAGGCTTCGATCGAGGGCGCTCAGGGTGAAGCGGTAGCGCTGGGGCGGACCCGGTGGCGACAAGGGACCGTGGTAGCCGATACGGCTGAACGAGGTCACCCCCCAGCCGATGCCGCGGCGGGCGCCGTTCTCCAGCGTCTGGAGCCGGGGGACCCCCTGGGGGCAAGGCGTGGACCTGGGCAGGGATGTCGAACAGCACCCAGTGCACCCAGACGCCAGGCGGTGCCTCGGGGTCGTCCATGATCAGTGCGAAGGAGCGGGTCGGCCCTGGAACCTCCGACCAGGTCAGCGGCGGGCAGAGATCCTGGCCATCCCCGATGTGGTCCGCGGCATCCATTGCCCATCCCGGAATGCGGGGCACTCCAGTCGCATCGGCCGGCCTCAATCGATCCGGCCGGGCGGTGGCTGGACACCGGCTGTGGCTTCGCGTGCCTCTTCAGTCAGTCGGGCGGCATCCTCGGCCTTCTCGCTGACGGGCGCGAGGGGCTCTCCGGTGCGCGCTCGGCGGCAAGGTCGTCCAGCAAGCGCTGCTGTTCGAGAGGATCATCCGCGTCATCGTCCACGGGACGCGCAAGGGTCGAGGCCGTGGCTAGCACGAGACAAGAAGCGAGGGTTGAGGCCGTGAGCGGCAGCACGACCATTCAGCGGGAGGTCAGGGTGGCGTTGAACGGCGCGGCGCTGGACGGTGTCCTGACCCTGCCGGACCCGGCCGCGGGTCTGGTGCTGTTCGCCCATGGCAGCGGCAGCAGCCGCCGCAACCGCTACGTGGCCAGCATTCTGGTGGACGCAGGGTTGGCCACGCTCCTGTTCGATCTGCTCACCGCCCCCGAGGAGAGGACCGATGCGCTCGATTGCTCCCTGCGCTTCGACATCGCCCTGCTGGGCCGGCGCCTGATCGGGGCCATCGACTGGGTGGGCCGCCAGCACCGGCGCTGCTGCGGCTCTGGTGGCCTGCCCCACCTGTTCGAGGAGTCCGGTGCCCTGGAGCAGGCCGCCCACCTGGCCCGCGACTGGTTCCTCTGCCACCTGGCCGGGGCCAGGACTGAAGCCCTCGCCTGATCCGTTCCGCCGTCCCTGTCGCCATGGTGCCCCGCGCTCCCCTCTGGACCCATCGCCACCAGGCGGGGATGGCCCTGGCCGATGCCTTCGCCGATCGCCGGGGTCACGGCGGCGACACCACCCTGGTGGCCCTGCCCCGGGGCGGGGTGCCGGTGGCGGCCGCGATGGCGTCGCGGCTCGCGTTGCCCCTGGTGAGTTGGTCGGTGCGCAAGGTCGCCGATCCCCGCTGGCCCGAGCTGGCGATCGGGGCCGTCGCCGCCGGCGGGGTGGTGCTCTGGCGCAACGGGGCGAGGGGCCGGCAGCGGGCCACCACGGCAACGGAGCACGGCTGGCTGCGGGACCAGGAGCTGGAACTGCAACGGCGGCAGCGCCTTTTCGGGGACCCACCCGGCGATCAGCTGCGCGGCCGGCACCTGATCGTGGTGGACGACGGCATCGCCACCGGCATGACGGTGAAGGCGGCGCTGCTGTCCCTGCGCCGGGTGGGCCCGGCCTCCCTGGCCCTGGCGGTGCCGGTGGTGGATCGGGAGGTCGCCGGGGAACTGGGCCGCCTGGTGGACCGCATGGAGGCCCTGGCCGTCGTCAGCGACCTGCAGGCCGTGGGGTCGTGGTACGAGAACTTCGAGCAGCTCAGCGACCGGCAGGTGCTCACCCTCCTGCAGGGATGCGGGGCCGGCATGCGATCATCCGCACCTGCGCCACCGGTGAGCGGCCCATGACCCTGGGGGAATCCGACGCCGCCCTGGTCTCCATCGCCGAGGCATTCGATCTTCCCGGCCGGATCCGCAGCCTCGAACCCCTGGGTAGTGGCAACGTCAACGAGAGCTTCGTCGTTGTCTGTGACGGCCCGCCCGAGCGGAGGTTCGTCCTGCAGCGCCTGAACCGCAGGGTGTTCCCCCGGCCCGATCTGGTGATGGCCAACATTCTCGCCCTCGGGGAGCATGTCGATCGGCGCCTGGCTCAGGGCGGCTCCCCCCTGGGGGAACGACGCTGGGAGGTTCCCCGGGTGGTGCGCTGCCGCGGCGACCAGCGGCCCTGGGTGGAACGGGACGGTGCCTTCTGGCGCCTGATCACCTTCATCGAATCCTCCCGGAGCTTCGATGTGGTGGCCAGCGCTGCGCAGGCCAGGGAGGTGGGCTTCGGGCTGGGTGTTTTCCACCATCTGATCAGTGACCTGCCCCCGGCCGGGCTGGCCGACACCCTGGAGGGTTTTCACATCACACCCCGGTATCTCGAGCACTACGACGCGGTGCTGGCCAAGGCGCCGGCTGCGGTGGTGAACGAGGTGCTGCACTGCCTGGCCTTTGTGGACGAGCGCCGGGACTTTGCGTCGGTGCTGGAGGCGGCCAGGGACAGCGGCCAACTGCGCCTTCGCCCCATCCACGGCGATCCCAAGGTCAACAACGTGATGATGGAGGCCTGCTCCGGCCGGGCCTGCGCCCTGGTGGATCTCGATACGGTAAAGCCAGGATTGATTCACTACGACATCGGCGACTGCCTGCGGTCCTGTTGCAATCCCCTGGGGGAGGAAACGGCGGATCTGGAGGCCGTCTCCTTTGATATCGACCTCTGCCGCGAGGTGCTCAGCGGTTATCTGGCCGCCGCCTCAGGGTTTCTCACCGCTGCCGACTATGACCACCTCTATGCGGCTGTGCGCCTGATCAGCTTCGAGCTCGGCCTGCGGTTCTTGACCGATCATCTGGCAGGTAACGTTTATTTCAGAACGGACCAGCCGGGCCACAACCTGCAACGCGCCCTGGTGCAATTCCGGCTCACCGAGAGCATCGAGGCCCAGGAGATTCAGATCCAGGACCTGATCGCTGAGCTCAGGGCCGATCTCGCCCCTGGCTGCTGATGGTGGTGGCGTCCGTTTCCCAGCGCTTCGAGCTGTGCCCCTTTGATGACGGCACAGCGTCGCCGGCTCTTCAGCTGGGGGGCGAGATCAGCCGAGAGGGCTCGCGGCTTCTGCTGCGTTTGCGGCTGGGAGGAGCGATCGAGGCGGTGCATCTGCCGGCGCCGGTCGTGGCACCTGTGCGCCGGGATGGCCTCTGGTCCACGACCTGTTTCGAGTGCCTCTGGGGTGTCGAGGGGGAGAGGCCCTACTGGGAACTCAATCTGTCCCCGGCCGGCCACTGGAACCTCTACCGACTGGAGGACTACCGCGATGGTCTGACGCCCGAGCCCGGCTACGACCTGCCGCCGCATCGCGTCGTCCGCGACGCTGCCGAGTTGACGCTGCACCTGGATCTGTTGCTGCCACAGGGGCTCGCTGAGGAGGCGCCTCTGCAGGTGGGGATCACCAGCGTGATCGAAGAGCGCAGCGGGCGGCTGAGCTACTGGGCCCTGTCCCATCCGGGGGCTGAGCCCGACTTCCACCGCCGGGAGGCGTTCCAGTTGCGTCTCTGAGAGCGTCACTCAGGCCGTTGCGGCTACTCCACGGCGGCGTGGTAGCTGCTGCGCACCAGGGGACCGCTGCGCACCTGGGCGAAGCCCATGCCACTGGCGATGGCGCCCAGCTCCTCGAATTCCTCCGGTCTCCAGTAGCGGGCCACGGGGATGTGGGCCAGGGAGGGGCGCAGGTACTGGCCCAGGGTGAGTCGTTGACAGCCGGCGGCCCGCAGGTGTTCCAGGGTGGCCACCACCTCCGCGGCGGTTTCGCCGAGCCCCAGCATCAGGCCGGATTTGGTGGGGATCTCCGGCGCCAGTTCCCGGGCCATGGCCAGCAGCTCCAGGGAGCGGCCGTAGGTGGCGCCGCGGCGCACCTCCCCCTGCAGGCGTTGCACCGTCTCCAGGTTGTGGTTGAAGCACACCGGCGCGGCGGCCAACACCGCGGCCAGTCGCTGCCGCTGGGCCCGGCGGCCCTGGTCGGGGTCGGCATGGCCGCCCCAGAAATCGGGGGTGAGCACCTCGATCAGCACTTGCGGATCGCGGCGCCGGATCGCTGCCATGGCGGCGGTGAACAGGCTGGTCCCGTGGTCGTCCAGGTCGTCGCGGGCCACGGCGGTGAGCACCACGTAGCGCAGGCCGAGCACCTGCACCGCCTCCGCCACCCTCTCCGCTTCACCCCCGTCGAGGGGCAGCGGTGCCCTGCCTTTATCCACCTGGCAGAAGGCGCAGCTACGGGTGCAGATGGGCCCGCCCAGCAGGAAGGTGGCCGTGCCGGCGGCGTAGCACTCGCCCCGATTGGGGCAGCGCCCCTCCTCGCAGATGGTGTGCAGCCGCTGCTCCCGGACCACCCCCTGGACCCGTTCGGTGGCCGAGGCCTCACCGAGGGGGCGCCGGATCCACTCCGGCAGTCGCTCGACGGGGGGGATGGTGCTGTAGCGGCTGGTGGGTCGCATCGCTGTCAGGGCAACCGCGCGCTGAGTGCTCCGAACGGCAATTCCGGCCGGCTGAACCAGACAATAGGGGCTTCGCCGCCGCCAGTGATCTCCCTGCGAGGCCCGCTTCCTCAGGTCGGCAGGAGTCGGTCGACGAAGTCTCCCCAGCTCAGGCCACGGCCCTCTGAGCCGAACAGAGGCTGGCCTTCCTGGGCATGGAGCCGGGGGTGTCCGACGCTGCCCAGCAGCCGGTCAAGTTCGGCGGGTTCCATCGGGTCATTGCCGTCGGCATCCACGGGTTGCAGGTAGGTGAGCAGCCGCTCCCGGCCCTCCTGCAGACGGCGCAGCCGCAGCATCAGTTCGGCGAACTCGTCTGGATCCACCACCGGCACCGCCAGGGGCAGGGGAGACGTGCTCTGGTGCCGCGTTCCAGCTGGTCGCTGCTCCAGACCTTCGGCCAGGTCGGCCACGCTGAGGCTGCCGTTGCCGTCCCGGTCGAGTTCCACGAACAGGACCTGAAGTCGCTGCCGCTGGCAGACCTCCGCCAGGGGGAGCAGCGACAACTGGCGTTCCCCGGCCAGGGCCCGGTTCGGCTGGGGACGAACATCGCTCAGCAGTGATCTGGCGACAACGAGCCGCTGCCGATAACGGCCCCAAGCACCAGCAGGCCACTGGCCAGGGAAGGGCAGAGGAAGACCTGCCTGAAGCCCCGCAAGCCCCCCCGGAAGCAGGGCGGCGGCAACAGGACCCTGGGCCGCTGGCATGGTGCCCGGCCAGCAGATCCATGGCGGGATGGCTGAGGGCCATCACGATGGCAAGGATCAGCCAGGTGACCAGGCAGAGAGGCAGGCCCATGGCGGACGACTGCCCCAGCAGGGCGATCAGCAGCTGCAGGCCACTGGTCAGGACGGTCAGGTCGATGGGGTCTCGCCATCGTTGGCTGAAGTGCGGCAGGGTGCCTGCGCTCGGCAGCTATGGCGACGGCTTCGGTGCCTCAGAGGCGTTGACGAAGGTGGCCAACAGATCGAAGGCCTGGCTTTGTTGGCCCCCCTGCGAGCACGTCATTCCATCCGGCGGCGCCCTTCAAAGGCCCGCGCCAGGGTCACCTCGTCGGCGTACTCCAGCTCGCCACCGACTGGCAGTCCATAGGCGAGGCGGGTGACGCTGGTGAAGGGCTTGAGCAGCCTGGCCAGGTAAAGGCTGGTGGTGTCGCCCTCCACGCTCGGGGTCAGGGCGAGGATCACCTCGATGACCCCCTCCCGGTCGACCCGCTCCACCAGCGGCTGGATCTGCAACAGTTCCGGCCCGATTCCATCCATCGGCGAGATCAGTCCGCCCAGCACGTGGTAGTGCCCATGGAATTCGCGGCTGCGTTCCATCGCCAGCAGGTCGCGGGAGTCGGACACCACGCAGATCTGCCCGTTGCGACGCTCCTCGTTGCGGCAGATCTCGCAGAACTCCTCGGCCGAAAGGTGGAAACAGCTCCGGCACTGCCCCACCTGGCTGCGGGCCGCCAGCAGGGCGTCGGCGAAGCTGCGGATCTGCTCCTCCGGCTGGCGCAGCAGGTGCAGGGCCAGCCGCTGGGCCGTGCGGGGCCCGATGCCCGGCAGGCGCTCGAACTGGTCGATCAGCCTGGCCAGGGGTCGGGTGAAACCGCTCAGCGAACCGACTGCAGCTGGTGTGAATCTAGGCGGCCCGCTCGCGCGGGGCGGGGCGCCGGGTGAGGATGGCGGCGGCTCTTGCCAGCTCCCCTGCCCCGCCCCGTGCCATGGGTTTTCCTGCCACCCACCAGCCCCTTCCACCTGCCGCCACTGGGCGCCGACGCTGGGGCGGCTCCCTGGTCGGGGCCCTGCTGCTGAGCCTGATGCTGGTGGGTTGCAGCGCCGCAGCCGCGGGTCTGAATTCCTTTCAGAGCCCGGATGGCCGCTATGCCTTCCTGTACCCCACCGGCTGGACCCGGGTGCAGGTCAGCAATGGCCCCCAGGTGGTCTTCCACGACCTGATCAACAGCGACGAAACCCTCAGCCTGGTGGTGTCCGAGGTCACCCCCGACCGGGATCTCAGCCAGCTGGGCAGTGCCGTTGAGGTGGGCGAGACCCTGCGCCGCAGCGTCATCTCACCGGAAGGCAGTGGCCGTGACGCCGAACTGGTGGAAGCCCACGAGCGCGAACAGGGCGGCCGCACGTACTACGACCTTGAGTACACGGTCCATCTGGCCGACCGGGACCGCCACGAGCTCGCCACCGTGGTGGTGGACCGCGGCCGGCTTTACACCTTCGCCGCCAGCACCAACGAAGCCCGTTGGAACAAGGTCAAGGATCTGTTTGCCGTGGTGATCGGTTCCTTCACCCTGCAGATCTAGGGGTGTCCGCCCCTGGCCGGCTGACCATCGTGGGGGGCGGCCTGGCGGGCAGCCTGCTGGCTCTGGAGCTGGTGGAGCGGGGCCTGCCGGTGACCCTTGTCGATGCGGGCGAGGTCTCGGCCACGGCGCTCAGTTATGGCGGCGTGGCTTGGTGGGCTGGGGCCCCCGGCCGTCTCGGTCCGCTGCTGCGCCAGGCCCCTGAGCGCTGGCGACGGCTGCAGGGCCGGCATGGTTTTCTCGGCTGGCGGGGTTGCGGTCTGCGCCTCCATGGCGGCGGCTGGGACACGTCCCTGCTGCGCCCCCCCTTCGCCCAGGTGGACAGCAGCCTGCTGATGGCCGCCCTGCCGCGGGTGCTGGCGGCCGCTGGGGTGGAGCTGCGACGGGCGCGGGTCCTGGCCCCACCACGGCCGCTGGCCGCTGGCTGGCAGCTGCAGCTGGAGCCCGGAGGCCCCCTGCTGGCGGAGCAGGTGGTGCTGGCGGCCGGGGCCGGTTGCCGCGCCCTCGCCCCCGCCTTGCCGGACCGTCACCGGGTCAGCTGGGCCGGGGTGCTGGCCCTGCCGGCGCGCCCGACCCTTCCCTCTCCGTCCGCCAGCCCCTGGTGGCGGCACGCCATGCGGCGCCGCCTCGTGCAGCCGCGCCACTGGCAGCGTCCAGCTCTGGAAGGGGCGGCGCCGGGGCTGGGGGAGGAGCGCTGGATCGTCGATGCCGGTTGCGCCCCCTGGGGCGCAGGGTTGCTGCTGGGCCAGATCAGCCTGGTGCGGCCGGGCCTGCAGGTTGGCGAGCCACCGGAAGCGGCGGCTATGGAAGGGCGACTGCGCCAGGGACTGGCCGGACTCGACCCGCTGCTGGCCGCCCTGCCAGGCCCCTACCGGCAGGTGCCGGTGGCGTTCTGCAGTGGCGGGCTTCCCCTGGTGGGCTCGCTGCCGGGGGCGGCGGGCCTGTGGGTGTTCAGTGGGTTTGGCGGTGCCTTCGCCCAGGTGCCGGTGCTCGCTCCATTGCTGGCCGATGTGATCGCTGGTGTGGCCGATGGCTCGGCCCTGGCCGGATTGGGCGTCCTGGCGGGCTGACAGGCGGGCCCCCATCCAGCGTGCTGGCGGGCGATGGCTATGTCCGCTCCCCCGACCGGTGCAGCGCCGCCCCTTCGGCCGGCCGCTGGCTTGCGCCGCCGTTGGCGGGGCCTGGGTGATCGGGGCCAGGTGGGGGCCTGCCTGGTGGCCGGGTGGCCTGGGGCTGTGGGTGCTGTTCTGGCCCGTGCCCACAGAGGTGATGGGGTAGGGGGTGTTGCTTTACCCCGACACCGCCGGCCTGCTCGATGCCCGCGCCGGTGGTCAGGTGCGGCGCCTGCGGGTGGCCGTGGGGCAGATGGTGCGCAAGGGGCAGGTGCTGATGGAGCTGTACCTGCCGGTGCTCGATCGTCAGCTGCAGCAGCAACGCGGCAACCTGGCCCAGCTGGAGCGCGACAACCGGGAACTTGACCGCCGGGATGGCCTGCGGTTGGCCAGCGAGATGCTCAGCGTCGACACCTCCCTGGCCAAGCTGGCCCAGGATCGGCGCCGCTATGAGGAGCTGGCGGCTACTTACGCGGAAAAGGTGCGCAACCTGCGCTGGCTGAGCCAGCGGGAGGTGGTGGCCCCCCTGGCCTCCGAGGTGGGGGCCGCTGAGCAGGGTCTGACCAGCACCAGCGTCAATCTCGATGCGGTCAGGATCCAGGAGAAGGCGCTGCTGACCCGCTACGAGCAGGTCAAGCTCGACATCCAGACCCAGGCCTTGCGCCGCCATTATCAGATCGACGACATGCGCCGCCAGATCCGTGTCACCGAGGCCCGCCTGGCTTATGACGGCCAGGTGCTGGTCGACCGTGACGGCACGGTGCTGGATCTGCAGGTGATCCAGGGCCAGACGGTTGCGACCGGGCAGCGCCTGGGCACCCTGGGCCGGGCTACGGCCAGCACCGGTGTGCGGGCGCCGATCCTGCGGGCCGTGGCCTATTTCGCCCCTGCCGATGCCCGGCGTCTGCCGGCGGGTCTGCCGGTGGAGGTGGTGCCCCTCTGGGACCAGCGGGGCCGGTTTGGCGGCATCATGGGCAAGGTGACCCAGGTTCTGGCCTTGCCGGCCACGGAGGAGGACATCTCCACCACCATCGGCAACCCCCAGCTGGCCCATGACCTGCTCAAGCGGGGTCCGGTGATGCGCACGGAGATTGAGCTGGAGCGGGATCCCACCAGCCGGGACGGCTACCGCTGGACCCTTTCGGGCGGCAGCGGCGTCTTCCCTGTGCGGGAAGGCCTCACGATCGCCGCCCATGCCTACGTGGAATGGTGCACGCCGATTACCTACGTGATTCCAGGGCTGCGCTCCCTCACCGGCGGCTACCGCACGCTGCGCATCGATCGCCTTTGGGACCGCCCCTCACTGCGCCAGAGCGGGCCACGGCCATGAGCGATCGGGCTGGTGGCAGATCCGCAATCCCCTGCTGCGCCAGGAAGTTCCCTGGCTGGTCAGTGAGGTGGTCCTGCTGGTGATTCTGGGCTACAGGATGGAGCGCTGGATTCCCTCCCGTCTGGAGTGATCGCCTGCCGCCGCCATCGTGTTTCTGCTGTGCTGTGGGAGGGCCACCGGCAGCGACGACGGTCCGCGCACCTGACGATGTCCTGAAAGCTATGGACGAACTCCCTCCCTCCCTCCCTCCCTCCCTTCAGCTGCCGCAGCGGCGGCTGGCGCTGAACCGCTGCCTGAGGACTACAGCGCCAGACGGCGCAGTTGCTTGATCTCATGCATCAACGTGTCACCATCGGCGAGTAGCTCGGCGATGGTTTCATGCCTTTCGGGTTGATAGGCCGTGATTCCATAACAGAAATTGACGTCGTGCAGATTGCCGGCCAAATTATTTTCGTGCATCAGTGCTTTCTTGATGCGTAGGATGACATTCTCTGATTGCTCCCTGGTGGAATTGATCAGCAACACCACGAACTCATCACATCCCAGCCTGGCAACGACATCGGAATCGCGGCATACATGCTGCAAAAGCTCTGCAAATGTGACGAGGTTTTGATTCCAGTCCTGCGGGTCCTGGAGGCAGCGGTTCAGCTTGAAATCACCGAGGTCGAGACTGAGCAGGGAGACGGGTAAGCCCTGCCGCGTGCAGAGCTGAAGACTTTGCTGGGCAAGAGCGAGGAAGCCGCGTCTGTTTTCAAGGCCGGTGAGCTCGTCCTTAGTGGCGAGGAGGATAGCCGCAAATTCCTGCACCACCAGGCTCGCCAAGTTCTTGAGAGTTTCGATTTGCTCCTGGTCCAGAGATCTTGGCGATTGGTCGGCGATGCAGAGGATGCCGAGTTTGTGATGATCAAGAACCAGGGGGCATCCAGCGTAGAAGCGAATGTGTGGATCGTTCACGACAAGCGCATGATCAGCAAACCGCTCATCCTCAAGCGCATCCTCAATGATGAATACATCGGAGGCATTAATCGTATGGCCGTAGAAGGCAACGCTGCTGGCAGATCCTGAGACCGTCAGGCCATCAAGGGATTGGAACCACTGACGGTTTTCATCCACCAAGCGGATCATGGAAATCGGCACGTTGAAGATGCGCCGTGCCATCTGTGTGAGCCGATCGAAACGCACATCCGCTCCAGAGTCCAGGATGCGGAGTGATCGAAGCTTGGCGAGGCGGAGCGTGTCGTCTTCAGGAGTCTCGGGTGATTTCAATGGATCTCTCTTGGATGCATGGGGCTGGACAATGGTGAAAATCTGGAGGGGCCGAAACCAGCTTGGAAAGGCCCGCTTGGGTGGCGAGCGATGCGTGACGTGAGGCGTCTGGTCTGGCCAACGACGGACTGACAGCCTATAAGAGCGTAAAACCTGTTGCCAACATTAGCGTGTTTCCCCCGTGCTCCTTCGGCTCTTGTCCTGTCGCTGAGACTTCAGCTATTCAGCCGCATAAGGAAATGGTGGAAGCCTGAGGACTCAGTCTGCTTTCTCTTTTCAACTGGGCCGGTACCGTGGGTTTCAAGCCAGCGTTCCAACTGCACCTCATTCCAGCTGTCCGCCCCCACCCAGCGACCGATCGGCGCCGCCAGGGCGGCCACCAGCAGCAGAACAGGCACCAGGGCGACGTTGCCGGCGATCTGGGCCACGAACAGGGCGCAGAACAGGGGCGTGCGGCAGGCGCCGCTGAACAGGGCTGTCGCTCCGGTCCACACCAGCAGCTGCCGTTCCAGGGGCGGTAGATCGCCGATCAGGGGCCCCGCCAGCAGGGCACCCAGGGACATGGCGTCGTGCATGACACCGCCGGGGGCGCCGATGGCGATGCTCAACACCGAGGCCAGCAGGCGCCAGGGCAGAACCTCCAGGCCTGGACGTTCCTCGCCGTAGGCCATGCGCAGGATCAGCAACTGGCCGTCGTTGAGACTCCAGCCGTCGCTGGCGACAGCCGCCAGGCTGATCACCAGGGCAGCCCCCAGGGCCCAGACCAGGGGCCTGAAGTTGGCCGACCCCCCCGGGCCGACGGGCCTAGAGAGCCAGTGGCTCCAGCGGCTGGCCATCCAGGCGGTGCAGGAGGTGAACACCCCGCCCAGCCAACCCGCCGCCAGGGTCAGCAGCAGGGCCGGCGCGATCAGGTGGCCTCCCCCGCCCACCAGCAGGGAGACTCCGGCGTGGTGGGCGGGGGCCGCCTCGGCCGTGCTCTGCCACAGGCCCGTGGCGGCCCCGATCACCACCCCCAGGCCCGTGGTCAGCAGGGTGCCGTTGATCAGGGCGGCCGAGCGCCGGCGACACAACTCTTCGACGGCGTAGGTGACCCCCAGCAGGACGGAGTTGAAGGCGATGCCCAGGCCGGCTCCGGCACCGATCGCCAGCAGTACCGGCAGGGGCAGCCGCTTGAGGGGGGCCAGCCTGGCTCGCAGCGCCAGCAGCAGGCTCGCCCCCAGGGAGGCCGAAGGGGATTCCAGGCCCACCGTGAGGCTGGCGCCATGGGTGAGCAGCAACAGCGGCAGGCGGGTTAGCTGGCGCTTCAGATCCAACGAGGCCAGGGCCGCGGAACGGGCCGGACCCTGCTGCACCTGCTCCAGCTGCAGGGCCAGCACCCCAGTGAGGCCGCCCCCCCTGCTGCCCTTCAGGGGGCCGTTCGCCAGAAGGGTCAGCAGCGCCGTGCCGGTGAACACCAGCAGCAGGCTCCTAGCGGGGATGCCCCCTTGTTCGCCCAGGGGCCAGGCCCGCTGGAGGCGGAAGCCCAGGGCCGAAAGCCACTGGTAGGGCTGCAGCAGCAGCACCAGTGGCAGCGCGGCCAGCAGCAGGGCGAGCACCTGGCCCCGGCGCAGGCTCCCGTCAGGCTGGACGTCGCCGAGCGCTGCAGGGGGAGGCGTCATGGCTCCAACTGCAGGCGGGCCGGAACCGGCGCGCCCGGATCGGTGGGCATGGGCAGCAGCTGGGCGTAGGTGACGTTCACGTTCACGGTGGCCTCAAGACGTTGCACGAGGCTGCAGATCAGGCGCACCTGGGTGTTGGAGAGATCCAGCTCGCTGCTCAGACCCGCCTGGTAGCGCCGGCGGGCATCACGGAAGGCCTCCAGACTCGCCGCCACGCCGCGCCGGGCGGCCACCAACCGCGCCAGGCTGGCTTCATGGCCGAAGAAGGCCTGCTCGATCCGTAGCCGGATGTCGTTGCGCTGGGCGGCATATTGCTGGGCCACGGCCGCCCCTCGGCGGGCGAGGGCTCGCTCCTGGCCCCGGGTGGTCCCGGCGTCGAAGAGCAGCCAGCTCACCGCCAGGCCCACCGACCAGTCGCTGCCGTCAGTGTTCTGGGAGGTGGCGACAGTGGCGCCGCAGCAGCCGCCATCGGCGACCCCCCACATTCCAGCTGTTGGCATTGCTGGCACTGGCCCCTGCGCTGGCGAACAGCGACCCTGGTCCGCCAGGGCGGCGATCAGCTGTTCCTGGTCGTCCGCTTTGATCGCCTGCCGCCGCAGCACATCCAGCCGGGGAACCAGCCCCGCCTGTTTGAGATCCAGGCTCTCCTGCAGGATCAGCAGGTCGTTGCCCACCACGGCCTGGCGGATGCGCACGAGTTGGTCGGCCCGCTGCAGCTGGTAGTAGCTCTCGCTCAGGGTCAGCTGCAGCCGTCGCAGGGCATCGGCGTGGGCCAGCCGGCTGCTGAGCAGGCTCGCCAGGGCGGCTCGCGCCTTCGGCGTGCGGGCGAAATCCAGCAGCTCATAACGCAGCTGCAGGCCTGTGGCCAACGCATTGGCGTTGGTGTTCAAGGAAGCCCTGCCGCCGGGTGGGATGAAGAACGGGTTGCTGGGTGCGAACAGGGTTCCCGAGCCGGTGGGGGAAAAGAAGCTGGTGCTCTCCTGGTCGGTGCCACCGGCGGCATAGGCCGAGATCCGCGGCCAGTAGGTGCCCATCTGGCTTTGCAACTCGGCCAGGCCCGCCGCCACCTCCTCGCGGCGGGCCTGCAGGCTGGGGCTGTTGGCGAAGCCGATGGCCAGGGTCTGCTCCAGGCTGAGGGCTTGGGGCTGGTCTTCGCGCAGGTTGCCGCCCTCCGGTAGCGCCAGCGGTGGCAGGGGCGTGGTGTTGTGCGGTGGCAGCGATGGGTTGGCCGGTGCGCCGCCTTTGAGAGGTTCCGACTCCGCTGGCAGCAGCTCTTCAAGGGCTCGGATCTGGCGATCCAGCTCGTTGCAGCGGCGCTCGAGGCGCCGCAGGTCCCCGCTGCTGGCCGCCGGCAGGGGCTGGCCCGCCAGCGGCCCTGATCCGAGGCCAACAGCCAATGCCAGCCCCGCGAAGATCCACCTGGCCAGGGGCCGACCCGTTCCGCTGCCCCCCATGGCTCGCCGTCCCCCCCATCCGGCGCCCAGTTTGCTCGACACCGGCCACCCCGACTCTTAAAAGCTCAAACCCAGCTGCAACCCCACCGCGAACACTCCGGGCACCCGGCCGGCTCCGCCAGGGTTGACGATCCACTGCAGGCTGGGCTGCAGGTTGAAGGACTGGTTGATCCGCAGCTGGTAGCCGAGTTCCACCACACCTTCATGGCTGAGGCCGGGACTGATGGTCGGGCTGAAGCCCGGGCGGGCTACTCCGAGCATCAGCAGGTCGAAGGGCCGGCCAGGCAGGACCCCCTGACTCACCAGACCGCCCCCGATGTAGCTGGGCGTCGGATTGGTGGCGGGGTCGAACCCTGCGGCGGCGGCGGCCCAGAGCCTGTGGTCGAGGCCCCAGGGCAGGTGAATCGGCACGGTGGCGCTGCCGTACAGCCCCCGGTTCGGTCCGGTGCCGGCATAGGCCGCCACTTGCAGCAGGCCTCCGGGTAGTTGGCGCTCCACCTGCACCGGTCGGGGACAGGTCCCATGTCGGGCCCTGAGGCCGGCACCTTGGTGGCAGGCGGCGATCGGGGCCGTCAGGTGGCGGTTCAGCCAGGGGGCGGCATAGCTCCACTGCAGCTGATGGGTCCAGCCCCGTCCGGGGGGAAGGCCGCTGGATGTCCCCAGGAGCCCTGCCACCGTGTTGGTCGCGGCCAGGTTGAAACTGGCCAGCCGCAGGGTGCTGGCCGATGTTGGCCGCAGCACCAGCAGGGCGCCCGATGCGGCGACGGGAAAGACGGGAAAGTTGGGGATCGAGAACAGCACCGGCGCCCCGTTGAGGGCGTCATGCACGTAAAAGTCCTCGATCGGCGTGCTGAACAGATCGGGGCTCATTCCCACCAACCCCGCCTCCAGGCTCCAGCGGTCGTCGGCGGATCGGTGCTGGAGGCTGGCGCGGGTGAGCCAGAGCCCCACCGGATTGGCCACCTCCTGCAACGGCAGCACCGCCCCCAACCTCTGGGCATAGCGGGGGTCGCCATTGAAGCTGGCGATGGTGACCTGCATGGCCCAGCGGTCCGGGTCCGTGGGGAGCCGCAAGGTCAGCGCCAGGGTCGTCTGCTGGATCCAGCTCGCTTCGCGGACCAGGCCACCGGCTGGGTTGGCCATCGGTTCGGCCAGGACCCCCAGATCCAGATCGACCCAGGCAGGCAGACCCAGCGTCTGCTGGAGGCGGCCCCAGCCTGGCTCGAGCCTGAGCAAGGGCACCGCCGCTGGCGGCGGGCTTCCCTCAGGTTCGATCGGCTCGGCCGCGCCGGGTACGGCGCTGGTCAGCAGCAGCAGCGGCAGCGCCAGTGGCGACCAGAGCCTGGGGGTCTTCGGCGGAGAGCGGCGCGGTCCACCCATGGTTCAGCCGCGGGCCTCCCCCAGGGCCCGCCAGCTTTGCTCTGCCTGCTCGATGCTGTGCAGGGCCTGGCCGCAGAGCCTCAGCCGGCTGGCATTGCGCTGCAAAAGAAGCAGTTCGAAGCCATCGAGGTCCGGATCGTGCAGACAACGTTCCAGGCTCTCCCAAAGAGGTGGCGGTTCAAGGTGCGTGCTCGGTGGGGCTGGCCGGTGCCGGTGGGGCACTTCCAGGCCATGGTTCCATTGCTCCAGGCGGGCGGCCACCGCCCGAAGCAGTTCCGCCTGGGCGCCATGGCCCCCCTCCAGCGGGCCGCGATCCGATGGCGTGTGCTCCAGATGCCGCAGCCCGTCGACGCCGCCGACCAGTTGCGAGCTGGTCCCATTCAGGAGCTGGAAGAGGCGAAATGTGGCGGGGCTGGTGGGGTTGTTACCCAGCTCGTCGGCCACCGCCGGCATGGCCTCGCGCAGCGCCACCAGCTGACGGCGCAAGCCTTGTGCCATCTGCAGGTCCAGCCGCTGGCCGGCCGCCATGGCGCCCGGGGGAAGGGGGGCGGCGGGGGCTTCGATGCGGTCGGCTTGGCTGACGAGGTCGGCGCCGAGGTCGGCCAGGAACCGCCGCAGAGACACCAGGGCCACCAAGATGCCTGCCACGGTCCAGAACAGCCGCACCGGGACCCAGATTCCCAGCTCGCCATCGTGGAACAACCAGCCCATCACGATGATGTTGCTGCCCACCTTGTAGCCCACTTCCAGCCCAAGGGCCGCCCCCAGCAACCGCATGGCGACGAGGGCCAGGCTCAGACCCAGTGGCAGGGGCAGGTGGCTGAGGCCGGTGTACGACACGACCAGCACCACGGCTCCCGCGACCGACCCCAGCAGCCACTGGCGCCCCAGGCCGATGGAGCCCCCGTAGGTGCCGGTGCAGACCACCAGCACCGCCAAGGGGGCGTAGAAGCCGTAGGCCACCGGGGCCAGGGCCTGCCATAGCCACGGCCCCCATGGGAGCCATGCCCCCCGCCAGCGGATCGTTACCGCCATCGGCGCCGTGGTCCGCCCCTGGGCGGAGGCGGTCTGGAAGGCCAGCCAGCAGCCGCTCCCACTGCACCCAGTGGTGCTGGACAGCTCCCCAGAGCTGCAGCCGCTGGGCCCAGCGCCGTCCCTGCATCCGCCGGCCATGGGGACCACGGTTCTCCTGGGCCACCAGCTGTTCCATGGCCACCAGGTCGTGGCTGAGTTGGGCCGGGGGCAGGGGCAGGGGCCGCTCCCCCCGGCCCTTGAGCCAGTCCCACTGAGGTTGCCTCTGGGCGATGTAGCCGTCGCGCAGGCCCACCAGAATCGGAATCACGCAGCCGACGGACGTGTCCAGCGTGCGGTTGAACACGTAGTCCCAGTTCAGGGCCACGTGGCTCGGAATCATCAGGAACATCAGGCTGACCAGCGTCGCTGTCCCGGCCTCCGACTGCCAGCCCAGCCAGCGCAGCAGCGGCAGCATCAGCAGCAGCGACACCAGCACCCCCTGCCAGCCGGCCAGCACGGTGTGAACCAGAAAGGTGACCAGGCCACCGGTGATGGTGCCAAACACCCTCACCCGGGCGGTCTGAAGACCGAGGCCATCACCGTCTTCCATGACCGTGATCACGGCCAGCATCGGTTACCACACGTAGGCGATGCGCTCGAACCAGAGCGACAGCGCGGCGGTGACGAAGGCGGCCACCCCAAGCCGCAGGCTGTTGCAAAGCAAGGCGGATCGCACGGACCTCGAAGCGCGTGGCAGGCAGGAGCCTTTGGAGCTTCATGGTCCCGGGCTGTTTGCCGTTACGCCAGGGCTGTACGCCGATGCGCGAGGGTTGACACTCCCTTGTGTTGGAACGGGCCGCCATGGTCCTCTCGCTGAGCCCGGATCTGGAAGTCCTGCTGCGGCTTGGCATGGCGGTGCTGTGCGGACTGGCCGTGGGGATCAATCGGGCGCATCACGGCAGCCGGGCCCATCCCAACCGGCTGCGGGTGCATGTGCTGGTGGGAATGAGTGCCTGTCTGATGGTTCTGGCGGCTGGTTCCGACCCCCAGGCCCGCAGCCGGGTGATCCAGGGGGTGGCGACAGGCGTCGGGTTTCTGGGAGCCGGCGAAATCCTGGTGCCTCCGGTCCGCTCGAAGCACGGCATCCCGGAGGTGCGTGGTCTGAGCAGCGCCGCCTCGATCTGGTTCACCGCCGCCCTCGGCATCACGGTGGCCGTCTCCAGTCCGGTGCCGGTCCTGATGGCCCTCGGCCTGGCTTTGATCACCCTTTCCGACCGCAACGGCCATAGCGTCGACAGTGGTGAGGCCGCTCTTCCTCAGCCCGAAGATCTCAAAAAAGGAAGCGGTGGCGACCGTTCGTAGCGTTGACTTGGCCGTCGCCCTCGGCTTCCAGTGGATCCCCCTCCGGGGTCGGCCAGACGGCGTCCCAGTAGCTGATGCCATCCTTATAGAAGGGCCGGCCATCCAGCCGCTGGGTGTCGAGCTGGGTGCTCCCCATGGCCGTGATCAGGCCACCGAGCTCCATTGGTCCGAGGTCCGTTTTGATGTCCTTGCGGGCAGCCATCATCAGCGCCGGCAGCCGCACCAGGTATTCCGGCCGGGTGAGCTTGCGGAACAGGGACTTCAGGGCCAGCTGCTGGCGGTCCATGCGGCCGAGATCGCCGGTTTCGTCATGGCGGAAGCGCAGAAAGCCCTCCAGATCCTTGCCCCGCAGGGTCTGCATCCCAGGCTGCAGATCAATCGAGAGCCCCTGGCTTCGGTCTTCGTAGAGCATGCGATTGGGGACATCCACCTCGATGCCGCCCAGCACGTCGGCCATCTGGCGGATGGAGGAGAGATTGACGACCAGATGGTGCTGAATGGGACGGCCGAGACGTTGAGAAATCTCCCGCTTCACCGCTTCGATGCCGCCTAAGTTGTAGAGGGCGTTGATCTTGACCGGGCCGAAACTTTCGGCCTCGATGTAGGTGTCGCGCGGGATCTGGGTGATGCTTGTGCGGTTGCCATCGATGCGCAGGGTGGCGATCACATCGGTGTTGCCACCGCCCACGTCGGTGCCCAGAATCAGTACATCCTGGCGGCCCATGCCGCCGCTCCAGGCGGCGAAGGGATTGGTGAGCGCCGCGCTGCCCTCGGCGCTGGATCGTGCTGAGATCAGTTGGGCCAGGGGCCCTGCCAGCAACAGGCCCGCTCCAAGGCCACAGGCCATGGCGAAGAAAATGGGGGCACGCCGACGTGCCGACCTGGGCTGGGACATTTTCATTCAATCCAAACTAAGCCCCCGGACTCAGCGCAGGGCTTCCTCCGGCCTCAGTCCGGTCTGTACGCGCCAGAGCACGGCATAGGCCCCGTTCCTGGCGAGCAGATCGTCGTGCCCGCCGCTCTCGACGATGCGACCGCGTTCCATCACCACGATCCGGTCGGCGTGGCGCACCGTGCTCAGTCGGTGCGCGATCACCAGGGTGGTGCGTGACGCGGTGATCCTGTCGAGGGAGCGCTGGATCGCCGCCTCCGTTTCGTTGTCGACGGCGGCGGTGGCCTCATCCAGCACCAGCACCGGTGGGTCCTTGAGGATCGCCCGGGCGAGGGCGATGCGCTGCCGCTGGCCTCCGGACAGGCGCAGGCCCCGCTCGCCTACCACGGTGTCGTAACCCTGGGGCAGCTCATGGATGAACGTGGTCGCCTCGGCCAGGCTGGCGGCCCTTTCGATGGCCCCGCGGCTGGCCTCGAAGCTGCCGTAGGCGATGTTCTCGGCCACGGTGCCATGGAAGAGAAACACTTCCTGGCTGACCAGGCCGATGGCCCGGCGCAGGTCCTGCAAGGTCAGCTCCTCAATCGCCACGCCGTCAAGAAGAATCCGGCCCGCCTGGATCGCATAGAGCCGTAGCAGCAGCTTGACGATGGTGCTCTTGCCGGAGCCGGTGGCCCCGACGATCCCGAGGGTGGCACCGGCGGGCACCTCCAGATCAAAGCCTTCCAGAAGCCTGTCGCGGCCGGCGTAGGCGAAGTCGACCGCCTCGAAGCGGAGCTGACCGCGGACGGCGGCGAAGGGCAGCGGCCGGTCGCCACTGGGGATGGCGATGGGGGTGTCCAGCAGGTCCATCACCCGATGGGTGGAGGCCATGGCGCGTTGGTAGTCGTCCAGGGTGCGGCCCAGGGTGGTGAGCGGCCAGAGCAGGCGCTGGGTGATGAAGACCAAAAAGCTGTAGGTGCCGATGGCGATGGCACCACTCCAGGCCTGCAGGCCGCCGATCACCAGGATCGCCAGGAAGGCGAACAGGATCGCGAATCGGATCAGGGGGATGAAAGCGGCTGACAGGCGGATCGCCTGGCCGTTGCTGGCGCGGTAGGCCTGGCTCTGGGTGACCAGCCGTTGCTTCTCCCAGTCCTCCGCCGCATAGCTCTTGATGGTCAGCATGCCGCCGAGGTTGTTGCTCAGCAGGCTGGCCAGGTCACCGGCCCGCTCGCGTACCTCCCGGTAGCGGGGGGCCAGGCGCCGCTGAAAACGCAGGGATCCCCACAGGATCACCGGAATCGGCAGGAAGGAGACACCCGCGACTGTGGGGGACAGTACGAGCATGGTGCCGCCCACCGCCAGAACGGTGGTGACCAGTTGCAGGATCTCGTTGGCTCCCTGGTCGAGGAAGCGCTCCAGCTGGTTGATGTCGTCGTTGAGAACCGTGAGCAGACGCCCGCTGCTGCCGGCCTCAAAAAAGTTCATCTCCAGGTGCTGGAGGTGGTCGTAGGCCTCGATGCGCAGCTCGTGCTGCACGGTCTGGGCCAGGCGCCGCCACAGCAGGGCGTAGAGGTACTCGAAAAGGGATTCGGCGCTCCAGACCAGGAACGAGAGCACCGCCAGCACCCCAAGCTGACCGGGAACGGTGCTGAAGCCGAGTCCGGCCAGCCAAGAGGTGCGCTGTTGGACCACCACATCGACCGCTAGGCCGATGAGGACAGGCGGGGCGAGGTCGAAGAGTTTGTTGAGGACCGAACAGGCGGCTGCGAGTCGAACAAGCCGGCGGTGGGGCCGCAGGCTTGCTAGCAGACGCCCAAGGCCGGGTGTTGGGGTGGTTGGCGCCCCGATGCGATCAACGGCCATGGGGGCCGCGGGCGTCACCAGCGATTGCCGCCTCCGCCACCACCCCCGTAGCCGCCACCACTGGCACCACCCCCGTAGCCGCCACCACTGCCACCACCCCCGTAGCCGCCACCACTGCCACCACCCCCGTAGCCGCCACCACCACCGGAGCGGCCGCCGCCACCGCCGGGGCGACCACCGCCACCGCCGCTACCACCGCCTTCACGGGGTGTGGCCTTGTTGACCCGGATCATGCGGCCCATCCATTCGACGTCCTGTAGGTCGTCGATGGCCTTCTGCTCGGAGGCATCGTCGGCCAATTCGATGAAGGCGAAGCCACGCTTGCGGCCCGTTTCCCGGTCGAGGGGAAGGCTGCATTGACGGACCTCGCCGTACTGGCCGAAGAGGTCGAGAAGGTCCTCGCGTTCAGCCTGGAACGAGAGGTTGCCGACGTAGATGGTCATTCAATGAAAAAGCTGGAACGGATTCCTCCGGTGTCGGGAATCCCATGGGAAGCAGGCGGTCGGCATGGAGCTCAGAACGGATCCTGGGGAGGGAACGGTTCTGTTGGGCCTGAGCCGGCGTTGCGTGCCGAAGGGAGCCAGAACGTCGTGGAATTCCTGGCAGCTTACAACCGTGGCCGAGGCTCTATGGAGAAGTTTGAAGCGGAAGCGAAGTAATTCCGAAGGTTTTTCCGGCCCCTGGTCTGGACGCTCCATTGTCAGCAAACCCTGATCCAGTTGATCCCATGAAAACCGCCCCCGTCCCCTGGAGCCTCACCTGGTGTGAGGATGGCGAGCTCGGAACCCAGGATCTCTTCGACCTGCTCCAGGTCCTTGTGGCCAATGAAAGTCACGAGGTCCAGATGTCCCTGATTGCCGCCGTGGAGCAGCTCACGGTCAGTGATCTCCAGGCGATGGCCAGCGAGGAGGTCACCCGGTTGTGTGCCTGAAGTGAAGGCCACGATCAGATCGGGTAGCGCTTCGAGGTGGCGTCCCTGCAGCTGCTGCGGGCGGAGGCGATGCTGCTGCCGCTGGTGATGCGATCGGCCACGCAGCTGCAGGCGTAGTGGGCCATCCCATCGGGAGCCTTCTTGCCGGACTGGGCCAGTTCCGTCTCGAAGGCGGAGAGGCAGAAAGAGCGCACCACCTCAAGGATGGGGCCGGAGGCCGCCTCCACAGGCCCCCCCACCGGCCCGAGAGCTGTCAGGGCCAGCAGGCTGAACCGCAGCCAGCCAAGGCCAGGCAGGACGCGCGGAGATCGCCATCGGGGCCGCTGCTGGGAAGGCATGGGAGGTCGGCGTGGTGAACGCCGGCGAGGGGAATCAGGAGCCCAGTCGGGAAATCTGAAGTTCCTTGTTCATCACCCGCAGGCGACGAAGGTCCGCGAAGACGTCTTCAGGCATGCCCTTGGGCAGGTCGACGGTGCTGTGGGCATCGAAGATGCGGATCTTTCCGATCGAACGACCGGCGAGACCGGATTCATTGGCGATGGCGCCCACAATGTTCCCGGGCTTGACCCGATCGCGCCAGCCCACTTCGATGCGGAACCGCTCCATGTTGTCCTCGGGGCCGTCGTCGTTGCGCTCCTGGTTGCGGTCGTTGAACGGACGGCGTTCGCCGCCCCGCTCCCTGTCGCCACGGTCGCGGTCACGCTCCCTGGTGGGGGCACCGGGACGGGATTGACCCCAGCGCTCCTCTCCCTGGAGCAGCAGGGGCTTGCCGCCCAGCCCCAGCTCCAGGGCGGCCAGGGCCAGCTGGTCGGGGCTGCAGGACTGCTCCTGGGCCACCCGTTGCAGGATCTCGCCCAGCAGGGCCCTTTCCTCCGGACTGCAGACCGGCTGCTGCAGGGCCGTGGTGAGCTTCTGGCGCAGGCGGTCGAGGCGGTGCTGATTGATGCTGGCGTTACCGGGCACCTCCATCGCTTCGATCGGCTGATTCACGGCGCGCTCCATACCCCCGAGGAAGCGACGTTCCCGCGGCGTCAGGAAAAGGATCGCCTCACCATTGCGGCCGGCCCGACCGGTTCGGCCGATGCGGTGCACGTAGGCCTCGCCATCAAAGGGGATGTCGTAATTGATGACCAGGCCGATGCGGTCGACGTCGAGGCCACGAGCGGCCACGTCGGTGGCCACCAGCACGTTGACGCGGCCGTCCCGCAGACGCTCGATGGTGCGCTCCCGTTGGCTCTGGGGCACATCGCCGTTGAGCACCGCCACGTCGTAGCCGTGTTGCTCGAGCGACTCGGCCACCGTGAGGGTGATGGCCTTGGTGCGGGCGAAGATGATCACCCCTTCACTGCCCTCGGCCTCCAGCACCCGTTCGAGCGCCTCGAGTTTCTGGGGGCCGTTCACCACCAGATGTCGCTGGCGGATGCGGCGGCCATCGGCGGCCTTCTGACGAATGGTGACCTCGGCCGGGTCTTTGAGATAGTTCTGAGAGATGCGACGGATCTCTGAGGGCATCGTGGCGGAGAACAGCACCACCTGACGCTCGGCGGGAAGCTGCTCCAGCACCCACTTGACGTCGTCGATGAAGCCCATGCGGAGCATCTCATCGGCCTCGTCCAGCACCAGGCTGCGTAAGCCGGAGAGGTCGAGGGTGCCCTGACGCATGTGATCCATCACCCGGCCAGGGGTGCCGACCACGATCTGCACGCCCCGGCGCAGGTGCTGGATCTGGTCGCGGAAGTCGGCGCCGCCATAGATCGGCAGCACCTTCACGCCCTTCATGCAGGCCGCATAGCTGTTGAAAGCCTCTGCCACCTGCATCGCCAGTTCGCGGGTGGGGGTGAGCACCAGCACCTGGGGGGTGCGCTGGCCGGCATCGAGGCGCTCCAGCAGGGGTAAGCCGAAGGCGGCCGTCTTGCCGGTGCCGGTCTGGGCCTGGCCCACAAGATCGCGGCCGAGCATCAGCTCGGGAATGGCGGCTTTCTGAATCGGGGAAGGTTCCTCAAAGCCAATGGCCGCCAGGCCGTCGAGCAGTTCTCGGCGCAGGCCGAAAGCGGCGAAGGCGCTGACGGGGAGAGCGATTTCCGGCGCGGGAACGGCGTCCCCAAGGTCCGCTACCGGCTCAGCGGACACAACAGTTTCGGTGGTGTCGGTGTTGCTGTCGTCGTCCTGGGAAGCGAGGATGGGCGAGAGAACAATGTCGTCGCAAGGCTGCTCAGTAGCCGCCTGAGAATCGGCGGCACCGGTGAGGGTGCTGCCGTCAATGATCTGGGTCACGGGTTGCTGAAGCCTGGTGAATCCTTCAACGCAGGCCGGCAGTGGACCGTGGGAAATGGGTGCTCTGCACCCGGGCTGCCTTGCCCTTGCTCAAAGGTTGAAATGAGACTTTACCACTCTGCCGTAATCGTCGCTGAAACGCTCGATGTCGTCCTCGCGCAGCTCCGTCCCCCGTTGCACCTCAATGATTTCCAGGTCGGAAGCTGTCGCCGCCGCCCGGTGGACGCCACCGCAGGGTACGAACAGGGTGGCGCCGGGAACGGCGGCGATGCAGGCGCCATCGCACTCGATCACACCCGCCCCAGCCACCACCACCCAGTGCTCGCTGCGGTGGTGGTGGCGCTGAAGACTGAGGCGCTGATCGGGCGTGATCAGGATCCGCTTGACGAGATAGCCGGGGCCTGTCGCCAGGGTTTCAAACCATCCCCAAGGGCGGTGGACGCGTTCGGTGCTGGACGCTGTCAACGGCCGCCGATGGGTGGGGAGTAGTCGGTTGGCAAGAAAGACTGACCGGAACCACCTGGGGCCAGGGTATCCAAAGGGTTGTCCCTGTCGACCTCGGGGCACCTGAGGGAGCGTGTCCGGGGGAGCCGGTCCGATCCTTCGTGACGATGCAAGAGGGCATTCCTCAAGGAGGAATGGAGGGCTCCCTGAAGGGGAGAGATCCCAGCGGTGGAGACTATTGGAGCAGGGGCTCCGGTGCGACCGGCCCGGGGGTACCGCGCCGATGGACGAAGTATGGATCGGGGGTCGAGGCTCGCCTCGAACGGTTCACTTTTCGTAGACATATCACCCCGTATGGCGATGCATGAAGAACGTTTAAGCCGTAGTCCCGGCTCTTGGTTCGTTGTCCCCATCGGTGAGCAGCAGGGCCGCCTGCCGGGCCCGGGTCAGGGCGGTATAGAGCAGGCGGCTATCCCTGGACCCGCCGCTGGGCAGCAACACGATCACTTCCTCGGCTTCGCTGCCCTGGGCCTTGTGCACCGTCAGGGCCAGGGCTGGCTCGGCCGCGCCAGCCAGCTGGCCGGGATGGATCCAGATCGCCTCCCCGTTCCCGTCGCCGAACAGCAGCCGTGCCGACGGCCCCGGCCCGCCGACGAGCAGCCCCACATCCCCGTTGGCCAGGTCCAGTTCCGGCAGGTTGCGGCGGCAGAGCACGGGGGTGCCCACCGGTAGATCCTGCAGATCGCCGTCCAGTTGTCCCCCCAGCAGGGTCCGGTGGATCGCTTCCAGTCCCCAGCGCCCCTGGCGCTGGGGGGCCATCACCAGCAGCCGGTCACGCTCTTCGAGCAACTCCCCGCATCCCTGGGCTTCGCCCGGCCGGCACCGTCCCGCCAGCCGTGCCAGGGAGGCCTGGTGACGAAGCAACCGCTCCAGAAGCTCCGCTGGCAGGGTCCGAGGGGAGCAGGGACGCCAGCGCAGGTTGTCGGTGGCCTTCAGGGCCTGCAGCAGCGGCCGGATGGCGGTGAGTGGGTCGGTGGAACTGGGGCTGGTGGCCAGACCCTGGCGCAGGGTGCTGGCCATCGCGGCAATGGCGCCGGCGTTGCGGTAACTGGTGGTCAGGGTGATGGCGGCGGCCCCGAGCTGATGACGGCGGTCGGGCCGTTGCAGCTCCAGGAGCACGGCCCCCGGCGCGATCGGGGGCAGCTGGGCCGGGTCGCCCACCAGCACCAGTCGGCAGGTGGCGGGCAGGGCCTCCAGCAGGGCGGCCATCAGTCCCAAGTCCAGCATCGACACCTCATCCACCACCAGCAGGTCGAGCGCGAGGGGGCGGCCGCGGTGGCGACCAAAACGGTCGCCGCGGCTCTCCAGCAGCCGATGCAGGGTCGTGCAGGGGAGAGTGCCCCCGGTGGCGGCCCGCAGGCGGCCCGCCGCCTTGCCGGTAGGTGCCGCCAGATGGAGGCGGCCCCCGGGCTCTTGGGCCCGGAGCGCCGCGATCATGGCGGCCACCGTGCTGGTCTTGCCGGTGCCGGGGCCTCCCTCCAGCAGCACCAGCCCGTGGCTCAGCACCGCGGCCACCGCCTGCCGCTGGCGCCCATCGAGGTCGGCGAATTCGGGGAGGTCACGGACCCCAGGCACCGCAGCCGAAGCCGGCCGCTCCAGGGTTCCCGCACGGCCGACCAGGGCGTCGATCACCGCCTGCCGCTGCCGCTGCCAGCGACGCCACTGCAACCGCCCGTCCTCCAGGGCCAGGGGGCCGTCCGGATCCCCGCAGAGGGGACTGTTGGCCAAGGCGCTGCGGTGCTCTTCGGGCCAGAACGCTTCGCTCACCTCGGCCGGTGGCGGCCCGTTCAGCTCCAGCTCCAGTTCCCCCCGCCCCAGGGCTGCGGTGAGGGCGTTGATCACCTCGCTGATCAAGGGATCGCAGGGAGTGCCGTAAAGACGCGGCAGGGCTTCGGCCAGGCTGGGGCCAAGGGCCGCCACCCAGGGCAGGGGGGTCTGGATGGGGTCCTTCATGGCGACCCCTCCTCGAAGCCTTCCGCGGCGTGGCCGCCCAAAGCCCTATCGAGGGCGAGGACCCTGGCCAGGGGCGGTCGTTCCACGAACAGGCCCGGCACAGCCCCGGGCAGGGCCTGCGCCCCCGTTTCCCCGGGGGCGCCGCGCAGGAAGACGTAGGCGTAGCCCCCCAGATGGCGCTCCGGGGCATAGCCCGGCAGGCGCCAGCCCAGGTAGCGGTGCAGGGCCACCAGATAGAGGTGGGCCTGGAGGGGGTAGTGGCTGTGGGCCATCAGGGCGGCCATCGCCTCCTGGCCGTAGTGGCGCGGACCGCAGGCCAGAGGCCGGCCTTCGCTGTCCCGCCGTCCCAGCCAGTTGCTCTTCCAGTCGGCCACCCACCAGCGCTCCTGTCCGTCGGCCCCGGTGGCTGTGAAGATCAGATCGATCGAACCGGTGAGGAAGCCGCGGCTGGCCACCGGCAGGCTGGCCACGGTGGCGGCATAGGCGGCCCCGAAGGCGCCGCCGGGGTGGTCGGCGAAGGCCGACGCCAGGCCCGCGGCCCTGGCGAAGCCGAGGGTGAGATCGAAGTTCATCTCGTTCAGCCGGCGCTCCGGTCCCAGGTCGGCCACCCGCAGGCACCCCAGCTCGGTGCCGAAGGGGGTGAGGCGCACCAGCTCCAGTCCCTGCAGCAGCGGTTCCAGGGGCTCCGCCCCAAGACCGGCTCTTCGCAGCTCCCGCTCCACCAGCTCGCGGTTGGCCGCCGCGTCGATGGGACGGCGGTAGTCCAGTTGCTCCAGCATCCGGTGCAGGCAGTCGCCGGCGGCCGCACCGCGGGCGAAGCCGGCCAGGGGGCCCTGCTCGGGCCACTGGTCGGCCCCAGCCTCCGCTGCCTCGTCGCTGGGGCTGGGATCGCTGGTGTCCCGGCCTTCGTCGAGGGCCGCCACCGACGGCGGGGCGCCATGGGCGGCACGGGTCCAGGCGGTGTAACTGCTGCGGCCCCAATTGGTGTCCAGGTGGCGCAGGGGAACAGGGCCGCAGCGAAGCGCGGCGATCGCCTCCGGGGGCTGCGCACGGCTCCGACGGGCTGGGCGATCTCCGGGCGGCGGCTGCAGATCGACGCCCAGGGCCCGCCGGTCGATTTCCGCCAGCAGAAGCGCCTGCCAGTCCCCGTCGCCCCGAGCCGCGAGGGAGGCCTCGTCATCGGGATCGGGCAGGGGCTCGCCGGGGAACAGCCAGGGGAACAGGGGGTTGGCCTGCTGCCCCTTCGCCGGCGCCCAGGCGAGCACCAGCAGGTGCTGGGCGCGGGTGACGGCCACGTAGGCCAGGCGCTCCCGCTCGGCCCGTTCGGCCTGGCGCTGTTGGCGGAGTGCTTGCCATCCCTGGCCCCAGCCCGGACGCCGATGCAGGTCAAGGCGGGACTCGGCACTGCCGGGGGGCTGCCAGCGGATTCCCAGCCGATGCCGGCCCGCCGAAGCGGTGCCGGCCGCTTCCCAGAGATAGGGGCAGACCACCACGGGAAACTCCAGGCCCTTGCTGCGGTGCACTGTGATCACAGTCACCGCCTCATCCACCTTGTCGCTGTGGGCCTGGTGGGATTCCGGGATGGTTCCGGTGGCCCGGCTCTGGTCCAGCCGCAGGCGGCGCAGCCAATCGGCGGCGGCCACCAGCGCCAGCCGCTCCCCATGCAGCCGTTCCTGCAGCAGTTCGGCCACCTGCTGCAGATCCGCCAGCAACCGGCCGCCGACACTCAGTCGGGCCAGACCTTCGCCGTCCAGCAGCTGGGAGAGCACCCCGAGCGGTCCCTGATGGGGCAGATCCCGGGCCAGGCCCTGAAGCCGTCCGGCCAGCTCGCTCCAGTCGCCCGGTTCGGCGGCGGTGATCTGCCGGGCCGACCAGCCAAGCAAGGGGGAGGCGGCCAGCAGCCGCAGGCGGTTGGGATCGGCCGGATCGGCGAGGGCATCGAGCAGGCGCTGCAAGGCGGTGGCCGCCGGGCTGGCGAACACATCGGCTTTGCTCACCAACCGGCTGGCGATGCCCCGCCGCTCCAGGGCGCTGCGTTGCTCTTCCGCCTGCTGGTGGTTATGAACCAGCAGGGCGATGTCGCCGGCACAAAGGCGGCGGGGGGGCTGGCCGTCGCCCGCCACCAGGGCGGGGGCCTGCTCCAGCAACTCCGCAACGGCGCCAGCCACCAGGTCGGGCAGCCGGCTCTCCAGCGCACTCTTGCTCGGCAGGGGCTCCCCGGCCGTCCGCTCGCCCCCCAGCCAGAGCAGGCGCACCGGGGCCAGGCCGTCGGGCCCGCGGCGCCGGGATCGGGCCTCCACCGGCGGCACCGGCAGGAGGGAGCGGGGCAGGCCCGCCGGGGCCATCAGCTTGTTGAGACTGTCGATCAGCGCCGGGCTGGAGCGCCGGTTCTCCTGAAGGGCGAGCACCCGCGCGGCGCTGCGTCGTGCCCGCCGATACGTGTCCAGGTCGCCGCCACGGAAGCGGTAGATGGCCTGCTTCGGATCGCCCACCATCACCAGCAGATGGGCGTCATCCGCGAAGGCCAGCCGCAGGATCCGCCACTGGACGGGGTCGGTGTCCTGGAATTCGTCGATCAGGGCGGCCCGGTAGCGCTCCCCCACCGCCCGCAGCAAAGGGGTGGGGGCCGTGGCGTCCGGGCCGGGGTCGAGCCCCTCGAGCAGCTGGGCGAAACCGATGCTGCCGCTGCGCGCCCGACGCCGGCCCAGCTCGGCCCGTCCCCAGTGGCAGCCGTGCAGCAGCAACGCCTCGGCCGGTCCGTCCCGCAGGGCGGCCACCGCCTCCAGCAGGTCGGGGCAGGGCAGCCGGATCTCCCGCTCCGGGCCTTCCACCGTTCTGGCCACCTTGCAGAACGGGTGGGGGTGGAAGTACTCCCCCAGCTCCTTTTCGGCACAGACCGCGGCGTAGCTGCCGGTGTCGTCCTGGCCGGCGAGCCAGGCCTCGACCCGCCCGCAGTGATCGGTCTTGGGCTTGGCGGCATACGGCGTGATGCTTTTGGCGCCGGAGGCGCGCCAGTCGCCGGCGGCGTCCCTGAAGGCCTGCTCCAGGGCTTGCCCCTGGGCCGCCCAGGCCTGCTTGAAGCGCCTCCACGGCTGGTGCCAGAGCGTCTCCAGTTGCTCCAACAGCGGCCGTTCCAGGCTCAGGCCCTGCGGCAGGGGGGCGAGGACCAGGCCGGGATCCCCATCGAGCAGCTGCAACAGCCGCTCCAGGTCCTCCAGGCCGGCGCTCGCCGCCAGCCCTTCCACCAGATGCAGGGGAAGGGCCAGCACCTGCTGCTGCCAGTAGTCGTGGGCGACCTGGCGGACCAGTTCAGCGGCGTCGGTCTCCAGCGTCAGGTCGGGCGGCCGGGCGGCCTCCATGGCCTGGCGCCGCAGCGTGCGCTGACAGAAGCCATGGATGGTCGTGATGTCGGCGGCGTCGAGCTCTTCGAGGGCCAGCAGCAGCAGGCCCTGCACCGTGCCGCGGGCCCCGGCCTCGCCCGGCTGGCGCTCCAGCCATTGCGCCAGCACGGGGTCGGGCGCCCGCCAGCCGGCGGGGGGCTGGAGGCCGGTGAGGGCCTCCTGGATCCGACGGCCGATGCGATCGCGCAGTTCCGCCGCCGCGGCGTTGGTGTAGGTCACCACCAGCAGCTGCCGCAGCCCCAGCCGTCGCTCCGCCAGGAGACGCAGCACCAGGTGGGCCAGGGCGAAGGTCTTGCCGGTGCCGGCGCTGGCCTCCAGCAGCATCACGCCGTCGTCGAGGCGGACGGCATTGGGATCAAAGCTTTCGGGGGGTGTGGCCTCGGAGGCTCTGGCGGTCATGGCTCTGTCTCCGCCGCCAGCAGGGGGGAGAACAGGGCGTCGGCCAGGTCCAGCACCTCCGGCGTCAGCAGGGCGTCCGCCGGTAGGCGGGCGCCGAAGCAGGCCTCCATCTCGGCCCGTTCCCGCTCGCCGCTGTGGAAACCGGAACCCTCCCAGGTGCTGGCGGCCTTGAGCCGCCCCTGGCCCGGTCGCTTGCGCTCGCCCACCGCGAAGCTCCAGCCCGTTTCCGGGGGCACCGGCCAGCCACGGCGGCGCCAGTCGCGCTGCAGGCCGGCCAGCCGTTGGAGTTCGTCGCGGGCCGCCTCGGGCGTCGGCGCCTTGAGCTCCAGGGCCGGGGCGAAGACGTCGCCGTCGCGGGCGATCAGAACCCCCCGGGCCGGGCCGCCTGCTGTCGAGGGGGCCCCGGCCGCGGCGGCCGCGAGCAACAGCTGCAGCCACAGCCCCAGCCGGTGGCTGACACGGGCCTGGGCCGTGTGGACCAGCACGACCGTCTCGCCGCGCCAGGGGACCGGGGCTTGCCAGGGGCCCCAAAGGTGGCTGACCTGCCGCGGCGGGCCGAGGTGCTCGAGGGCCGCCGCCAGGCTCGACCAGCGCCGTTGCAGGAGGACCGCTTCCAGATCAGCCGCGGCCCCGGGGGGCAGCACACCTTCCCCGCGGTGCCAGGCGAGCCAGTCGTTAGCCGTGCCTGGGTCCCCGCCACTGGGGTCGCCGTCGCTGCGCTGCAGCCTGCCCCGCAGCAGGGTGGAACGCTCCCGCTCCCCCAGGCACAGGGCCTCGAGGTCGTCGATGCGCTTCTCCCATTCACCGGGGCGCAGGCCCAGGGATTGGAGCCAGTGCGCCTGGGGGGCCGCCAGCCAGTGCCGCAGGTCGTTGAAAGCGTCGCTGGCGGTGAGAGTGTCGGTGGCTGTGGTGCTTTCCTCCGGGCTCGGCCCCGCCAGCAATGGCGCTGTTGGCGGCGGTGGATTGCCTCTCAGGAGGCGCACCGCTTGCAACAGCCTGCGGTCGCAGCTGGAGGGCTCCCGGCCTGCGGCGGGCAGGAAGTTGCGCCGATCGAGGGGGTTGGCCGCGTGCTCCACCTGCAGGCGTCCCATGGCCTCGGGGTCCAGCTGGCCGGCCAGCCACTGCAGCCAATGGCCCACAGGACCGGAGGGGGGCAGGGCGGCGCCGGTCCGGTCGTCGCGGCAGCTCCAGCTGAGCAGCAGGTGGTCCCGGGCGGAGAGCAGGGCCTCCATCAGCACGTAGCGGTCCTGGTCGGCGGGATGGGGGTCGCCGAGCTGGCGCTGGCCCTCCATCAGGTGGAAGGCGGGACGGTCGCCCGGCCGGGGAAACAGGCCCGCCTCCAGCCCCATGAGCACGATCACCCGGTAGGGGATGGCCCGCATCGGTTCGAGGGCACTGATCGTCAGGGCGCCGCTGCGATGGCCGAAGCGGCCGCTGTCGGCCCCAAGCAGCTCCCGCAGCACGGCCGCCGCCACCGGGGCTTCCAGGCCCAGCGGACAGTGGCCGGCGGCGGTATGCCAGGCGTCGATCGCTGCCATCAGGGCCGGCAGTTCGCCGGCGGCCTCGCCCCCGTCACCGAAGAGGTCGTCGATCAGCCGCCGCAGCCGTTCCACCCAGATGGTCACAGCACCGCCGCGGCGCAGCTCCCCCAGCCAGTGGCGCAGTCGGCCGAGCAGATGCAGCCAGCGGCCGGTCAGCTCCAGGGGCACGCCCCCCTCCCAGGGGGCCGTCTCCCCCGGCGCCAGGCCCGCTCCGGCGGGCAGCACCAGGCCGAGCAGCAGCCGGTCGATGGCCCAGGCCAGGCTGTGGCACGCACCGTCCTTCTCCTCACCGTCGAGGCCCCAGCGGAAGCCCGCCTCCTGCAACGCCTCGACCAGGCGGGCCGCCTCCCTGGCCTCGAGGTCGAAACGGCCCAGCAGGGGGCCGCAACCCAGCAGGGTTTCCAGACCGGAGGCGGTGAGGCGGGTGCCGGCCAGCTCCAGGAGCTGAAGCAACGTGCTGCCGAGACCGGCCCCCTCGTCCTGGCTGCGGTCGGTCAGTCGCCAGGGGAGTTCCACCCCCGTGGCGCCGCCATCGCCGAAGACCGAGGCCACCAAGGGGGCGAAGCCGTTGATGTCCGGTGTCATCACCAGGATGTCGCGTGGTTCGAGGCTGGGGTCGGCTGCCAGCAGTTGCAGCAGGCGGTCGCGCACGATCTGCACCTGGCGCAGCCGGCCGGGGCAGGCATGGAACTCCAGAGAGCGATCCTGGGGATCCAGCTCCAGGGCCGGAATCCGGCTGGCATCGGCCAGCTGCTCCTGCAGCTGGGCCAGCAAGGGGGCAGGGCCGTCGCCGCTGGCCGCAGCGAAGAAGAGGTCCTTCTCCTGCTCCTCCCCCAGCTGGGCCTCGCCAGTGCCCTCCAGCAGCTGCTGGAACTCCCCTCCCAGGCGGCCGAAGCGGGCCTCCAGGCCCGGGGCCTGCAGCAGCCAGGCGGCCTCGAACGGCTGATACAGGGCCAGGGCATCACTGAGCTGGCGGCGACGCTCGCCGCAGCGTTGCCAGAGATCCCGGCAGGGGGTGAGCAGGTAGAGGTCCACCGGCCGATGCAGGCTCAGGGCCTGAAGCAGCTGCACCTGGATCGGGGCCATGCTGCTGAGGCCGAACAGGCGCAGGGGGGTGCCGCGCGCCTCCTCGGAGAGCTCGCCGCGGCGCAGCTTCCCGATCAGCTCCTGCACCCGGCGCCCGAACGGTTCGTGGCCCAGCTCCTGCAGCAAGGAGCGATAGAGCAGGGGCTGCCAGCGCTGGTTCTCCGGCAGGGGCCCGCCGCTGGCATCGATCGCCTTGCCGGCCCCCCAGGCGCCCAGCAGCTCGGGTCTGTAGAGGGCGTAGTCATCGAAGGCATCGGCGATGGCGCGAGCGAGCTGCCAGTGGCCCAGTTCCAGTTGGTCGCCGCCGCCTCTCTCGGCCAGCCAATGACGCAGCGGCCCCCCCTCCCCTGCGGCGGCCACGGCTGGCAGCAGACCGAGCAGGGGCCAGACCAGCTGGTCGGCGCGCCAGGGATCGGCATTGCTTTCAGCTGACCCTTCCGCTGGAGCCAGCAGCTGCTCCACCAGCTGGCGCAGATGGCTGCCCGGGAAGGGAAAGCGCAGGTTGGCGGCGATGCCGCCCAGGTGCTCCGCCAGTTGCTCCCCGAGCCAGCGGCTGGTGGGCCAGGTGTTGACCACCACCTGCACCTGCTCGAAGGGATCGGGGGGCTGCAAGCGCAGCTGGGTGGCCAGCACCCTGGCCAGCAGCTCCGCCCGGTTGCTGCGAAAGACCGTCAGCACGGGGACGGGCTCAGAGGACGCAGCTCAGGGCTGAGCCATGCACGACGGCTGGCAAGGATCTGCCTGCCGGAGGCAGACCGCTGACCCGTCGTGTCTGCCGGGTTTCGGGGCAGTAGGCGGTGAGGTCACCGCCGTAGCAGGCGCCGGTGTCGAGCAGGACGATCGATCCCAGCCGCCGCAGGCCGGGCCCGGGGGTATGGCCGACGATCACCTCGCCGAAGCGGTCGTCATAGGCTTGCCAGAAGGCCAGCCGCACGTTGAGATCGGGCTGCCAGGTGCGGGGGTCGAAGCCGGCATGGGTGGCCACCCAGCCCCGACCCCAGTAGGCCAGGGGCAGCTGGTCGAGCCGGTCGCGCCAGAGGCGGCAGCGGGCCGCTCCGAGCTGGCGGTAGGTGTCGTTACCGTTCAGTTCCGGGTGGCTGGAGGACGCCAGGCCCAGGTCGAGCCGGCTGACCAGGTCCCGTTCATGGTTCCCCTTGAGCCATACCGCCCGACCGCGGCGTACCAGGTCCCAGACCAGCTCCATGGCGGCCTCGATGCGGGAGCCACGGTTGATCACGTCGCCGCAGAACACCAGCCGGTCGCCTGGGGGCAGCTGGGCCAACAGCCATTGCAGAGCTTCTGCGCAGCCATGGACATCCCCGATCACCCAGTGGTGCGGTGAGCGTGGCTCCGGGAAGGTCATCAAAAAAGAAGCTTCGTCCTGAGTCTTGCCCTTGACGGGGGTTTCTGTCACCCCCCGCCGGCGCCGGCAGGGCTCCAGCGCTGATACGGTGCGGCCGCGGTGCACCCCAGGAGGTAACGGGCGATGGATCTGAAGGATCTGCCGGTCACCCAGCGCGTCAACGCCCTGGTGAAGGCCCTGGACGGGGCCAAACGCACCAACGAGTCCTTGGCCCGCTGTAGGGATGGCGAGGAAATGCTGGATGTGCTGCTCGATGCCTCCTCCCGGCTGGGACTGGGCCTGACCCGCTGGGAGCTGGAGAACACCCCGCCGATCCGGGACTGGGTCTGGTGGAAGAACAAGGAAGCGCCCCTGACCATCGGCGACAGCAAGCCCCGCTACCAGCAGGATGGCGGCCAGGGCAAGCCCCGCCCTTCAAGCCCAAGCGAAGACCAGACGCCCCGGCGGCGCTTCCTGGGCCTGTTCTGAGGGCCGTTTTGATCAGGTCATGGTGGCCAGTGCATCGGGGATGGCGTGGCTCGGGGCCTCGAAGCTCCCTTGGGCTACGAACTCCAGGCGCAGCTTCATGAAGGTGATGAACTTCTCGTCGGTGGATACCACCGCCGCCGCGGGTCGGGGCACGGAGGCCACCGTGGCGGCCAGTTCGGGCGCTTCCAGGAAGGCGGGACGTTCCAGGAGCCAGAAGTCGATGGTCTTGTCCTTCTCGGCGTAGTGGCGCACGCGTTCGCGCAGCACCTCCTCCAGGGGTTCCTCCTCAAGCAGGAAGGCGCGGCTGGCGGCGACGAAGTGGAAGCGGGTCATGGCGGTGGGGGCCTCAGGGCTGGCGGTCGCCGAACAGCGGGTCGCGGCGGGGATTCTGCACCAGCGCCCGCATCTGCCGCACCGCTTCTTCGAGGCCGACCGCCAGGGCACGGGTCACGATCGTGTGGCCGATGTTGAGCTCCTCCATGGCCTCGATCGCTGCGATTGGCTCGACGTTGTGATACGTCAGGCCATGGCCGGCGTTCACCCGCAGGCCGAGGCCCCGGGCGATGGCGGTGGCTTCAGTGATTCGGGCCAGCTGGAACGGCTGCTGCTCCCAGGCGGCCTCCGCATAGGTGCCGGTGTGGAGCTCCACCCAGCGGGCCCCGCAGTCCCGGCAGGCCTCCATCTGGGCGTCGTCGGGGTCGACGAACAGGCTGACGCCGATCCCCGCCCCCATCAGGCGCCCCACCAGGGGAGCGAGGCTCTCCACTTGTCCGGCCACGTCCAGGCCGCCCTCGGTGGTCACCTCTTCGCGCCGTTCCGGCACCAGGGTCACCATGTCGGGGCGGACCCGCAGGGCGATCGCCTCCATCTCCGCGGTGGCGGCCATCTCCAGGTTGAGACGGGTGCGCACGGTGGCCCGGAGCAGCTCCACGTCCCTGTCCTGGATGTGGCGTCGGTCCTCCCGCAGGTGCACGGTGATGCCGTCGGCGCCGCCCAGCTCGGCCAGCAGGGCGAAGCGCACCGGATCAGGTTCCACGGTGCGGCGGGCCTGCCGCACGTTGGCGATGTGGTCGATGTTGACCCCGAGGCTGGCCATGGGCGGCTGGTGGCTGAAGCGATCCTGACCGAACCGTATCGGTCGTCGGGGCCGCGGCCGCAGGCCCAACTGCCAGCCTCGGCCCTGCAGCGGGGGGATCGAGCCCTTAGCGTCCATTTCGTTATTCCGCCGGATCAAGAGTGTTGGCGGCGCAGACGCCCCCCGGATCAGGCCTCTCCGCTGCGATCAGCTCGCGGGAGAGTTCGCTCTGCAACGGCATCAGCCCCTGGCTGTCGCCGCTGGCGATGGTGGTCACCATCGACGTGGTTCTCAAGGGCTATTTCGCTGAGCTCAAGCTGCTGGATCGGCAGAATCTGCCCACTGAAGGGGCCGTGCTGCTGGCTCCCACCCACCGGGCCCGCTGGGATGCCCTGATGCTGCCCTGGGCCGCCGGCCGCCGCATCACCGGTCGCGACTGCCGCTTCATGGTGACGGCGGACGAAATGAAGGGACTGCAGGGGTGGTTCCTGCACCGCCTCGGCTGTTTCCCGGTCGATCAGGGCCGCCCCACCCTGACCAGCCTGCGGTTCTCCGTGGAGTTGCTGGCCGCAGGCCAGCAACTGGTGGTGTTTCCGGAGGGTCGCATCCGCCGGGAGGATGGGCCCATCCGTGTGCAACAGGGGCTGGCACGCCTGGCTCTGCTGGCCGCCAGCCAGGGTGTGGAGGTGCCGGTGGTGCCGGTGGGCATCGCCTACGGCCACGCCGACCCCCGCTACGGCGATGAAGCCGCCCTTTGTTTCGGCCCGCCCTTGCTGGCAGCGGGGCAGGGTCGCCAGGCGGCCCTGGCTTTCTGCGCCCAGCTCGCCGCCGCGATGGAGTCGGCCGAGCAAGCGGCCCGCGCCGCGGTGGGACGTCCGATCGGGTCCCCGTAAAGTTCGGCCGTTACCCGTCAGGCGTCGACGTGATCAGGCCTTCCGCCATCGTTTCCCTTCGATCCGCTCGGCCATCGGGCTTCGCCGGGGTCTGCGGAGGGGCCCTGGCCCTGGCCCTGCTCGCCCTGGCCCAACCGTTGCTCCAGCCGGTGGCCCGGGCCCAGGACACCCCCCAGACCGTGCAGCCCGCCGGCACCGACCTCAACCTGTCCTCGGTGAAAACCTTGCTCGCCAGGGGTGACGCGGCGGTGGCCAGCGGCAACCTGGCCGAGGGGCGGCGCCTCTACGACCTGGCCCGGGATGCCAGCCGGCGTCTGCTCGGCTTCTACCGCGATCTGAGCGGCTCCTTCCGCGGCCTCGATGCCCGTATCCCGCGGGAGATGGATGACAAGGGGCGGGAGGCCCTGACGCTGCTGGCCGAGACCAACCTGAGGTTGGCGGCCCTGTTCCGCCGCCAGAACCAGCCGGAGGTGGCCATTCCCCTGTTGGTGGAAGTGGTCAAGATCATGACCCCCACCAACGAAGGCGGGCGCAAGGCTTACCAGCAACTGGTGGAACTGGGTTTTGTTGTCACTCCCTACACCGCACCGGGATCGGCCGCCGGCGGCTGATCGTCCTTAGATTCCAGCTGCCCATCACCCCCCAGATCCCCGCCGCCATGGTGCAACCGGAGCAGGTCAAGGACGCCATCCGCCGCGCGCTTCCCGATGCTGCCGTGGAGGTGGAGGATCTCACCGGTGGTGGTGACCACCTCCAGGTCAAGGTGGTGTCCGGCGCCTTTGCCGGGCTCAACCGGGTGCGGCAGCACCAGCTCGTCTACGGCGCCCTGCGCAGCGAACTGGCCAGTGAGGCCATCCATGCCTTGGCGGTCCAGACCTCCCTCCCTTCCTGAATCCCTTTTCCGATTTCCTCACCATGGATGCCAGCACCCGTCAACGCATCGACGACCTGATCACGACCGCCCCCGTGGTCGTCTTCATGAAGGGCAACAAGCTGATGCCGCAGTGTGGGTTCTCCAACAATGTGGTCCAGATCCTGCAGTCACTCGGTGTGGCATTCGAGACGTTTGACGTGCTCTCCGACATGGAGATCCGCCAGGGAATCAAGGAATTCTCCGACTGGCCCACCATCCCCCAGGTGTACGTGAAAGGGGAGTTTCTCGGCGGCTCCGACATCCTGATCGAGATGTACAACAGCGGCGAACTGCGCGAGAAGCTTGAAGTGGCCTTGGCTTCTTAGCCCAGCCTTGCCCCACGGTCCACTCAGTAGCGGCTTGTTTCCATGAGCAGCTTGGGTTGGCCGTCGGGCCCCATGAAGCTGGACGGGTCCTGGATCCAGCGGTCGATCAGTTCCTCGAGCCGCCTCTGGGAGTGGTGGTCGAGCACGGCCGTCCGCCGCAGCGCGTGCAGGTAGCCGTCCGCATAGAGGCGCAGCTCGGAGGGTCCGTGATGACGATCGGACAGGTCCTGGCAGGCATCGCACAGGGACTGGAAGTGGCGGATCGCGTCGGGATGTTGGAGTGCTGTCATGGCTGGGGTCGGGCCCCTGGCGTCATTGAGGCGGCGAAAGCCGGCAGATGGCTCCATCCTGCCGTGCCGCGACCGCCTTCCGGGAGCAGACAGTTGACAAGGCATCGCCCGTCACCGGCGTCCACGCACATTTCCAGTTAGCGTTGACACACTCAGTCGGCTGCCGGCACTTCCGCTTCTGATTTCATCGTGATGCCGAGGAGCTGCCCGTGTCTCAGGACAAACTGACCGATCCCGGAGGTACCCCACGGAGGGTTCTCGTGGTGGATCCCCACGCGACCCTGCGCACGGTTCTCGCCCAGCGCCTTCGCCAGGATGGCCACCTCGCTGCGGCGGTGGCCACCGCCCGCGAAGCCCTCGAGATCTGCCAGGAGCAATCACCCGATCTGCTGGTGAGCGCTGAGCTGCTTGAAGAAACTTCGGCCCTGCGTCTGGCGGCCCAGCTGCATTGCCAGGTGATGGTGCTCACGGCCCGTTCCGGTTCCGAGCCCGTGGTGGCCCTGCTGGACGACGGCGCCGACGATGTGCTGCGCAAGCCCTTCGGTCTTGAGGAGCTGGCGGCCCGTTGCCGCACCCTGCTAAGGCGCAGTGGCAGTGGCCTTCAGGAGCGTGTCTGCGTCGGCCCCCTGGAGGTGCACCTGTTGCTGCGCCAGGTCACCCTGCGCGACCAGCCGGTGGAACTCAGCCCCAGGGAATTCGCCCTGCTCTGTGCCCTGCTGATGCCCCCGGGGGTGGTGCGCAGTCGCCAGGAGCTGCTGCGCATGGCCTGGCCTCCCTTCAGTGGTGGGCCCCGATCCGTCGATACCCAGGTGCTCACCCTGCGCCGCAAGCTGGAGCAGGCGGGTCTCGGCGAAGGTGGTGCGATCGAAACGATGCGCCAGCAGGGTTATCGCTTCAGCCTCGACACCCTTCCCGAATTCAGCGAGGAGGCTGCCGGCAGCGCTGGGTCGGGATTGCTGCTCACGTCCCCCAGTAGCTCGTCCCGCCTCAACTAGGTCCGAGGCTCACCCCGGACGAAGGATCAGGGCCAGGGTTTCACCGACCAGCAGCAGGGCCGAAAGCAGGGCCAGCAACTGATAGGTCCATGGAGGGCTGATCCGGCTGATTCCTTGGGTCGTCAGGCCGGTGGCACTGGAGAAGCGTTCCAGGAAATCATCGAAGCGGGCCACCCGCTGGGGCAGCAACCAGGACTCTCGGTTGGGGCCATCCTCCGTGGCGGCGCTGCGCACGTAGTAAACCCGACCCCCTTGGCTGGTGGTCACCGGTGTCAGTGCGGTGATGCGGCTCCAGGGCAGGCTCCAGCCCCGGCGCAGCAGCCAGGCGCACCAGGGGGGATGGCCCACCCGCAGACCCTGAGCATCGAGCTCCACCTGCTCACTGGTGATGGCCAGCACCAGCACCAGGCCGGCGATGGAGGCCAGCAGCAAGGTCAGCTTCAAAGGCTCTGGTGCCAGCAACGGCAGAGGCAAGACCAGGGCCAGGTAAAGCCCGAGCAGCGTGAAGCGGATCAGCACTGCCATGGGGTAGCGATGGCAAGACGGCTCGGCGCTCATCGGTCGTCGGGGGAGCCGGGCAGGGGTTCGATCACCTGGCTGGGCTGATAGCGGCCCCCGAACAGCTCCGCTTCCCGACCTTTCCAGAAGCTGCCGAGGCGCATCAGGTCGGCGTGGGCTTCGCCCAGGCGCTCGACGTACTCGTTGGGCTCCATCGTGTCCTTGGCCTCCTTGAGCTTGCTGAGGCGGAGCAGGTGCCACACCCAGGGCTTGCCCATCTCGCCGCGGGCTTCCATGTAGCGCGCCAGGTCGGCGGAGCTGGGAATCGGAGCCGCCATGGATGCGAAATAAATATTCACAAACCCTACAGACGCCGAGGTGTGGGCGGGAGTAGCTCGCGTGATCCGCGGCGGCAGATTCAGGCCGGCAGGCTCCAGGGATTGAGACCCAGGTCGGCGCCGATGCGGTGGGCGCAGGCGAAGCCGCTGAAGGCCACCGCATTCAGCCCCTGGCCGGGGAAGCAGGAGTCACCGACGCAATAGAGATCCGCAATGGCGGTGCGGTTGAAGGGCATTGGCAGCAGGCCGGGCAGCCGCAGGGCGGGCACCGGTCCGTAGCTGCCGCCGTGGCGGCCCAGGAAGCGGCGGTGGCTGCGGGGGGTGCCGATCTCCCGGTGGGTGATGGCGCCCTCCAGGCCCGGCAGGATCGCCTCCAGCCTGCGGATCAGCCGGGTGGCGGCGGCTTCCTTGGCGGCCCTGTAGGCGCCCGGGGCCAGCCCCTGCCAGGTGTCCATCGCCGACGGGGTGAAGGTGTGCACGATGTGGTGGCCCTCCGGGGCCAGGGAGGGATCGAGCAGGGTGGGGATCGAGACGAAGATCACCCCCTGCTCGGCCTCCATGTCCTGCCAGCGCTCCAGCAGCAGGTGATGGACATGGCTGTGCGGCGGGATGGCCTCGGCCTTCACCCCCAGGTGCAACGAAAGAAAGGAAGACGAGGGCTTGTAGCGCCGCCGCCAGGTGCGCTCGGCGGCCGGGGTGTGCTCCGCGTCCACCAGGGAGCCGAAGGTGTCCCAGCGGGTGGCGTTGCTCACCACCCGGCGGGCCCGAATCTCTTCGCCGCTGGCCAGCTTCACCCCCACGGCCCGGCCGTTCTCCAGCAGCACCTTCACCACCCGCGCCCGGTAGCGAATCTCGCCGCCGTGTTTCCGCAGGCCCGCCACCAGCTTCTCGGCGACCACCCCGACGCCGCCCTTGGGGTAGTTGATGCCGCCGGCGTGGCGATCGGAGAACACCATGCCGGCGTTGATCATCGGCGTGCGATCGGCGGGCATCACCGACCAGCAGAAGCACTCCATGTCGATGAACCTGAGCAGATCCGGATCGCTGATGTGCGCACGGGCCACCGCGCCCACATTCACCGGCAGCCAGCGGGCCAGTCCCAGGCAGGCCAGGGGCGCGCGGAAGAACACCTTGGCCAGGTAGGCGGGGTCCTCCAGCGACAGCAGCGGCATCGCATCGAGGCAGTTGAACACCTGCCAGCAGGTGTCGTAGAAGGCGCGGATCCCCTTGGCCTCATGGGGAAACAGGACGGTGAGGTCGGCGATGAAGCGCTCGTAATCGCGATCCACCGCCACCGACAGGCCGCCGGGCAGGTGGTAGGCCAGCTGGGCGGGGTCGGGGATGGTCTCGCAGTGCTCGCCCACATCCGCCAGGGCGCGGGTGAGCAGGTTGGTGTGGCCCTTCTCGCCGAAGCCGAAGATCATCGAGGCGCCGACATCAAAGGTGTAGCCATCGCGGCGGAAGCTGCCGCCGCTGCCACCGGGGATCAGATAGCGCTCCAGCACCAGCACCGAGGCCCCCTTGGCCGCCAGCTGGCTGGCGGTGACCAGCCCGCCGATGCCGGAGCCGATCACGACCACGTCCCAGGGGCGGCCATCGACCGCGGTGTGGGGAGCGGCGGCGGACGAACGGGCCGTGACGGTCACCGGAACCAGGCAAACGGAAGCGGTCTGACCCTAGGAAGCGGCCCTCCTCAGCCGGTTGCGGGAACCGCGCAACGGGCGCTGGCCTGGCGCTCGCTCTCCCAGGCGGCCAGATCCCCCAGGGACCGGTCGCGGTAGGCGCCGTAGCGACGGCGTTTGTCGCGGATTCGCTCAGGTAGCTCCGGCATCAGCCCGAAGCTGGGGGGCATGGGCTGGAAGCCCCCCTTGCGTGCGCTGCCGCTGCGATCCGCATCCGAGATGAAGGCGAGCAGGGCACCGGCCATGGTGGTGGGCGGCAGGCTCAGGGGTGCCAGCCCCCGCACCAGGCGGGCGGCGTTGGTGCCGGCCAGCCAGCCGCCCGCCACGGCGGCGGCGTAGCCCTCGGTGCCGGTGAGCTGGCCGGCGGCCAGCAGGCTGGGGCGCTGGCGGAACTGCAGGGTGGGCCTCAGCAGCTCGGGGGAGTCGAGGAAGGTGTTGCGGTGCATCACCCCGAACCGCACGAAGGTGGCGTTCTCCAGGCCGGGGATCATCCGCAGCACCCGTTGCTGTTCGCCCCACTTGAGGTTGGTCTGGAAACCGACGAGGTTCCAGAGCTGGCCGTCCTTGTCCTCCTGGCGTAGCTGCACCACCGCATGGGCCCGCTTGGCACGGCGCACGTCGCGGTCGTGCAGGTCACCCCAGCGCGGATCCCAGAGGCCGATCGGCTTGAGCGGGCCGTAGCGCATCGTGTCCTCGCCGCGGCGGGCCAGCTCCTCGATCGGCAGGCAGCCCTCGAAGAACGTGGCGCTCTCCTGCTCGAAATCCTTCAGCTCCGCCTTTTCTGCCTCCAGCAGGGCCGTGCGGAAGGCGAGATACTGCTCCCGGTCCATGGGGCAGTTGATGTAATCGGCGTCGCCCTTGTCGTAGCGGCTGGCGCGGAAAGCCACCGACAGGTCGATGCCCTCCCCCTCCACGATCGGGCTGGCGGCATCAAAAAAATGGCAGGACTCCCGCCCGGTGAAGCGAAGCAGGTCGTCGGCCAGGGCGGCGCCGGTGAGGGGACCGGTGGCCAGCACGGCAATCTCCTCAGGGTCGGGTAGCCCCAGCTGTTCGCGCCGCTCCACCGTCACCAGGGGATGGGCCTCAAGGGCGGCCGTGAGGGCGGCGCTGTAGCGGCCCCGGTCGACGGCCAGGGCGCCGCCGGCGGGCACCGCATGGATATCGGCGGTGCCGATCACCAATGATCCCAGGCGCCTCAGCTCCTCCTGGAGCAGGCCGGCGGCCCGATCGGAGGAGAGGGCGCCGAAGCTGTTGCTGCAGACCAACTCGGCAAATTCACCGCTGTGGTGGGCGGGGGAGGGGCGCACGGGGCGCATCTCCACAAGCCGGACCGGAACCCCGGCTGCGGCCATCTGCCAGGCGGCTTCGGTACCGGCGAGGCCGGCCCCGATGACGACAACCATCAGGCGCGGGCGCGCTTGAGCATCAGTTGCAGCTGACCCAAGGCGGCGCGGCCGATGTTGAAGGCGGCCCAACCCACGGCCAGGAGGATCGGAGCAGCGACGAGCAGCAGCCGGAGGTCCATGGCGGAGGAGGGAAAACGATGGCGGGATCCTAACGGAGTCCAGCGTGAACCTCCGCCAGGCTGCGGTAACGGCGGGCGTGCTGCCGTTGGGCCTCGATCGCGGCGGCATCGAGCCGGCGTTTCACCACCGCCGGAGCCCCCATCACCAGGGTGCCGGGGGGCACGTCGCGGGTGACCACCGCGCCGGCCGCCACCAGGGCCCCGGCCCCCACCGTGACGCCGTTGAGCACGATGGCGCCGATGCCGATCAGGCAGCCGTCCTCCAGCGTGGCGCCATGGACCACGGCCCGGTGGCCGATGGTCACATCGGCGCCGATCGTCACCGGCTGGCCGGGATCGCCGTGCAGCACGGCGCCGTCCTGCACGTTGCTGCCCTCCCCCACAACGATCGTGCAGACATCCCCCCGCGCCACCGCGGTGGGCCAGAGGCTGGCCCCCGCCGCCAGCCGCACATCGCCGATCACCACAGCCGATGGGGCCACCCAGGCGGCGGCGTCGAGGCGGGGGGCGTCCCAGCGGCTGGGCCAGGCGTCGGGGCTGGTCATGGGTGGCGGGTGGCGGGCTTGGGAGGGGTCGCCGACGGGTGATAGTTTCGCCAATGGCGGGTCGCTAGCTCAGCGGTAGAGCAGTCGGCTCTTAACCGATCGGTCCTCGGTTCGAATCCGAGGCGGCCCACTTCGCCACCTTTTCTTCCTCCCTCGTCAGGGGGTGATGGGATTGCGTGCGGCACCGCAGGGGCGTCCTCCATCAGCCCCATCCCCCTGTGATACGTTCGATCGGTCCCTGTCCAGGGCACCTGCATCGGGTCGCTAGCTCAGCGGTAGAGCATTCGGCTTTTAACCGACTGGTCCTGAGTTCGAATCTCAGGCGACCCATCCCAATCACCGCAGGAGACTCCAGCCAAACGCCGCTTTGCAGCAGCGGGTGGCATCAGTGGTATGTGTCGCTGCGGTGGCTGAGCCCGACCACCAGCACGACAAGGCGCTCATCCTCGATCTGACAGATCACGCGGTCGTCGCCAACCCGGTAGCGCCATGGGCCGGAGAGGTTTGCCGTCAGGGCCTTGCCTCTCTGGCGCGGGTGACTGCAACTGGACACCATGTGCTGGAGGTACCGAGTGATACGAGCGGCGGCCGTGCGATCCAGCTTGCCTAGCTGCCGTGCCGCCTCCGGGATGAACTCAACCGTCCAGGCCAAGGTCGCTCACCAGTTGATCCATCGGGATGGTCGGCTCCCCAGAGCGGCGGTGGGCCTCCAGAGCTGCAGCACCGAGGTAAGCATCCTCCAAGTCGTCCAGGCCCTGCTCGATCAGCTCTCGCAGCTAGAAGGCCTTGGTCCGCCCGTTTCCGAGGCCAGCCGATCCAGCCGCGCCTCCGTCGCAGGGTCCAGACGCACGGAGGGGGCCTTGCAGTCAACTGAATCGGTGTATTCAGGCTAGTCCTTGCCAGGAGGTGCCGGCCCTCAGCCCAGCTGAACCATGCCGCAGCGGACTCCTTTGAGCACCGCCTGCATGCGGCTTTTGACGCCGAGGGTCTGGAGCAGGCGCTTGGTGTAGGGGCGGGCCGTGGCGTCGCTCACCACCAGCTTGCTGGCGATCTCCCGGTCACTGAGGCCGCTGGCCAGCAGGTCCAGCACCTCGTATTCCCGCGGGGTCAGCCGCGGACAGCTGAGGTACGGGAGCTTGCCGGAGCGCAGTGAGGGGCTGCGATAGGAGTGGTACCCCAGCACCGCGATCACGGCGGCCTGCAGGGGCCGCTGATCTTCGACGATGTCGGCCTCCGCCACCACGGCTTCCAGCCAGGGGGCGTGCTCGTATTCGGCGGGGATCACATCCCCCAGGGCCAGCATCACCACCTTGAGATCGGGGCTCAGCTGCTTGGCCTTGCGCGTCAGCTCAAAGCCGTTGCCGCTCTCCAGGTGATCGGTGCACAGCAGCCATTCGTAGGGCTCCTGCCTGAGGTAGCCGAGGCAGCTTTCCTCATCGGTGATCGCGCAACCGATCAGGCGGCGGTCGCTGACGCTCTCGCACAGCGCCCGCAGCAGGAAGCGGCCCTTCATGGCGATAGCCACCTTCCCCTTCACCGACACCGAGAGCAGCACGTCCTCGAAGGTGTTTCCTTCCAGGCTCGGCAGGAACGGCGTGAGATCCATGGTGGCCGGGCCTCCAGGTCTCCCTCATCATGCGTTCCCGCGGGCCCTCAGAAGCGGAAGGTGGTCTTCACCAGTCCGCCCAGCTGCCGGAACGTGGTGCCGGGCGTGGTGTCCTGCCCCAGGGGCCGGCTCAGGTAGAAGAGGGCCGGCGTCACGCTGATGTTGTCGGTGACCTGGAGTTTGTACCACCCTTCCCAGGCAAAGTTGCCGTCCTGGGGCGTCTGGTCGCCTGTCAGGGCCGTGGCGAAGCTGGGCTGACCCACCGCCATGCCGAGGGCGTTGCCCTTGACGAAGGCGTCGTCCCACTGCAGGCCCACCATCCACGACTGGCTGGTGCGCAGGGCGCCGGGGGCCTGGGCGGTGTTGTCGCTGGTGCCGTTGAGGCCCCAGCCGAGACTGATGGAGGGAATCCAGCCGGACTCGGCCGGCTGCCAGTAGCCGCTGACGCCGAAGGCATCGGTGCGGCTGTTGGGGTTGGCCTCGAAGGTGAGGCCGGTGAAGGGGGTGGTGCCCGGAACGCCCACGCCCGACTGGATGCGGGAGTAGATCGCCGCCAGGCCCCACTGCTCCTTGGCGTAGCCGATCTGCACAGTGCCCGTGCCGGCCGAGGCCACGGTGCCGATGCCGCCGATGTTGGGATCGCCCCCATCGCCGTTGGCGGCCACGTAGTTGGCGCTGATGCTCAAGCCGCCCTGCTGCCACCAGAGGCCGGCCCCCGGTCCGAGGTTCTTGTTGTAAGCCGCCGGGGCGCCGTTGAGGGTGAACAGGTTGAGGATCGTGTCGGCGGGGTAGGCGCTCGGCCAGATGGCGAGCATGTCCTCCTGACCCACCCGTCCGCCGACGGTCGCGGTGAACGAGCTGCCGATCGGGAACTGGTAGAAGATCTTGTCGATCGCCACCACATCGCCGCAGTCGGCGGGGCCACCGCAGTCCTCCTGGAATGCAGCCTCCAGGGTGGAGAGCCCACCGGTGGGGCCAGCGCCGCCGAAGGCGGAATCGGCGAAGTTGCCGGCCCGCAGGTTCGTGCGCAGCAGGTCCTTGCCGGTGAAGCTGGTGTCGAAGCTCAGCTGGATGTCGTAGCTGAAGGTGGTGGCGCCAACGGCGGCCCGGGCGGCATCGACGTTGAGGCTGTCGTTGCCTGAGAAGCCATTGGCACCGATCACGAAGGTGGCCTGGCCGCTCAGCTTGGTGGTGGTGGAGAACTGGGTGGCCTCGAGCTCACCCACCTTGGCCTCCAGGCCATCCACGCGGCCGCGCAGCACGGCGAGCTCCTTCTCGAACTCGGCCATCAGGCGCTTGAGCTCATCGGTCACCTCGGTGATCCGGTCGAGGCAGGCGTTCAGCAGGGCCGCCGCCTCAAACCGGGTCATGGCCTGGCCGCCCTTGTAGGTGCCGTTCGGGTAGCCGGCGACGCAGCCGTAGCGCTCGATCAGGTTCGAAAGCGCCTGATAGGCCCAGTCAGTGGGCTTGACGTCGGAGAACTGGTTGATGCTGGTGGCCTGCTCCTGGCTCTGCCCCGTCGCGCTCCTGGCGTAGCGATTGATGGCGTCGAGATTGAGCTCCCCGGCCGTCACGGCCGCGGGCTGGGCGGCCAGAAGCCCGAGGCCCAGGGGGACGTGCCAGAACCTGGAAACGACGCCAAGGATGTTCATGGAAGCTCCGCCAGGTGGCAGGAAAAGAATGGGAACCATTCTCACTCCTGCCTCGGCCTTCGGCAGGCTGGCAAGGTCAGTCCGGCTGGCGGCTCAGAGTGCGAACAGGCTGTCGTAGCGGGCGTATACCGGCTTGCGCAGGCCATCGACCGCCAGCATCCGCCGCAGTTCGATGATCTCGGCGCGCTGGGCCACGATCACCTGGCGGGCGAAGCGCCGGATCGTGGGATTGGTGCTCTTGGCCAGGGCGTCATGGGCCATGGTCAGCGCCCCGCCGTGGTGATGGAGCATCCCCTCCAGGAACCAGGTGACCCTGTTCTCCTTTGTGGGGGCGTCGCCCATCATGCGCATGCCATCGATCTGGGCCTGGCCCATGCGGCTCAGGCCGGCGAGGCTGTTGGGATCGCCACCTTTGGCCAGGGCCACCGGATAGACGGGCGCCTGGGGGTACCAGGCCTTGCGCCACAGCCCCATCGCCCGGATCTCGTTGGCCTGATCGCGCCAGATCGTGGTGGCCAGAGCCCCCACGCCAGGCGCGCCGATGCCGAAGACGAATTCGCTCATCCGCAGGGCGCCGGTGTGGTGCTGCACCATCCCGTCGATGAAGCGCAGGTCGTAGGTGGCGCCGGCCGGGCCCACGTCATGGGCGTGCTCGGCATGGGCCGACGCCCCGGCCGCGTTGGGCTGGCTTGGTGTGGCGTGGTTGTGATGGTTGTGCTCCATGCCGCCGTGGTTCTGCGCCAGGGCGGGGGCGGCCAGCGTCAGGGCGCCAAGGACCCCGAGCAAAGCGGTGGAGATTCGGCTGGGGCGCATGGCGATGGAAAAGGAACCTTCACCGTATGGTCTCCCCCGGGCAGGAGAGTCAAGGGAATCGGAGTCTGCAGCCCATGCCACCGCACCCCTGGACTTCACCTGATGATTCAGGCCTCTCTGTGCACCATGGCTGCATGGCTAGCCAGCGCTCGGTGCCAGCTCGGCTCTTCGATCTGTTCTCCAGCCTCAGCCGCTGCTGGATGGGATCTGGATGGTGTGGCCTTTGCCCCAGCGGCGTTGCGAATCAGAGTCCAGCGGACAGCCGGACGAGGCCACCAGATCGATTCTGCCTGCCAGCAGCTCGGAAGTGCTGTTTCGCATCGCGGAACTCCTGCATCTGGTCATACCCGCCTGCCCAGGTGCGGAGCTGCTGAAGATCGGGATCGCCTTCGCGGGCTTCTCCGTCTATCGCAAGGGTCTGGCTGCCCTGCGCCAGGGGCGGCTGAACATCAATGCGCTGATGCGTGTGGCGGTGACGGGCGCCTTCCTGATCGGTCGCTGGCCGGAAGCCGCCATGGAGATGGTGCTACTCCTTGGCCGAGGCGATCGAGGCACGGGCGGTGCAGCGGGCCCGCCAGGCCATCACCAGCCTGATGGCGATGGCCCCAGAGGAGGCCGAGGTCCGTTGGGCCGAAGGCCGCTGGCACAAGCTGCCGGTCCGTGCTTTGCAAGTCGGCGATCGGGTACGCGTCAGACCGGGGGAACGCCTGCCACTGGATGGCACGGTGCTCCGTGGGGAGAGCGCGATCAACCAGGCCCCGATCACCGGCGAAAGCCTGCCGGTCGACAAGGCTTGCGGTGATCCTGTGTACGCGGGCACCAGCCTGCTTGTCATTGCCAATGGTCTGCGACGGCTTCGCCGCCCTATCAGTTCCCTGACCCGACGAGGGGGGCAGACCCCAGCGCCTGCCAGTCTTGACGCCGGCGGACGCCATGGCTGAGACCCTCCACTTGCATGGAGTGCCTGGTCGACGCTGACTGTCAGCCCTTTCCGTCAGCCAGTTTCGCGGCAGCGTCGCTGACCTTCTGGGCCAATGACCTGGCGCCATCCTTCAACTCTTCTGCCGCGTTCATGGCCGAGGCCTGAACCTGCTTGGCTTTGCCCTTGATCTGGTGTTCAGTGTCGCCAGTCAGCTCACCCAGGGCCGATTCAAGTTTGCCTTCCGCCTCTTTGGCTGCGGCATCAGCTTTGTTGGACATGGTGTTAGTCGCGATTGGTTATCAACATTGCGCAGATCATTTGTGTCAACATTGCGTTGACGATGAGGGGCAACGAAATCAGGCGTGAATCAGAAGAGATTCAGGGTGTTCGCACCCATCTGAGGCTGCCTTTCAATCCTAGACATGGCAGCACGGCGCGCGTGTGGATCAAGGACCCATCGTTCCATGGGGCCGCTCACCAGAAAGGAATCAAGGGGTGACAGGAACACGTCATCCATGACAACGACTGGTGCTGAAAAGGACTTCTGCATCAGCCTGCAGCGCTTTGGCTGCATCTCTGCATTCAGCCATGGCTTGTTGCTCAAGGTTTCTGAATGCCTGCTCTGAGAAGGAACCCCTGTGAAAGATTGGTTTCAGCAGGGTTGAACCATGGAAAAGCAGCCGATCCATCCAGGGATGGGATCCTTTCCCTCCTCTGACGGCGTGGCGTTTCGTGTCTGGGCGCCCCATGCCGAGAGGGTCTCGGTGATCGGTTCCTTCAACGACTGGGATGGCGACGCCCATCCGATGCATTCAGAGCCGCGTGGCTTCTGGTCCATCAACATTGAGAGTGCCAAGATCGGCGACCACTACAAATACCAGCTCTGTACGCCGTGGGGAGTCATGAAGCGCATCGACCCCTATGCCCGTGAAGTGACCAACTCGGTCGGTAATGCCATCATTCACGATCCTGACTTTTCATGGGATGGTGATGACTTCTCCATGATGCGCTGGAATGAGCTTGTCGTCTATGAGTTGCATGTCGGCACATTTAATGATGACGATCTCAATCAGCCTGCCGATTCAATTCCATCACGGCACGGCTGCAGCACCTGAAACGTCTTGGCATCAATGCCATTCAGATCATGCCAGTCGGTCAGTTTGCCGGCCAACGCTCATGGGGCTACAACCCATCCCATATCTTTGCCGTCGATTCCGACTATGGCGGCTCCCTGGGTTTCAAGCGGTTCATCAAACGCGCCCATCAGGCTGGCATTGCTGTGATTCTGGACGTTGTCTTCAATCACTTTGGCCCCAGTGACCTTGACCTTTGGAGATTCGACGGTTGGTCTGAGAATGGCAAGGGAGGAATCTATTTCTACAATGACGATCGTGCGCAAACGCCTTGGGGGGAAACGCGGCCCGACTATGGCCGAGGGGAAGTTCGTCAGTACATCCTTGACAACGTGTGTATGTGGCTTGAGGAGTATCACCTCGATGGCCTTCGATTCGACAGTACTGGTTACATCCGCAACATCGGCGAAGCCGGAACCGAAGAGATCCCCGATGGCTGGAGTATGCTTCAGGCCATCAATGAACCCGTGGCCCGGCTGCACCCGGGGCGGATCACCATTGCTGAAGACCTGCGCAGCAATGATTGGTTGACCAAGGATGTGGGGGCTGGTGGGGCAGGGTTTGGATCCCAATGGGATCCTCACTTTGTCCAACCGATCCGTCAGGCCGTGATTGCCTCCCAGGATGAAGACCGTGCCCTCGAGAGTATCCGGGACGCCCTCCTCTATCGCTATAACGACGATGCCTTCGAGCGTGTGATCTACAGCGAATCCCATGACGACGTTGCCAACGGACAGTCTCGGATCCCCCAGGATGTCAACCCAGCTGATCCCACGGGCTGGCATGCCCAGAAGCGTTCCACGCTGGCTGCCGCCATGGTGTTCACGGCACCTGGTATTCCCATGCTGTTTCAAGGTCAGGAGTTTCTCGAGGGCGGCTGGTTCCGCGATACGGTTCCCGTTGACTGGGACCAGCGTGAGGAGTTTTGCGGCCTTGTGCGTTTGTACCGGGATCTGATCCGTCTCCGGCTCAATGGTGAGGGACTATCCCGTGGCCTTTGTGGTCAGTTCAGCCAGGTTTTTCATCTCAATAGCGTGCGAAATGTGCTGGCCTTCCACCGCTGGGATCAAGGAGGGCCCGGGGATGATGTGGTGGTGATCGCCAATTTCTTTCATCAGCCCCAAGAGGACTACATCGTGGGCTTGCCGGCGGCCAAGGAATGGAAACTTCGCTTCAACAGTGATTGGCACGGCTACAGTGAGTGCTTCGACGGCTGCCAAAGCGGTGATGTTGAAGCCGTTCAAGGAGCGTGGGATGGCTTTCCCTATCACGCCCGTTTCCGCGTTGGGCCGTATAGCGTCTTGATCTATTCCCAATGATCAACCCCCGCATGGCGAGCTGATGAGACGCTTCAACATCCTCCATCTCACGACCTACACCTACAGCGCCCCTGTCCGACTCGGCACCCATACGCTGCGTCTGCGTCCTCGGGAGGGCCATGATCTGCGCATCGAAACCTCTTCGCTCTCCATTCGCCCGGCGGCGAAGCTGCGCTGGCATCGTGATGTTGAGGGTAATTGTCTTGCCATGGCCTCATTCAGCGTCGCTGCCGAAAGATTGCTGATCGAAAGTAATCTGATCATCCAGCAATACGACCGTGTTCCACTCGACTTTCTTGTCGATGATGACGCTGTTTCCTATCCCTTCGACTACGTTCCCAGGGACCGCCCCGTTCTGGGGGCCTATCTGGCGGAAGCGACCGCGGAACCATGCCGGGCTTTGCAGCAGTGGACGGCAACGGTCTGGCAGCCGGGCGACATCATCCAGAGCTACACCCTGTTGAAACGCCTGAATCTGGCGGCTCACCAGAGGGTCTCCTACCGCAAGCGCGACGAGCCTGGCGTCCAGACCTCCGCCGAAACCCTCGACAGCGGCTTTGGAACCTGCCGTGATATCGCCTTCCTGTTCATGGAGGCGGCCCGATGTTTCGGATTCGCTGCCCGTTTCGTCAGCGGTTACAGCTTCACCGCGCTTCCACCGGAGGAGGCCGGAAGCACGCACGCCTGGACTGAGGTGTTTCTGCCGGGGGCTGGTTGGAAGGGCTTTGATCCAACCCACGGCGTGATTGTGGGCGACACCCACATCCCTGTCGCGGTGGCCCGAAGGCCCGAGTCTGTGCCTCCCATTGCCGGCAGTTTCTGCGGAGCTGCGCTGTTATCGATGGAGGTGGGTGTCTGGATCACCGAACTCCAAGGCTCCACGACATAGCTTGGACCCTCAGCACCAGCGGCCGTGCTTGCCTGCCTAACCGCTTCGGATCATGGAGTCACCGGTGCAACCAGAACCCCTCCTGGGGGCCGCTGATCCGGCCGTCTTCCGGATTGTCAGCCCCGCCGGTGGCTCGGCCGTGCTGCTCACGGCCGACCACGCTGGCCGCGCCATCCCCCGTCGTCTGGTCGGCCTTGGTCTGGATGAGCGGCTGCTTGACACCCACGTGGCCTGGGATCTGGGCGTGGCCGGGCTGGCCTCGCGGCTTTCGAAGCGGCTCGATGCCTTCCTGATCCTGCACAACTACTCAAGGCTGGTGGTTGATGCCAACCGGCCGCCGCAGGCACCGGATTCGATCATCAGCCACAGCGAGGCTGTCGCTATCACCGCCAACGCCAACCTTTCCCCCGCCGAGCGGCAGCAGCGGCTCGACGCGCTCTTCCACCCCTACCACCACCGCATCGCCACCGAACTGGAGGCCCGGCGGAGGCGCGGCCAGCCCAGCGTGCTGGTGACGCTGCACAGTTTCACACCGGTGCTCGGCACTCAGCAGCGACCCTGGCATGTGGGCGTGCTGTACGGGCGCGATGAGCGCCTGGCCCGGCGGATCCACCAGGAGCTGGAACGTGAACAGGGTCTGCAGGTGGGAGACAACGAGCCCTATGCGGTCAGCGACGCGAGCGACCACACGCTGGTGGTGCACGGTGAGCGGCGCCAGATTCCCCACGTGGAGCTGGAGATTCGCCAGGACCTGCTGGCCACCGAGGCCGGCCAGAAGGAGTGGGCGGAGCGCCTCGCCGAGGTGCTGGAGGTCGCCCTGGCGGAGGGATTTCCGCCGCTTCAGGCTTGCCCACGCTCTTTAGGGTGATGCATGGACACATTGCAACAGGCCACGCCGCTGCCGAACCAACCCCTTGAAATACGGGTGGGATTTGACGTGGCCCTGCGCTTAACGGCGGCGACTCCGATGATCGTCACCCTGGGCGTGCATTCCAGTCGCTCCGCCGATCTGCTGGAGGCCGACCGGCTCCAGGTGGAGCCGGAAGTTCCGCTGCGCTTGTACGTGGATTCCTACGGCAACCGTTGCCACCGACTGGTGGCACCGGCCGGCGTGCTGCGACTGCGGGGCAGCGGTCTGGTGGCTGATTCCGGCCAGCCCGATCCCGTTCTGCCATGGCTTGTGCAGCAGCCGGTGGAGGAGCTGCCGGAAGAAGCGCTGCTGTTCCTTCTGGCCAGCCGCTTCTGCGAATCGGACCTGCTCTCGCCCATGGCCTGGTCGCGCTTCGAGGGGATTCCCGGCGGCTGGGGCCGGGTGCAGGCGATCTGCGATTTCGTGCACCAGCACGTGCGCTTCGGCTACGGCCGTTCGAGCCCGACAAAGACGGCGTTGCAGACCCTCGAAAGCCGGGAAGGGGTGTGCCGGGACTTCGCCCATCTGGCGATCGCCCTGTGCCGCTGCATGAACATCCCGGCGCGATACTGCACGGGTTATCTGAGCGACATCAAGGTGCCGCCGCCCCATACGGCCATGGACTTCCATGCCTGGTTCGAGGCCTATCTCGGCGATGGCTGGCATGTGTTCGACCCGCGCAACAACACGCCCCGGATCGGCCGGATCCTGATCGCCCGAGGCCGGGATGCGGCGGATGTGGCCCTCACCACCACCTTCGGCCCGTCGGAGCTGGAGTCGTTTCAGGTGTGGACGGCATGACCTATTGCGTGGCCGTGCTGCTGGAGGGGGGGATGGTCTTCGCCTCTGATTCACGCACCAATGCGGGTCTGGACGATTTCGCCAGTTTCTGCAAGATGACGGTGTTTGAGCGCAAGGGCGATCGGGTGCTCGTGCTGCTCAGCTCCGGCAGCCTGGCCGGCACCCAGGCGGTCATCGGCCTGCTGCGCCAGCGGGCCGAAGCCGGCGATGGGGAGCCCACTGTCTGGACGGCGCAGACCATGTTTGAGGTGATGGGCCTGGTGTCGGATGCGGTGCGGGCGATCGAGGAGCGGGATGGCCCCTACCTCAAGGCGTCCGGCTCCAGTTTCAATGCGTCCTTCCTGGTGGGTGGGCAGATCAAGGGGGAAGCGCCCAGGCTGTTCCGCATGTATGCCGAGGGGAATTTCATCGAAGCCGGCGAGGACACGCCGTTTCTGCAGACGGGTGAGGCCAAATACGGCAAGCCCATCATCGACCGTGTGATCCATTCCGAGACCACCCTGGCGGAAGCGGCCAAGTGTGTGCTGGTGTCGTTCGACTCCACCATGCGCAGCAACCTGTCGGTGGGGATGCCGATCGACCTGCTCCTCTACGAGCGGGATCGCCTCGAGATCACCCAGCGGCTCCGATTCAGTGAGGGTGATGCCTATTTCAAGGACCTCAGCAGGGAGTGGAGCGTGGGCGTGCGGCAGGTGTTCCGGGAGTTGCCGGAGCTGGTCTGGTAGGTGACATCCAGCGCCACGGGCCATCGATGACCCTTCAGGATCGGCCCCATCCCTTCCCACCGCTGGTGTTGATTCACGGGATGCTGGACACCCCTTCTGTGTTTGAGCCGCTCAAGCGCCAGCTGGCAGGGCGCCGCTACCCCCTGTTGATCCCCCGCCTGCCGCATCGGTTCGGGCTGACGCCGATCGCGTTGCAGGCTGCCCTGCTCGGCACCCACATCGACGCGTCCTTTGGCCAGGAGCAGCCCATCGATCTGCTGGGTTTTTCGATGGGAGGGGTGATTGCCCGCACCTGGATCCAGCGGCTGGGCGGCTACCGGCGCACCCGACGCTTCATCAGCGTGGGCAGTCCCCAGCAGGGCACCCTCACGGCCGGGCCCTGGCCCCGCTGGCCCCTGGCTGGCATTGCCGACCTGAAAACGGGCAGCCCGCTGCTGGCGGAGCTCAACGCCCATCTCGCCACCCTCGTACCCGTGGATTGCTGCAGTTTTTACTGTGAGCCGGATCTGATGGTGATGCCGGCCTGGCGGGCCCTATTGCCGATCGGGCCAGGGAAAAACCTGCCTGTGCGCTATCACCATCAGCTCCTGACCCACCCGGCGGCCCTGGAGGCTTTGGTGGACGAGCTGTTGCGTCCTTAGCTTGAAAGCATTAGCAGCCGTGCCGACCGTGGATCTGTTGGCCATCTCCCTGCTGGTGCGCTGGCTGCTTGGCTGGGCCCTGTGCCTGCGCATGCCGCGCCTGCCGCTCTCCAGGGTGCAGGGTCACCCGACGCTTTCGGTGCTGATTCCGGCCCGCAACGAGGAACATACCCTGCCGAAACTGCTCTCTGCCCTGCAGCTGCAGAGCCTCACCCCCTCGGAGGTGATCGTGATTGACGACCACTCCAGTGATCGCACCGCCGCCATCACCGCGGATGCAGGGGTCAGGGTGATGCAGCCGCCGCCCCTGGCGGAGGGCTGGTGCGGCAAGACCTGGGCCCTGCACCATGGCGTCCGCGCCAGCGAAGGGGAGCTTCTGGTCTTCCTTGACGCCGACACCGAGCCCCACCCGGAGTTCCTGCGACGTCTCGTGTCGGCCCAGCAGGAGCTGGGTGGTCTGGTGTCGGTGCAGCCCTTCCACCGCACCGAGAAGCCCTACGAGCAGCTCTCGGTGCTGTTCAACCTGGTGGGGCTGATGGCGGTGCCGATGGGGAAGGGGTGCGGCGTGGCCTTCGGTCCCGCCATGGTCACCAGCCGGGCCGATTACGACCACATCGGTGGCCATGCGGCGGTTGCCGGCAAGGTCGTAGAGGACTGGTTCCTGGGCCATCTTTACGAGCAGGCAGGCCTGCGGGTGAGCGCTTACATCGGCCAGGGGCTGCTCGATTACCGCATGTATCCCGGCGGCCTCCAGGACATGGTGGTGGGCTTCGCCAAGAACTTCGCCACCGCCGCCGGGGAGGTGCGCTGGCTCTGGATGCTCGGGGTGGTTCTCTGGATCTCCGGTCTGTTCTGGTCGGCCTGGTGCCTGCCGGCCTCCCTGCTGGGCTGGCCGATGCTGGGGGACGCTTCCGTGCTGTACAGCCTGCTCCTCTACGTCGCCTTTGCCGTGCAGCTGCTGGTGGTCACCCGCCGGATCGGCGACTTCGGTTGGATCTGCCTGATCTTTCCGATTCCCGTGCTGTTCTTTCTGGGGGTGTTCGTTCTGGCGATCCTGAATCTTGAGCGCGGAACAATCGAATGGAAAGGCAGACGATTTCCGACGCGCTAGCGGTCCTGGCTTGCGGCCTGGGTTGGCTGCTGTGGTCGTTGCTGATCGGCTGGCTGGCCCAGCGACTGCCCCAGTCGGCCCTGGCCCGCGACACCTGGCTCACCGGTCGGCGCCCCTGGCCGGAGAGTCAGGAGGGCTTTGAGCAACGGCTCGGCATTCACCGCTGGAAATCCCTGCTGCCCGACGCCGGTACGGCCTTCCCAGGCGGCGTGGCCAAAAACAGCCTGGTGGGCCGGGATCGCGCCATCCTGCAGCGCCTGCTGGAGGAGACACGCCGGGCCGAGCTGGTGCATTTGGCGCTCTGGCCCTTCTGGCTCGTGACCGCCCTCTGGGTACCGCCGGTGGGTGTGCTGATCAACCTCATCTTCGCGACCCTGTTCAACCTGCCCTTCATCTGGCTGCAGCGGTACAACCACCTGCGGGTCAAGGGCACGCTGCAGCGTCTGGACAGCCGCGCCACGATCTCCCCATCCCCGGCCCCCTGATTCCCCAGCGGATCCTTCAGGGGCCCACCACCCCGGCCTCGAGGGTTAGGTCCACGCCGATCCCTTCGTCCTCGGCATGGCGTGCGACCAGCAGCCGGTGGCGACCAGCTTCGAGCACGAAGGCGTCGCGGGATGCATCAAACCAGGCGAGACGCCGCAGCGGAATCGGGATCGCCACCCGCTCGCTCTGGCCTGGCTCAAGGTTCAGCCGGCGGAAGCCCACCAGGGTGCGTCGCGGACGCTCCACGGCTCGGCCGGGAGGCTCGGCGTAGATCTGAACCACCTCCGCGGCGTCCATTGGCCCGGTGTTCGCCACCGTGACGCTGAGCTCCAGGGCCCCTTCGGCTCCTGATGGGGTGGGGAGCCACTGGGCCACCGGATCACTGTGGCTGAAGTGGCTGTAAGACAAGCCGAAGCCGAACGGGAAGGCCGGCGGCTGGCCGAGGCGTGCCAGCCGCCGGTAGCCGTGCCACAGGTCGTAGGTGATCTGCCGGGCCCGGGGATCGAACGGCGGCAGATGGCTGGGATCGGTGGGCACGGCGTAGGGCATCCGCCCCGAGGGTGACACCCGTCCAAGGAGGACGTCGGCGAGGGCTTCCCCGCCCTGCTGGCCGGGGTACCAGAGCAGCAGCAGGGCCGGTACCCGCCGGCGCCAGGCTTCGCAGAGAATCGCTCCGCCCCCCATCAGCACCACCACCGTGCGGGGGTTGGCGGCGGCGACGGCCAGGATCAGAGCCTCCTGCTCAGCAGGAAGCTGGAGCATGGTGCGATCACCCGAGGCGAAGGCGCCGCCGACACGGGCCGAACCCAGGCGTGTCACCTGGGCGACCGCGGCCGTCAGACGCGACCACAACGGCAGCAAGCGGCGGCGGCCCACCAGGCGCAGCAGTCCAGCGGGAGGGGGGGCCTGGCTCAGGATCGGAGCGAGGTCGCCGGGGTGGATGTGCTCGCCCTCGTGGCGCCAGTCCAGACCCACCACCACCAGCGCCGCATCGCTGCGGGCCGCCAGAGCCGAGGCCATGGCCAGATCGCTGCCATCGGCGTGATGCAGCTTGATCTCCGGCGCCGCCGCCCGCAGGCCGGCCAGGGGCGTCACCACCGACCCCGGCGTGGGCCGGGTGTCGGAGGAGCCCCGGTCCCCCAGGTTGGCGGTGTCGGCCAGGGGACCGATCACCGCCAGGGAGCCGATCCCGCTGAGGGGCAGCACGGGGCCGACATTTCGGAGCAGCACGATCGAGCTGGTGGCCGCTTGCCGCGCCAGGTCACGGTGGTCGCGGCAGCCCCGCAGGCTCACGGGATAGGTGCCCCCGGGCACCGTTCCCTGGGCCAGCAGCAGCCGCAGCACGGCGTCATCGATCCGCGCCATCGGCACCCGTCCAGCGGCCACCGCCGCCGGAAGCGTGGCTTGGAAGATCATCCGAAACGGCATCTCCAGGTCCTGGCCGGCCGCGATGGCGGCCTCTCCATCGCGGATTCCGAAGATGAAGTCGGTGAGCACGAAGCCGCGAAAGCCCCAGCGCCCCTTGAGGATGTCCTGGAGCAGATGGGGATGCTGGCCGCACCAGGCCCCGTTGACACTGTTGTAGGCGCTCATCACCGCCAGGGCCCCGGCCTCGATGCAGTCCCGGAACTGGGGCAGGTAGAGCTCCTGCAAGACCCGTTCGCTGGCCCTTACATCAACGCGGAAGCGGGCGCTGTCGATCGAGTTGAGGGCGAAATGCTTGATGCAGGCGATGGCATGGCGCTGCACGCCGCGGCTGGCGGCGGCCCCCATGGCGCCCACATGCAGCGGGTCCTCGCCGTAGGTCTCCTGGGCCCGGCCCCAGCCGGGGTGGCGCAGCAGGTTGACGCAGATGCTGCCGAACAGATTGGCGCCGAAGGATCGGGCCTCCTTGGCCATGGCCACGCCGATCCTTTCCTCCAGATCAATGTCCCAGCTGGCACCGCGTCCGATGGGCGCCGGGAAGGTGGTGGCGCCGCCTTCAAGCACCACCCCGCGCGGGCCATCGACGAAGTGCAACCCGCCGATGCCCAGGCGGCTCACCACCCCGGCTGGCCAGGGGCGGCGGTGGGAGGCATCGTGCAGGGCGATCTCCGCCAAGCCCCCCCAGAACGGGGTGTCACCGTCGAGCAGGCCGAGTTTTTCGCCCAGGCTGAGCCGATCCCGCAGGGTCCGGGCCTGCGCCTCCAGGAGATTCCAGTCGTGAGAGGTAGGCACAAATGCAGCCTAGGTGGGGCGTCTCGCAGCGCCTTTCCCCTCACCTTATGTGGATCGCCGCACACCCCTGGAGGCATACGGGTTTCACCCTGAGCGGCTCCCGTGCGCTGCGTTCCGCTGATCTGAAGGATGGGTCATCCGATAGAAGTCCAGATCAATCTGCTGCGATTGATTTGTTGTTGGATTCTCTCCTTAGGCTGTGGGCAGGAAGAAGGCCTCTGAACATCACAGTTCGGCTACGGACTCGAGATCGCTGACAACCTGCCGGGGTCCCCAATGAACGGGATGTCGTGGTGGATGCCATCAAGCATTTGACCTTCCCAGCATTCAACAGTTTCAATGCAAGCCATCATTATGAAAACTCCTGTAAAGACTCAAAAAAAGCTCCATGTCACCCATTTCGCCGAATCGGAAGGCGGCATGTGGGGCACCGATGGATCCAAGCTTCTTGACCCAAAAGTCATCGAGGCGCGTATGTCTATGGCCAGTCCTGGCAGCGACAGCGGCTGGGGCTTCCACCACCGCGCCGAGTTGCTGAACGGCCGTTTGGCGATGCTCGGCATCGGTCTCGCGCTGGAGGCCCTCACCGGTTCGGGGATCCTGCAGCAGATGGGCCTGGGGGCCCTGCTGGCCCAAGGCTGAGCCGGCGACGAGGCCGGACGGTCAGCCAGGGCTTGACTCTCCAGTGGAGGGGAGCCCATAGGGTGAACCTTCTGGCTTCGGCCCTGGCCAGTCCCTGATGAGCAACGCCACCATGGGCTCTCCCTGCTGTCACGCCGAACCGGTCGCCAGCGCCACGGCGGGGATGGAGCGGGAGCTGGCCCATGAGCTCACCCTGCTGCGTCGCAAGCTGTCGGTGTCGGTGGTGCTGACCCTGCTGGTGATGGTGGCCACCCTGCCCCACATGCTCGGCATCCACATCGGCTGGCTGCCGTGCTGGTTCACCAGCCCCTGGACCCAGCTGGTGCTGAGTTCCCCGGTGCTCTTCTGGTGCGGCCGTGAGTTTTTCACGGGGGCCTGGTCGGCCCTGCGCCGCCACAGCGCCGACATGAACACCCTGGTGGCCGCCGGCACCGGGATCGCCTGGCTGGCCTCGCTGGTGGCCACGCTGTTTCCGGGCCTCCTCACCGCCGAGGGCTTGCCGGCAAACGTCTATTACGAAACCGCCGCGGTGATCCTCACCCTGGTGCTGCTGGGCCGGCTGCTGGAAGCCCGGGCCCGGGGCCAGACCTCTGAAGCGATCCGCCGCTTGCTGCAGCTCCAGCCCGCCACGGCACGGGTGTTGCGTGATGGGATCGCCAGCGAAATTCCCGTGGCGAAGGTGGTGGCGGGTGATCTCGTGCAGGTGCGTCCCGGGGAGAAGCTGCCCCTTGATGGGGTGGTGGTGGAGGGCAGCTCCTGGGTGGAGGAGTCGATGCTCACCGGCGAGCCGACGCCGGTGGCCAAGGGTCCCGGGGATGGGGTGATCGGCGCTTCAATGAATCGCAGCGGCAGTTTCACGTTCCGCGTCACCCGGGTGGGCGCCGACACCATGCTGGCCCGCATTGTGGAGCTGGTGCGCCAGGCCCAGAGCTCCCACACCCAGGTGCAGCGCCTGGCGGATCAGGTGGTGGGTTGGTTCGTGCCGGTGGTCATCGCCATCGCCATCGCCACCTTCGTGCTGTGGTTTCTGGTCAGCGGCAACGTTGTCCTCGCGACGCTGTTCCTGGTCAGCGTGCTGGTGATCGCCTGCCCCTGCGCCCTGGGCCTGGCCACCCCCACGGCGATCATGGTGGCCTCCGGCAAAGGGGCTGAGAACGGACTGATCTTTCGCAGTGCCGAAGCGCTGGAAACAGCCGGCGGGCTGCGCACCATCGTGCTCGACAAGACCGGCACCCTCACCGCAGGCCAGCCCGAGGTGACTGATTTCGAACGCCTCCAGGGGGGGCAGATGCCGGTCCAGACGCTCCTGGCTCTGGTAACCGCGGTGGAGTCGCGCTCGGAACATCCCCTGGCCGAAGCCATCGTGGCCTATGCCACGGACCGCCGGGGTGATGAAGAGCCTCCGGATGTGGAGGCTTTTGAGGCCGTGACCGGACTTGGCGTCCTGGCCACCGTGGCTGGCAAGGAGGTTCGGGTGGGCAGCCCCCGCTGGCTGGAAGCCTCGGGCCTGGACACCGCCCCCCTTGATCCGGTGGTGGCGCGCCTCGAGCGGGCCGCCCGCAGCGTGGCCGCCGTGGCGGTGGACGGGCGGATCGAGGCCTGCTTCGGCATCGCCGACCCGATCAAGCCGGAAGCCCGTGCCGCCGTGGCCGCCCTGCGCAAGCTTGGACTGGAGGTGGTGCTGCTCAGCGGCGATGCCCGCCGCACCAGTGAGGTGGTAGCCGCCGATGTCGGCATCGTGCGGGTCATCGCCGAGGTGCTTCCCGGCGACAAGGCAGCGGTGGTGCAGCGGTTGCAGGAGCAGGGGCAGGGACCGGTGGCGATGGTGGGCGACGGCCTCAACGACGCTCCGGCCCTGGCCCGGGCGGAGGTGGGCATCGCCATGGGCACGGGCACCGATGTGGCGATCGCCGCCAGCGACATCACCGTGCTCTCAGGCCATCTGGGTGGTGTAACAGCGGCGATCGAACTCAGCCGCCGCACCATGGCCACCATTCGCCAGAACCTCTTCTTCGCCTTTGCTTACAACGTGGCGGGGATCCCGATCGCAGCCGGTCTGTTGTTCCCGTTCACGGGTTGGATGCTGAACCCGATGTTGGCGGGGGCCGCCATGGCCTTCAGCTCGGTGTCGGTGGTGACCAATGCCCTGCGGCTGCGCCGCTTCCGGCCCACCCATCGCCCGGCGGGGGCCTTGGCATGACACCCCTCTTTGTCGCAACGCCCCTCTTTGTCTCAACGCCCCAGTGGCGCACGATTCCCCAGCCGCTGCCCCTGCAGGTGCTGGTGGCGGCGATTGGGCTGGCCCTGATCGCCGCGGAGCTTTGGTGGTTTCTGGGCCGCCACGGTGGTGGCGTGGTGGCCAGCGAAGGGGAACAGGGGCTGCAGGAGATCACCATCACCGTGGATGGCGGCTACTCCCCGTCCCAGATCAGGGTGAAGGCCGGCCGGCCCGTGCTGCTCCGGTTTCACCGCACCGATCCCAGCGGCTGTGTGGCCCAGGTGATCTTTCCTGACTTTCAGCGCACCCTCGACCTGCCCCTTGGTGCCACCACCAGCATCGAGCTGCTGCCCACTCGACCGGGCCCCTACCCGTTCCACTGCGGCATGAACATGGTGCGCGGCAGCATTGAAGCTGAGTGAGGTGGCAGCCAGGCCGTTCAGGTCCTGGGAGACTTGTCGCGGCGCACGATCCAATCCGTTGACATTTCTTCTGTTTTGATGCTGCAGATTGCCAGTAAACTGTGAAGGAAAAGGCCTGTCTGGTATTCTTGATTCCAGTGATCAAGGCATGATGAAAAGTCTCTCCAACGGGTTGTTTAAGCACGCTCATTCTCGCCCTCTCGCGAGGTTCTTTGGTCGTTCGTCCATTCTGTTCGCCGTCCTGCCCATTGTTTCAATATCTTCTGAGGCACGCGCCCAGGGCAATCCCTGGGGTCCTCCTACGCAGCAGCAACAGCCGCAGATTTCTCCATGGGGCGGCGGTGGCGGATCCTTGTCCCCAGGCTACGGTCAGCCGAACGACAGATCCGTTTCTTTCCCCAGGCAGGGGGTGATCTGTGACAGCTCCGTGAGCGTCTGTTTCAATGCCACCGGTGCCGCCCTGGACGAAACAGAGCGGCAATTTGGTCGTCGTGCGCGCCGCAATCTGGAGAACAATCTGGTCAACAATCCCATTGTCGACGTCACCTTCGCCGATGGCCGCTATTGCAACTTCAACCTGCGCGGTTGCTGGACCAACAGCCAGCGCACCACCTTCGACCCACGGCTGAACCCCTGGGTGTTCGGCTCCAATCCCGCGGGTGTCAACCAGGCCGGCCAGGGCACGGTGATCGGCGGCTCCGGATCCACCTGGGGGCCGGGCAGCGGCCTCAATCCCGGCCAGCAACCCAACAACAGCTTCCGCCCCGCCTACACGCGCACCCGCCAGGGCGGGACCTGCAATTGGACGAACGGGGGTGTCTCCATCTACAACGGCACCTGCCGTTACGAGATTGTCCAGAACAATGTCAATGGTTCCAAGACCCTGGCCTTCACCTTCGACAGGTTGCCGGTGGCGAACCAGCTGCGCACGATCCGCTTCACGGCCCAGGGCAACAACCCCTGGAACATCCAGTTGCCGAACGGATCCACCGCCGCCCTTCAGTCCAACGTCAACGCCAACCAGTACAGCACTAACATCCAGTTGGTCTGGAGCAACGTGTTCAACCTGGGCTTCCGAAGCACCACCCAGGCGACCACCGCCCAGCTGAATCAAGCCCTGCAGCCGGTGGACGCCTACGGACAGGTGCTACAGGGAGGCGACTCTGAAGGGTTGGGGCAGGCCCTGGGTGGGTTGTTGCAGCAGTTGTTCGGCGGCCAGTGAGGGCCGTCAGTCAACCCGCCGCCACGGTGCCCACGCCATAGGAATCGTTACGGAAGAACTGGCGCAGGTTCACGCCCGCTTCGTGGGCCGCAACGCTGACCTGCAGCTTCTGATCGGCGTCAAGCCCATTCCAAAAGGCATGGAAGAGATCCAATGAGGCCTTGGCGCTGCCCAGCACGCCCATCACCACCATGGGGGCCGCCAGCCAGGGGAAGACCAACACCACCACCGAGAGCAGGGCACCCACGGCCACACCGGCTTTGGCAGATTCCAGGCTCGTGCTCAGAACCAGCCGCACCTGGGTGAGGCGATCAATTTCGCCCCGTTTGCGCAGGGCCTCGGTGCGCAGGGCGCTCAGCAGATCCTGATAGGTGGCGTAAAGCACCACCCCACCGACGGTGGACTCGGAGAAAAACTCTCCACCACTGACGGCACCACCGTTGTGGTTCAGATCCACCGAGGCCAGGCCGGCCAGGGGCGCGGCCTCCCAGCCGGCGCGGGGGATGCGGAAGGGGTCGTGCTCGCGGGTCATGGCCCTCAAGAAGACAGACATCCACCCTGCCATGGTTAAGCAGGAAGGTCTGAACCCAACGTCACTTCGGGTTGGCTCAGCCGACTTCCGGCAGCAGGTCATAGGCGGTTGGCGTGGCGCCAGTGCCTGAAGCCATCGGCTCGCTGGCGCTGGAATCGGCCAGCAGCCCTTCAACGATGCCGGCATCAAACGAGTAGCGGCCCGGACCGACAAGGAGCAGGGCAAGACTGCCGCCGAGATACAGCACCACCAGCTCAAGCACGTAGATGTTGAGACCGCTGGTGAGGATGTGGTGGTAGGCGGCCACTCCCATGGTGCCGGTAAGGGCCAGGGCCCCAAGGGGCGACAGCAGACCGAGGATCAGCAGCCAGCTGCCCAGGATTTCGGAGTAACCCGCCACCTGGGCGAGGAACAGGGGAAAGGGGAGGTGCAGGGGCACCACGTAGTTGGTTGCAAACGCCTGTGGATCGGCCAATTTGTCCTGGCCGTGGTGGATCATCATCGCGCCGATCGCCAGGCGCAGGATCAGCAGGCCTGTGTTGGCCAGGCGGCCTTCCCGCAGGACATAGGACGACAGGGCCTGGCGCAACCTTGACGCCATGGCGCTGTCTGCGGCAGCGGCGCTCTCTTCCACGTTGATGAACGCTGCAGCGCTGGCCGCCGGACGGTTGAGCGCCAGCATCCACAGCGCAATGAAGGCAGTGAAAAACCCCGCGAAGATCTCAAGCAGGAGGGTGGTGGTCATGTCGGCGGGAGAATTATGAAGATTCTGGCGCCTTAGGTAACGGAACGTGAAGCGCGGTCCGCCTCTGGCCCCGGTTCCAGGCCCAGGTCCAGGCCCAGGTCCAGGCCCAGGTCCAGGCAGAGCTGGCCGGCGGCGACGCGCCGCCGCCGGCGGCCACCGCCCTTGCCGGAGGGGGGCAGTCCCGAACGCCTGGATCCATGCCGCTCCTGGATGGCGTCGGCGGCAGCGCCGAAGCCGGGTTGGCGTCGCAGGCCCCAGAGCCGTTCCCGGGCCTCCCGGGCGGCGGCGGCCACATCCACGATCGGGGCGGGGTAGTCGCGGCCGATGCGGCAGCCGCTGGCCGCCTGGGTGGCCGCATCCATCCGCCAGGGCTCATGCCGCCAGACGGCTGGCACCGCCGCCAGTTCCGGCAGCCAGCGCCCCAGAAACAGGCCATCCGGATCGTGGTCGAGGCCCTGCTTGATCGGGTTGTAGATCCGGATCGTGTTGATCCCGGTGGTGCCGCTCTGCATCTGGCACTGGCTCCAGTGGATGCCGGGCTCGTAGTCCACGAACTGGCGGGCCAGGTGACGGCCGCTGTCGCGCCAGTCAATCCAGAGGTGATGGCTGGCGAAGGACAGCAGCATCGCCCGCATGCGGAAGTTGATCCAGCCGCTATCGCGCAGAGCGCGCATGCAGGCGTCCACGAACGGCACCCCGGTGCGCCCTTCGCTCCAGGCCGCCAGCCGTTCGGGATCGGTGCGGCGCAGTCCCCGGGTGGCGGGATGGAGCTCCCGGATCTCAATCGAGGGCTGGCGCTCCAGCTTCTGGATGAAGTGGCAGTGCCAGTGCAGACGCGAGATGAAAGCGTCCAGCGCCCGGAGCCAGCCGGCACTGGCGTTGGCTGGCAGCGCCGCCAGGGCCTGCCGGCGGGCGCGGGCCTCCTGCACCACCTCCCCCATCGAGAGAGTGCCCCAGGCCAGGTGGGGCGAGAGCCGCGAACAGGCCTCGAAGGCGGTCAGGGGACTGGAGAGGCGGCGGTGGTAGCCGCGTCCCCGTTGCCCCAGAAACCCCTCCAGCAGCTCCCGGCCGGCGAGGCGACCGCCCTGTTGTCGCTGGGGGCAGAGGTCCGCCGTCAGGCCCAGATCGCCGGCGCTGGGCACGGTGCGGTGGGCGATCCCGGCCAGGGGAACCAGGGCGGCGGGAGGGGCCAGCAGGGGTTCGGCCATGCGCTGCTCCCAGGCCCGCGCCCAGCCACGGCGATCGTTCAGCCCCCGGATAACGCCGAAGCTGGCACATTCTCGCCAGGGGATCCCCCGCTCCTGGGCCCAGGCGGCCACTTGGCGGTCCCGGTCGTAGGTCCAGAGGTTGCCGGTCTCCTGGTGGCTCCAGAGACACTCGATGCCATGGCGGCGATGGGCGGCCTCGAGCACGGCCACCACCTCACCCATACGAACCACCAGGGGTTGGCCCAGGCCGGCCAGGGCGTCGCGCAACTCCAGCAGTGCCTCCTGGCAGAAGCTCCACTGGCGGGCCGAGCTGTCAGGGCGCTGCCACAGCTCCGGCTCTGCCACAAACAACGGCAGCACCGGGCCCCGCTGGGCCGCCTCCACCAAGGGGCGGTGGTCGTGGATGCGCAGATCGCGCTTGAACCAGACCACCTGAAGCGCCATCGCCTCAGGTTAGGAATCCCTCTCAGCGCTTCGGCAGATCGCTGGGCCGCAGCACCACCACGACGACCCCCACCACCACCATCACGATCAGCACCGCCGCCCCGGCGAGGGGCAGCACCGTTTCCGTCTCCATCCGTTTCCCCGCCGACTGCGTCTACATCCTGCATCTGGACAGGGGAGACGGGCAAAAAAAAGACGGGTCAGCGAACCCGTCCCCGAAGAACGTCTTAAGAATTGTAAAGGCACGCCCCCCTTTGGACACGTGGTCGCTTCAGGCCGGCCCCGCGAGGCCCGCCGTCACGATGGCTCCGGCCGCGCGCCAGGATCTTTACGTTCCGTTACATCAGCCATGACGGTCGGCGAGCTCTATTTCGAATCCCTCTCTACCGGGATCATCACCCCCACCGAACTCTCCTGGCTCGCCCATGGCCAGGACCGCTTCTCCCGCCTGGAGGAAGCCACCGCCCTGAGGCTCGGTCGCCTGCTCGATCAGGGCGACATCCAGCTGGGCTGTCGTCTGGGGTCTGCCGGCACCCTTAGGCCCAAGACGTCCACCCCAGGCGTCCTGGAGGAATGGATCGAGCCACTGGGTCGCCAACGGCATCGCTGACGACAGTCACAACGCTTCACGATCGTTTACACTGTGTTCAAGTTTCGCAAACAAACTCCTTCCATGACCGACTCCGCCTCCCGCTTCGGCTTCGTCGCCTTCGCTGAAACCTGGAACGGCCGTCTCGCCATGCTCGGTTTCGTGATCGGCCTCGGCACCGAGATCCTCACCGGCCAAGGCATCCTCGCCCAAATCGGCCTCGGCTGATCAACCGAAAGGTTCGCCAGCTCCTGCCCGGATGGCTCTGCCATCCGGGCTTTGATGTCTGCAGCGTTCACCCCGATCCCCCATGGCGCACGCTCTTGTCTTCGTACTGGCCCCAGAAGGTGCCCTGCCCGGTGATGGCGTGGCCTGGGCCGATCTCCTGGCCGCCCAGCGCCTAGGCGTCGGCAGCGGCGTCGCCCTGCGCATGTTCCGCGCCGCCACGCCACCCGATCAAAACCTTGACGACCTGGTCGCCTCGGGTCAGGCCAACGTCAGTGGTGCCGACCCGTTTGAGCCCCTCCGCAGCGACCCCTGCCAGGACGACCCCTCCCCATCCGCTGAGGTTGGATCCGTCCGCAGGCTGATCTGTGACGCCTTGGTTCCCCATCTGGAACCCCGATCCCTCTGGCTCGGGGCCTACGAACTCCGCGGCCCCGAGTTGCAAGACACCGGCCATCCGGTTGAGCGCCTTGGCATCGAGACGATTCGGTGCCTCGATCAGTTCTCCCTGAGGGAGGCCGACAACGAAACCTGCTGGTTCTATCCCACCGAAAACGGTGACTATCTCTGCTGGGAGAACCAACGATCCCTTGGTCTTTCACCTGGATATCCAGCCGATCCCTGCATTCAGCAGGGCAAGATTCCCTACGAACGCAGTGATCTGAGGCTGCTTTGGTCCTTGATGGCCGATGACCAGGCCCTGACCTGTGTCGGGCTCACCTATCAGAGGCGAAGAATCGAATGGCCCGTGGTCGCTGCGGATCCGGAACCATTCGCCACCTGGACCTCCTTCCGGGTCGACAGCATGGCGGATGACAACTACCGTGAGATGTCCAGCATCACCGTCTTTCCCAGCTGAATCGAGCCCTTCAGCTGGCCTGTTCGTAGAGCTGCTCGAGCCGTTCGCGGCTGAGGTCCACATAGAGAACCTCTTCCCCCGGGGCGGGAGCTTCAGGATGGGATGCCCGCTTGGCCGGCATGGCGGAAGCGCTGCGCAGGTTCTGGGTCATCAGGGCAAAGGCACCGCCGGCGATCACCGCAAAACTGACCATATAAACAATGGGGAACAGGGCTTCCAGCATGGGTTACTCACGTTCAGTCGATTCTATTGTAAAGATCTGTTAAACGTGGCTGAAGCTCCGGACTCATGCCCTCATGGATTGAGCCATTCCTCCTGCCAGCCCGTGTCGGCTCGCCAGCTGCGCCGCCTGTGCGGGTGACCCAGCAGCTCCAGCAGCTCCACCCGCTGCAGCTGCACCCGCAGCAGTTCGAAATGTTCCGGCTTCGGCGTGCCGTCTTGGAGTTCACGCGGGAACGGCGCGTCTGGCTGCAGGGGTTCCCCCGGCGCCGGCCAGCCCCAGAGGGCGCGGCCCCTGGGGGTGAGGGCCTGCCAGTGGCGTTCCAGGGCCTGCCGTTCCTCGTCGCTTGAGAGCTGGAGCCGGTGGCCCCTGAGGCGAAACTGGCAGCGGGCCCTCGGGAGCACCCAGCAGAGTTCCAGTGGTGCCATCCCTTTCAGTTCGCCGCTTTTGGCGCTGCGGCGGTCGGTGAGCAGATCAAGGCCCGTCGCTCCAGACCAGCAGCGGAACACCAGGGTGCGCACCCGAGGTGTGCCGTCCTGGGCCAAGCTGGCCAGCTGCAGCCAGCGGGCCTGGGGGGAGCGTCCCTGTCGCTCCAGCGCCCCACGCAGCAGCGGGCGCCAGGGGGGAAGGGGCTCGTCCAGGGTTGGCGTAGGGATGGGAACCGGCATCGGGTGTGGCCTACGGCGCGGGCTTTTCGGCCACCACGGCGAAGAACGGATCCCCCTGGCCCCCCAGCCAGCCTTGGGGCCCCTCGGCCCGGGTCGACTCGGCGATCAGCTGCGGGGCCGGCCAGCCCTGGGCCTGCAGCACTCGGCTGATGTAGGCGAGGTGATCCCTGTCGCTGCCGTCGGTCCAGACCTGGGGCGCCTTCTGGAAGAACATCCGGTTGGAGAAGGCCACGATCACCTGGCCGGCGGGACGCACCACCCGCAGCAGTTCGGCCGCCACCGGTTCGGGGCGCTGCAGGTACTGCCAGCCGGCCACCATCAGCACCGCATCCACGCTGGCGTCCGCCAGGGGAAGCTGCTGGTCCTGGTTGAGGTTCTGCAGCCAGTGCCGGTCCAGGCGGGGGTTCGCCGCCAGCTCGGCGTCGTTGAGGCCGTGGCCGATCACCTCTTCGTAGCGAATGTCCTCCGGCAGGTGACTCACCCAGCTGCTCATCAGATCCAGCAGCACCGCACAGGGGGGGATCCGCTCGCGATAGAGCGCCGTCAGCCGGCGCCGGAAGGCGCCGTCAAGGTGCTGCACGAAGCGCGGCTCGGCATAGAAGAGGCCATCGTCGGAGCCGTCCAGCTTGCGCCGCTCCGCTTCGTTCAGCACCAGCACCGCCATGGCTCTCGGGGATGTGTTCTGCTGCCATGGTGGCGAATCGCAGCGCCCGAGGCGGCGCTTTCTGCCATGACCCCTGCCGTTCCGCCCCCTTTCCTGGTGCTGGCCGCCGACGACCCCGAGCGCCTGGCCGTTTTCTACGGCGCCCTGCTCCAGACCCCCCCCCTGGCGGGAGCAAGCGCCCGCCACTGGCGCTTGCTGGGGCCGGGCGAGGGGCGGCTGGAGATCTATGCCCCGTCGCGCCAGCGTCCCCGCCCCCGCGGCGAGGGCCGGCTGGCCCTCTGCTTCTCCCGTCCGGCGGGGGAGGCCCCACCCCTGCAGGTGCTCCGCGACTGGCACACCGCCATGCTGGCCCTCGGGGCCATCCCGGTGGAGCCACCGCGGCAGGAACCCTTCGGCGCCGAGGCCTGGCTGGCTGATCCGGAGGGAAACCGCTTGCTGCTGTTGGTCAGCGCCGCCTGAGCCTGAGCTGACTGGCATAGGGGCCGCGGCCATCCAGGCAGGCCACGCCGCAATGGGCGCCCAGGCTGATGGCCTGTTGCAGGCCCCAGCCGGCGGCCAGGGCCGTGGTGACGCCAGCAGCGAAACTGTCGCCGGCCCCATAGGCATCCAGTACCGGGCCCTGGCGCGGCACGGCGGCATAGCGGCCACCGGGATCCAGCACCCCACCCCTTTCGGCCTCGGTGCCGATACGGAGCCGGGGCGCCGGATCCAGATCCCCTGGCGAATAGGTCTCACCGGGATCGGTGGCGCTGCCGATCAGGGCATCGAGGCTCACGCCCGCCGCGTTCAAGGTGGGCAGGCGCACCCGCGGGGTGGCGGCCAGTACCCGGGCCCGCCGCGCCAGGCGCAGGCCGTCGGCATCGGTGGCGGTGACGAACACGCCGTCGGCCCCGGCCAGCCGCTGCCACGGCAGCCCATCGGCGCCGTTGGGCCTCAGCCGCTCGCCGATCACCGTGATGGTGCGCTCGCCGCCGGCGTCGATGAAGGTGATTCCCCGCCGGGTCGGGGCTTCCCGCCAGGCGATGTGCAGCTCCAGCCCCAGGCCCTCGAGCTCTTCGGCAGCCCGGCGCCCGATCGCGTCGTTGCCCAGGGCGGTGAAGAAGGGAAGGCGCTGCCCTGTGAGACGGGCCATCTGAACCGCCACCACGGCACCGCCGCCAGCGGGAAGTTCACAGAAATCGTCGGCGTGGAGGATCTCCCCAGCTACTGGCAGTTGCGCCACGCCGATGAAGCTGACCATCTCCACATGGCCCACCACCGCCAGGGCCAGGGGTGGCAGGGGCGGCAGAGCGTCCAGGGGAAGGGGGAGGAGCGGTTCCACTCAGCTGGAGGCGGAGGTGTAGAAGCGCAGGGCGAACTGCCAGAACCAGCGGCTCAGTGCCAGGGAGCCGGCAGCCACGACGCCGCCGGCCAGCAGCCAGGGGCCGGAGGCCCGCCCCAGGATCGCCTCGGCGGGCACCGTGGTGAGGAAGGCCACCGGGACGACGAAGGTGAAGAAAGCGCGCAGTCCCGCCGGGAAGGCGCTCACCGGAAAACGGCCCGCCACCAGCACGCTGCGCAACACCTCGGTGGCGTTCCAGATCTTCACGAACCAGATGCTGCTGGCCGCCAGCACGAACCAGAGGCTGTAGAGGATCAGCAGGCTGGCGACCAGCATCAGGGCCGCCGCCAGCAGGGTGAGGGGCGATGGTGTGGCGCCGGCCTTCCAGGCGGCGTAGCCGATCAGCCCGGCCCCCAGGGCGATGCCGGGCAGACCCCAGGGGGAGAAGGTGCGGGCCGACAGCCAGAACTGGCTGTCGATCGGCTTGAGCAGGACGAAATCGAGGCTGCCGGTGCGCACGTGGGCCACGATCGTGCTGAGGTTGGGTTGCAGCAGCGTGCTGGTGACCCCCTCCAGCAGGGTGTAGACCCCCAGCACCACCAGGGCCCCCTCCCAGCTCCAGCCCCCCAGCGACTGGCCGCGCCCGTAGAAGAGCGACAGCACGAAGATGCTGCCGACCAGATTGCCGGCCGTGGCCACCAGCTCAATCACGAAGTTGGCCTTGTATTCCAGTTCGGCCGTCAGCGAGGCGATCCAGAAGATGCGCAGGGTGGAGAGATACCTGCCCATCAGGCCCCCATGGCCGAATAGTGGCGCAGCCCCCGGCGCCACAGCAGCAGGTTGATCGGCAGCAGCAGGGCGGCCCAGGCGGCCATGGCCGCGAAGCTTTGGCCCACCGCCACTGGCTCACCGGCCAGGATCCTGGCGGGCACATCGACCATGTAGGGGAAGGGGGTCCAGAAGGCGAAGTTGCGCACCGCCTCGGGATAGAGCGCCAGGGGGGCCACCAACCCGGAGAGATAGAGGTAGGGGAGGTAGAGGAGCCGTTCCAGGGCGCTGGCCTTCTCGCTCCAGAAACACACCATCGTCAGGGTGAACTGCATCAGGAAGCGCAGGGCGAAGGCGGCCAGGGTGGCCAGCATCGCCAGCAGCAGCGACGACAGCGAGGGCCACCAGAAGGCGGCGGGATACAGCAGAAAGAACAGCCCCACCAGCAGGGCCACGAACGGCAGGCGGGTGGCCTGCTCCGACAGGTGGGCGGCCACGTAGCGCCACACCAGGGGCAGGGGCTGCAGCAGGTAGGGCGACAGGCGGCCGGTGAGGTTGTCCTCCTCGAAGGTGTACATCACCCAGACGATCGTGAACTGCCGCACCACAAACGCCGCCAGGAAGTAGCGGGCCAGCTGCAGGGAGCTCATGCCCAGCCCGCCACCCGCATCGACGGCGCTCCACAGGCCCAGCATGATGAAGGGCAGCACCCCCGAGAGGGCCCAGAGCACGATCTCGGCCCGGTACTCGAGCATGTAGGCGTACTGGCTGGAGAGCAGCACGGCCGCGAGGCGGCGGGCGTGGGCCAGCCGCTGAGCGAGAGGAGGCCTCATGCCACGGCCCCTTCGTGGAACAGCCGGCCGATGATGTCCTCGATCGGCGGGTCGGACACCGACAGATCGACCACGGCGAGATCGGCCAGCAGCCGTCCCACCTGCTCGGTGAGCCGCTCCCGCGGGATCAGCAGCCGCACCTCCCGGCCCTCGATGGCCTCCACCTCGCCGTAGCGGGCGAAGGCCTCGGCCCCCAGGGGCTCGCGCAGCTCCAGGCGCACCTCGCGGCAGGGGGCCAGCCGCTGGGTGAGCGTCTCCAGGCCGCCGTCGTAGAAGAGGCGGCCCTCGTGGATCAGCAGCACCCGCGGGCAGAGGGCGGTGATGTCGGCCATGTAGTGGCTGGTGAGCAGCACGGTGGCCCCGAAGCGGCGGTTGTAGTCGGCCAGGAAACTGCGCACCCGGGCCTGGGCGTTCACATCCAGCCCCAGGGTGGGTTCATCGAGGAACAGCACCGCCGGTCGGTGCAGCAGGGCCGCCAGCAGTTCCGCCTTCATCCGCTGGCCGAGGGAGAGCTTGCGCACCGGCCGGCGCAGCTCGTCCCCCAGCTCGAGCATCTCCGCCAGCTCGGCGATGCGACGCCGGCTCTCCTCAGGGGGGATGCCGTAGACGGCGGCGTTGACCCGCAGGGAATCCAGCGGCGGCAGATCCCAGATCAGCTGCTGCTTCTGGCCCATCACCAGGGTGATCTGACCCAGGAAGTCCGCCTCGCGGCGCTGGGGCTGGCAACCGGCCACCTCCACCGTGCCGCTGGTGGGGTGGATCAGCCCCGTGAGCATCTTGAGAGTGGTGGTCTTGCCGGCACCGTTGGCCCCAAGAAAGCCGACGAACTCCCCCGGCTCGATCGAGAAGCTCACGTCCTGCACGGCCGCGATCAGGCGCTCGCGGCGGTTCACGAAGTGACGCAGGGTGCCGGCCAGTCCGGGTTGCTTGTCGGCGACCCGGTAGGTCTTGCCGAGGCCCTGCGCGCGGACGATGGCCATGCGGACGGGCTTGGAGGCGAAACCCACCCTATGGGGCCTTGCTTGCCGGAGGGCGTCAGGCGGCTTCCGGGCACCAGCCTCCGCCGACATGCCGTGGCTCGATCCAGCAGGGGCAGCGCTGGGTGGGGTGGTCACCGTGGCAGATCAGGGCCTGATGCCACTGGCAGCTGAGCAGGGGCAGGCCGTCGGCGCCGGCGTGGTGGCGGAACCAGTGGCAGGTGAGGCAGACGCGCCGGCTGCGGCTGGGCAGCAGCTGCTCCGGCCCCAGATAGGGCCAGGAGGCGAGGGCCGGGGCGCATGGCGGGGGAGAGGACATGACCGGACGGCAAGTACATCCCTACTAGCGTCTTCTGGCTCAGGTCGCAACGGTGCCGTTTCCGGTCCCCCTGACATCCCACCAGTTCCACCACGGATCCCCTGTCGGGGGAGCACAATCGACCATCGGGGTAGCGCGCCGTTTCTCTTGCCTTCTCCATGCTGATCCGGCTCGGTTGCGAACTGACTCTTTCCTGCTGGGCCCCGACACCGGTGCTGGCCCTGGTCCATCCCCATGGCAGCCGCCTGGAGGATCGGCGCGGCCCGGAGCGGTTGTGGTTGAGCCCGGATCGTATCGCCGAGGTGCTCACCGATGCCGACGGCAACCGTGCCTGCCGCTTCATGGCCTCTGCCGGCAACACCACCCTGGGGTTTGAGGTGGTGGTAGCCGATGACGGCCATCCCGATCCGGTGGCAGCGGATGTGGGCGAGTGCCCGGTGGGGGCGCTGCCGATCGTCACCTACCCCTATCTCAACCCCAGCCGCTATTGCGACACCGATCGCCTGGCCCAGGTCGCCTGGGGGCGCTTCGGTGGGGTCCGGCCCGGCTGGGCGCGGGTGCAGGCCATCTGTGACTGGGTGCATGAACAGCTTCGCTTCGACTACGGCGCCGCCCGCAGCGACAAGACCGCCCACGACGCTCTACGGGAGGGGCGCGGTGTCTGCAGGGATTTCGCCCACCTGGCCATCAGCCTCTGCCGTTGCCTCAACATCCCGGCGCGTTATTGCACCGGCTACCTGGGTTACTCGGGCGTGGAGGCCCTGCCGGATCCGATCGACTATTCGGCCTGGTTTGAGGCCTTCCTCGAGGACCGCTGGTATGTCTTTGATGCCCGCCACAACACCCCACGCATCGGCCGGGTGCTGATCGCCCGGGGTCGGGACGCGGCGGATGTGCCCTTCCTGCGCTCTTTCGGCGATCACCAGCTCACAGGATTCCACGTCATTACCGAGGAGATGGAGACCTCCAAAAGCCCCCACCACTGAGCTCTTGATGGATCCCCTACCCCCTCGGCGTTGGGCGGCGGCGGAGCTGAAGTGTGGAGAAATCCTGCGCTGCGGCGGTCCACCCGGCTCAGGGGGCAGAATCCCCTGAGTACTGGAACGGTCAAATGCGTCGATCGGTTCTTGATGACAGTCGACTGAGGCACCGTCCGGGGGCTCTACCAATGGAATCGCGCGGAGTGAACAATGGGGTTACGGATTGACGAAGCCACGTTTCTTGAGCGAGCCATATCTCGATTCGGCGCCAGATACGACTATTCCCAGATGACCTACAAAAGTTATCGCACGCCGATCAAGATTCGTTGTGTCGAGCATCCTGTCAGGGAGGTGGTGATCACACCCGAGCGCCATCTCCAGACCACCGGGGGGTGTAAGTACTGTCTGCGGACTTACCGCAATCAGACCCTCGAGCGGGTGCTCAGAATGGAGTGTGAGACCTCCGAGCTTCCTGCTCCCCTGCTGCCCCGGGCTCCGCAGGGGGCAGCAGGGGCAGGCCAGAAAAGTGAAGCTGTGTGAGGGAACGGGCCGCCGGTCCAAGCCCACTTTTGATCTTCGGTATCTTTCCTGGTCATTCTCCCCTGAAGTCCTTCATGGCCCTTCCCCTGCTCGCCGCCCGACCCTCAAGCCTCAACGCCAGGGTTCCGAGTTACGCGATCGCCAGCGAGGAATCACCCCGCCAGGCCGTTGCCAGCTTGGAGACCGGCAAAGCCGCCGGGGATCGGCTCGGCTTGGACATCCAGATCGAGCAGGCCTACCGCCAGATCTTCTTTCATGCCTTCAAAGTGGATCGCGAAGTGGTGCTGGAATCCCAGCTCCGCAGCGGACAGATCACCATGAGGGAGTTCATCCGCGGGCTGCTGCTTTCCAGGCGATTCCGTGAGGGTTTCTATGACTGCAACAGCAACTATCGTCTGGTGGAGCAACTGGTTGGCAGGGTTCTGGGGCGTCCTGTCTATGGCGATCAGGAACGCATCAGCTATTCGATCCTGATCGCCCAGTATGGTCTCGTCACCCTGGTGGATGCCTTGCTGGACTCGGCTGAGTATCTCGAGGCTTTCGGTTACGACACGGTGCCCTACCAGCGCTCCAGGGTGTTGCCAGGCCGGGCCCAGGGAGAGCGTCCCTTCAACCAACAAGCTCCCCGCTATGATTGCCGCTGGCGCGACGTGATCGCCAGCAGGGCGCCCCGTGGTGCCAGCCCCTGGTCGCCGGGCACCCCTCGTCCCGCCTGGCTCGGCGAGCAGCCCTCGCCCCTGGCGCGCAAGATCTGGCAAGGGCTAGTCACCGCTGGTGGCTTTGCCCTCACCGGCCTAGTGCTGTGGACCGCGGCCTTGATGCTGAGTACCGCAGCGCAGTGATCGAGGGTCCCTGGGGGCCTCCACCTCCAGGGACCTTTCCCGAATCCCTGCAGGGTTATCCGCTTGTTGCTCGCTGTGATGGTGGACACGGAATCGTGCTTTCCTTGGTGTCAGGTGGTCCCAGCGGCAACACAGGACCACCGTGTATTAGGATTTGTAAAGATTTATTGACCTCCGGAGCTTTCCTGTCATGTTCACGCTCGAAAAGGCGTCCCAGATCTTTCCGGACACCCTTTCCGCCGACGTGGTGCCCGCCCTCACCGCCCGCTTTGCTCTGCTGAACGCGGAGGACCAGCTGGCGCTGATCTGGTTCGCCTATCTCGAGATGGGCAAGACCATCACCATCGCAGCCCCCGGCGCCGCCCGGATGCAGTTCGCCGAGCCGGTGCTCAGCCGGATCAAGGCCATGACCTTCGCCGAGCAGAGCCAGGTGATGGTGGATCTGGCCAACAGGGCCGACACCGACATCTGCCGCACCTACGCCATCTGGTCGGTCAACATCAAACTTGGCTTCTGGTATCGCCTCGGCGAGTGGATGGAGGAAGGACTCGTTGCCCCCATCCCTGAGGGCTATCAGCTGTCGGCCAACGCCGCCTCGGTGCTGTCCTCGCTCAAGGGAGTCGATGCCGGTCAGCAGATCACCGTTCTGCGCAACTTCGTCGTTGACATGGGCTTCGACCCCAGCAAGGTGGACGCTGTCGATCGCATTGCTGAGCCGATCGTTCTGCCCACGGCTCCCGAGCAACGCACCAGGGTGTCGATCGCTGGAATCGACAACCCCACGATCCAGTCCTACATGGATCTGCTCAATGCCAACGATTTCGACCAGCTGATCAAGCTGTTCCTTGCCGATGGCGCCCTGCAGCCCCCGTTCCAACGACCGATCGTCGGTACCGATGCCGTGCTGCGCTTCTTCCGCGAAGATTGCCAGAATCTCAAACTTCTCCCCGAAAGTGGCGTGAGCGAGCCTTCTGATGGCGGCTTCACCCAGATCAAGGTCACCGGGAAAGTCCAGACCCCCTGGTTCGGTGCTGGCGTTGGCATGAATGTGGCCTGGCGCTTCCTGCTGGATCCCGACAACAAGATCTACTTCGTGGCGATCGATCTGCTGGCTTCCCCGGCCGAACTGCTCAAATTCGCACGCTGAAGAGCCTTCCAATTCATCCTGATCCCGCCACGGTGGAGGCCATGGTCTCCTCCGTTCCCCCTGCCCAAAAGGGCCGGGGGTTTTGGCTTGGCATGGTGATCTTCTGGGGCTGGTTGGCCAGCCTCATCGGTTTGCTGCTGGCCCATTCGGCCCCCTGGTCCCCAGCGGCCATTCTGCTGGCTATCGCGGTGCGCACGTTTCTGCAGACGGGCCTGTTCATCCTGGGTCACGATGCCATGCACCGCACCCTGGTCCCCGGGCGTCCAGCCCTCAACGACGGTCTGGGCCGTCTGGCCCTGCTGCTCTACGCCGGCCTGCCCTTTGGCCGCTGCCGTCGCCACCACTTACGCCACCACCGTTCCCCTGGCAGCGCCAGGGATCCCGATTTCCGGCTGGACAGCGGTGATGGCGCCCTGCGCTGGTATGTGCGTTTCATGGGGAACTATCTCTCCTGGAACCAGCTGGGCCTGCTCCTGGTCACCTGGATCAGTGCAGCAGCCCTGTTGGTGCTGCTGGACCCCCCGCGGGCGGTGAATGTGGTCGCGTTCTGGATGGTGCCGCTGGTGCTCAGCTCGTTGCAGCTGTTTCTCTTCGGCACGTACCTTCCCCACCGCAGCCAAGCAGCGCTCCCTGTCAGCAGCCATGCCGTGCAAAGTCTGGGTTACTCCCACTTTCTCTCCTTACTGGCTTGTTATCACTTCGGTTACCACTGGGAGCATCATGCCTACCCGGCTGTGCCATGGTTTCGCCTGCCGGAGTTGAGGCGCCGCGTTTCCCTTGATCACGGGCAGGGGAATGGCTCGCGGCAGCTCAGGCTCGCGCGTTAAGGTCAAAAAACAGACGTCGGGATCCATGGTGACAGCGGTTTTGCAGTGGACAGAACAGGAACAGGAAGTGGCGCGTTGCGCTTTTGACAAGGCCCATTCCCGAGCGGCCCTCGGTATCATCCGGGCCGCCCAGGCCCATGCCAGTCGCATGGACTGCGTGGAGGAATGCTGGAAACTTCATGATTTCCTCAGTATTCAACGCCATGAAATCGAAGGTCGCTTTGACTTTCGTCTTGCCGGACTCTTGTTCGTGTTCGCCAGTCTGGTGAAGGACGGATTGCTCCAAGTGGACGAACTTGAGGGACTCGACAAGGACAAGCTCAGCAAGATCGTGGCCATGTCTCGCATGTGAGTGGAGCCGAGATGGGGGCTGCAAGGCCACCCGTTTTGGAGCTTTGCCCTTGAGAAGTCGAGTCGAGTGATCGGCAGGGTCACTGTGAAGACCGGTGAAGTCATGCCCAAATGGTCATGTTCACTTCCGGCTCCCGTTTCGGTTTCGTTGCCTTTTCCGAAACCCTCGAAGGGCCGTCTCGTCATGCTCCGCTTGGTGATTGACGCTGGCACGGGGCCATAGCCTCCAGCGAGCTTCGCCCTTCATGAGGCCTGCGGATGAGCTGCGTTGCTGCTGCAGTTCCCCGGTCGGTCATCCTTACCTGGCGACCGGCCGAACTGGGCCCATGGAGGCTGTAAGGTGGGAGAGATTCTAAGATTTCTCTCAAGCGAGCTCATCACTTTCTAAAAGGGCTGTCGAAGGATCGGTTCATAGTTTTTTCAGGTTCATGACCATTTACATCGGAAATCTTTCCTTCGACGCCGAAGTGGAAGATGTCAAAAATCTGTTCGCCCAGTACGGCGAACTTCGCCAATGCACCCTTCCTCTTGATCGCGACACCGGCCGCAAGAGGGGTTTCGCTTTCGTTGAAATGACGAACGACGCCGACGAGACCAAGGCCATCGACGACCTCCAGGATGTGGAGTGGATGGGTCGCAGCATCCGCGTCAACAAGGCCGAGCCCCGCACCGGCGGTGGTGGTGGCGGTGGCGGCGGTGGTCGCTCCGGCGGCGGTGGCGGCTACGGCGGTGGCGGTGGCGGCGGCGGCTATGGCGGCGGTGGTGGCGGCCGCAGCCGTTACTGAGTCGCCGGCTCTCCCCAGAGGTCCCTTCTCCTCTCCAACCGCCCCGGATGTTCCGGGGCGGTTTTTTTTATGGCCGATCGTGGTTCGGGTGTTCCTGTCCTGTGGGGAGTTGGCCACGGATTGGAAGACACTCTGCTGCTGGGGCGACTTGCGCAACGTGGGGGGCAGATTGGTGCCATGAGTGAACCCAGCCCTCGTGGCCGCTACCGGGTCCGACCCGCCGACCAGAACGAGACCACCGTTCCCAACGAGGTTCACGGCCCCCTCTTCGACCACCGTGACGAGGCCGAACGCTATGCCCAGAACCTGGCCCTGACGCACCAGGCACCGGTGATCGTTGAGAAGCTGGCCCCGGCGGGGTGCTGGCTTCAGCTCGAGACCATCGGCTGAGCCGTTCCCTCCAGTTCCTCGCGGCTGGAGGCGGCCTGCAGCCGGATCAGGTAGGCCAGGCTGGAGCCCACGCCGGTTCCCCGATAACGTCCGCTGACCGGCGCCGCCAGATGGTGATCCGGTGCTGCGGCCAGGACCACATGGCCATCGGCCACCGCCAGACCCAGGCTGGGATCGAAGCCCCTCCAGCCCCCCCCTGGCAGATATACCTCCGCCCAGGCGTGCAGCTCATGCTCGCTCACCTCAGGGGGATGGTGCATCGAGTAGCCGCTGACGAACCGCGCCGCCAGGCCCTGGCTGCGACAGGCCGCGATGTACAGCACGGCCGTGTCCCGGCAGGCTCCGGTGAGCGTCGCGAGGGTGTCCGCCGCTGCGATGGGCTCCCCGTCCAGCCGGCCCACATGGTGGAAGCCATGGTGGATCTCATCGGCAAGGGCACCGAGGAACGCGGTGGCCGATCCCTCGACCTTGTCGGCGATGGCCTGGGCCCAGGCACGGACGGCCGGATCGATCTGGCCATGCCGGCAGCCCGCCAGGGAGCAGGCCTCCGCCTCCGGGTAGTCCACCGGCAGGTGTTGGGCCTCCTTGTGGGTAATGATCCAGTCGTAGGGATTGCTGCGCAGGGTCTCCAGCAGCATGTCCACCTCGATTGTCAGCTGGTCCCGCTCCTGCTGGAACCAGGCCACCATGGCGTCGGTGCCATCCGGCTCCAGCACACGCGTGAGGCCAGCGGCGGGATCCACCAGCCGCAGATGGTGCTCCAGGATCCTCTGGCTGCCGTCCTGACGGGGGGTCAGCCGCAGGGTCATGGGCTCCAGGAAAACGGGCCGTGCGTAGGTGTAGCTGAGCCGGTGGTGAATGCGGAAGAACATGATTCAGCCCAGGGCCTCGCGCAGGGCGTCCTGCAAGTCGTCATCAATGACGTACGTGTGCAGCGGCTCGCCGTCCAGGTCCTCGACGAGGGGGTAGAAGCGGACCGAGAACCAGGCCTCGAACAGTTCAAGGCTGCGGGGGTGGGGCCAACGGCTGCGGTCGCGGCACCAGAGTTCGAGTTCGGAAGCGAAAATCTGGCCATAGCTGTCCAGCAGCCGGTCCTGGGCTTCCACGTCGCTGTCGTAGGTGGGGATCAGATAGAGGCTGTGGTCTTCTCCTAGTCCTTCCATGTCCTCGCGGGTCCAGAAGGGCCGGGTCCAGTCCACCATCGGCTGCCGGGGCGCCACCGCGATGGCGCAGCGGTTGAGAACGGCCATCGATGATGTGTTTGTAGCGATCTGCAATCTAACCAGGCCCCTCCTGGGGAGCACGCGGGAACCCTGTCGGTGGAGGCCATCGCTGCCCTCCAGGCCGGCGCCGCCGTGGGACGGAGCAGAAAACTTGCACTATCCGGATGTTGCCAGCGCAGCTGGGTCATGGCCACGATGTTTTCATTGCTACCTACCCCTCGGTGGCCCCCGCTGCCCTGTCGTCCCATGCTCCTGCGCCGGAATCCCCTGCTCCCCAGTGGACACACCACAGGCCGATGGCCTCAGCGCCTGATTTCCCTGGGGGGAGGCCTGCTGGCTGCCCTGATCGTTAGCCCTCTGCTGGCCCCTGCGGAGGCGAGCGCGGCCCAGCAGGATCCCAACGCCAGGGTGATCTATCGCCTTTCCACCCAGTGCGCCTTGCAGGGCGCGGCTCCTGTGCCCTGCAGCGTGGAAGCTGTGGATACGGGCGCGGCCACCCTCTATCGCCACCGCATCGGCAACAGCGTCGAAACGGTCCGCATCACCGCCGAACCGGTGACGATGGCGATCTGGGCCCACGACACCAGGAACTGGCAGCCCCTGCGCGGTGCCTCGGCCCGCTTCTCCACCAACACGGTCTGCTTCAACGGCAAGGACCTGTGTGTGGTCAACCCCAACTATCTCAACAGCGTCAGGGAGGATCGCTCCAATACCCGCCTTCAGGGGCGCGATCTGGTGATGGTCCATTTCGGCCAGGACGGCCGGGTGGATGCCAGTTGCTACGACGACGCCTGCGCGCTGCTCCTGAAATGAAAACATTCCCTGGAATCGCTCTGTTGATGGCCGGTGTGATCGCCTCCCCGGTCGGGGCTGCCCTGGCCCTGGAGACGTCTTCTTCCTCGCTCACCCCGCAGCTGATCGCTCGCGGCGGCGGTGGTGGACGGGGAGGCGGTGGTGGCGGTGCCAGAGCCGGTGGTGCTGGTCGAAGCGGCGGCGCCGGCAGGGCTGCTGGTGGCGGGGCGCGGGCCGGTGGTGGCGCCAGGGCCCACAGTGGTTTCCAGGGATCCGGTGGTGCCGGAGGCCTCAACCGTGGCGCGGCGAGGCCCAGTGGTGGCTGGAGCGGCGGTGCCGTCGGTGGGATGGGTCGTCCCTCCATGGCGCGACCCGTTGCCCGACCCGGCGGGGCTGGCTCCATCGGCGCCAACCGTACCGGCGGCGTTGGAACACCCGGATTCAACCGTCCTGGTGGGGTGGGAACCCCAGGACTGAACCGTCCCGGTGGGGTCGGCGGGGCCGGAACCATCAACCGCAACGCCAGTCTCAATCGAAACGTCAACGCCAATCTCACGCGGAACGTCAACGTCAACCGCAACTGGAACCGGACCGCCAACGTCAATGCCTTCGGTGTCAGGCCGGGCTGGGCCCGTCCGGGCTGGGGCGTCGCCAGGCCTTGGAACCACGGCTGGTACGGCGGCTGGGCCACCCCGTCCTGGGGATGGTGGGGGGCCAGCGCCGCCGCCTGGGGGGTGGGCGCCCTGGCAACGGCCGCGATCATCAACAGTGCGGTGGATGCGGCGGTGGCCAGCAGCCAGACGGTGATCGTGGTGCCCAACACCCAGTACCAGCTGCTGTTCGGCACCGTTCAGCCGACCGGCACCGCCACGGTGGCCTTTGATGTCAGTGCCAACGGCAGCGTGTATCAACTCTCGGCCGACTGTCAGTCGGGATTGTTGAACAGCCAGCCGCCTGGCAGCGCCCAGGAAGCGGAGCTCCTCAATGCCGCCTGTCAGGTGGCCTTCGGGACCGCTTCCTGAGCCGGGGGTTCACCAGGGCAGGGGAGCACGCTGGGCGCCGATGCTGCAACCCATCTGCTGGCCCAGCAGGGCCCCGAGCGGCACGGCCCAGGTGCGGCCGTCCTGGCGGGAGGCGGCGTAGCCCAGGCCGCCGCCGATGATGCCGCCCACCAGCCGGCCCACGTTGCAGCGCTGGGCCGTCTGGGCCTGGACGAAGTCGGGGGCCACCGGCAGGTTGGCCCGGTAGCGGTCGAGGTCGTAGTCGGCCCGGTAGCCGCCGCCGTAGCCATCCCCATAGGAGGAGGGGCTGGGCAGGGTGGGCACGGGGTAGGGAACACGGCGGCTGTCGACCTGGCGGGGAACGCCGGCCTGGCCCCAGGGACCGGCCAAGGCCTCCAGCGGGGTGGCGAGCAGGGCCAGGGCGCCGGTGGTGCCCAGCAGGCCCGCGAGGCGGCGGGAACCCTGACGAAGGATGGTGTTCATGGTGGTTCGCGTTGTGAGGAGCGACCCCTGAGGTGGGGATGACATCAATCAAGCGAAGTCATGTGACCGATCCATGAACGGGTCCCCGGCGATGTCCGACAAGATGCGACTCGCCTGGAGCCCCGCCCTCTGCATCGCTTGTTGTCGGCCCCTGGTCAGAACGCCCTGCCCTTGGCAGCGTGGAGAAGAGGGTGGGAGGACCCGATGAGCTGGAGTGAACTGGAGCGCCTTGTTGATGAGGCTGAAGCGGACCAGGTGATCTGCCGCAGCCTGCGCCATTGCCGCTCCAGAGCGGAACTGGTGCTGGCCGCCCGCCGGCTGGGCTTCCGCGTCACCCAGGTGGATCTGCTGCGGGCCTGGCAGCTGCAGGATCAAGCAGGCTGATCTCAGCACGCACGCACTCGGCCGTGGGCCTGAGCCGGAAGCCCAGCTTCTGGCAGACGTGCTGCATGCCCCTGTTCTCGTGCAGGATCTCGGCGCAGATGCGCTCAAGCCCCTCGGCGCGCCCAATCGCGATCAGCAGTCCCAGCAAGGCGGTGCCCAACCCCTGCCGTTGCCAGGGATCGGCGATCAGCATGGCGAATTCGGCGGCGTTGTCGTCGTGGATCCGGCTGAGCCGGCCCACCCCCAGCACCTCAGCCGCGGCGCCGTTCAGCCCCGGGCGTTCCACCACCAGGGCCATCTCCCTGTCGTAGTCGGTGAAGCAGATCCGAGTCAGCCGTTCGTGGGCGATGCGGTGGCCCAGGGTCATCAGATGGAAATAGCGGAAGTAGACGCTCTGCTCCGAGAGGGTGCGGTGGAAGGCCACCAGCAGGGGTTCGTCCTCCGGCCGGATCGGCCGCAGCGTCACCGGTGATCCGTCGGGCAGGTGCCAGGGGCGCACGTACTCGCTCGGATAGGGCCGGATCGCAGGCCTGGGGGTGAAGCAGGTGGCCCCGGAGGATGGCTGCAGCAGCACCCGGGCATCCAGGGCCACCATGGATCCCTTGCCGATCCCAGGTGCCACCCTTAGGGGGTTGATGTCCAGTTCGAGGATGGCCGGGTGCTCCAGCACCAGCCGGCTGAGACGCACCAGCAGTCGCTCGAGTGCCGCCAGATCCACCGGTGGCCGGCCACGCACCCCCTGCAGTGCCGCATAGATGCGGGTGCGCTCCATCAGCCGCCGGGCCAGGGTGGTGTTAAGCGGCGGCAGGGCCACGGCGCTGTCGCGGAACACCTCCACCAGCAGGCCCCCGGTGCCGAACAGGATCACCGGGCCGAACTGGGGGTCGATGCTGCTGCCGACGATCAGCTCGTAGGCCCCCGTCAGCTCCAGCATCGGCTGCACGGTCACCCCGCCGAAGGCGCTCTCCCCATGCAGCGCCACGATGGACTCCTGCATGGCGTCGAAGGCCTGGGCCACCCCGGCGCCGTCGCGCAGGTTCAGTTGCACGCCACCGACGTCGCTCTTGTGGGTGAGCTCGGCGGAGAGCAGCTTGATCACCACCGGGTAGCCCATGGCGTCGGCCGCCGCCGCCGCCGCCTCGGCACTGGTGGCCATGTGGGTGGGGACCGTGGGAATGCCATAGGCCTCCAGCACCTGTTTGGCTTCCCATTCGTTCAGCAGGGTGCGTCCCTGGGCCAGCACCCCTTCCAGCAGCGCTTCCACCCGTTGGCGATCGGCGTGGGGCTCGCCGGCTCCGGTCGCTTCGGTCTCGGGCACCAGGGCCGGGGTTTCGTAGAGGGCGCGCAGGTTGTCGCTGTAGCGCCACAGGACATCGAACAACTGCACCGCCGCATCCGGGTAGCGGTTGGTGGCGATGCCGGCGGCATTCAGCAGGCGTTCCCCATCCTCCACGTCCTGGCCGCCCATCCAGCTGGCCAGCAGCGGCTTGGTGGTGGTCGCCGCCAGGGCCACCAGCCGTTCGGCGGTGCTGGTGGGGTCGGTCATGGCCTGGGGGGTGAGCACCACCAACAGCCCGTCACTGTCGGGGTTGGCAAGGGCCAGGCGGATGGCCCGCTCGTAGCGGTCCGGATCCGCGTCCCCCAGGATGTCGATGGGGTTGGCCCGACTCCAGTGCTGCGGCAGCACGGCCTCGAGGTCCGCCAGGGTGGCCGCCGGGAGGGTGGCCAGCTGGCCGCCGTGGCGCACCAGGGCATCGGTGGCGATCACGCCCGGCCCTCCGGCGTTGGTGAGGATCGTCAGCCGCGGCCCCAGGGGCCGGCGGCGTTGCTTGGCCAGCACCTCGGCCAGGTTGAAGAGGTCGACGATGCTGTCCACCCGCAGCACGCCACAGCGCCGGAAGGCGGCATCCAGGACGGCGTCACTGCCGGCCAGGGCCCCGGTGTGGGAGGCCGCCGCCTGGGCCGCCTCGGCCGTGCGGCCGGCCTTGATCACCACGATCGGCTTGGTGAGGGCCACCTCCCGCGCCGCCGAGAGGAACGAGCGGGGATCCCCGATCGATTCCATGTAGATGACGATGCTGTGGGTCTCCGGGTCGTCCCCCAGGTAGGTGATCAGATCCCCCCAGTCGACATCCAGCATCGAGCCCATCGAGACGAAGGCGCTGAAGCCCACGTTCTCCTGCAGGCTCCAGTCGAGGACGGCGGTGCAGATCGCCCCCGACTGGCTCAGGAAGCCCACATGGCCGGGGCGGGCCATGGCGCCGGCGAAGGTGGCGTTGAGGCCGGTGCGGGGATTCATCAGCCCCAGGCAATTGGGGCCCACCAGCCGCATGCCGGTGCGGCGCAGGCCATCGCGGATGCGGGCCTCGAGGGCGATGCCGGCGGCGCCGATCTCCCGGAAGCCTGCTGACAGCACGATCACGCCCTTCACCCCGGCCGCTGCGCACGCCTCGATCAGTGCCGGCACCGTGGCGGCGGGGGTGGCGATCACGGCCAGGTCCACGGGCTCGGGCACCTCTGCCACCGAGGCGTGGGCGCGGATTCCCAGCACACTGCGGCGTTTGGGGTTGACGGGGTAGACGGTGCCCCCGAAGGGATGGCTGATCAGGTTCCAGAGCACCCCGTGCCCGACGCTGCCCGGCCGGTCGGAGGCCCCGATCACGGCCACGCTGCGGGGGGAGAACAGGGCCGCCAGCGGCTGGTGCTGGGAGCGCAGGATGTCGTAGGCCCGATCCGTGGCGGTACCGCCCCCGCCGGAGGGGTACGCCGTCATCGAATCACCAGGACCGGACAGGGGGACTGGACCAGCACCCGCTGGGTTTCGCTGCCGATCAGCATGCCCACCAGGCCGCGGCGGCCGTGGGAGGCCATCAGGATCAGGTCACACCCCAGCCGGGTGGCGGCCTCGACGATGGCCTGGTGGGGCAGGTCGCTCAGCACACGCTCGGCCGTGGCGTTGACGCCGGCCTGCTTCGCCAGCACCAGCGACTCCTCCAGGATCCGATCCCCATCCTTGCGGCTGGCGTTCATCAGGGCCTCCATGGTGGTGGCGTCGAGCATCTCGCCGAGTCCCACCACCTGCACCGGCACACTGGCCTGGGCATGGAAGAACGTGATCTGGGCCCCGAGGGCGGCTGCCAGGGCCACGGCGTGGCGCACAGCCGCCAGTGAGAGCTCGGAGCCGTCGCTGGGCACCAGAAGATGGCTGTAGGACATGGGAGCTGCGGGTCTCCCCTCTGTCTAGTCAAGGCCCTGGATCAGCGCAGTGGATCAGTGGAGTGGATCACTGATCACCAGGGCCGAGCAGCGCAGGCGCCGCAGCAGGCTGGTGGCCTGGTCACTGGCGGGAATCGGCAGACCCTCCACTAGGCGCCGCAGGGAGCGCAGGATCACAAGATCGTGGCTTTCGCTGCTGCGCTCGATCGCCTCGGCCACGTTCTGGTGGGCCAGAAGCTCCACCGTGACCGGCACGCCCCCACCGCCCCTGGAGGGGGAGGGAACCCACGCCTGCAGCTGGCGGGCCAGCTGCAGGCGTTCCGCCTGGGGCAGCCAGGGCTCGTGGATGTGCAGCAGGGTGATGGCGGCACCCTCCCCGGGGGGGCAGGCGCTGAGCAGCCGCTCCGCCAGCTGGTACTGCTCCAGGGCGCCGGCGGAGAGGTCCTTCACGGGGACGAGCAGCCGGCGGAAGCTGGCCGGGTCGTCCCGCAGCCGGGCCATCACCACCGGGCAGTGGGCCTGACGGCAGATGGCGGCCACCAGATCCCCGAACAGCCAGCGCCCAAGGCGCGGTGCTGCCGCCACGCCCACGAGGACCAGATCGGCCCCCTGTTCAAGGGCGGTGCGGGCGATGCCGCCGGGGATGTCGTTGTCGACCCGCAGCAGCGAGCGGCTGGGCACCCCCGCCGCCGCGGTGAAGGCATCAGCACGCTCCAGCAGCTGGCGCCCCTCGGCCAGGGCCCGGTGCACCACCGCCTGGGCGCCGCGGCCGGCTTCGGCCTGGCGCGGCGACACCACCGAGAGGGGCAGCACCGTGCCTTGGCGGCCTGCGTCCCCGTCGATCAGCCGCCCGGCCAGCACGAGCAGGGGTTCCTCGCTGCGGGCCTCGCTGATCGGCACCAGCACCCGCAGGGCCCGTCGCACCAGGGCCAGCTGACCACTCTCCTGCAGGCTGAGGTCCCGCGACCGGCGGTTGGCCATGCGGGTCATCGCCACCGAGGTGAGGATCGGCCCCAGGGTGGCGGTCACCACCATCAGGGCCAGGACGCTGTTGAGCATCCGCTCATCCAGCAAGCCCTGGCGGAAGCCCACATAGGTGGCCGCCAGGGTGGCCGCCACCTGGGGGAGCGAGAGCGACCACAGGGTCAGCATCTGGGGCCCGTCGTAGCGGTAGAGCAGACCCGACCACCAGGAGGCCAACCCCTTGCTGGTGATCAGCGTCAGGATCAGGGCGATGGCGAAAACCGAGCCCGTCATTGTGCTGAGGAACACCGGCACGTCAAGCAGCAGACCGAGGTCGATGAAGAACAGCGGGATGAACAGGCTCGCCCCCACGACCACCACCTGCTCCTTGACCCGGCCCTCCGGCAACACCCCGTTCACGGCCAAGCCGGCCAGGAAGGCGCCGACGATCTTCTCCACGCCGGCCAGCTCCGCCCCCACCGCCGCCAGGAACAGGGCCAGCAGCACCGCCACGAACAACCGGCTGTCGCCATCAACGCTGCGGCGGATCAGGCCGCGGCCCAGCTGCCGGATCAGCAGCATCACAGCGGCGGCGTAGAGGGCCACCTTGAGCAGCAGGGTGACCACCCCCGGTGCGCTCAGCTGGCCCTGCCCCAGGCTGACGCAGAGGGCCAGCAGCACCAGGGCGGCGATGTCGGTGAAGATCGTGCCGCCGATCGCCACCGTGACGCACTCCTCCCGCATGGCGCCGAAGCTGCGCACGATCGGGTACCCCAGGGGGGTGTGGGAGGCGAGGATCGAGCCGATCAGAACAGCGCTGACGACTGGGTAGCCGTAGGCGAATCCCAGCACCGTTCCCGCCAGCATCGGCAGGGTGAAGGTGAGCAGGCCAAAGCGGAAGGAACGGGCCCGGATCCGCTGGAACTCCCCCAGGTCGATCTCCAGCCCGGCGATGAACAGCAGATAGATCACCCCCACGTCCGAAAGCAGCCGCACCGTCTCGTTGCTGGAGACGAGCCAGGCGAGGCCATGGGGACCGATCGCCACCCCGGCCAGCAGCAGTCCCACCAGGTCCGGCAGCCGCAGGGGCCGCACCAGGGGCGGCACCACCACGCTGAGCACCAGCAGCAGGGCGAAGATCGCCAGGGGATTGCCGGCCAGGAAGGTGCCCACGGGTTTGGGAAGGGGTGGCAGGAGTGTCTTCCAAGACGTCCTAGGAGCGCCGCCGCCGCTGGCAGCGGCCCTGGCGGCGTCTTGTAACGGGCCCGCATCCGTGCCAGCCCCCCAGCAGAATCGGACCCATGACGAGCACCGCCTGGCACCAGCACTGGTATCCGGTGGCCTATCTGCGGGACCTCGACCGCAGCAGGCCCACCGCCTTCACGCTCCTGGAGCAGGACCTCGTGCTCTGGTGGGATCACGCGGGCCAGAGCTGGCGTGCCTTTGCCGATGTCTGCCCCCACCGCCTGGTCCCCCTCAGCCAGGGGCGCCTCAATGGGGCCGGCGAGCTGGAGTGCCCTTACCACGGTTGGACGTTCGCCGGCGATGGCCACTGCACCGCCATCCCCCAGGTCGAGGCGGGGGCCACCCCCAGCGCCGTGCGATCCAGCTGCCGGGCCTATGCCACCGCCGAGGGCCAGGGCCTGCTGTTCGTGTTTGTCGGTGAGGCGGCCGCAGCCGCAGCGGTGCCCCTGCCCCTGGTGCCGGTGCTGGAGGAGCCGGGCTGGTTCGTGCAGGACACGTTCCGGGATCTGCCCATGGATGCCCTCACCCTGCTGGAGAACGTGCTTGATGTGAGCCATGTGCCCTTCACCCACCACCGCACCGTGGGCAAGCGGGAGAACGCTGCCCCGGTGGTGGCCTGCCTCACCAGTGCCGGTCCGGAGGGTTTCACGGCCCTGTGGCAGGAAGGGCCCCGCAAGGGCACGCTCGGCAGCCAGTCCACCACCTTCGCTGCCCCCGGCCTGATGTGGCACGAGCTGACGGCGCCGGGCTTCGCCCGCATCCTCACGGTGGTCTACGCCACGCCGATCCGCCGTGGCGAATGTCGCCTGTTCGCCCGTTTCCCGTTTCAGTTCGAATCCAAGCTGCCCCCCCTGCTGCTGGGGCTACGCCCCCTGTGGCTGCAGCACATCGCCAACCACACCGTGCTGGAGGACGACCAGGTGTTCCTGCACTGGCAGGAGCGGGTGCTGGAGCAGCGGGGCCGCAGCGATGGGGCCGAGCGGGCGTTCTTCCTGGCCAGCAGCGCCGACGTCTACGTCAAGGCCCTGCACGACTGGGTCAACGGCCACAATGGCGACCCGTTCCCCGGCCAGCCCCTGCCACCCCGCCTCGACCAGACGGCGCTGATGGACCGCTGGGTTAGCCACGGGGAGCACTGCGCCGCCTGCCGTGGCGCCCGGCGGGGGTTGCGCCGCTGGCGGCCGCTGCTGCAGGCGATTCCCTGGCTGGCCCTGCTGGCGATCGCCTGGTGGCAGACCCCCCAGGCGCTGGTCGTGGGGCTGCTGCTGGCCGGAGCTGCTTTGCTTCTGGCCCAGCGCTTCGATCGCTGGGAACGGCTGCTGCTGGCGGGCGATGGCGAACCGCCCCGCAACAGGCCCGACTGAGGCCTGCTCAGAAGGGGGTTCAGCCCTTCCAGCCGGCCAGGTGGGAGGCGGATCCGGAGCGCACCAGGGAACGGGCGGCGGCCAGGGCCGGGGCCAGATTGCTGGAGCTGAAGGGGGGCAGGGGCCGGCTGCGCAGCCAGGCTCCCCAGCGGAACTCGTGGAAGGGGATCAGGGGGGCCGGATCGATCATTCCCTCCTTCTTGAGTCGCCACACCAGGGAGCGGTAGGGATCGTCCTGGAGATCCGGCAGCCGCTGCGGCAGGGCCGCCGGCGCCAGGGGGCCATGGCCGCGGCCGTCATAGAGGTACAGCCATCCCCGCTCCTGCAGTTCGGCCAGCACTGCCTTGGGTGGGTGTCCAGGCAAGTCCAGCACCAGATAGCCATAGGCCAGGGCGGCCGGATCGATTTCGATCAGGCCCCGCAGGCGATGGTGACGGTCGACCATCCAGAGCTCGCCAGCCCCACCGCGCACCAGGGGCACGGGCTTGCCGCGCAGGTAGCGCAACCGTTGCTCGGCCGTTTCCTGGGAGAAGTCCTGCTGGCGACTGCGCACCTCCGCCAGGCCGACGCACATCTGGGTGGGCTGGAGGTCGGCGATGGCCACGGTGAGCAGCTCCGCCCTGGGGCCCGGTGGGGGCAAAGGCCGGTAGGGGGGAAGGTGCAGGCTCATGGGTGCCGGTGGCTGGCCCCCATCCTGACGGCTTCCCGCTTTGTCCCAGCCGCGGGAATAGGGTCAATCCACGTGCAGATGTTCATGATCACCGCCCCTGAGCGAGACGGCGCCCTGGCGGGACCCCATGGCCCGATCGGTGTGCTGGTCTGCGGCCATGGCAGTCGCAACCGTCTGGCGGTGGCCGAATTCGCCTCCCTGGCCCACCAGCTGCAGCACCACCTCGATCCGGTGCCCGTCGACCACGGCTACCTGGAGTTCGCCCGGCCGATCCTGCGCGACGGCCTGGACGCCCTGCGCCGGCGAGGCGTGCGCCATGTGCTGGCGGTGCCGGCGATGCTGTTCGCCGCCGGCCATGCCAAGAACGACATCCCCTCGGTGCTCAACACCTATGCCGCCGAGACGGGGCTGCGCATCGACTACGGCCGCGAGCTGGGGGTGGATCTCAAGATGATCCAGGCCGCCGCCGCCCGCATTCGCGCCAGCCTCGAGGCCGCCGATGCCGCGGCCCTCGCGGAGGGTCGCAGCCCCGTTCCGCTGCACGAGACCCTGCTGGCGGTGGTAGGCCGCGGCTCCTCCGACCCGGATGCCAACTCCAACGTGGCCAAGGTGACCCGGATGCTGGTGGAAGGCTTTGGCTTCGGCTGGGGGGAAACGCTGTATTCCGGTGTCACCTTCCCCCTGGTGGAGCCGGGCCTGCGCCAGGCGGTCAAGCTCGGCTACCGGCGCATCGTCGTTTTCCCCTATTTCCTCTTCTCCGGGGTGCTGGTGAGCCGGATCCGGCAGCACAGCGAACGGGTCGCCGCCGACCATCCCGAGCTGGAGATGGTCCAGGCCGGCTACCTCGGTGACCATCCGCTGGTGCTCGACACCTTCCGGGAGCGGGTCGCTGAAGTGCTGGGGGGAGACGCCAACATGAACTGCTCCCTGTGCAAGTACCGCGCCCAGGTCCTGGGCTTCGAGCGTGAAGTGGGGGCGCCCCAGCACAGCCACCATCACCACGTCGAAGGTCTGGTGGAGAGCTGCACCCTCTGCGAGCGGGAGTGCACCGGCGCCTGCCAGCCCGATGGGGTGCCCCTGCCGGTCGGTGGCTCGGCCCCAGAGCATGACCAGGCCAAGGGGGGCCATCACCACCATCCGATCTATCCCCACGCCGACCATCCCCTGGGTCCCCTCACCCTGCGGCGCACGACCGACTGATTGTCCACGTCAGGGTCCGCTGGCCTCGCCGGTCTCAACCAGCGATGAGTCTGGAGAGACTCTTATCTGATCAATGTTTCCGATGGTTCGGGGTTTTCCCCCACAGGGATGCCGTTTTCCCCCGTTTCACGGGGCTTTTTCCACAGACAGGGCTGTTCCGGCTGGCCTGGGACGCGGGGGCTGGGGAAAGTGAGTGATTGCTCGGAACAGCCTTGACAGCCTTCGCCAGCAGCCATCGGCGGCGGGCATGTTGCGGGACACCTCGGCCATAGCCCAGTTGGGGCAACGAGTCTCATCAACCCGGCCCCATGGTTTCGCCCCTGAAGGCGTTTTTGACGCTGGGCCTTGCCTGTGGCGTACTTGGGGCGACCCCAGCCGACCCGGACCAGCATGGCCATCGATCCAGAGTGCCCGGGGTGCGTCGGCGACGAGGCGAGCGTCAGTCTTGAAGCCGAGGTACCGGAGGTGCTCTACGAAGGCATGCGCGATTTCATCGACACCCATCCGCACTGGGATCAATACAGCGTCATCACCTCGGCTTTGGCTGGATTCCTGTTCCAGAACGGCTGCCAGGAGCCCGTCGTTTCCCAGCACTACCTCGACGGACTCTTTCTGAAACCCTGAGACAAAAAAAAGCGAGGGTGCCAACCCCCGCTGATGGTTTTCTCCCTTGCCCGACCCTTTGGAGGTCGCCCCGCCATTGTGCGCACGCTGCGCGAGGAAGACTGTGGTGATTGACACCACCTTCCGCCTCCTGTGACGGCTCCCTGACCGACGTGGTCAGCTTCGCCGCATCCGGTCCGCGGCGGCGGCGCAGGCGCGCCAGGTGATCGCCATCTCGGTCAGGGTGGGGCTCTGCCAGCCGGCGCTGGGCCAGCAGGCGCCATCCGTCACCAGCACGTTGGGGGCCGCCCAGCAACGGTTCCAGGCGTCGACGACGCCCGCCTCCGGGGTGCTGGCCATGCGCGCCCCGCCCAGCTCGTGGATGTAGTACCCGGGCGGCGGCGCCTCGGGGCGCACCGCCAGGCTGGTGCGGATCAGGGGCTCCAGCAGGGGCAGCATGAACAGCTCCTCGATCGGCCGGATGCGGCCTCCCGCGCAGGCCACCACAGCCTCCATGCGCGCCTGCATGTGGGCCACCATGGCCTGCTCGTTTGTGCCCCAGCGGCAGTCGATGTGGGGGATGGGCAGGTCCCAGGCATCGGTGCGGCCGCCATCGAGGCTCACATGGTTCTCTGCCCGGGCCAGCACTTCCCCATGGCCGATCAGGAACCCCACCGCCTCCCCGGGGCGGCGCCTGAGGAGCGCAGGGGGATCGAAGCGCTGCAGGGCCGCCCAGATCCCGTAGCCCCGCAGGAAGTTCTCCTGGCTGTTCGCGTCGAGATTGACCGTGTTGGGGATGAAGCAACTGCCGGCACCGGAGAGCTCGGCGGGTTCGGCTGGGGCAGGGATGGCGGGGATCGAGAAGAACCGGCTGGTGGAGATGTGGTCCATCAGGAAGCGGCCCAGGCTGCCGGAGGGATCGCTGAGGCCACCGCTGCGGATGGCGTCGCTGGAATGCAGCAGCAGACGCACGGTTTCGATCGTCGAGGCGCAGAGCACGATCAGGGGGGCGGCGATCCGCTCCCGCCGGCCGCTGCTCGCCTCCACCAGCACCACCGCTTCGGCGCGGCGCCCCCCCGCCCCCATCTCCAGATGGCTCACCACCGCGCCGCTGCGCAGCTGCACCCGACCGGTGGCCAGGGCCCGGGCCAGGCTGAGGCCCTGGGCGCTGGAGGGGGGCCAGGGGGCCGCCGGGGTGGGCCTGTGCAGGCGAAAGCCGCGGGAGTGGATCAGCGGCAGGCCCAGGTCCCTGGCGATCGCCCCCTGCAGATGCCGCTCCCCCGGCGTGAACGGCAGCGGCGGCAGGAACTGACCGTCAGGAAGCTGGCTCAGGCCATCCCTCTGGCCATGGACCCCCAGCAGCGTTTCCAGCCGGTCGTAGAAGGGCTCCAGTTCGGTGCTGCCGATCGGCCAGGCGGGGCCGTGCCCGTCCCGCAGGGCCGCCTGGAATTCCGCCTCCGACAGCCGCAGGGTGATCCCCCCCCAGGTGAGGCTTTTGCCGCCCACTTGGCGCCCCCTTGTCCATAGGAAGGGAGCCTCCGGGGGCGTGCTGTAGGGGTTCTGGCGCTCGTCGACGAACAGCTCCGGATTGTGCTTCCAGAACCCCGGATGGTGCCGTTGCAGGCGCTGGCGGCCGCTGCTGAGGTGGGCGAGGCGGCGCAGGCTGTTGAGTGGCTCGCTGCCTAGGGCCCGCCGGGCGGAGAGCTCCGGCCCCGCCTCAAGGACCAGAACTCGCAGACCTGCTTCGGCCAGCACCATGGCGGCCACCGATCCGTTGGCACCCGCCCCCACCACCACAGCGTCCAAGGGGGTCTCGCTGCCGGTGGAGAGGGATGGGGCGGCGATCATCGGCAGGCGAACCGGTCTCGGCATCATGCAGGAGTGGCGGCTGGCCGGCCGCCTGATCCGGAATCTGAGCCTGTACGGGAAGCAGGGCCTGGATCGGGGTGGTTTTCGTGCCCATAAAACATCAACCCCCCAGCCAAAGCTGGAGGGTTGATGGATGCAAACCCTTTGAGGGGTTCTGGAGTTGGTGGCGGGGAGGAGATTTGAACTCCTGACCTTCGGGTTATGAGCCCGACGAGCTACCAGACTGCTCTACCCCGCGTCGCACCAACAGATCGTATCAGCCGATGCGCCCGCCCCCGGATCGGCTGATGGGGGAAGGGCGCCTCAGGAGCGGGCGCCGTCGAAACGGAGCTCGCCGATCACCTCCAGGCGCAGGTGGTCGGCGGGCGCGAGATAGCGCTGTCGCAGTTCCGCCAGGGTGGTCGGCGTGAGCCATTCGAGTTGTTCCAGCAGGTGCAGGGCCACGGCCTGCTTGGCCCGCCGGGCCCCGTCGTCGACCTTGATGGCCACCCCCATCCCTTCGCCCACCCGGCTCAGGCACTGGATGCCCTCCGCCCCGCCCTTGCTCAGCACCTGGCCATGGCCCAGGCGCATCACTTCGGTGTCGAACGCCCCTTCGCCGGCGATCAGATCGGGGTGGGCGAGCATCGCCCGGCTGAGCCGCTCCAGGTCGGCCTGCTCACCGCCACCGAGATGGGCGAACAGCAGGGCCATCTGGGCCAGCTGCAGCTGCAGGGTCGGGGCGCCGCAGTCGTCCCGGGCGCTGATCAGTTCGGCGCCCGGCAACCCCAGCAGTTCCCCGACCCGCTTGACCACCGCCTGCTGCAGGGGATGGTCGGCCTGCAGATAGCTCTCGAGGGGCCAGTGCATCTGCCGGCACGCAGCCAGGAAGGCCGCGTGCTTGCCGGAACAGTTGTGCTGCAGCGGACTGCTGCCCCCGGCCGGGGTCGGGCACTGGAGGTCCTCGGTGTCGAGCTCGGCCCCCCAGAGCAGCTTGAACGCTTCCCGGGCCTGCTGGGCGGTGCCGGCATGGGAGGCACAGGCGATCGCCAGGCCCCGCTCCCCGGCCCCCATCCGATCGGCGGCACCGCTGCCCACGAAGACGGTGGCCTGGAAGGGCTTGAGGGCCGAGCGCACGAAGCTCAGTTGCTGGGGGTCACCGGCGCGCATCAGCACCCGTCCCCGCTGGTCGCAGACCACCGCATGCACCCGGTGCCGCGATTCGACGATGCCGTTGCGCAGCAGGCGGACCTCCAGGGGGGGAATGCCGGGACGGGCCGGGCCGGCGAAGCTGGAGGACAGGGTCATGGCGGTGCGAGAAAGTCCATGGAGGCCGGGTTCAGAGAGCCTGGCAGAGCCCCGTCCCGAGCAACATCAGGGCGATGGCCACGGCAATGGCCTGGCGCAGGCGGGCCAGCACCGGTTGCACCTGGTGGCGGGCCACCAGCAGGTCCTGCTGGCGCCAGGTGATCGGCTTCTCCCACACCTGGCCGTCGTACCAGCCCGATTCCTCGTACGCGACCTTTTCCGAGACCAGCCGCTTCTGGACGTAGGTCCAGCCGAGCCACTGGCGCAGCAGCAGGAACATCGGCAGCAGCACGGCGGTGGCAGCCGCAGCGACCACCAGCCGGGGCGGATCGTGGCGCAGGGGGATGCTGCCCCCCGCCACCAGCAGCGCCAGGGGGAAGGACAGCAGCCAGGTGAGACCGAGGGGGCGCCAGAGGCCCCTTGGGCCAGCGGCAGGCCAGCGAAAGAACCAGGAGTGGCTGAGCTGGTCGTATTCCTGCAGAGGACGCTGGGCCGGGGGCACCGGACAGGGGGTGTCCTGGCTGGGCAGGCTGGGTGTGCCGGCGGCCATCTGACCTTCCCTCAGCCGCCGACCTGGCTGGTGCCGCTCACCTCGACCGGGGAGCCGACGAAGCGCTCCTGCTCCCCATGGCCCCAGAAGGCTTCGAGGTCGTAGTAGCTGCGTTCCTGGGGGGTCAACACGTGGACAATGAGTTCGCCGTAGTCGAGCAGCACCCAGCGGCCCTCGCTCTGGCCCTCGCGCCGCAGGGGCAGGCGAGCGGCGTCGGTTTCGAGCCGGTCTTCCACCGAGCGGGCGATGGCTCGCACCTGCACGTCGCTGAGGCCGCTGCAGATCACGAAGAAGTCGGCCAAGGACGACACCTCATCCACCCGGATCAAGCGGATGTCGACGGCCTTGCGGTCATCACAGGCCTCGGCGGCGAGCAGGGCGAAATCGCGACTATCCATAGACGTTCTCACTGGTGACCGATTGGCGGGAGCCCTGTTGCTGGGCCATTTCGGCACGGGCCTTGCCGGCACTCTTGCGCAGGGCCTCAAGGCGATCCTCGTAGAAGGTGCGGCGCCGCTTCTTGCGGGTCTGCTCCACCAGCTCCTTGAGGGCACCCCCGAGGCTCTTGTAGGCGTTGGGAAGGCTGTAGCCGAAACGACAGGCCAGGTCGATGGCGCGTTCGTCGGCCAGGATGGCGTCCTGCAGACGCTTCTCGGAGTTGTTCTTGAGATAGAGGCGGTAGCCGGCGAAGCCCGACAGACCGAGGGCCATCACCAGCAGCAGACCGTCCTGCACCCAGAGTTCGCCGATGGCGCCGCCCAGACCGATGGCCAGGGCCGCCATCTCCCAGCCATCCCTGGGGATCGCGTCGTTCTGGACGCGGCCCACCTCGTGCCAGAAGAGCAGGTTGCGGTGATCGAGGGCCAGCCCATCCCACTTCTCGAGATCCACCTGGATCTCCACTTCGTCACGGCCGATCTCCTCGATCGTCACCAAGGGGGGATCGACGGAGGCGGCCGCTTCCACGAACACCCAGCTCTGCATCTCAGGGGGCAGCAACCCCTTCAGGCGCTGGAGTTCGCTCATCGGCGGCGTCTCGGGCGAAGGTATCCCGTCAGATTAGCGATTGCGTGCAGTGCCAGCGCGCCGGAGAGGCCGGTCGGGACGGCGACCGTGAGAGGCTGGGCGCGTTTGCCCGTCCACGCCCTATGCCCCGCCGCACGGATCTGAGGCGCATCCTGCTGCTGGGGTCGGGACCGATCGTGATCGGCCAGGCCTGCGAGTTCGACTATTCCGGCACCCAGGCGTGCAAGGCCCTGCGGGCCGAGGGCTACGAGGTGGTGCTGGTGAACTCAAACCCGGCCTCGATCATGACCGATCCGGACCTGGCGGATCGCACCTACATCGAGCCCCTGACCCCCGAGGTGGTGGCCCGGGTGATCGCGGTGGAACGGCCCGATGCCCTGCTGCCCACCATGGGGGGCCAGACCGCCCTCAACCTGGCCGTCGCCCTGGCCGAGAACGGCACCCTGGCCGCCTATGGCGTCGAACTGATCGGCGCCGACCTCGCGGCGATCCGCAAGGCGGAAGACCGGCTGCTGTTCAAGCAGGCGATGGCCCGCATCGGCGTGGCCGTCTGCCCGTCGGGGATCGCCAACGACCTCGAGGAAGCCATTCGCGTCGGCGAGGACATCGGCACCTATCCGCGCATCATCCGCCCCGCCTTCACCCTGGGGGGATCCGGCGGCGGCATCGCTTACAACCCCGAGGAATTCCAGGCTTTCTGCAAAAGCGGCCTGGAGGCCAGCCCCGTCTCCCAGATCCTGATCGAGAAGTCACTGCTGGGCTGGAAGGAGTTCGAGCTCGAGGTGATGCGGGACAGCGCCGACAACGTGGTGATCGTCTGCTCGATCGAGAACCTCGATCCGATGGGGGTCCACACCGGCGATTCGATCACCGTCGCCCCCGCCCAGACGCTCACCGACCGGGAGTACCAACGCCTCCGCGACCAGTCGATCGCCATCATCCGCGAGATCGGGGTGGACACCGGCGGCAGCAACATCCAGTTCGCCATCAACCCCGCCAACGGTGACGTGGTGGTGATCGAGATGAACCCCCGCGTCAGCCGCAGCTCGGCCCTGGCCAGCAAGGCCACCGGCTTCCCGATCGCCAAGATCGCCGCCCGGCTGGCGGTGGGCTACACCCTCGATGAGATCGTCAACGACATCACCGGGGCCACACCAGCCTGCTTCGAGCCGACGATCGACTACGTCGTCACCAAGATCCCCCGCTTCGCCTTCGAGAAGTTCCGCGGTTCACCGGCGGTGCTCACCACCTCGATGAAGTCGGTGGGGGAAGCGATGGCCATCGGCCGCAGCTTCGAGGAAGCCTTCCAGAAGGCGCTGCGTTCGCTCGAAACGGGCCATGCCGGCTGGGGTTGCGACCGCCCCGACCGGCCCCTGGATCCGGTTGATCTGGAGCGCCAGCTGCGTGTCCCCTCCCCCGACAGGATCCATGCGGTGCGTGCCGCCATGCTCGCCGGCCGCAGCGATGAGGAGATCCACCGGCTCAGCGCCATCGATCCCTGGTTCCTGGCCAAGCTGCGCCGGATCCTGACGGTCGAAACCACCCTGCTGCGGGGGCGTTCTCTGGAGGCCATCGGGGCCGGCGACTTCCTGGAGCTCAAGCAGAGCGGATTCTCCGATCGGCAGATCGCCTGGGCCACCGCCAGCGACGAACTGACGGTGCGCCGCCGTCGCCAGGCCCTGGGGGTGCGGGCCGTCTTCAAGACGGTCGACACCTGTGCCGCCGAGTTCGCCTCTTCCACCCCGTACCACTACGCCACCTACGAGCGGCCCCTGGAGCGGCTCGAGGCCGACGGTTCCCTCGCCGTGCTCGCCCCCGAGGACGAGGTCAGCCCCGAGACCCGCCGCAAGGTGATGATCCTGGGGGGTGGGCCCAACCGCATCGGCCAGGGCATCGAGTTCGACTACTGCTGCTGTCACGCCTCCTTCGCGCTGCGGGCGGCGGGCTTCGCCACCGTGATGGTCAACAGCAACCCGGAAACCGTCTCCACCGACTACGACACCAGCGACCGCCTCTACTTCGAGCCCCTCACCCTGGAGGACGTGCTCAACGTCATCGAGGCGGAGAAGCCGGAGGGGGTGATCGTCCAGTTCGGCGGCCAGACGCCCCTGAAGCTGGCGCTTCCCCTGTTGCGCTGGCTGGCGAGCGAGGAGGGCAAGGCCACCGGCACCCGCCTCTGGGGCACCTCACCGGAATCGATCGACCGGGCCGAGGACCGGGAGCAGTTCGAGGCGATCCTGCGCCGCCTGGACATCCGCCAGCCCCGCAACGGCCTCGCCCGCAACGACGCCGAAGCCCGGGCGGTGGCGGCCACGGTGGGATATCCCGTTGTGGTGCGTCCCAGCTATGTGCTCGGCGGCCGGGCCATGGAGGTGGTCTTCGACGAGGAGGAGCTCAACCGCTACATGGTGGAGGCGGTGCAGGTGGAGCCCGACCATCCGGTGCTGATCGACCAGTACCTGGAGAACGCCATCGAGGTGGATGTCGATGCCCTCTGCGATCGGGAGGGGACGGTGGTGATCGGCGGTCTGATGGAGCACATCGAGCCGGCCGGGATCCACTCGGGCGATTCCGCTTGCGCCCTGCCGTCGGTGTCCCTGGGGTCCGAGGCCCTGGCCACGATCCGCCGCTGGAGCTCGGACCTGGCCCTGGCCCTGGAGGTGCGCGGCCTGATCAACCTCCAGTTCGCCGTGCAGAACGATGGCGCCGGCAACGAGACGGTGTTCATCATCGAGGCCAACCCGCGGGCGTCCCGCACCGTCCCCTTCGTGGCCAAGGCCACCGGTGTGCCCCTGGCCAAGATCGCCAGCCAGCTGATGGCCGGTCGCACCCTGGCGGAGCTGGGCCTGCTGGCCGAGCCCCAGCCACCCCGCCAGACCGTGAAGGAGGCGGTGCTGCCCTTCAAGCGCTTCCCTGGCGCCGACACCCTGCTGGGCCCGGAGATGCGCTCCACCGGGGAGGTGATGGGGATCGCCGCCAGCTTCGGCCTGGCCTACGCCAAGGCCGAACTCGCCGCCGGTGAACCCCTGCCGACCGCCGGCACCGTGTTCCTCTCCACCCACGACCGCGACAAACCGGCCCTGGTGCCGGTGGCCCGGAACCTGCTGGCAGCGGGCTTCGCCCTCACCGCCACCACCGGCACGGCGGCGATGCTGGCGAAGGCGGGCCTGGAGGTGGAGACGGTGCTCAAGGTGCATGAGGGCCGTCCCAACATCGAGGATGCGATCCGCTCGGGCCTGGTGCAGCTGATCGTGAACACGCCGGTGGGGCGCCAGGCCGCCCACGACGATCGCTACCTGCGCCTGGCGGCCCTCGACTACGCGGTGCCAACGGTCACGACGATGGCGGCGGCGCGGGCGGCGGTGGAGGCCATCGCCGCCCTGCAGCAGCAGCAGCAGGTGGAGGTGGCCGCCCTGCAGGACATCCACCCACCCTGGGTAGGGTGAGCGCCCGATCGTCCCTGCGCCCGTGACCAGCACCCTGGCCGCCCACCCCGTCGCCCCCGGCACCGACCTGCGCGAGGCCTTCCGTGCCGCCTACGAGAACCGCTACACCTGGGAGCCCGGCTTCGGCGGCTATGGCGGCCGTTGCGTCTGGGAGCAGGGCGACCGGGTCTTGGAGGGCACCTTCCAGGTCGGTGCCGACCTCAAGGCGGTGGTGGAGGGACTCAGCGACGCTGAGGTGCACAAGGCGGTGGCCTCCCAGCTCTGGGAAGTGGCGATCCACCGGGTGCGCCGCCCCTTCGAGCAGACCCACGGCGCCAACACCTTCACGGCCGGTGACACCGATGCGGTGGGCACCGAGGTGATCATGGGGGGCAAGGCCGAGGGCGACCGCTACCGCATCAAGGACAACGTGGTGACGATGGTGCACCGCCACATCCACGGCACCGTGGTGACGATCTTCACCGAGAGCACCACCGACACCGGCAGCGGCTATCTGAGCCACAGCTACACCAGCCGTTACAGCGATCCCGCCACCGGTGAGGCCCGCGGCGGCACCAGCCGCTTCACGGACACCTTCGTGCCCCTGGCAGGCGTGGGTCCCTGGGTGCTGAGCCAGCGGGTGGTGGAGACGGAGGCCCAGGGCGACACGCCGGCCAGCCGCCAGGTGTTTCAGTTCGAGGATCTCTCCCCCCTGGGTTAGGCCCGGAAGCGGGCGAAGGTCACAAGGCGCCGATGTTCTCCCTCTGGCTCGGCGCCTATGACCAGGGTCTGGCCTATGCCGGCCTGGCCCTGGGCACCTACCTGACCCTGCGCGTCCTCAAGTTCCCCGACCTCACCGTTGACGGTTCCTTCGCCCTTGGCGGCGGCACGGCCGCGATGCTGATCAGCCGGGGCACGCCGGTGCCCTGGGCCCTGGGCCTGGCGGTTTTGTTCGGCTGCCTGGCGGGGCTGGTGACCGGCCTGATCCACACCCGTCTGGGGGTGAATGATCTGTTTGCCGGCATCCTCACCACCACGGGCCTGTACTCGATCACCCTGCGCCTGATGGGGCGCTCCAGCATTCCCCTGCCGGAGACCCCGGCGGGAATCCAGGTCCTGCCCGACCTGGGCCTGGGTCTCGATGGCCGCTGGGCCGTGGGCCTCACCCTGGCGATGTTGGGCCTGATCCTGGTGATCAGCCTGCTGCTGGCCACTGATGTCGGCCTGGCCCTGCGGGCCCTGGGCGATAACCCCGCCATGGCCCGCGCCAACGGCATCAACCAGCGCCGGGGACTCACCATGGGCATCGCCGCCGCCAACGGTCTGGTGGCCCTGACCGGCGCCCTGGTGGCGCTGTATCAGGGTTTCGCCGATGTGACCTTGGGCATCGGCTCCCTGATCCTCGGCCTGGGCATGGTGATCATCGGTGACTCAGTGCTGCGGCCCCGCTCCGAGCCCTGGGCCTTGCTGGCGGTGGGAACGCCGCCGCTGCAGGCCGCCATGAAGGTGGCGCCCCAGACCACCCCGGTGATCTTCTGCTGTTGCTCCAACCCCTGGGGGGCGGGGGCCGGCACACCCCCCGGAGGCGTCGGTCAGCACCGCCCCAACGTGGTGGGCACGATCGGCACCAACCCCGTTGGCAAGGAACTGGATCTGGCCCGCCAGATCGACCCGGAGCTCAGGACCGTCGGCCTGATCTTCAACCCCGGTGAGCCCAACTCGGAGTACGAAGCCAAGGTGCTCAAGCAGGAGGCGGCCCAGAAGCAGGTGGACGCCTTCGTGAAGATCGGGGACTACGCCACCATCCAGGGGTTCGGCTCGATTGCCAAGGTGGGCCTCGAGAAGAAAATCCCCGTGTATTCGGTGGATGCCGACGACATCGCAACCTGCCCGGCTGCCTGGCCACGGTCGGCTTGTCCTACTTCGACGACGGTTATGCCGCAGGCAAATTGGCAGTGCGGGTGCTCAAGGGCGAATCTCCCGCCACGAGGGCCTTCGAGCCCCTCACCAAAACCGAGATGCTCGTGAACCGGGCCATGGCGGCCGCCATCGGTGTGACCTTGCCGGAGGCCGTGCTCAAGCAGGCCAAGGAGGTGGTGGGCTGAGGTCCAGCTTCCCTATGGCTCAGGGCAGCGGCGTGATGTCCTTCAGCTTGTCGTTGAGTTGGCTGGCCATCGCCTGCCGGCCCACGGCCAGAACCTTCAGGGTGTCTTCGTGCATGCGCAGCTGGGCGTCGGCCACCTGCATTCCCCGTACCAGTTCCTTGACGTCGTCGGGCAGGCCGTTGAGGTCGTAGCGGAGGCCCTCGAAGGTCAGCACGGGCGGTTGCTGGCTGGGTGTTTCCAAGGGGGGAGGAGCAATTGGCCGTCAGCCTAAGTGGCCGGGCTCAGGCCTCCAGGCGGATGAACTGGCGTTCGCAGAGTTCGCGGTAGCGCCCGCCGCTGGCCATGAGTTCGTCGTGGCTGCCCTGTTGGACGATGCGGCCGCCGTCGAGCACCACGATCAGATCGGCCTCCTGCACGGTGGCGAGCCGGTGGGCGATCACCAGCACGGTGCGACCGGCCATGGCCTGCTGCAGGCCCTGCTGCACCGCCTCTTCGGCCTCCGCATCCAGGGCGCTGGTGGCCTCGTCGAGGAGCATCACCGCCGGGTTGCCCAGCACGGCCCGGGCGATCGCCAGCCGCTGCAGCTGGCCGCCGGAGAAGTTGCTGCCCCGTTCCTCGAGGCGGCTGTCGTAGCCGCCGGGGAGGCTCTCGATGAAGTCCGCCGCGTTGGCCAGCCGGGCGGCCTGGCGGATCTGCTCACCGCTGGCGGGGCGACCGAAAGCGATGGCCTCGGCCACCGTGCCCGAAAACACGCTGCTCTGCTGGGGCACCAGGGCCACGGCGCGGCGCAGGTCCCGGGCCCGCAGGTCGGCCAGGTTCTGGCCATCGAGCAGCACCCGGCCGCTCTGGGCGGTGTTGAAGCGCAGCAGCAGGGAAAACAGGGTGCTCTTGCCGGCGCCGGAGGGTCCCACCAGGGCCACCACCTGCCCCGGATGGATGTGGAGATCGAGCTGGCGCAGCACCGGGCTGCCGCCCTGGTAGCCAAAGCTCACCCCGTCCAGCACCAGCTCTCCGGACACGGTTCCCAGGGGCCTGGCGTCGGGGTGGTCGGGCGGCTCCACCGGCTCGTTCTCGATCGCCCGCAGGCGCTTGAGCGAGGCCTGGCCCTGCTGGAACTCGTTGAAGTTGGTGGTGAGGTGGGAGATCGGATCGATCAGCATCAGCAAAGCAGCCACATAGCTGCTGAATCCCTGGCTGTCGAGGCCGCCCGCCTTGATCCGTGCCGCCCCGATCAGCAGCACCGAGAGGATGCCCGCCGCCTCGATGAAACCCACCACCGGGTGCTGCAGGGCCAACAGTTCCAGGGTGCGGTAGCGGGCGCGGCGGTGCAGGTCGATCTCGGTGTCGAACCGCTGCTGCAGCCAGGGCTCCGCGGCGAAGGCCCGCACCAGGGGCAGGCCGCCGATCGCTTCAGCCAGCAGGGCCGCCAGATCGCTGACCTGCTTCTGGCTGCGCTCGGCGGCGGTCATCACCCGGGCCCCGAAGGCGCTCACCATGAGCGCCACCAGGGGGGCCAGCAGCAGGGTGGCCAGGGCGAGGGGCCAGTCGAGCCAGACCATGTACCCCAGTACCACCACCAGCTGCAGGGCGCTGGGGGTGGTGTCCTGGATCGTCTTGTAGATCACCTCACCCACCCGGTCAGCGTCTTCGGTGAGCCGGTAGGTGAGATCGCCGGCCGACAGTTTCTCGAGGGCCCCGAAATCGAGCCGCTGCAGCCGGGCGAACAATTGCCGCCGCAGCTCCTGGCTCACCCGCAAGGCTGGTCCCGCCAGCAGGGTGTCCTGCCCGAACTGGGCGATCTTCTGCACCAGGAACACCGCCAGGGCCGCGGCGATGCTGCGCAGCACCTTGGTGAAATCGCCGGCGCCGATGGCCGGGATCAGCTGGCCCGCCAGCCACGCCAGCAGGGGCCAGCAGGCCACGAACACGAGCATGCACAACCCCCCGAGCAGCAGGGGTCGCCGATGGGGCTTCAGCAGCGGCCAGAGCCTGCGGAAGCCGGCCGGCGAGGGTGCAAGCATCGACGAACCCTATCAGCGCTCTCCGGGCGTCCCCTGACGGTGAAGCTGGATCAATTCCTCAAATGGCAGGGACTCGTCGGCACCGGCGGTGAGGCCAAGCAGCGCATCCAGCGTGGGGACGTGACCGTCAACGGCACGATCGAGACCCGGCGCGGCCGCCAGCTGGCCCCTGGCGATGCGGTGGCCATGGATGGCCGCGAGGTGCTGATGCTCTCCAGGCGCCTGGGTCGTGGGGGCGATGGCGGCATCACGCCTTAACCTGCCTCGAATGTCGCTGCCGGGAGACCACGTGCGCAAGGCCGTCATCGCAGGCAACTGGAAGATGCACATGACCTGCGCCCAGGCGCGGGCTTTTGCGGCCACCTTCCGGCCCCTGATCGCCGATCTGTCCGATGACAGGGAGGTGGTGCTGGCCCCTCCGTTCACGGCCATCCCCACCCTTTGCCGTCACCTGGCCGGCGCCGGTGTCGCCATCGCCGGCCAGAACGTCCACTGGGAGGAGAGCGGTGCCTACACCGGCATGATCTCCGCCCCCATGCTCCTGGAGCACGGGGTGACCCACGCGATCGTGGGCCACAGCGAGCCGCGCAAGTACTTCAGCGAAACCGACGAGCAGATCAACCTGCGGGCCCGCACGGCCCAGGCGACGGGTCTGATTCCGATCCTTTGTGTGGGCGAGAGCGACGACCAGCGCGAAGCCCGTGAAACCGAGCGGGTGATCCACCGCCAGGTGGAGCAGGGGCTGGAGGGCGTCGACCCCCTGCACCTGATCGTGGCCTACGAGCCCATCTGGGCGATCGGTACCGGCAAGACCTGCGCCGCCGAGGAGGCCAACCGCATCTGCGGCCTGATCCGCGGCTGGGTGGGCCACCCCGAGGTGGTGGTGCAGTACGGCGGTTCGGTCAACCCCGCCACCATCGACATGCTGATGGCCCAGAGCGACATCGACGGCGTGCTGGTGGGTGGCGCCTCCCTCGATCCGGTCAGCTTCGCCCGCATCGCCAACTACCAGGTGCCGGTGCCCGTCTGAGCCGCCTGCCCCTGCCCTGAACGCCGTGGGCGTCGTCCCGTCTGTCGCCCTACCACCCGGTTTCCGCTGGGGGGATCGGACCCTCGTGATGGGGGTCCTCAACCTCACGCCCGATTCCTTCAGTGACGGCGGCCGATTCGAGGCCCCCGAGGCGGCGGTGCGGCGGGCCCGGCTGCTGCATCGCCAGGGGGCCGACCTGCTCGACCTGGGGGGGCAGAGCACCCGGCCCGGGGCGCCCGAGGTCGGTGCCCAGGTGGAGATCGCCCGGGTGCTGCCCGGCCTGGGGCGAATCCTGGCGGCCCTGCCACCCCCGGCGGCCGGCGGCCCCCTGCTCTCGATCGACACCTTCCTCGCCCCGGTGGCCGAAGCAGCCCTGGCGGCCGGCGCCCACTGGATCAATGACGTCAGCGCCGGCCGCCGTGATCCCGCCCTGCTGACGGTGGTGGCGGCCGCGGACTGCCCCTGTGTGCTGATGCACAGCCGCGGCGACAGCGGCACCATGGACGCCCTGGCCCGCTATGGCGACGTGGTCGCCGAGGTACGTGATGAGCTGCTGCGCGCCACCGACCGGGCCCTGGCGGCGGGGGTGCGTCCGGAGCGGATCCTCTGGGATCCGGGGCTGGGTTTCGCCAAGACCACCGCCCACAACCTCGCCCTGCTGCGGGGGCTGGCCCTGCTGCGGGCCGAGGGTTTTCCCCTGCTGGTGGGGCCCTCGCGCAAGCGGTTCATCGGCGAGGTGCTGGCTGAGCCCCGCCCCCGGGCCCGCCTCTGGGGCACCGCGGCCGTCTGCGGCCAGGCCATCGCCGCCGGTGCCGATGTGCTGCGGGTGCATGATGTCGGGCCGATCGTGCAGACGGCCCGCATGGCCGATGCCCTCTGCCGCCCCTGATCCCATCCGGCCGATCAGTCCGGCAGAGCCTCCTGCCGCTCGCTCAGCATGGTCTGCACCATCAGCCGCAGGGTAGCCCGGTTGCCGCCGGCGGCCCGCCAGCTTTCCAGCCACTGGAGCAGCGGCGAGGTGGTCTCCGCGCCATCGCTCTGGCTGATGCCCAGCCGTTCCAGGAAGGCGCTGGCATCGTCGAGGCAGGAGCCGCCTTCGCCGAAGCCATCCAGCAACGGATCGAGGGCGGCCAGGAGGGTCTCCAGTTCGGCGGTGCTCAGCTCCGGCAGAGGCTCGATCATCGAAGCAGGCTGGGGCGGCGTTGCCGCTCATCGCCCCCAGCATGACGCCTGGACGGCGTTTTGCCGCCGTCCCGCTGCGGCCGCTCGCCGCCAACGCCCCTAGGCTGGGTTCAGCACAGCGCTGCAGCTGCTTCCACCGTGCTGAAACTCTGCCTGCAGGTGCTTGTCTGCGCCACCATCGCCCTGCGTTGCATGGTGATCTTCGGCCATCTGCGCAAGCTCTGGATGGCGGACGGATTGGCCGGTGAATTCCGGCGTGAGCTGCGCCGGCGCGGTCTGCTGATGTCGCCTCCCGCCCTTCCCAGCGATTCCCGCGCCCTGCCCCACCGCGCCGATCCGTGAGCCCGGTCAGCGACGTCTGGAGGGGGCGCCCGCCAGGTGATGCACGGCGTGGATCACGACGCCCCAGAGGTCCGCGCCATCACCACGGCCTTCGCGATCGCTGCCTTCGTCGCTGATCAGCACCAGGGGCGGACTGGTGCCGTCGCTGGCCACCAGCCACAGGCCGGTGCCGCGGCGGGCCAGGCGGCGCAGCAGGAAGGCGCCGCCGTGGACCGCCACCACCACCATGCCGGGACGGGGATCGACGCTGCGGTCGATCACCAGCAGGTCGCCGTCGACGATGCCGTCCCCCCGCATGGCATCGCCGCTGACGCGCATGAAGAAGGTGGACAGCGGCCGGGGGATCAGTTCCACGTTGAGATCGATGCGGGCCTCCACGTAGTCGTCGGCGGGGCTGGGGAAGCCGGCGCTGACGGCTTCGGAGGCCAGGAGACACAGGAGCGCCGCGGCTCCCTGGCGCGGGGGCAGTGGTACCTGGGGAGGGAGGGGAAGCATCGGCCCGCAGCAGTACGGATGTTCTACTCCGGGTGGCCGTTGCCGCGGGATCATCGGCAACGACCCCCTGCCGTCAGGCCATGGCTTCCCGTCCGGAGGCGTTGATCGCCCGCTTCGCCCTGCAGCCCCATCCAGAGGGGGGCTGGTACCGGGAGCTGCACCGTTCCGCCAGCCAGGTGTGCCGCAGTGACGACGGCAAGCAGCGTGCCGGACTCACGGTGATCGCCTTCCTGCTGACGGAGGGGCAGTGCAGCCGCTGGCATCGGGTTGAGGGGGGCGATGAGGTGTGGCACCACGCCGGTGGTGACCCCCTGGACCTCTGGCGGCTGCCGCCGCAGGGAGGCGCAGCCGAACGGCTGCTCCTTGCTCCCCTCGCCGTTGAGGCGACCGGTGATCCGGAGCCGAGCCCCCTGCAGGTCGTGCCGGCGGGCTGGTGGCAGGCGGCCCGCAGCCGGGGGCGATGGAGCCTGCTGCACTGCTGCGTGGGGCCGGGTTTCGCGTTCGAGGATTTCCGGCTGATGGCCGATCTCCCTCCGGCCGAGCGGCCGGCCGGCGCCGATCCGGCATGGCTCTAGGCCGTTCCGCCACCATGGAGGGGTGATGGATCGGGAGAGGGATGGGCTGTCCGAAGTGCGGCAGTTGGGCTGTGCGCGCCGACCGCAGCCTGGCGGGTCGCATGGTCTGCGCCCGCTGTGGCGAACCGCTGGGGATCGGCAGGGCCCGTCGGGTCGCCAGCGGCACGCGCCGTCGCGGGCCAGGGCGTGGCAACGCCCTGGCCCGCGACGGCGCTGGGGCCTCTGGCTGCTGCTGGGGTCCCTGCTGACGGTGTCGGCCCTGCTGGCCAGTGTTCCGGAGCGCCCGAGCCGGCCGCCGCAGCGCCGTGGGGCCGACCTCACGCGGGGCCCCGTGCTGCTGCGGCCAGGCGATCATGGCCGCTTTGGGGTTATCGGCATCTGCTGACAGGAGTGATCCCACCCTGATCCTCTCAGCGATTATTAAGATGTAACATTTTTGAATTACCATGGCCAGGACCAATCCGTTCGCGAACCTGGCCGACCTCAGCATGCGCCAGTTGCGCGAGCTGGCCAGGACCCTGGGCATTCAGCGCTACAGCTCTCAGGACAGGGACGCCCTCGTCGAGTCCATCGCCGATCGCTCGGGCGAGGCGGGCGCAATCCCGGCCGAATCTCCAGTACAGGCGGGGAGGACGGTGGCGGCCCTCGAGGCCGACATGGCCCCGGCCCCCCGGCCCGCCGCCGAGACCCGCGTCGTCTTCCTGCCCCGTGATCCCCAGTGGGCCTACGTCTTCTGGGACATCTCCGAGGACGACCGCACAGGCGCCCTCCA
>NZ_JAGQCD010000089.1 GCF_024345975.1 Cyanobium sp. Cruz-8D1 | reverse complement strand
TCACTCTCAGAAATGCCGGCAGGTGGTGGATGCATCTCGGGCAGTCTCTGCCTGAGATCCAAGCTGTTTTCAGAGGTCTGTCAAGAGCGGAACTGCCCCGGAGCTTTCTCCCCCCTGAACAGTTACGGGGAACGAGATCCGGAGATGCACCAGACCAAGAAGGTCAACCAGTGGTACCACCGCTGCGCGGGAGGCTTCGCCTACGGGATGAAGCTCCACATCGGTGTCGACAAGGACTCAGGCCTCATCCATTCGGTGGAGACCAACGCCGCCAATGTGCACGACCTTACGCCAGCCGCTGATCTCCTGCACGGAGAGGAGACTGTGGTCTATGCGGATGCTGGCTATCAGGGGGTCGAGAAGCGAGCCGAGAGGCAAGGAAAGGGGATTGGCTTCCGCGTTGCCATGTGGCCCGGAAAGCGCAGGGCTTTGCCGAACACACCGGAGGGTCGACTGGATGATCTGGTCGAAACCGCCAAAGCACATGTCCGCGCCAAGGGCGAACACCCGTTCCGGGTGATCAAGCAGCCGTTCGGTTTCAGAAGACGCGGCTGCGAGGCATGATCAAGAACCGCTGCAAGGCGAACGTGCTGGCAATCCTCTCAAACCTATTCATGACACGTCGTAGGTTGTTATGTAGTGCGTGATCGGGGTAGCAATGTGACCATGGAAGACAAAATGCCCCCAGATGGGCAAGATTCAGCTTCTAATAAGGTGGAATCAGGCCCATCAATTTCAGATCCGCCCAGAAACTGTTCATCTCGAAAAGATCACGACCTCAGGCTCTCTGTGGGGGCTCGTTGTTCAGAGGTTCCCAAACAAGATCAGCCCCAAGGATGCAGGAGATCCACAGGCAGCTTTCCATGGCCGTTGACCAAGACCTCTTTCATCCCTTGGAAATTGCTGTACGACTAGGGCTCATCCCCATCCGGCCCCGCCGCAGCCTGGTGCTGGTGACGGTGGTCTGGGCCGATGACACCAGCAGCGAAGTGAACGCGACCAGTTTGAAGCGCCATCGCCTCTGATGCGGCAACTTCACCAGCAGGACCCACCCGTGAGGCTTCACCTGCAGAAACTCGCGGTTGTGGAGCGACAGCGTTCCGTCCTGTCATTCCGGCAGCAGCAGGCCATCAAAATCCAGCTTCTTGAGAAAGCCCATGCGGTGCCCATAGGCCCGCAGCAGCTCGCGCACGTAGGCATTGTGCGGCGGGATGCGGCCCCAGTCAGCGATGCCGGCAGCCAGGCGGCGGCAGCTCTCCAGGTGACGCACGGCCCGCAGGTAGCGGCTGGAGTGGGCCGTCTCGAGAACCTCCTCGATCATTGTCCGCAGGCACAGGCTGGTGGCCAGGGGCTGGCGCGCCTCCAAGCCCGCCGCCACGGCTGTTAGAAGCGGTTCGTCGGCGCCGTTGAGCCGATTCGGATCGGCCAGGATCAACCGGGCGACGCGGCGCTGGTCGGGCCAGCGGTGCAGGAACTCCAGGGCCGCCTGAAAGCTCCGGTGCCCCAGCACGGCCTCGAGCAACTCCTCCTCGGCCCGCAATCCTCGAAGGCAGGCAGTCGCTGCAGGTAGGTACGCAGGTGGGGCAGCGACAGGCGCTCGATCGCAAACTCGCGCCGCTGCGCCTGGGCCGCCTCGCCTCGCCCGAGGGCCTCAAGCGCCTCCAGGTGGGCATCGAGCCAGGGCCGGGCGCCATCACTGCGCCATCCCTCCGTCAGCTCCACCCCCTCCAGCAACGCCAGAGCCTCTGCTGCCCGGCCGGCGGCCGTGAGGCGCTGGGCCACCCGGGCCACGAGGCGCGGCCGCTTGAGCCCGGCAGGGGCATGGTCGCGGTACTCCGCCAGATAGGCCTGCGCCTCCCCCAGCCCATCGGCGATCGCCAGCATCGCCAGCCGAACGGCCTGGCGTTGCTGCCAGGGGTCGGTGGCCCCATCGTCGTCGTCGTCCTCAGGCTCGAAGCTGCCGGTCCAGCCGTCGTCGTCCCAGGCGACATCGTCGTGCTGGACGCCATGGAGATCGATCGCGTTGGCCAGCACCAGAACGCCCTCCTCCTCGGCCTCGTCCGTCTCGTCCTCCACCAGCAGCTCATCGGACCGGCCGATCACGGGCCGCTCCTGCTCCAGCCTCTGCCCCAGCCGCCGCAGACCCTCCGGCGTCAGTGCCTCAGCCAGGTGGCACACCAACTGGTCGTACTGGCCTTCTTGGTTGTCAAGCACCGCCTCGGCCACCTGATCCGCCAGCGCCGCCGCCGGCAGCCGGGCCCGGCAGGCCAGCCGGCCCAGGTCGGCGCTGGCCCGATGGAACAGCGCCAGGCCTGCGCCGTCGCTGTCATCGACACGATAGAGCAGGGAGGGGGCCAGCTCCAGCAGCCGCCACAACAGCTCCACCGCCAGAGCGGGAGCCTGGGAGCCGATCGCGGTGGTGATCGCCTGGCGCTGGCTGTCCAGCTCGGCCAGCACCGGCGCGAAGGCCCGACGATCGAGCCAGCGCTCGGAGCGATCCAGGGTCGCCAGCCGCTTGCGCACCTCCTGGGCCATCTCCTGGGGGCCGCGGGACTCCGCCAGGGCCAGCCGCAGGGCCCGGCGGGCGGCAGCATTGCCTTCCGTGTGCTGCAGCAGCAGCTCCGCCAGCCGGGCGGCGCCGAGGGCCTCCAGCGAGCGGGCATTGAGACTGGGGCGGCCGGCCATGGCGGGCTGGGCAGATAGGGGGGTTGCCCACGGTGGCGCCCTGTGGATTCTGGCCGCCGCAACACCTTTGCCGTAGACGGAGCTGGTACCTACCCTGGCGACCGGTTGACCACGGGAGATCGCCATCGGACGCCGCACCCGATCCCAGGCCGCCGGCTTCAACGCGGCGGAGCAAACCCGCGAGCGCGGCGCTCTGCCGCCGGGCCCCGAGCAGCAGCTTGTGGAGAAGCTGCGGCGCATCGAGGCCCTGCACGCCCGGCCCGGCAGTGAGGGGGAGCGCCATGCGGCCGAGCGGGCCCGCGAGCGCATCCAGGCCCGCCTCCAGCAGCTGGAGGCTGAGGAGCCGCCGATCGAATTCCGCTTCTCCCTGGCGGATCAGTGGTCGCGCCACCTGTTCGTGGCTCTGCTGCGCCGCTACGGCGTCCACCCCTACCGCTACCGCGGCCAGCGCCGTACCACGGTGATGGCGCGCCTGAGCCGGGCCTTTGTGAATGAAACGCTCTGGCCCGAATTCCTGGAGCTGCAAAGCACCCTGGTGGCCTATTTCGATGCCCTCACCGACCGGGTGATCGAGCAGGCCCTGGAGGTGAAGGCCGGCGAGGCCGAGGAGCAACCCGAGGCGGCGCCGGCCTTGGCGCCCCAGGAGCACCAGGGGTCGTTGCTGTAAGCGGAGGGGTTTGGCGGCGGCGCTGAGCCTCGACTCCTCTTACGATTACCATCACATAGCTGCAGAGAGTGTGGCCGCCGTCCACTCAATAGCATCAGTGGATTGCAGGTGGAAACTCAGGTAAATGGCATGGCTAGAAAGTGCTCTTCGTTTTTAACGGAAACCTTTCGGGATGCCGTATCGACTCAACAGACAAATCAACATCCAGATCCGGCCAATAGAGATGGTCGGCCGATGGTCGCAGGACGTTGAGAATCTGCTGAATCGTGGCTACCGTGAACCAGGGAAACTCGGAATAAGAAAGTGCAAGCTCCTCATCATCAATAAGTATCCAGACGCAGTGGCCGGAAACATTCGTGACTTCAGCTCCCTAATTGTTCCAGGCATCGATGATCTCCTGTTGGCGGGACTCGACTAGGCGTTCTGCGTCCTTTAGCTTTGACGAGCTTAGCCCGATGTTGCGAGCAAGTTCAATGGTCGGTCTGAGCCAGAACTTCGTCTCACCAGCTGGGTGACTGACATGGCTGACATGGATGTGCATACGGCTTTCCTCTTCCTCTCGGGAGAAGAAGAAAAATCGAAATTCGCCTTCCCGGAAGACGGTTGGTGACAAGCAGGCTTCCCCACCTCCGTTCATTGGGGTTCATCTTGATTGTTAGGTGAAGGATAAGCCGAAATCCGGTCAACACTTTGACTGGTCAGCTTGGGAAGCAGGTCATGGCCGCTTGAGGGAACTTCGAAAAATCAACAAGGCACTTGATTGTGGCATGATTCCGATTATGATCGGTTAAGCAATCTTCACAACAACTGTGGGTCAGAGAGGCTTCTGGGACGAGCAGCAAAGAGTCACAAAGC
>NZ_JAGQCD010000088.1 GCF_024345975.1 Cyanobium sp. Cruz-8D1 | reverse complement strand
AAGCAGCGGCAACAAGCTCAGGCGCTGCTTTGCTGCATTCTGGCGATTGAGACATCAGGGATTTAAGTCCTTTGGCACCCACCGCTAAAACCACAGCATCGACGTCATCAATCACCTTGACTTCTTTTGTTGTTACACTTTGAATTTCAACCGAGCTTATGCGTTGCGTCTCAGATGAAACATTCAACCGTGTCACGAGGGTCCCCCCAAGGACGCGCAGCTGATCGCGAGACATCAGCCTTCGAGCGAGAGGCTCAAACAAATGTTCGGCAATGCTTTTTGAATGAATCCAGCGAACATCAAACGAGTCTTGATGTGCCAGGGCATAGTAATAGAGGAGCTCCATGGTGACAGCGGCCGAAACCTCTTCGGGAGGCTTGAACAAGCCAACCAGCAAGATCGGTCGCAGAAAATCATTAATTAGTCGATCGCTGATGCCAAGCTTTAAAAACAGTGATTGTGCACTAAGACTGTCGTATTTCTGAAAAACCTTGTCGCTGCGATAAAGGTCCAGCATGGCATAGAGAAGTCCTGCGATGCTGAGTCGATCTTGAATGGGAAGTCGCTTGAAGTTTTTGATTGTTGCCATCACTTGGCCTAGGGGGCTTGGCCATTGGGGTGATTCTCCAAAAACAGGAGCTGTCGCTTCCAATCCATCGGGTGACCAAAAAGCACTGGTTGTAAAGTTAGTGAAAATATTGCCAAGTTCGAGCTCTTCTGTGAGGGCATTGATGTTGGGATAGTCCTTCCAAAAGCCCCTGGTTCCAGCCTCAAAGGGTTTACCGCTTTTGGTTGTGATTGGTTGACTGCCGGTAGGATCGAGCATCCCATCGATCAAGGTCACGTCAACGCCGGCTTCGCAGAGTGACTTTGCGGCACCCCAGCCAGCCCATCCGCCTCCGATGACGACCACATGAGATTGTTTTCTGTCGGGCATGGTGTCGTCTGGCATGGCTCGTTCTAGCTGACAGCGGCGGTGTGAGCGGTTTTGGCGGTCGCGACGTCCGCCAGGGTCGATAGGGTGCCGTCAGCGAGGGTGCACGGATGGCTGAATCAGCACGGGACGAGGGCCAGGCCCCGACGGTGGGCTGGAGCCAACTCACGGCGATCAACACCGCCAAAATGCTCACGATTGTGCTGCTGCTGGTGCTGGCGGCCGTGGTCGGGGTGAAAGACATGCGCCAGGTGGTCTATCTCAGCTTGCACATCAGCTACTGCCTCTGGTGGCTGCTGGAGCAGTGGCTGTTTCCCGAGCGGGCTCGCCAGCTGTTCAGTGAGCGTGTGGGGGTGGTGGGGTTTGGCTTCGTCCTGCTGTTCATCGGGGTGCTCTACAGCCTGCCGGGGCTGCTGGCTTTTCTCAATCCCGTGCCGATCTCCCAAGCAGCCGTGGCCGTGGCACTGGGGCTGTTCAGCTTCGGCAGCCTGATCAACGCCAGCGCCGATGCACAGAAAACCACCGCCAAAGCAATGGGTGCTGGCCTGGTGAGCGATGGTATCTGGCGGCGCGTGCGCCATGTGAACTACCTCGGCGATCTGCTGCGCTACCTGAGCTTCGCGGTGGTGGCCGGCAACGGCTGGGCCTACCTGGTGCCGGCTCTGGTGCTGCTGATCTATCTGCAGCGCATTGGCCAGAAGGAAGTGCAGATGGCGGCGAAGTACCCGGAGTTCAGCGCCTGGCAGCAGCGCAGCGCGCGGCTACTGCCAGGCCTCTGGTGAGGCCCACGCAGCCGGCATGAACCGCGGCAAGGAGCTGGTGATGCCGATGTACACCAGATGGCGCTGCAACATGGGTTAGCAAAGGGATCACCTCGGCGGGGTATTCGCTGCCCTGGCTCTTGTGGCTCGTGCAGGCATAGGCAGGCACCAGGTTGTCGAGTTCGCCCCTGGGTTCTGGAACACGAAAGACACCCCCACCCCCTTGCCTGATCAGGCGGCGTCCTTCGTTGGCCCGGTCCACACTGAATGGTGGGCCACCGGCCCGTGTCGTACGCCTGAGCTCGATGCCAGCACCGATGGTTGCCGCCAGCACCCCCATCAGCGTGGAAATGGAGCAGGGGAAGGAGTACTTCTATTGCGCCTGCGGAAGGTCGGCTGACCAGCCCTTCTGCGACGGCTCCCATCAGGGCACCGGGTTCAGTCCCCTGGCCTTCGTGGCCGAAACAACCGGCAGGGCCGTGCTGTGCCGCTGCAAGCAGACCGCCACTCCGCCCCATTGCGACGGCAGCCACAGCCTGGTGCCGGCCGATCGGGTCGGAACGGTCTACCGCGTCGACGCGGAGGAGGCCAAGCCCGAGCCGGTTGATGCGTTGCCGACGCCCAAGCCCACGCCGGAAGAGCCCAATGTGGCGCTGATTCATGAGCTGGCCGAACACGGCCTCGATCGGGTGGGCCCCGAGGGGCCGCTGGCGGCCATGGGCGTGCCGCGCTCCCAGCTGCCCCTCTGGGACGACATCCAGATCCTGGTGGCCCAGCTGGCCCGCCAGCCCCTGCCGAGCGAGGCGGCGGTGGGCACCGAGCTGGTGATCGGCCCCCAGGCACGGCGACCCCTGCGGCTGGAGATTCCCCTGCTGGTCTCCGACATGAGCTTCGGGGCCCTCTCCGAGGAGGCCAAGCTGGCCCTGGCCACCGGGGCTGAGAGGGCCGGGACGGCGATCTGCTCCGGCGAAGGGGGGATGCTTCCGGAGGAGCAGGCCGCCAACAGCCGCTATCTCTTTGAACTGGGTCCGGCCCGGTTCGGCTACCGGGAGGAGCTGCTGCCGCTGGTGCAGGCCTTCCACTTCAAGGCCGGTCAGGCCGCCAAGACCGGCAGCGGCGGTTACCTGCCGGGCAGCAAGGTCACCGCCCGCATCGCCTCCATCCGAGGCATCCCTGAAGGTCAGCCGATCCACTCACCTCCCACCTTCATCGATCTCCACTCACCGGGCGATTTCCGCGCCTTCGCCGATCGGGTACGGGAGCTGACCGGTGGCATCCCGGTGGGCTTCAAGCTCAGTTCCCAGCACATCGAGGCCCACCTCGACCGCCGGGGTGCCAGCGGCCGCGTCACCCTGATCACCACCGGCGGGCTGCGCACTCCGGCCGACTGCGTCAAGGCCCTGGCCCTGGGGGCCGATGGCATCGCCCTGGCCAACGCGGCGATCCAGGCGATCGGCTGTGTCGGCGCCCGGATCTGCCACACCAACCGCTGCCCTGCGGGCATCGCCACCCAGGATCCACAGCTGCGCCGCCGGCTGGATGTGGAGCATGCCGCCCAGCGGCTGGCCAGGTTCCTGCAGGCGGCGGTGGCGCTGATGCAGGTGCTGGCACGGGCCTGCGGCCATGACCATCTGCGCGGCTTCTCCAGGAACGACCTGGCCAGCTGGCACCGGGAGGTGGCGGATCTGGCCGGGATCGCCTGGAGCGGCTCGGCTCTGGACGCTCCGGAGGGTTAGGAGTTTGCCGAAAAAATCGATCAACACTCACGCTATGGCTCAAGGCAGCAGCAAGGCTGTGGGTTGCGGCTGTGGAGCCGAGCAGGCGGCTGAGCTGCAGCGCCGCACCCTCTGGGTGGTGCTGGTGATCAACGCCGCCATGTTTGTGGTGGAACTGGCTGTAGGCCTGCGAGCAGGCTCCACCGGCCTGATTGCTGACTCCCTCGACATGCTGGCCGACGCGGGCGTCTATGGCCTCAGCCTTGGAGCCGTGGGCCGCAGCATGACGCAGCAGCGCCGGACCGCCGTGCTCAGCGGCCGGCTGCAGATCATCCTGGCGATCTGGGTGCTGCTGGATGTGCTGAGGCGCACCCTGCTGGGCAGTGAACCGATCAGCGCCCTGATGGTGGGCATCGGCGCCCTGGCCCTGCTGGCCAACCTGCTCTGTCTGGCACTGGTGCGCCGGCACCGCGAGGGCGGCGTGCACATGCGGGCCTCGGTGATCTTCTCCACCAACGACACCCTGGCCAACCTGGGCGTGATCGTGGCCGGCCTGCTGGTGGCCTGGAGTGGCAGCCGCATCCCTGATCTGATGATCGGCATCGCCATCAGCCTGCTGGTCCTGAACGGCGGCCGGCGGATCCTGCGGGAGGCTCGTGCCTCACGCGTCTGAGCCATCGGGCCCCTGGGTGGTCGGCAGGTGGCCGGTCTTCACCCAGATGGTGCAGCCCGGCTCACTCCAGGGCTGGTGTGCACTGCCGGCTGGATTGCGCAACCAGCTGCCGCCCGGATAGGAGCCCTGCTCGTCCTGAAAGACGCCATCGAGAACAACGATTTCCTCGCCGCCCGGGTGGCTGTGGGGCTGAAACGCCGTGCCGGGCGCCCAGCGCACCAGGGCCA
>NZ_JAGQCD010000087.1 GCF_024345975.1 Cyanobium sp. Cruz-8D1 | reverse complement strand
TAGAGAGGATCCCATGGTTCAAGCGATCTCGTCGATGGTCGAGATAGATTCTCCTGCTCTGCCGCCTCTTCGGCGGCTTTTTCATGTCCGTAGAGACCCTGGAAATTGCTGATTATTCGAGGTGCCCATCAGCCATAAGTGGTTGGCCCAAATAAAGCTCGATGAATTCTACCTCACATTGAATCACTGAGACATGACGCAAAACCGCCTTTGCACTCTCAAGAATCATGAGCTCAGCACCTTGCACATCGAGTCTGAGAAAATCCGTAGGAGCTGCTTCTCTGATATCATCAAGGCGACGCGTTTGAACAGTTTCCTCGGCTACTACATGCATCAGATCACCAAGGGCTGGAAAAAGATCGATAGTGGAACGAGCTGGCTTGAATAGTGACGATGTCATGGGTTCATTGGTAATATTCAGAGTATGCTCATTTCCATCACCTAAGGCCCATGGCAGATACCGCATTGCAATTCCATTCGCCTCTGCCTGATCATTGAGCTTCGCGCATTCATCTTTCAAAGGCTCAAATCCAAGCACTTCAGCGCAACCGATCTGTGCCCAGTGAATCCAAGGGTCAGGATCCCCCTTCAAGGCAAGGGCGCCTACATCAATACAGCGCAATGGCTTCTGTAGCCGAAGAAAATGAAACCAGGCGCGAGCGGAGGTACCCAAAGCATCCTGCAGATCTGAACCAGAGCCAAATTGCGGAGATAGCTGCGCAGGCTGGGAATCAGAAGCATCTTGATCCGCAGTGCCAAACCGCTTGGTTAATAATTTCCGACGGCGCTGTGTGGTCTCGTTAGCAAAACCGAGAGATATTAGTCTCTCAAGCCTCGGGAGAGCCGATTCAGCACTGAAGAAGCCAGAAAAGCAACCGAACTGTTCAAGAACTGACAAGCCAGCAGCCTCTAGCCAAGCCTTCAACTGACCAGCAGGATCCACAGCATCAAAGGCTGGATCAGGACAGAGAAAGGGTTCATCCATGCGGGGCTCCTCTCCGCTCTGAAGATCTGCGAGCATCGCGCTCACAGCCTCAATGGCCCGCTGGCGTTCGCCCAAGGCCAAGGCCACTCTTGTGAGACTTGCCCAGCGACTGACAGGGCATCCGAGTTGACACTCCTGATTCAGCAAGTCATAGCTAAAACAAAGAGCGCCAAAACGTTTCGTGATCGGCTGACTGCAATCCTGAGAGATGCTCCACGACGCCAATGCCTGGCAGATGGCCTCCCGCTGCGGCTGATTAGCCTTTGAAAGCCATCGCGGCGCTAGGCTCTGAGCATAAGGATTCTTTTCCAGATCGGCAAGCCAGGAATCAAGCTGACTATGTGCTTGGCCAACATCTACTTTGACCATATCGGTATACCCGACAAGCTTGCCAGCAGCAGCCAGTGCCTGGCAACGATCGGGTTTGGCCGCGAATAAATTCAGCAGATAGCCATCCACGCCCTGGCCGGCATCAAAGGGGGCCAGAACATCCAGACCCGGAATCAGGTGGAAACACTGATAGCCAAGCTCTTGGAATCGGTCGACAAGATCCAGATGCAGATCCATTCCAGCCTTCACCTCAAACATGACCAAGGGAGAAAGATCCCTGAAGAAGCGCGCTCCCCCAAGAAGGATGCGATCCTCTTCTCCCTCAGCATCAATCTTCAGGAGATCCACCTTGGACCAGCCGAATAGCTCCAGGCAGGCGTCAAGTGTTGTAATGGTGACGGCTTCTCCTGGCCCAACCTCCGTAGCAGCACCGTCTGAATTCGCCAGGCTGTTCAACTCGGACTGACCAGGCATCTGCAGCCAAGCTGTGCCTTGTCGATCAGACAGCGCCTGCTGTACCACCATCAGCCAGTCAGTTGCATTGACTGAAGCACTTGCTCTGAGCAACTCAGCCGTATCTGTAGCCGGTTCAAAGGCCCATACATGCCCAGTCGATCCCACCTTGCGTGCTAACGAAAGGGCGTAAACCCCATAGTTCGCCCCAATATCCACAACAGTGGTGCCTGGCTGCACCACGCCACGCAGAAATTTGATCTCATCCTCAAACCAGTCGTTCTGTTCTTGAAGCACATACGACGTGATGTGGTCCAGCGAATCTGGCACCACAACCTTGGTGCCATCCACCAGTTCAGCCGTGATGGTGGCTACCTGATTGGCCATGAGGTCATCTGTTAGTTAACCAACAACTTACTCGGGAATTTGGGAGAAAAACCAGCCTCATCAGGCTTTCATTACTTACTGCGCAGTCCGGCAGCGTTGATAATAAGCATCCAATTCCTTCGGGATTCACATTTGGCTCACCAAGTCACCTCCTTGCTAAGTTGCGAATTGTGGTGGTAAACAAGCAAGGATATTGTCAGCCTCCAAGCTCTCAAGTCGCCACCATGTGCTGCACCAGCTGCTGGAAGTAATCCTGCGACCAGATCGCCAACGGTTCGGGCTGCGCGATGAAACCTTCGATGGCGAGGTGTGCGCTGGCGACATCCAGGCGGCCGATCCGTTCAGCCAGCAGGGCATGCAGTGACCTGGCTGTGAAAGGCTGATCCAGAGGCCAATGGCCGCTCTGGCCGCACGTACCACTCCAGATCGAACCAATCGCGGCTGTGGGGATCCAGCGGGGTCTCAAGCCCATGTTCGGAGGCCTGCAGGAAGGCGATGCTGTTACCAGCTGCCTGCAAGCATGACCTCCTGTCCCAGCTCCAACCAACCTGGTGGCAATACACAGACAAGAAGCTACAGTCGCTTGAGGAGGTGAATTTGATGTCTAGGCAATTTGATGTATTAGTCGAAAGGCATTCAGAAGGGTTCTTCGTGGCGACCGTCCCGGCTCTCCCCCGGTTGCCATACACAAGCCAAATCCCTGGATCAATTAATGCAGCGAATCAAGGAAGCCATTGAGCTTTGCCTTGAGGTTACAGGCACTGACCCTGAGTCACTTGACTTCGTAGGAGTACAGCGAGTTACAGTAGAAGTGTGACGAGATATTCGGCGGTTTCAGGAAAGAGCCTCATCGCAGCATTGATGAACGAAGCACCCGGACGGAAGGACGACGGTTGTTCCCGTTCTTCCAATGAAGATTTGGAACCTGGTCTTTTGACAAGCATCCTTCGTGATGTCAAGCCCTCAAGAACCAGATTGCAAGATCTTCTATGACGAACTCACCGGCTGTCCAAGATCAATGATGAAGTGGCCAACGACGCATAGCAGGCCTGATGAATGCAATGGGCTGCTTCTTACCTTTGATCTTCAGCGAGAGAAGACATTTCTGTACACAATGTACAGCCTGCAAATGGGGCCGCAACAGCTGAGGGGCGTTGCCATCAAGCCGTCAGGCCAGCACCACCAGGCGCTGCGCCAGCTGCTGGAAGTATGAGAAGGATCAGAGAATGGCAGGAAGCGCCGCCGTCTTGACGTCCTGACGTCAAAGCGCTAAGGTCATGGAATGGATGAAACAAAACGGGCCACTATCTATTTCGACGCGGATGTACATCGTGCACTGCGCCTAAGAGCTGCTGCCTGTAACCGCTCAATATCGGACATGGTCAATGAAGCAGTTCGCATGACATTGGCCGAAGACGCTGATGATTTGAGAGATGCTGATCAGAGGCAAGCTGAGCCAAGCGCTGGCTTCGAAGAGTTTGTCACAAGTTTAAGAGATAGTGGCAGAATATAGTCTCACGATTAAGTCATCGGCGGCTAAGGAGCTACAGGCGGTGTTAGACAAGGCGAAATTGTCACGATTGATTGAGAAGATTCAATCACTGGCAGTTCAACCGCGGCCATCAGGGTCTGAAAAGCTCGCGGGTAGGCAGAACCTATTTCGTGTCCGCCAAGGCAACTATCGGGTCATCTACTCTGTCGATGATCAGTCGCGTGTTGTCGACGTTGTCAAGGTCGGCCATAGAAGAGATGTCTACCGATGAGTAGACCTTCTAACATCAAGAAACAGAAGACGGGAGCGGAGGAGATCGGCAATGCCGAAGTTCGCTCGCCCGCTTCTGATCTTGAGCGATCCTGCGACCAGATCGCCAACGGTTCGCTCTGAGCGATGAAACGTTCGATGTCGAGGCGTGTGCTGGCGACATCCAGGCGGCCGATCCAGAGACCAAGGGCCGCTTTGGCGCGCACGTACCACTCCAGATCAAACCAATCGCGGCTCGCTGAAACACTTCACATCACACGAATAGGGCTGGAGCAACAGCTGCTCCTGAGGGTCTTCGCCCCAGTGTTCAGCGATCTCTCCTGCATCAACCCGGATCCTGTTGGAGGGATTCGATCACCTTCAGCAGCCACTGCCGCATCGCCGCCCGCGACAGCACCGGAAGCTGCCGGCTGAGCACCAGCCGATCGCACAGGGCTTTGGTGGGACTGGCGATCAGAAAACTCAGTCCAGTGACGTCCTCGCCCCAGGCCGTTGCTGATCCTGCGGGCTGGCTTCAGTGTCACGGAGGTGACCTCAGCTCCAGCCTGCATCGCCAACCCCCAGGCGGTGAAACCGGTGCCCGCATCAGCCGTTTGTTGATGCGCCTGCTGGCCTGGGCCGCCCGCGTGAGCGGCTGGCGAGCGATTCCCTGGGCTGAGGTTAGAGTTGGCGGAGATCTGGGAGGCCTGAACGATTCAGGGCAGCACCCAGGGCCGACTGAAAGTCTTGTTAATCCCTTTCCAGCGTCTGGATCCCGCTCCAGCCGAGCATCCTGTTGATGTCGTGGGCCACGGCCATCAATCCAGCTCTGATGGAGCGGAAGCCATTGGTCC
>NZ_JAGQCD010000086.1 GCF_024345975.1 Cyanobium sp. Cruz-8D1 | reverse complement strand
GAGGCCCAGCCAACCGCCGCACTCAGTCACAGTGGCCTGGTCGCATCGGCGACGCAGTGGCTGGCCTTGATAGGGACTGGGCTATAATCGGCTGTTGGAATCTGCCGCGTAGCGGCTTAGTTCAACGATTGTTCTGCAGGGGGCCCAGCTGCACGGGGGTCTGCAGAGCGAAGTTGGTGCCGGCGGGCAGCTTGCGTGCCACGGTCAGATCCGTACGGCCTGGACGCCGCTCCAGATCCGCCAGGCTGCCCACCTCGTAGACGAAGCTCTGACCGGAGATCTGGGTGACGGCCGCGAAGGGCACCGACAGCTCCTGGCGACTGTCGAGCACCAGCCGGGTGCGGGTACGCAGGCCGGTGCGTAGCAACCCCCCCGGATTGGCGAACTCCGCCTTGGCCAGCAGCGACTGGGTGCCGGCCACCACGCCGGGGTCGAGGGAGCCGACCACGCTCTGGGCCATGGGCTTGTTGCTGGCGGGATCCATCAGGATCACCGTCTGACCCAGCCGCAGCCGATCGGCGAACACGGCAGGGACGTCCACCCGGGCCATCAGCCGGTCGTTGCGGATGATCGTGGTGAATGGGGAATTCGCCGCGATCACGTCGCCCAGCTTCACCTGAAGGTCGCCGACGATCCCGGTGATCGGTGCTTTCAGATCGCGGAAGGCCAGATCCGCCCGGCGGGCCACCAGATTCTGCTGGGAGGAAATGTAGTTCTGGCGGAAACTGTCCCGCTGGAAAGCGCTGGCCGCCCCCTGACGCACGAGGTATTCATAGCGCTCGTAGTTGAGCTTGTTGGTCTGCACCTCCGCCTCCAGTCGAGCCACGTCGGCCTGGGCCTGGGCCTGGTCGAGCACCAGCAGAATCTGACCTTCGGTGACTTTGTCCCCCTGACGCACCAGCAGGCGCTGGATGCGGCCACCAGCCTGTGACGCCAGCCGCACCTCCTCGATGGCCTCCAGGGTGCTGACGGTGTCGACGTTGTCGGTGAAGGGGGCCAGGGTGGCCGCTTCGGCACGCACCGAAAGCGGTGGCCTGGCGGCGGGAGGCTCTGTCTGGCAGCCGGTCAGCAAGGCGAGAGCCACCAGAGGTCCGCTCAGCAGACCAAGCCGAGCAGGCTTGGATGGACGGGATCGCTGGGGTGTGAGGCAGTGGTTGGTGTGCTTTCGCAACCCTAATGAAAGAATGAACACCGAATCTTCAAATCGAATCCCTCAGCAAGGAGGATACTAAGGCATCAGGGAACATTTCTGAGGCTGAAGGCAGGCATGGCTTCGGGGCCGGATTCATGGACGGCTCGGGACCACACATCGGAGGTCCTGAAAGCGCTGAATCCGTATCCATCAAGCCCCCAGGCCGTGCCTGGCTTTACACCAGCCGTGCCCCCATCTCCTGCAAGCCGCTTCAATATCAACCACACCCAAGCAATTGGTCTCCACATCACAACACTATTTCCACAGGTCGAGCCGATGGCTTAGCCTATTTGAGCTGATGGCTATATCAGGGTTGGCGCAACACTTTTAATGGGCTTCAAAGGCACTCCGACTGAAATCCAGTCGCGTTGCTTGTTTGACCCTCTCAGGTATTATCAAAAACCCGCACGACACTCGTCAAGAGCAAGCGATCGATGACGAGCGAGAGACCACCTCTGTTCGGGAAAACCAGATTTCTCAAAGGCCTGATCGAAGCGTTCATTGATCAGATCATCGAGGGAACCATCTCTTTGGACATGGGCGTCAAGGCCTAGGTGGGCATCGCCTCCGGATGGATCACCACGCCTCTGCTCGCGGCGGTGAAGGGTTTCGTGCTGTTGCTTGTCGTGCCGAACGTTTTTGGCCAGCATGTCGACCAAGCCGAGGCGGTCCGACTGATGCCCCCAGAACTGGAACGGCCCTACCTGGTGGACCAGCCCAGCACTGAATCAGGAGACGCTGACAATCCCCATGGCGATCATCACGCGCATTCGAGCGAAGTCTGAACAGCCAAGAAACTGAACTGGAAACAATTGCTCTGCTGATCAGAAACCATTCTGGCATCTGAGCCCTCACACCCTCTCAGGTCAATCATTCAGCCATCCATGGGACTTCGGAGGCGTTCTGGCAAACTCGTACTTGGGCTGATAGACCGACGCGGCATCGCCCATACTGGCGGATGCAGCAATCAGGCACTTCAGAATCAGATTGCCATAGAAAAGGGATGTTAGATTGGGAGGATAGCCGATGGAGCCTGCAAGAGAGGTTTTCTGGCCTTTCGCTGCATACGGGTCCAATCCCTGCCATTTCCTGACACCGATTCTCCAGAAATGACGAAGCCAAGCGCCGCCATTCATCAAGCGAATCCGCAAACCACAGCACAGGCGATCCCCTGGCACAGCCTTGATCTTTCTGCGGTGCTGGCTCGCGTTGATGTCGATCCGGGACAGGGTCTGACCGATGCTCAGGCCACAAAGCAACAGGAGCGCTTCGGAAAGAATGAACTGAAAGCCAAAAAGGGTCGCTCTCGGCTTTGGATGTTTCTGATTCAGTTCAAGAATCCACTGCTTTACATTCTGCTCATTGCTGGTGTCGTCAAGGCCTTCATGGGCTCCTGGATTGAGGCGGGAGTGATCACCGGTGTCGCCGTTCTGAATGCGCTGATCGCTTTCGCGCAGGAATCGAAGGCGGAGTCTGCGATCAAGGCGTTGGCCTCATCGGTCACCACCGAGGCCATGGTGCGTCGCAATGGGGAGATGCAGAAACTTCCTTCATCGGAACTCGTGCCAGGGGATCTAGTGCTTCTCGCTTCTGGCGACAAAGTACCTGCCGACATTCGCCTCGTCACAAGCCGCAGCCTGCAGGTCAATGAGTCCGGACTCACGGGAGAGTCCGTTGCCGTGGAAAAGGACGCCGATTCGAATGTACTGGACCCAGATGTTCCCCTTGGCGATCGAATCAACATGGCCTATGCCGGCAGCTTCATCACCTTCGGGCAGGCAGAAGGCGTCGTCGTCGAGACCGGGCAGAGCACCGAAACCGGCCGGATTTCAACATTGATGGATGAAAGCAGCGCCCTGACCACACCGCTCACGCGAAAATTTGAACGATTCAGCAATCTGCTGTTGAGAGCAATCCTGGGGATTGCCATCTTTACCTTCATTGTTGGTCTGGCCTGGGGGAATACCCCATTCGATATGTTTCAGGCTGCCGTCGCCCTTGCGGTGAGTGCCATCCCAGAGGGTCTTCCTGCCGTGGTCACCATCACGCTGGCCATCGGGGTTTCTCGGATGGCGGAACGGCATGCCATCGTCAGGAATCTACCGGCCGTGGAAACGCTCGGCAGCGCCACAATCATTTGTTCCGACAAGACCGGAACCCTTACCGAGAACGAGATGACGGTGCAAGCGCTTTATGCAGGCGATCAGCGTTATCAGTTTGTCGGTGATGGCTATGCGCCCAAGGGAGATCTTCTGGATGCCGAAGATGAACCGATGGAGATCACCCAGCTGCCGGTGGCTGTTCGGGACTGCCTGCTCGCCGGTGTGCTCTGCAACGATTCTGAACTGGCCCATGAAAACAAGATCTGGAGCATCGTTGGTGATCCCACCGAAGGTGCCCTGCTGGTCTCAGGTCGCAAGGTCGGCCTCGACCGCTCCCGGCTCGCCGAAACCCATCCCCGCCTCGACAGCATCCCGTTCGAATCCGACTATCAATACATGGCAACCCTGAACCAGATGCCGAACGGTGGCGGTGGGGTGATCTGGATGAAGGGGTCCGTCGAATCCTTGCTCAAGCGTAGCGATACATTCCTTGATTCCCAGGGACGTGCCCATCCGATCAACAAGGAAAGGCTCCAACACCAGGCCGATCGCATGGCTTCCAAGGGTCTGCGCGTCCTGGCCTTTGCCCAGAAGCCGCAGGCGAACACCGCCATTGATCACGACGATCTGGCCTCGGGCCTGGTTTTCCTCGGTCTTCAGGGAATGATCGATCCGCCACGCTCCGAGGCCATCCAATCCATTCGAGCCTTCCACAGCGCGGGCGTCGATGTGAAAATGATCACCGGTGATCACCGGTGATCACAAGGTCACCGCTGAAGCGATTGCCGATCGCATGAAGCTCAGTCAACAGGAGACGACCACGGCCTTCAGCGGGCAGGAGCTCTCAGACCTGGACAAGAACGACTTCGTCCATGCCGCCCTGGAGGGAAGTGTCTTCGCCCGGGTCGTTCCGGAGCAGAAGCTTCGCCTGGTTCAGGCCCTGCAGTCCCGCGGTCACATCGTTGCGATGACCGGCGATGGTGTGAATGATGCGCCTGCTTTAAAGCAGGCGGACATCGGCATCGCCATGGGGATCACCGGCACGGAAGTGGCGAAGGAAGCGGCGGATATGGTCCTCACCGACGACAACTTCGCTTCGATCGAAGCGGCCGTGGAGGAAGGCAGGAATGTGTTCCAGAACCTGATGAAGGCCCTGGCCTTCCTGTTGCCGGTCAACGGTGGTCTGGCGGCCAGCGTGTTTCTGAGCGTGATGGTTGGCCGGGGTCAGTCCCTGCCGATTCAGCCGCTTCAGGTGCTCTGGATCAACATGATCATTTCGATCACGATGACGATTCCCATCGCGTTCGAGCCCAAGCCCTACGACCTGATGGAGCGCCCGCCCCGCTCTCCCCAGCCTGACTGCCCGACACATCTCATCCGAGACGGTCATGCGACAGCCAGCAGTTGGGACTGGCGTGGCCGTGGCGGCAGGTCAATCCGCGTGAACCAGGGCTGTTTCTGCCGTCGTTGGACGCCG
>NZ_JAGQCD010000085.1 GCF_024345975.1 Cyanobium sp. Cruz-8D1 | reverse complement strand
CAGGATCGAGCAGTTCGTGGCGGCATATAACAAGAACACAGCTCCATTCACCTGGACGGCTACGGCGGATTCAATCTTGGAAAAGATTCAGCGTCTTTGCTCTCGTATCTCTGGGACAGAACACTAGGCGGGCTTCCTGTCGATGGCCGCCTCACTGGTGAGCAGCGCCGCAGCAGCGATGGCACCCAGTTGCTGTGTGACGCCCTGATCCTGCGGATCGAGCCGCAGCACCACTGGCTCGGGATCTACCAAGGCGATCCGGTGGATCCCACGAGCCTGCAGTGCCCCCGATCGCGTGGCGTTGGGCGAGCTGAGCAATGCCACCTGCTGGTTCTATCCCACGCACGACGGCACCTTTCTGTGCTGGGAGCGTGGCCTACGCCTCAGCCTGCAGCCGGGCTCGATCGCTGATTGTCCCGAGGAGCTGAGTTCGGCGCCTTACGACCGCAGCAGGATCTCCGTGCTTTGGAGCCTGCTGGGCGACGATGCCAGCCTCACCTGTGTGGGGCTCACCTACGGCGACCAACGCCTCGACTGGCCGCTTCGATCGCTCAACCCTGAACCGATGGCGACCTGGGGCCGATTTCGCGTCGACAGCCAGGCCGACCACAGCCTTGTTCTGGGGGATTGTCTGACACTGTTTGCTGCCTCATCGACGGAGTCCTGAGGAGTCAGGAACTTTTAAGGAACCACACGTCCAGACGTGACGTAGAAAGCCTGGCCATGACAGCGAAAGTTCAGGCTTGATAGAAAAAGCCCTCACCAGGAATCACCTGGCGCACCACCGAGCAGCGGCTGGCGACCCTCCACAGCGCCTGATGGATGGGGGTGGAGTCGTAACGCACCAACTGCGGAAACTGTTGCCTCAGCAAAGCAGTACCGCGCCAGGCGTTGTAGTGGGGGATGCAAGGGTTGATGTGATGGCACACATGGGTGGCCCCAATGCCGTGGTGGAGAAAGTTGAGCACCGGGCCGTAGGGACGATCCACCGTCTGCAGGGCACCCTTGGCCCAGGTCCAGTCGCCGCTCGCGAAGTGGGGAATGTCGAGATCGGTGTGATGCAGCCAGGTATAGCCCACCAGCCAGGCGTTGATCACCAGGTAGGGCAGGCCATAGACACACAGCACCCGCGCCGGCGACCACTGGATTGCGGCCAGCCCCAGGAGCAACAGCATCGCCAGCACGCCGAGATTGGAGCGCAGCATCGATCCGCGGAAGGAGTCGGGGAACAGTGGCCTGTGACCATTGCGAAACGGTGCCCCGGGCCAGAAGTGGGAGGTAGGCGCGCCGTAGTCAGATCCACCCGTCACGCCGAAGAGCAGATAGAGCGGCCAGCCGAGCAGCAGATGGATCACCAACGCCCGGCTGCCGGAGAGGACGCTTCCCAGCCGCCGGTTCATCGCGAGAATCAGCTGGCCCGTCTTCGACTCCGCCCGTGGCGGCACATGGGTTTCGCCTCCCTCAAGGTGGTTGCAGTGGGCATGGTGCACGGCGTGGCTGCGCTGCCAGGCGAAGTAAGGCACGAGCAGCAGGCTGTGAAGCACGAACCCCACCAGCGCCTCGACACGACGGTTGGGATGGAACGCATGATGGCCGCACTCATGGGCGATGACCCAGCAGCCCATGGCCACGGTGCCGGTGACCAGCCCGTAGACAAGCCAGATGATGGCCGCGCCAGGGGCAAGGGGGATCTGGGTACCGAGCCCGTAGGCCAGTAACGAGAGGGCGAGGGAGAGCCCCAGACTGGACCAGGCCTTGCGGGGATTGAGCTCAAGCAGCTCGGACGGCAGGGTGGACAGCAGCTCGGCCTTGCTCGGAGGGGAGGTTGAAAAGGTGGGCTGGGAAACGGCCAGGTACCGCGGATCTGCATCACGTTAGACATCGCTGGACTGCCGCCGCTCCCGAGCCAGCCGGAGCACAACGCGTTGATTGACCATCAAGCAGCAGTTCAGCTGGCAGAGCGAACGCCATGACAGAGAAGAATCCTTACTGCGCCGAAGCGGGGCTTGTTCCAATTGACGGTATGGGATTTGAGCCAGCCCAGGGTGCTGTTGCCAGGGGCACACCGACCTGGATGGCGATGACCACGGGGAGGCCTGTGAATCACGGCACTGACAGGGGGGGGACGACGGTTACGGGAACAGGAACCTCCTAGAGCCACCATCGGCAGAAGCGAGGCCAGCAGCAGCTGGTCCGGTGGAACCGATGGTCGTCCTTCTGACGCGTACAGCCTGCAGAAGGTGGGATTGAGCCGATCGAGAGCCTGGTCCGCCAGCTTGCGAATCCGCCTGAGCGGATGGCTGGCCGGGATCCGCTCCTCGATCGAAACGTAGGAGAACAAGGAGCCGCTTCGCTCCTGTTGGCCTCGCATCAACGAATGGGCAGTTGATCCATTCTCGCAGAGGTGGCTGGGTTTTTCAGCTGCAACCCGAGGGCAACAGCAGCAGCCTGGACGGCGGTGGCGCACCCGAGCTGATCCGCTGGCGGACGTGTGGGACACCGTGCTGGTGCCGATGCTCGAGAAGGCACCGCAACTGGAACCCCAGACCCTGCTTCTGCACCTGGAGCAGATCAGGCCAGGTGAGGAGTGGTTTCGCCGCAAGCGGACCCTGCAGCGCCGCGTCGAGCAGTGGCGGGCCCTGCACGGGCCGGCGCAGGAGGTGATGTTCCTGCAGGAGCACCGGCTGTTCCACTTCCGCCTGCCCTATTCGGGCTGGTGCCATGTGGCGGTGATCCACGGCGGTGAGAGCTTTGTTGCCCTGTCCGAGGCTCTACAGAACGCTCTCGCTCTTTGCGGTGGGGTGCCGGCGGAGCACCGCACCGACAGCCTGAGTGCCTGCTTCCGCAACCGCGACGGCAGCTACGCCGGCGACTACACCAGCCGCTACCGCGAACTTTGCGCCCACCTGGGCGTGATCGCCACCCGTAACAACCGCGGGGTAGCCCACGAGAACGGTGCCATCGAGGGTCCGCACCGGCACTGGAAACACCGGCTGGAGCAGCAACTGATCCAGCGCGGCAGCCGTGATTTCGCCACCGAGGCCGACTACCGGCAGCTGGTCGCCCAGGTCACCGCCACCCTCAACAGCCGCCACCAGGTGCAGGGGAACCTGGAGATCGAGCGGCTGCACCTGCAGCCGTTGCCGGTGGAGCGCTTTGCCGACTACGAACCGCTGGTGGTGCGGGTGCGGAGCACCAGCACGATCGAGGTGCGCTCGGTCACCTACAGCGTCCCCTCACGGCTGATCGGCCAGCAGCTGACGGTGCACCTGCGCCATGACCGGCTGGATCTGTTCCTGCGCAGCCAGTTCGTCCAAACCCTGCCGCGCTTGCACCGGCAAGCGGGCCAGATCGGGCCCCTGCGGCGGATCGATTTCCGCCACGTGATCGAGAGCCTGCGCCGCAAACCCCGGGCGCTGCTGCGTGCCCAGCTGCAGACCGACCTACTCCCAGGAGAGAACTGGCGGCAGCTATGGCGCCAGCTGCTGGCGGCCCTGCCGCCGGATGAGGCGGCCAAGGTCATGGTGGACGCCCTCCATGTCGCCGCCAGAACCGACGATCTGGTCGATGTGGAGCGCTATCTGCGCCGTCAGCTCCGCCGCAGCGAGCTGAGCCTCACGGCTCTGCGTGATCACTACGGCCTGCGGCCCCCCAGGGGCCTTGCGGCCCTGCCCCAGCTCGACATCTCCGAACACACCCTCAGCAGCTATGACGAACTCCTGGTTGGAACCCCCGAGCAGGCCGGCGCTGGAAACGGCTCTGCCATCGCTGTTGAAACAGTTGAAACTGCCCCAGTTCCGCAGCCAGTGGCAGGCGACCGAGCAGCAGGCCACAGCCGATGGCTGGAGTCCAGCCAGCTACCTCTATGTGCTGGCGGAGCAGGAACACCAGCAGCGGCATCAAGCCCGTCAGCGGCGGCTGTTGCATGAGGCCCAGCTGCCGGTCCCCCTAGCCCACAGGGCTTCCGCGCAGCGGTAGACCCTGGCGGACTACGACTGGAACGCCATCCCGGATCTGGAGCGTCCTCAGATCGAGCAGCTCGCCCACGACACCGGCTGGCTGGAGAGGGCCGAGAACCTGCTGCTGTTTGGCCCCAGCGGTGTGGGCAAAACCCACCTGGCGGCGGGCATCTGCCGCAGCCTGATCGCCCTGGACCGCACGGCCCGCTTCTTCTCCGCCACCACGCTGGTGCAGGAGCTGCAGCGCGCCAAAGCCGATTACGCCCTGGCCAAGGCCCTGACCCGACTGGATCGCTTTGCCCTGCTGGTGATCGATGACATCGGCTACGTCCGCAAGGACGAGGCCGAGACCTCGGTGCTGTTCGAGCTGGTGATGCACCGCTACGAGCGCAGATCCCTGTTGGTGACCAGCAACCAGCCGTTCAGCGAGTGGGAGAACGTCTTCTGCACCAGCGCCATGACCGTGGCAGCGGTGGACCGGCTGGTGGACCACAGCACGCTGATTCAGATCAATGGCGAGAGCTACCGCCGCAAACGGGCACGGCGGATTGACCGCTCCAGCGCAGGCTGATTCGTCGCCGCGACCAGGCGTCAATTACCCGCCAACCACAAGCCAACCCCTGGCGCCAGGTGCCGGTGATGAGCTCCGCGCTGCCGTCGGACCGTGGGGTCCGCCGGCTCGTGCGCTCCGCTGCAGCGCTCAGGCGGGACAGCAGCAAGAGCACCGGCCAACGGGCTTGACGCCTGGGGCCGATCAGAAGATCCCGGCTCCATGGCAGTGGACCTGGACAGGGTGGGCCAGGTGTCATACCGCTTGCGGTGGCTCACTTTTCGCTGTCGCCTCCCCCTGCCATGGCAGGGGGAGGACCCGGGGTAACCCGCAGGGCCGACTGAAAGTCAGTCACAAGGCCGATTGCGGTGCCTTTATTGGGCTGCTGTCCTCGGTTGGATTGCTCCTCTCTCTTGTCCAAGCCCGCGTCGCCTTCTGATCTGATCGGCTTTCTGCA
>NZ_JAGQCD010000084.1 GCF_024345975.1 Cyanobium sp. Cruz-8D1 | reverse complement strand
TGCGAACGGCAGCCCTCAACCTGCTGCGCCTCGCCGGATTTCAGTCGATCCGAGCCGGACTACAGGCGGTGATGCATGACATCACGACGCTGCTGGAGATGGCGATGCGCCAGCCAGAACCGAACCCGATTTAATACTTTGAATCAGCCCTGGGTGCGCAGGGGGATGAAGATGCCGAGATTGCCCAACGGCCATTGTCAGATCCCAGGTGGTAGCGAGGTTTAGACCAACTGGTGTGTGACGGCAGTCACCGACAGATGCCCTGCTGCGGCTGATCCGGCAGCGCTGGAGCATGGAAAACGAGTGGCATTGGCCCCGCGACGCCCAGCTTGGTGAGGACGCCCATCGCTACGCCAACTGTCCCGGTACGCCGGTGTTCTCATCCCTGCGCACGGTGGTCATGAACCTGTTGCGGCGCGGCGGCTACCGGTCGGCGTGTCAACGGTCGATTAGTGGCTGTGAAGTTAGTTGGTTGGCTTTTCACAGCGCAGCGTCCAGCACAGGCGGGTGCCTTGCCAGTGTTGATCGAGCAGCTGGAACTGGCCAGCGAAGCCCTGCTGGCGGCCGAGGGCAAGGGCCTGGGCTGCCGATGGCTGGCCGTCTGCGTTGGGCAGGCGGGCGAAATACTGAACAGTGTCTTCGCTGATCACATTTAGGTGGGCTGGATTGGCGAAGGCGGAGGCGTGGGGATGGGCAGGGGTTTCGGCATAGAACAACCCATCGGGGCGCAGGATGCGCCAGACGTCGTTGAGGGCGCGCACAAAGGGGTTGTGCACCTGGCCATCAGCAAACAGAAAACGCGGCAGAAACTGGAGGAAATCAATGGCGGTCACCACGTCCACACTGCTGTCGGCGAGGTTGAGGGGCTGGAAGCCCACCCACTGGGTGAGCACACCCTCGGCCGTGATGGCGGCATCCACACCGATCACCCGGGCTGCCCGGAAGGGATTGCGAATCGTGCTGCCGCAACCCAGGTCAACACTCAACGCTGGCTCGGCAGGCGGCGCATCAGCTGGAGCTGGCGCCGATGGGGTAGCGGGCTGCTGGCAGGGCGGCAGGTCGAATAGGGCGGTGGCCCAGGGGGAAAACCAGGGGGGGGTGCTGGCCTCCTCCAGGGCCTTGCCGGCGGCAAGGGGGGGCAGAAGCAGCAGCTGGGCGAGCAGCTGGGGCAAGGGGAGCGACTCGGTTGCCGCCCCCGGAGGAGGCAGCAGGGCCGAAAGCTGATCGTGCTCTTCGGCCAGCAGGGGCTGATCGCGCAGGCCGCAATGGAGGAGGGAGCGATAGAGCTGCGGCAGGCGGGAGGCGGGGCGATGGATCAGATCGTGGAGCTCCTGCTCGCTGGCGCGGCAGAGCAGCCGCACCAGCAGCAGACGGTCGTCCTGGAGGGCAGCGGCAGTGACCTCGTCGTGGGGCTGGATCAGCAGCAGGTTGGCGCGGCGGCGGATGGCGTTGCAGCGGCTGAGCTGATCGGCGAGCGACTCCAGGCTGAGGGGTGTGCAGGGCCCCTGCGCCCAGTTGTCCTGATCGCGTATGTGCTGGAGCGTCTGGGCGCGCTGGGGCTGCCACCACGTCTCCAGCCAGGGCAACAGCGCCGGGGCGAGCTGGAGCACTGGCGGCTGATCGCCGGCGAGCAGGAGCAGGGCGAGGAAGGTGGCTGTGCTCGCTGCGTTGGGTGTGTTCTCTGCGGTGGGGGAACTTATGAGCTGCCGTTGCAGGGCGGCGGCCAGGCGCTGGTGGCCGGCGGCGGCGGGGCCGCTGCACGGGTAGGGGTGGCTGATCAGGTGGCGGCTCACCTCACCCACCTCGCTCTGCCAGAGGCTGGCGAGGGCCTCGCTGGGGGCCGCCAGCCAGAACCGGGCCAGGGGCCGGCGATCGGCGCCCTGAACCAGCGCGGCAAGGCTGAAGGGGTTAGGGAGGCGATCAGCCATGGGCGGCAGGGGCCTGGCTTGGACGCAGCAGGCCCGGTGCGCCGGCGCGGAAGAGATCGGCCTGGTTGAGGGCGTTCTCGAACTGGCGTTCGGCCTCCAGGCGAATCTGCTGGGGGCTGAGGATCTCGCCGAGCAGGGGGAGATCGGCGGGGAGGATAAAGAGGGGGCTGAGATCTGCGGCTGTGTAGTTGCCGAAGAAGGCCACCGGGGTGAGGTCGCCCAGAAACACGTAGGTGGGCAAGCGACAGAGGGCCGCCTCCAGATTGATGCTGCCGTGGCAGGCGAACAGGTTGATATCGAACTGCTGAAACCAGGCCGGATCGCTGTCGCTGAAGTCGCTGCGCTGATACACCGTAATGCGATCGCCGTTAGGAATCTCCTGGCGCAGCAAGGCGGCACGGAAGGTGGCAACTGGCCCGTGGGTCTTGGGGATCAGCGAGAGGTGGTAATCGAGCCCCGCGGCCTCCAGGTGCCCGGCAACGGCGGCGAGCAGCGCGCTGAGCGCACAGGGATCGGTGCGGAAGTAACCGTAGTAGCACTCTTCATTGAGGAACACGGCGATGCGCAGGGGCCCGGCTGGCGGCTGGGCCGTTGCTGGCTCGCCGCTGGTTTCGGCGAAAGCTGAACGCTCCAGCAGCTGGCGGTATTTACGCGGGCCACTCAGCAGCCGAGCGCCGGGATTCCTCGGCAGCGGCGCCAGGGGTTGGGCGATCGGGTGGCTCTGGCTGGAGAAGGCCGGGGTGAGCGGGCAATCCACCAGCACCTGCTGGGCGCACTTCACAGTGGGAGTTGATTCAGTGGTGAAGGAGTGGGCCAGCGACATGAACGAGGCGCCCTGGCCATAGCCGCGGCGCAGGGCCAGCAGCAGGGGGCTCACTACCTCCGTGGTGGCGATCCAGGCTGGTGCCGGGCAGGCCTGCTGCAGCTGGGCCAGCTGTTCCCAGGCCTGGTGCCAGGCCGCCACCAGGGGCAGCAGCAGGGCGGGCAGGGCCTGATTGAGCAGGTGGGTGCAGTGCTGGAGCGCGGCGGGCAGGGCGGGCAGGGGCTGGAGGGTGAAGGCCTCCGCCTGCGCCTGGCACCGCTGCCGCAGGGGGGCAGCTAGGGGAGCATGGCTGTAGGTGTAGGTGAGCACCTGGGTGCCCTCTGGGGCCTGCACCGGGCCCCAGAGGCCAGAGAGCTGGTTGTAAAGCACGAGGAAGGGGCCAGGCAGCTCGCGCACGCAAGCGTCAAGAAAGTATTGGGGTTCGCGTAGGTAGGAGAGATCGATGATGGAGGCAGCTGGTGTCAGGGGAGCTGGCGGCTGTTGCAGCGCCAGGGCTGGAAACAGCTGGCTGTCGCTCCAGCCGGCCAGGGCATCGCTCTGGAGGGATTCCGTAGGGATGGCCTGGCCCGTGAGCAGGGCGATGGCGGCCGTGGGATCGCTGCCCAGGTGACAGCTGATGCCCTGGCTGTTCAAACACGCCGCGGCGGCAATCGGGATGGCCGCATATGGCAACATCCCTGTGATCCAGGGTCGGGTGAGGTTGTCACCCACAACAAGCAGGATCTGGGAGTCAGAAACATCGGCGACCGCGGCCAGCACGGCAGCCAGCTGCAGCAGGCCCGGCAGATGGTCGGAGAGATCAAGCGTGAGGCTGGCGGCCTCCAGCGCGTGGCCAGCCCAGGGGGCCGGATCGGCGAGGCTGAGGCGCCAGAGGGAGGTGGGGTGCCAGAGCGACCAGAGGGGATTGAGCAGCCGGCTGTGGGCCGCGAAGGCGGGCTGGCGGCAAAAGTGCCGCTGCCAGAAGCGCGCAATCGCCTCGGGATGGTCGTAGGCAGGCTCCCTGCAGCAAAACAGCAGCTGCTCCAGTTGCGGTGCTGAGAGGCTGAGCAGTTCGGCCTGGCTGGGAGGGGTGAAGAAAACAACGCGGGTCATGGCTTGGTGCCTCAGGTTGGGAGATGACTGGACGGTGACAGTGGGCAGAAGCGCATCAGTGGACCAGGCCGTCATCAGGCCGTCATTCGATGTGCAGCAGATAAATTTGGCGAGGCAGGCGCTGAAGCACGTGCTCCAACTGCCGGGCGGTTGTGATCAGGACACTGGAGAGAGCCACTCACCAATTCTCCGTGCCCAGGCTCCGATGGTCATCGTGCAAGTCGTAACGGAGGAGCGGAAAGCGGCGTTCGCCAATCTTCCAAAGCGCGCGGCTCACGGAGATGGCGCTATCAATGAGCAGGCTTGTATCGATCCCGGGCTCCTCAAACCGAAACTTGAGTTGCACGAACAGCACCGGATCGCCGTCGTGGACGAGCCCTGGATGCACCAGCACGCCTTCCAGGCCCTGGCTGCTCAGGAGCCCTTCCAGAACATAGCGAATGGTCTGCTCGAACTCCGCCGACATCGGATGGTCGAGATCGCCCTCATAGGCGAAGGCCGACATGGCGGATGGACTGCCAAGGGCTAAGGGAATCGTAGGGGCCTTGGCTACGCCTCATGCCGAAGCTCCCAGCGCATCCAGAAAATCGGCGACAGGTTGGATCAACAGGCCATTGGCAAGCTCAAGGGCATTCATTAGACCCTAAGTCGAGCTGATCGCCCGTGAGCAACACATTGGCCTTACAGGCATGCGCAGCCCCATAGACCGGCTAGCCATTCTTGGCAAGATTAGCTGGGCAGGGGATGGAGGGGTTGTCTGCGACAAGCCGAATCGCGCTCAGCTGAAGGTTGAACTCAGGCAAGCGATCGGTAGCCTTGCATTCGAGGTTGCGCCGCGCCTCTTATCTCGCGTAGGCACTGTTCGCCAACTGAAAGAGCCCTTCTGCACCCAGCATGATTGCAAATGCGGCCTTTCCCCTGGGGTTGTGGGCAGCGGTGAACAGGACGTTCGCATCGAGAAACAGCCGCATCAGCGCGATTGCAGGCGCTTGAAAATCTGCTGACGATCCTGGTCTGAGAGGGCATCAGTCTGATCGCATTACAACTCCACCTCCAGCACGGCTGCTGGCTTGAGTCGCAGCTCACCGCCGCAGACTTCCACGATCACCGCGTCACCCGGCTCGATGCCCAGATGCCTGCGCATTTCGGCAGGCAACGTGATCTGGCCCTGGCTCGACACTGTGAGCACCTCGCGCAGGGAGGCACGCCGCGGAACTTGCATTGCCCTGCAATACGGAATTTCCGATTAGCTGCGCGGGGGCTCCTGCTGCGCCCGCATCTCATAGCGCCGGCCGCGCCAGTGGACGAAGACCGGATCGAGCTGGGAATCGGCCGGGCTGCGGCCACCACCTCGGGGTAGCGGTCGAAGCAGGCCAGGCAGAGCACCAGCTCGCCAGGAGCGGGTCGCACGATGAGAGCCGCTTCTGGGCCAAAGCCAGCACCGCAAACTCTTGCTCCAGCAGGGCGATCAGATGGCCAGGGCTGATTCAAAGTTTCAGCATGGGTTCGGTTCTGGCTGGCGCATCGCCATCTCCAGCAGCGTCGTGATGTCATGCATCACCGCCTGTAGTCCGGCTCGGATCGACTGAAATCCGGCGAGGCGC
>NZ_JAGQCD010000083.1 GCF_024345975.1 Cyanobium sp. Cruz-8D1 | reverse complement strand
GCCGCGGCGTCCAACGACGGCAGAAACAGCCCTGGTTCACGCGGATTGACCTGCCGCCACGGCCACGCCAGTCCCAACTGCTGGCTGTCGCATGACCGTCTCGGATGAGATGTGTCGGGCAGTCAGGCTGGATCCAGCAGCGGGGCGGGTTGAGGAGTTTCGCGAGAAAACGGAGGGGAAGGAGTCGTGGGTGAATGGCGGCTTCTTTGTGCTGGAGCCCTCGGTGTTGCCGCTGATCGCGGGTGATGGCTGCAGCTGGGAAAACGAGGTGCTGCCGGAGCTGGCGCGGCGGAGACAGCTGAATGCCTATTGCCAGCGCTTCCAACTTATCCACTTGCAAGGCCTGGATCTGGGCGCTGGTGGCCGCGCACAGGAGGCCGTTCGCTTAGCATGAAGGCATGAAAGCGTTTTCAGCATGAAAGCCGCCAAGCAGGCTGTGAAGCAAGTTGGTGCCAGCGGTCAGATCTCCCTGGGCAAAGAGTTCGCCGGGCGCACGGTTGTGATCGATAGCAGCACCCCCGGGGTCTGGGTGATCAAAACCGCCCAGACCATCCCCGACAGCGAGCTGTGGTTGCATCATCCGAAAGCATCCGCTCGGCTGGATCGGGCCCTAGCCGCGATCGACCAACCGCCTGTCGCTGCGGATCTCGAAGCGCTGGAGCAACTTCTCTGCAGGGCCCCTGCCGAAGGTCGGTGATTGGCAGAGCCAGTGATTCAGCTTGAACTCAACAACCCGGAATTTCAGGCCAATCTGCTGGCCCTCGACAAGCCAGATGCCTGGGCCGTGATCAAGACGCTTCGTTTGCTCCACATCATGAGCTGGGAGCAATTGCAAGGCAGCAAGGGGCTGCGCTGGGAGCTGATTCAAACCCGTCGGGGACCGCAGGGCGAACGGCTGTATTCCTTGCGGATCAGTCGCAGCTGTTGGGCGGTGGCCTGGCGCGATGGCCCCTGGCTCCGGTTGCTGTCGCTCCACCTAGTGACTCAGGGGGAAGCCACTCCGGCGCGCTTTAGGACTTTCGGGGGTGGAGATACCCAATGTGGTGGGCTCAGCCCATCGCCGCGAATGGGTTGATCAGGCTGATGGTGGTGTCGCTGAAGTGGCGGCTGTTGCGCGTGGCCAGCTGGGCCTGGTGCGCCAGGGCGATGCCGGCAATCAGGGTGTCGCGCAGATCCACGGGGCGACCCTGCGTCTTGCGCTGCGCCGCCAACTGGGCAGCCTGCTGCGCCGCGCGCTCGTCAAGCGGTGCGATCCGCCCCTGGATCAACTCTGCCATCAGCCGCTTGATTGCCAGCTCCAGCTTGCGCCGCCGGCTGGCATCAGGGTGAATGGCCGCTCCATAGCGCAACTCAAACACCACAACACTGGGCAGCCATATCTGACTGGGATCCAATTGATCGAGCCAGGCCACCACGGCGGCATCCGGGCACTGCAGCATCACCGCCGACACCACATTGGTATCGAGCAAGATCACGCCTCCAAGGAGGCCGGGATGGCTTCCACCCCGCGCCACTCGCTGATCGGTTCATGCAGCTCGACATCCGCGAACAGTGCTGTCATCCGATGACCCAGCCCGGCAGTTCCCAGGCTGGAATCCTCGTCTGCCGCCGCCTGGGCCAGGATCAGCCGAGCCTCCTCTTCCATGCTGCGGCCATGGCGCCGGGCACGGCGGCGGAGGGCCTCCTTCACGGCCTCATCCAGCTGGCGCACCAACAGTTGAGCCATATTCCACCTCCATTTCGCTTGGTATCATGATATCAGGCCTTGCTCAGAAGCTCCTGGGCGGCCTCGAGGGCCTGCGGTGTGCCGATGTCGAGATAGGGCTGCTCGGTGTGCCAGGTCTGGATGCGCCCCATCAGGGTGGGGATCACTTCGGTGCTGAAGTCGCTGGGTGCTAGCTGCATCCCGGCCAGAAACTCCACAAACTCAGGATCAAAGGCATAGAGAGCACCATTGGCGCAATTGCCGGGGGGATCGGCCACCTTTTCGTGAAAGGCGGTCACTACGCCTTGGGCATCGGTGGCCACGATGCCGCAGCTGCGCGGCTGATCAGTGCGAAAGGTGAGCATCGAAAGTAGGCACTGGCCCGGGCGGGCTGCGTGGGCGTCCAGTAGGCCCTGGAGATCTCCTGCCATGGCGTTGTCGGCATGGATCAGCAGGCCGGTGGCGCCTTCGAAAAACGAGCGGTTGGCCAGCAGGGTGCCGGCGGTGCCGAGCAGCTCGGGCTCATGGATGGTGTGCACGCACATCGGGCTGGCAGTGCGCTCCTGCAGAAACGCTTCCACCTGATCCGCGAGGTAGTGGGTGTTGATCAGCACGGCCTCGCAGCCGGCAGCCTCCAGCTGCCTGAGCCAACGGCCCAGCAACGGCTCGCCGGCCACCGGCACCAGACACTTGGGGGTGTGCAGGGTGAGGGGCCGCAGGCGGGTGCCCAGGCCCGCGGCCAGCAACAGAGCTCGAAGGGGGCGGATCATGCCAGGGCCATCGGTGGGGCGGCTTGATCAAGGATCAGATCCGCCAGGGCGAAGCTGGCCGTGAAGGCCGGCGAGATCGCGTTGAGCACATGGGTGCTGGCGGGGCCCGGGAGGCAGAGAAAATCGTCTTCCAGGCGCTGGGTGTGGCGGTTGAACAGCTGGGAGCGGATGCCCACCTTCTGGCTCAGCTCCAGGTGCTCGGCCCGCACGGCCGGGATCAGCTGCTGAGCTGCCCGCAGCAACAGCGGCGGCAGGGCCAGGAATGCCTGTTCATGCACATAGCGGCGGAAGCCGCCGCGGTTGGCAAGGTACTGGCGGGCCAGCACGGTGAGGTTGGCGGCCGCCATGGCCGGCTCCAGCGCCTGCAGGCCGTGGTAGTTCTCGCGGCCCCAGGCGGGTGTGGCCGTGGGGCCGATGCTCACCAGCGGCGTGGCATCGGCGCTGGGGGTGAAGTGCACCCCCAGGAACGGCACGTTGAGATCCGGCACCGGATAAAGGTTGGCGCGGGGCTGGATTGGGCAGCTGGCCTTGAGCTGCCAGTAGAGGCCCTTGAACGGCAGCAGGGTGTACTCATGGCCCACCCCGAACGGCTGGGCCACCCGGTCGGCCTGCAGGCCGGCGCAGTTGATCAGATGGACATAGTTAATAGTGCCGCCGTCGGCCAGCCGCAGCTGGCGGCGCTCCGGCTCGGCTGTCCAGCCCGACCGACCCGTGAGGAAGGAAACGCCCCGCTCCTGCAGCTCCTGCTGCAGCCGGCGCACCACCGTGATCGGCTTCACCACGGCCGTATTCGGGCTCCAGAGGGCGCGGCCACTGGCGCTGCGGGCCTCCGGAATCAGCTCGCGCAGGTGGATTTCGTCCCAGAACTCCACCGTGGCGCCATTGGCGGTGCCGCGCTCAGCCAGCACATCCAGCTGGCCATCGAGCTCTGGGCGTGGCGGCACGATCACCTTGCCGCAAGCATTCAGGGGCAGGCCCCGCTCCTCCACCCAGGCGCGCAGCCGCCGGGCACCGCCCACGCACACTTGCGCCTTGATGCTGCCGGGCTTGTAGTAGAGCCCCGCATGCAGCACGCCGCTATTGCGGCCGGAGCTGTGGCGGCCCAGTTCTGGCTCCTTATCGAGCACCGTGATGGAGCCAGCGATGCCGCGCTCCACCAGCTGGTGGGCCAGGCAGAGGCCCACCATGCCGCCGCCCAAGATCAGCACATCGCCATTCCCACCAATCACTTCAGAATCTTCAGTTGCGGTGAATTAATCTGCTAGCTAATTGGAAAGTTTCTAAGGGGAAAGAATCAAGGCCATCCAAGAACTTCACTTGTGGTGCAGACTGAGATGCCTGCGCTTGCCAACGCAATATAGATGGCCGGACCTCTCGGCCATGGCCACTCAAAACGTGGAAAAGACCCGCCAACCCTGCTGCCACTCCCGCTTGAATATCGCTAAGCCGATCGCCGATCAGCAATGAACAGTCTAGCTTTAGATTTAGAACATCCGCCGCATCTAGTATCATTCGAGGACTTGGCTTGCGCCAGCTATCTTTTGGGGCATTCGGACCATAGCCATTAGCGTAAATCGCAGCAATAGGCGCGTCAGCTCCTAGCAGATCTACCATGCGCTGCTGGTTGACGCGATTGACGTCATCCCAGCCAAGGAACCCCCTCGATATGCCGGACTGATTGGTAACCAGTATAACGGGCCATCCTTGTTCACGAGCTGATGCAACAAGCTCTCGAGCACCATGACATAATTGTACTTGCTCAGGATCATTAATATAGTGACAATCCTCAATCACCACTCCGTCACGATCCAGAAACAATGCCGGTACTGAATTTTGAAAGGGAGCGATCAACAGCTCTCGACGTACAAGGACATCATTGATTTCAATCATCTGAAGGTGCCTACATGCCGTAGACTGAGCAGACGATAAACTTTACTCTCGGAGATATGATCATTAGAAAAAGCGCCGCAGTCTTCATTAATGAGTTCACCATCTGCCCGCTTACAATTCACATTAAGCCATGGTGTAAGTGGTGCCATCACCCCGGTATGGTCGCAACAGGGCGAACCTACAGCAACTGATCAATACTGAGCGGTGCGCCGCAGCTGAAGGCACAGCGCGCTGGGCGGCCTAGGAGTTGGCTATAGAGAGCTGGTGGCGCACCGTGCCCGGGGCGGATAATGCGGATGTTGGTTTCGGTGAAGGGCTCACCGGCGGCGATGTCGGCAGTGGCATAGATGGAGCGACGGAACACCAGGCTTTTCTGCTCCGCCTCTGTAGGCCCGTAGCGCACCTGGCCGAGCGATTGCCAGGCCCGTTCTGTTTCGCGCACCAGGCTGGCCAGCTCAGTTGGCTCCAGGGAAAAGGCGGAATCCACTCCCCCATCGGCCCGGGCCAGTGTGAAGTGCTTCTCCACCACACTGGCACCGAGGGCCACGGCAGCCACAGCCACGCCCACCCCCATGGTGTAATCGCTCAGGCCCACCTCGCAGCCGAACAGCTCGCGCAGGTGGGGGATGGTGCGGATGTTGGTGTTGTTGGGGCTGGCGGGGTAGGTGCTGGTGCACTTGAGCGGCACCAGCTGGGTGCAGCCGGCACCACGGGCGGTGCGCACGGCGTCGTCGAGTTCGCCGAGGCTGGCCATGCCAGTGGAGATGATCAGGGGCTTGCCGGTGGAGGCGGCCTTTTCGATCAGCGGCAGGTGGTTGTTCTCGAGGCTGGCGATCTTGTAGGCGGGGGCACCGAGGTCTTCGAGGAAGTCGACGGCGGTTTCATCAAACGGTGAGCTGAAGCAGATCAGGCCCAGCTCGCGGGCGCGCTCCATGATCGGCCCGTGCCACTCCCAGGGGGTGTGGGCCTGCTTGTAGAGGTTGTGCCAGGGCTGATTCAAAGTGTGTCACAAGCGCGCTGGCCTGAGCTGCCAGCGTTGGGTTCGCTGAGCGAGCTTGCTCCTTCTCTGTGCGCGAAACCGGCTCTGCTGCAACCGATCTCGATCTGATCAGCTTCCTCAAGGCGATCCCCGACGTGCGGATGCGGCGTGGGATTCGTATCCCCGCCTGGTATCTGCTGCTGGTGGCCGTGCTGGGCATCCTGAGCGGTTGCGAAAGCTTGAGGGATC
>NZ_JAGQCD010000082.1 GCF_024345975.1 Cyanobium sp. Cruz-8D1 | reverse complement strand
GCTGATCAGATCTAGATCGGTTGCAGCAGAGCCGGTTTCGCGCACAGAGAAGGAGCAAGCTCGCTCAGCGAACCCAACGCTGGCAGCTCAGACCAGCGCGCTTGTGACACACTTTGAATCAGCCCTGACCCGGGAGGTGACGCGGGCCGGCGTGGCGCTATCCCTTTCGGTGCGTGAGTACGACCTGCTTCTGTGCCTGATGCGCGGGGCCGGCAGGGTGGTGAACCGAGAAGACATCCTGCGGGAGGTGTGGGGCGACAACCACTTCGGCGATGAAAACCTGCTGGGTGTGTATATCCGTTATCTGCGCCGCAAGCTGGAGCCCGAAGGCCTGCCCACCCTGATCCAGACGGTGCGCGGTGTGGGCTTCATGCTGCGGGAAGGGGAGCGACGCCCTTCAGACGCAACTGGAAATCAGCCCCCCCCTGGGGCCCATCCGCCACCGCAACGCTCCCCCCCATCGCCTCCATCAACGCCCTGACCACCGCCAGGCCCACGCCACTGCCGGGGACGGCGGTGGTGTTGCGGCCGCGGCCGAAGCGTTCAAAAATCAGCGCCTTTTCGCTGTCCGGCACGCCGGGGCCGGAATCGATCACATGCACCACCACCCGATCGAGACTGGAATCGAGACGCAGCTGAATCGGCCCGGCACCGGGATCGTATTTCTGGGCGTTTTCGATCAGGTTGGTCAGGCACTGCTCGAAGCGAACGGCATCCCCCAGGGCGAAGGTGCGGGCGGCCTGGGTGGCGCCAGGGCGGATCCGCAGCCGGCCAAAACAGCGCGAGCGCAGCCGCTGCGCCACCCGCTCGATCGCCTGGGCCACATCGAAGGGCTCGTAGGGCATCAGGGTGCGATGGGCCTCGATGCGGGTGAGGGCCAGCAGATCCGCCACCAGCTGCCCCATCCGGCCGGCCTCCGCTTCGATCAAGGCCAGCTGCTCGGCCTGCTGGCTGGAAAGATCAAGCGAGCGGCGCCGCAGGCTGCTCGCGTAGTTGCGGATCAGGCTGATGGGGGTGCGCAGTTCATGGCTCACCCCATTGGCGAAACTGCGCTGGCGCTCCCAGGAGGCTGAGAGGCGATCGAGCAGATCGTTGAAGGCCAGGGCAATCGGCGCCAGCTCCAGGGGCTGGGCGGCCACCAGCACCCGCTGGCTGTCGAGGCTGTCGGTGCTGATCGCCTGCATGCGCTGGCCGAGATCCTCCAGGGGGGAGAGGCCCCGCAACAGCACCGGCCGCAACAGCAGCCCGGTGAACAGGGTGGCGATGCCGGCGGCGGCCACCAGCAGGATCAGCAGCAGTCGTTGCTGGGCCAGCTTGTGGGTGATGTCTTCCAGAAAGCGCAGGCGCACACTGCGGCCCCCCAGCCGGATCGACTGCGCACTGGTGAGATAGGTGCGCCCTCCCAGGCGAACCACCGCCACAGCCTCTGGGCCGCCCTTGGGGCCGGGCAGGCGGCTCAGCGATACACCAGTGGGGATGGAGAACAGACGGATCTGGTCGGCGGCGCCATAGGGGATGCCCTGGTCGGTTTCGACCCAGCCCAGGACGTTGGGACTGATCAACCGGGCCAGGGAGGCGCTGATGGCCTCGAGGCTCTGGGACGCGGGCTGGCGCGAGAGGAGCACCTGGCGCATGTTGGCGGCGGTGGCCCGGTGTTGGCTGCGCCGCTCCTGGCTGGCCAGCAGGGCCGTGGCCACGATCAGCAGGGCATACCCCCCCAGAACAGCCAGCAGGCTCAGGCCCAGAAGCCGGCGCCGGATCGAAAAGGGCTGGGGGGGCCAGTGGAATCGCCTGATCACCCGAGAAAATTCCGTCAGTTTCATTAGAGGATCATTAGGCCACAGCGAGATCCAGCGCAAATCGATCCTACTGAACAATAAAAAGGCCGACATCACGGCTCGCTCCGGTGGGGCCACTATCCACAAGGTCTCAGGCAGGGCAAGCGGTCTGAACGTTAGTAGCTACAACGTCGCCCGTCACACCGAAGGACGAATCCAAGGTGGACGCAGCCCTTTGTGTTGCCTAATGTGATGGAAGTCAAGAACCTCCCAGCCCTTCCCATGAACATTTCCCCAAAGACCAAGCTGGCGCTGATGCGCAGCCTGCGAGACAAGAAGAATCCCCTCCAAAGGGGCTTCACCTTGATCGAGCTGATGATCGTGGTAGCGATCGTGGGCATTCTTTCCGCCGTGGCCCTGCCTAACTTCCTGCAAGCCAGAAACGCTGCAGCGGCGGGTTCTGCTGTTGGTGAAGCCATTGGAATTGCCAAGGAGTGTGCAACATTCCTCGTTTCTGGCGGTGTTGGAGCCGCACCAGCCACCGTGACTGGTGGCCCCGGAATCACATGTGCTGCTGGTGCGACGCAAGGCACTGTCACCTCAAGAACTTTTGCATCTGGGGCTGCCGGCGTGCGTTGCCTCGCAGCTACCGTCGCCACCACAGCGACTTCGGTGACTGTCACCATTCCAGCAAACGGTGCCATGACCTGCGCATAGGCGTTTCAGGCTTTTCTCAAAGATAAGCTCAAGTCTTATACTTGAGCTTTTTTAATGATCTTCAGGGTCTGTTCTATTGGTACATGCTGCTTGATTTCTCGCTTCCCCAAGAGTACCTTCCGCGCGGTACAGCCATAAGTCCTACATTCAAGTTTTCATAACTTCTGGCAATGGACATCTCCCCAAAGACGAAACTTGCTCTGATCCGCAGTCTGCGAAAGAGAAAGAGCCCCATCCAGAAAGGCTTCACCTTGATTGAATTGATGATTGTGGTGGCCATCGTGGGGATTCTTTCAGCTGTGGCCCTGCCTAACTTCCTGCAAGCCAGAAACGCTGCAGCGGCAGGTTCTGCTGTTGGTGAGGCTATAGGGGTCGCAAAGGAATGTGGGACGTTCATTTTTACTGGTGGTGTTGGCATCTCCCCTGCTACGGTCGTTGGGGGCCCTACGATCACATGTGCAGTCGGTGCCGCGGGAACTGTGATCTCGAGAAGTTTTGCCTCTGGAGCCTCAGGGGTCAGGTGTTTAGCCGCCACGGTAGGCACGAGTGCCACGATTGTGACAATCACCATTCAAACCAACGGCGCCATGAGCTGCTCCTAAATCGGAGCGATTAAATCGACAAAACTGATTGATGGAGATGGTCTCATTGTCCGCGCCTCTACAACCGACAGACAAAGCGCTCAATTTCCTCTGCCATGCTTTGGCCATCAAATAGTTGAGACTTTAATACTTCCGACTGAAAGACTCTTTTCCTCGTCCTAAAGGATTGGACATCCTCAATGATGGTCATGCATTTCTCAACATATTCCCTGTCACTTCTGGCAATCCATTCAGCTTTGCCGCAATGGTGAAGTACGGATGAGCTCATTAAGCCTGAGGTAGTCATACCGCTATAGCCAACAAGAGGCACACCCATTGAGAGCGCATCAAAAGCAGTTGTAGCGGAAGACCAGGGCGTAGTATCCAGAGCCACATCAATCATATTGTAGACATTCATATGCTCAAACCAATCCTTAGATCGGTTCAAGAAGACAATTCGGCCTGATTGAACGCCTTGTCGTTTAAAGACACCAAGAATCCGCTCTCTCATCTTAAAATCATTTGTGAATCTATCCTTTAACAGAAGTTTGGCATGTGGGGCTGCCATCAAGAGATCAGACCATAGCTTTAGCGTGTGATCAGTAAGCTTGGCAATTTGGGAGAATGACCCAATCACAACCTCAGCATCCAGCAGTCTCCCAGTAGCTTCGGGAATAAGTGTAAACGGCGTTGCAGCAAGCCAAGCCCTGTTGAGCCTCACAACCTGTTCAGTAAAATGATGAGCATGAGCTTGCGGAGTCATTATAGAGTCTCCCAAGAAGTAGTCCATTGTGGGCATAAAGGTACTTGCATGATAGCCGATCCAATGGCATTGAATAGGAGCGCACCTATCCGCAAGCAGATGAATTGCCGACCCCGAGGTAAATCCAGAGGTTTCAATAATTACATCATACTTACGGCTATGCAATAAGTTTCTGGCAGAACTTTCGCTGTAATCAGCAATAGAAAAGCATTTGCTGGCCGTCTGCGAAAGGACATCAGCAATTTGATCATTCTTCCATTGATTAGATACGATCTCAACGTCCAGAGATTCCTTCGAATAGTTCAGCAAGAAAGATGCCAGGAAACTAGACACAACATGTGTACCCAGATCCCCCGTAAGAATGCCTACCCGCACCTTTGCAAGTGGTCCTGGAGAAAATAGAACTTGGTCATTCTCAACAAAAGAAGTATCTTTTGCCCCATCAGAGCCACACTCAGTATCATTCTGAATATACATACTCCAGAAGAGAGAACAATACTCTTGTAGTTTGTCAAGATAGCCCTCTCCCAAAGTCGAACACATAAAGATCAATGGGATTAGAGCCTCCGGTGACTCCACTCCTTGCTGGATCACACGATCGTAGAGCTCAAAGGATTTCGTGATATCTCCCATTTCCCCATAGCAATAGGCCATATTACTAGCAATGATCGGAGAATTCTCAGACTTGGCCAAAGCCAATGCATACATATCAATTGACTTGGAAAGAGATCCACTGCTCTGATAAACGCGTGCGAGTTCAAGCATTAGAAAATAGTTTTCCGCATTGTCTTGATAAGCAGCTTCAAGAATCGAAATGGCCGACTCAAAGTCACCTGACTTAAGGGCGATGTCAGACATTCCTATGGACGCAAAGACATCAGCAGGCTTCAAAGATAGGATATAAAGAAGATGTACCAATGCTGAGTCAATATCTCCAAGCGCCAAATCACAACGAGCACTCAGTTCACGGAGCATTAAGTCGTCAGGATTACATTCAAGGCCTTTAGCCGCTGAGGTCTTAGCTAGTTCATAGTTACTGTTGGCAATTAGCCCCTTTACATAGGCGATCGTTGCTTGCTGAGAGCCAGGGAATATACTAAGGATTTTGGTGGAAATATGGAGCAGTGTGGCCTGAGACTTCATCAAGTCAGCATCAACTTGAAGATTATCCCAAGCAATTTGATAGGAGGGATCACAAAGCAGTGCTCGCTCAAATAATTGCAAACCAAAGGTCTTATCCCCATTTTGATACTGAAGTACTCCATAGTTTGTATAGAATCTAGCCGATTGAAAGTTGCGTCGAAATAGGCCTCGGTAGATGAGTCCGGCCTTGTCTAGGCATCCCGTCTTTTGATAAGACAGGGCACGCTCTATCAAGGAGATGGGAGGTTCCAGATTCATGGGTTTGAGATTAGTTAAGTGCCAGAAGATAAAGTTGCTTAGATCATCCCCGTCAATCTTGCCTGCAGGATTAACTGACTATCAACGGTGGACTATTCAAGCCTCTCGACACAGAGTGACTACTTGGCCTGACTGCCAAGCGAGAAAATGAACTTACGGTAAGGGACAGATTTCCTTCATAAGCCACTTAGGCCCAAGGTCTGATTCCCCAGCAACAAGGCGCTGAGATAGGGTTCAGAATAGCTTATGGCGCAACGTCGATCCAACTCAGACAAAAGGAAAGCCGTTAAGTCAAACGCATCGTAAAGCTGATGTAAAAGGAAGCTCGCTGTTCTCAGTTGGTGATTACTCCATAACTCTAGCTTTCTAAAGTCTCGTACATAGATCGCATCCGCCCAAAGGAGCTGGCTGATGGACTGGTACCGATTATCTATAATCTGCAATGGCTTGAATGGCCTGCCTGCCGAAGAGGCAAACCGTAAGAGTGTAAAGCCTTGAGAGCGAAGAAAGGAATCCACATCAGGGAACTTCGAAAAATCAACAAGGCACTTGATTGTGGCATGATTCCGATTATGATCGGTTAAGCAATCTTCACAACAACTGTGGGTCAGAGAGGCTTCTGGGACGAGCAGCAAAGAGTCACAAAGC
>NZ_JAGQCD010000081.1 GCF_024345975.1 Cyanobium sp. Cruz-8D1 | reverse complement strand
CCCGTTTCATCGTGACTGCAAGAGGCGCATCTGCACCTCCGGAATGACAGCCCGTCATTCCACTCTGTTCACCCTCTGATCAGGGCATTCGGGCCTCGGGATTTACACCACGCAAAGGGACGCGGCCGTCCCTCTGACGCGTACAGCCTGCAGAAAGTGGGATTGAGCCGATCAAGGGCCTGGTCCGCCAACTTGCGAATCCGCCTGAGCGGATGGCTGGCCGGGATCCGCTCCTCGATCGAGACGTAGGAGAACAAGGCGCCGCTGCGCTCCTGTTGGCCTCGCATCAACGAATGGGCAGTTGATCAATTTTCGCAGAGGTGGCCGGGTTTTTCAGCAAACTCTTAAGGGCGTAGACGCTGGTTTTAATGCGAATTGATGGAGTAAAGATTTCCGGCCCAAACAACAGGGCATCATCCAGCACGATTTCCCGCTTCAATTCCGCCTGCAGAATCTGCACCCATTGCAGGCGAAGAATCGATTTGGCGATGGCCAACGCCGTGACACCGGGCGTCTCAAGCCCCCGCGCCATGAGATCAGCAATCTCCTCAACGGGACGCCCAGAAACCGCTGCGGCATAGCGATCGATACTGGTTTTGAAGACCCTCCTCACCCGCGTGTGGCTGGGACCATCCAGAAACTCTGGACTTTGCTCGACAAACAACTTGACCCATCGGACCCTGATCGGATCACAATCTGCGAGCAACCTGTCCAGGAAATGGTCCTGGACGAAGGTGGCCGATTCGTTGAGCACCCGCTTGGACATGGGCAGGTCGTAGACAAAATGCGCCTGCTGCTCCCCGTCCCCCAGGGATAAAGACATGATCGGGCCATCGGCAGCCGGAGCAGAGAACAGCTGGCGTGACCCGGTGGACTGGGCAAAAACCTGGATGAGGCGAAGATAATCAACCGCCATGCTCGCCTCCTGCCCCTTGGGCGACAGCGGAAGCCAACTCGGCGACTGTTGTGCTTCCCGTTAGAACGGTATCGTCGATGACCACCTGGAACTGATCATCAAGCTCCATGATCAATTCCGTTAGTTCGAGCGAATCGATACCAACACTGTCAATATCAAGAGACGCAAGATCTGCATCGGCAAAGACTGCGCCAGCTCTCCGCAGCCTTGAACTGATGAAGTCAAGAATCTGTTGCTCCCTGCTCAGCCCAGAGGCTTCTTTGCTCGTCATCCCCAACGATTGGCCGAATTTAAGTATAATTTTAACACCTCAACAGCCCGCCTCCTGCAGGGCCTATTAAAAGTCTGCCACAGTAAGCCTGGCTGATCCTGTCAGCATGGGATTCGGTCCACGGGAATGGACCTTCCCCATGCCCGTCTCTTTCGATCCTGCCGAGCCTGATGCTGCTGCCGATCTGATCACCCTGCTGAAGGCCTTGCCCAGCTGCAGGATGCGCCGCGGGGTGCGCTATCCGCAGTGGTGGATGCTGCTGGTGGCGATCCTGGCCATCGTCAGTGGGCAGGGTTCCTTGGTCGGCATGGAGCGGTTTGCCAAGCGCCACCTTGCCTTGCTCAATGAGGTTCTCGGCCTGGAGATCGGCAAGCCCCCGTCGGATTCCACGTTCCGTTACTTGTTCCTGCAGCTCGATGTGGAGGCGTTTGAGGCTCTGCTGCTCCAGTGGATGAGACAGCAGCCCGCCCTGGCTGATGGCGTCGAGTCTCTCGTGTGCGTAGCCCTTGGGCTTCCGCGAAGCGGTTGGCAAGACGCTGCGCGGCTCGATCGATCAGAAGACTGGTGCCGCAGCGACGTTCATTGCCCAGGTGAGCCTGTATTCCCAGCAGCTGGGTGTGGCGATAGCTCAGACCACCTACGCCACTGACGAGAGCAGCGAGACGGCGGCGCTCCAGCGGCTCCTCAGCGGCATCGAGCTCACCGACGTGCTGGTGCAGGCGGTAGGCGAAGCCTTCTCCGAAGGAGTTGCCCTGCACGGGAATCGACCGTTTTTCTTTTCCTTGCGGAGCAGGGCGCCGACTTCTTGATTGCCATCAAAGGCAGTCGGAGAAAGGCTTTTCAGCTGATCCGGGATCGCTTGACCTACGGCAAGCGGCAGCCATTTCAGGCCAGCGCGTCGGAACGCGGCCATGGGCGCACCAGCACCTGGACCCTGAGGGCAATGGAAGCCCCCACGACGATCAAGGAGATCTGGCCAGGCAGCGCCCTGATCATTGCAGTGCGGTCCGTCGGCACGCGTGAAGGAAGGCCGATTGATGAGACCCGCTACTACGTCACCAGTCTGCGCACCACCGCAAAAGCGTTGCTGCAGAACGTGCGGGACCGCTGGTCGATCGAGAACTCCTGGCACTGGGTCCGCGACACCCAGCGGCGTGAGGACGCCCACCGCTACCGGGAACGTAACGGGGTGCAGGTGCTGGCAGGGCTACGCACCCTGGCGCTCAACCTGTTGCGCCTCAACGGGTTTCATTCCATCGCTGACGGCACCGAGCCCGTCAGCCACAACGTGGCACTCTTGCTGCGGCTGATGCGCTGCCATGGACAGGAAAGCCCACAAACGATCTCAGCTTGAGACTTTTAATAGGCCCTGCCGCCTCCTGGCTGAAGAGGCTGCCCTGGGTCCGGTCTTCAAACGCTATGGGCATGGCCCAAGTCGAGGTGCTCCAGAGCCGGATCCGCTGGCGCGTCACCCTCCATGCCTGCCCCGATCATGGGTTACTCGTGCGGTTCGAGAAAAGCGGCAAGGGCGGCCGGCTGTTGCATCAGCAATCTGCCCAGTGGAATCCGCTGGCTGGAGCCACCTTCCTGCTGCCCCGCGAGCAAGTGGCCGGTGGGATGGTGCCCAAGTATCTGGTGGAGCGCATCGAAGCCATCCTGCGCGGATCGCCCCTACCGGCTAGGCGCTCGGAGCGGAAGCAGGTGCGCGGCAGGTTGGTGCGGGCCCGGTAGGGGCCTGGCGGGTGGCCTGGATAGGCCGTCATGCCCAATCTGGGCCAATGGACCACTTCCATGGCGGTGTGGTCGATACGTTTGTTGTCTCGGTTCTGGGCACCAGCCACTCCCTAGTGAGGGGGGGCTCGTTCCGATGGAGATCGTCATGCCTGCGAATCTGCCTCTGCCCGCAATCTCTGGACCTCCTTAAACTCCGGCCTCTCGTTTTCTGCCCAGCTGACAATCGCATCCCAGTCAATCGAATGGCTTCTGCAAACAATGACTGCTTGATCCCAGCATTGCCGATCACAATGATGAAAGTAAGCCGCTAATCGGTCGATCACGCAAAGGGTTGGCGTGATTACGCGCAAGGATCCATGCACAGTCAGAAGACTGTCGATTGATCGAGGGTCCCCAATATAGAGATCTCCAAAGGCGAGGGGACCGGCAGGGAATTCAACCAACCACGTCGTACGTGGATGTTCATAGAGCCGCTTGGTTGAACCCTGGACGAAGCCCAAGGGAGCAATCGCCTTGAGCAGGCTCTTGGGGTCCGCTGAAGTCACAAAATCAAGGTCATGACTCATGTACTGGTTGTGGCTGTAGATCGATACCGCCCCACCGCCCGACAAGGTGGCGGTGATCCCAGCAGCCTCCAATGCCTCGCTGATGATCACCGCCAGTTCCTCAATGCTGGTGGCTTCTGTGATTTCAGCCATGATGGACCAAGGCTTTGCCCGACTGGCGCGGACGTTGCCGCTCTCGGAAATACTGCTGAACTTGTTCATTAGGTAGCAACTTGAGCTCGGCTTCTAGTAGCTCCTTGAGGTTGCGCACAGTTGGATTCCGATCATTGAAGGAAAAGAGGCGGATGTTGCCCACCAGGCGGCTCACCAGCACACCCTCTTCTTCGAGGCGTTTCAGCTGACGCTGGGTCATATTCAACCCAAAACCGAAGGTCTTGGCGATGCGGAGGGCATGTCCTTCGCCATAGCACTGCAAAAACAACAGCACCCATGCCGCCGTGCGGTTGCCGAAAATCGCCTCAAGGACGGGGTTCATGACTGGATCAGTTGCACCCCCAGAGCGGGTAGTACAACTCAAGTGTTGAGTCATATTACCCCCAAAAGGGGTGGTCTCACACCCCCCGAGGCCAGAGCAACCCCGTGGTGGGCCTGGCCAGAGCACCGCTCCCTTCACCCCCGCCTCCGCCACCGCCGGAGCTGGAGAGCAGCGGCCCCTGCTGAGGGTGCTGGCGGGCACCCATGGCGCTCATCGGCGGGAAGTGGCGGATGAAGTCCGCCGTGCCGGTGATCAGCTGCAGGCCCCAATGGGGCTGGCCCTGGGGCGGCAGGCCGCTGATGAAGTGCAGCTCGTTGCATTCCCGCCAGTGGCTCAGGGCCAGGTGGTGTCGGTGCCGAGGCGGCTGATGTCGATCAGGGTTCGGCTCATCTCAGGGCGCCAGCACGACGGCGGTGACAGTGAGGGCGATGGCGGCCTGGGCGGTGCCGGTGTTGCGCACCAACGCCCGCAGCAGCGGGGGACTGTTGGGGGACGTGCCTCCGTCGGTTGAGAAGTAGGTGCCGCCCGGCGGAGCGGGGATCGTGAGGGCGGCGGTGGTGGTGACCAGATCGAGCAGCACCCCGCTGCCGGGCGCTGGGTCCTGGGTGATCGGGCGGCTGCCATCGGCCTCCCGCGCCGCAACGGAGCTGTAGAAGCTCACCCAGCCCGGCGCATCGGTGCTGACGGCGAGGAAATGGCCCAGTCGCCCCAGTCCCGGCAGATCGAGCAAGGCACTGGCCCCCGGCAGCAGGGACGTGGTGGTGGCGCTCATACTCATCCGCTGACCGGAGACCTGGGTGCGCGGCAGCCAGTTGGCCATCGCTTCTCTCCTCCTCGCTGGTTACGGCAACACCTGGATGCGTCGGATCGCCCGCACCTGGGTGGCCGTGGCGCTCGTCTTGGCCTCGGCGAACTGGGTGCCCATGAAGGTGGTCCGCTGAAAAGCCGTGCCAGTGGCGGCCTGGGTGGAGGTCCAGTGGAAGAAAGGATCGTCGCCGTAGACCTCATCGAAGTGCTTGAGCGTCTCCGCCCCACCGGCGCGGAACGCCAGCACTCCCGTCAGGGCCGGATTGCTGTCGCTGTAGTTGCCGCCCTGGGGAACTGCATAGGGGTTGGCGCCATAGCCCGCTCCCGAATAGGTGCCGTTGGCCGTCGCCTCCGGCTTGAAGGCTCGGTACAGCACATCCCACTCCTGGGTGGCGGGCAGGTACCAGTCGTCGTAGCCGCCGATGTTGAGCGAGCGGCAGAACTGCGCGGCCGGATGGCTGGCGTTGTTCATCGCCTCGCTGTTCGCCCAACCGTCGTAGACACTCGTCGTCCCTGTGCTGGTGGTGTTGGCGCTCTTCCAGGCCACGTTCAGCAGTGAGCCGGCCGTCTTGGGCGCCACGATCAGGGCATGGGTGGCCGCGCCGTTGGCGGTGTGGCTGATCAGGCCGGCGTAGAAGCCGCCCTGGAAGGTCGTGCCGATGGCTGGCAGATCGGCCACGCGAATCGGCCCGAGCACGTAGACGGTTCCCGTCGTCAGATCGAGGTAGAGGTCACCATCGACAGCGCCGGGAATGACTGCCGGTGGGGCACCGGTGCCGGTGAACCAGCCCGTTCCGCGGGGTCCGATCAGGCCATCGGCACCGACCGATCCCTGGATGCCCTGGGGACCGGTCGGACCCGCCGTACCAGTTGGGCCGCTCGGACCGGCCGGACCCTGCAAGCCCGATGGGCCCTGGGGTCCCTGAGACCCAGCCGGGCCCTGGGGGCCCAGCACACCGGGCGAGCCCTGGGGCCCACTGGGCCCCTCCGGACCGCGGATCGAACCGGTGGAATTCCAGGAACCCATGGCAGGAGCAGTAAGGGCCGGCGTTTCAGCCGGGAAGGTCACCAGCTATTGCTACTGATGATTCCGGGACCCCACCAACGCGGGCCTGACCCAGCTATTGCCTGACCCGCCCCGCTCTGGAGCGGTGTCTTTCGCTTGACCTGTCGGTCCGTGTGGTGGGGCAACCAGCCGGGGAGTCCCGTGACCCTGACTGCCCGACACAAGTCTGAGAACCCTTGCGACAGAATGGGTCTCAGTCAATGGGGTGGGCAGGGAGCCATGGGAGCTTGGGGCTGCGAAACCAATCCAATCCCCTGTGGATCCCCAGAC
>NZ_JAGQCD010000080.1 GCF_024345975.1 Cyanobium sp. Cruz-8D1 | reverse complement strand
GTGCCGACAAGAACTACGACACCAAAGGTTTTGTCGCTGAGATGCGGCGGATCGGTGTCACGCCCCACGTGGCCCAGAACACCGCCCGCAGCGGCGGCTCAGCGATCGATGCCCGCACCACCCGCCACGTGGGCTACGCCAAGTCGATCAATGCCCGCCGGGGGATCGAAAAGGTGTTTGGTTGGATCTAGCCGAAGGCTTCTCCGTAGGCGAAGCCTTCTCGAAGAGAAGGAGTAGGCGTTCGGCGGACTGCGCCAGTTCAAACTGCGCGGCATCGAGAACGTCAGTGCCGTGTTCGGCCTGTACGTGATCGCCTACAACCTGATCCGCCTGGGCAACTTGCTCAGGCCCACCATGGCGGCGGCATGAACCAGCAGATGCCCAAAGGTGTGCGCAAACGGCATCAGCCGGGCCACCAAAACAGTCCAAATGCTGCGAAATCGGGCTGTCTGAGCGCTTGAACTGAACCCATCTGACGAAATCACCGAGAAATCAGCTCGGAGATGGGAAAACACGACTGCTTAGACGGTTTTTCCGCAAACTCCTAAATCCGCTGCCGATTTCGCCTTCCTGCTGCACGGCTTTCACTTCCTCAAAGAGGAAGGCGTGATGGCCATCATCCTGCCCCATGGGGTGCTTTTCCGTGGTGGTGCCGAGGAACGCATCCGCACCAAGCTGCTCAAAGACGGCCACATCGATACCGTGATCGGCCTGCCTGCCAATCTCTTTTACTCCACCGGCATCCCGGTCTGCATCCTCGTGCTCAAGCGATGCAAGAAGCCCGACGACGTGCTCTTCATCAACGCCGCCGAGCACTTCGTGATAGGCAAACGCCAGAACCAATTGAGCCAGGAGCACATCCACAAGATCATCCACACCTATCAGCAGCGAGAGGAGGAAGCCCGCTACTCCCGGCGGGTGGAGATGGCCGAAATCGAGAAGACCGGCTTCAACCTGAACATTTCCCGCTATATCAGCACGGCTGTTGCCGAGGAGGAGATCGACTTGCAAGCCGTCCATTCCGAGCTGGTTTCCCTTGAGAAAACCATTGAGGACGCTCGCGAGAAGCACAATGCGTTCCTTGAGGAACTGGGACTGCCCCGTTTGCTGTGAATGTAATGGTGTACTTGCCAGAAGCCATGAGCCCCGCCCGCCCCTTCGCCCTGCGTCTGTTCGTGCCCTCTGGTATGCCGGAGGGCATGCGCATCGTGGAGAAAACAAACTGGAGCGGCATCGGCTTTGTGGTGCCTCGCTCCCAGCTCAAAGAGTTCACCCAGCGGCCGGACGCTGGTCGCCCGGGTGTCTACGTGCTCGCCGGGCCAGATCCTGAGGGTGGCGCCGATCGTGTCTATATCGGCGAAGCCGATCGCTTGGGCCGACGCCTCGAACAGCACCAGGCCAAGGAGTTCTGGACCACCGCCTACGCCTTCACCTCCAAAGACGGCTATCTGAACAAGGCCCATGCCCAACATCTGGAGGCTCGCCTGATCCGCTTGGCCCAGGAGGCCAAACGCTGCCGCCTGGAGAACGCGGTGCAGGGGCGCACCATCACGCTGGCGGAGATGGACCGGGCCGAGGCTGCTGGCTTCCTTGAAGAACTCCTCCTCTGCTGCCCGGTGCTCGGCTTCCGCGCCTTTGAGCAGCCCACGGGCAAGTCCGCCGCATCGAGCCGGCGGCTCTTCCTCCTCAAGGGGCCAGAGGCCTCCGGCCAGGGCTTCGAGTCACCTGGTGGCTTCACGGTGCTGCGTGGTGCCAAGGGCCGCACCGACTTCGTTGACTCGACCCCCGCCGGATGGGTGGCGGTCAGGGTCCAGCTGGTGAGCCAGGGGGTGTGTTTCTGGAGGAATCAGCCGGTCTCGTCCTCGCGCAGGATTACGAGTTCAGCTCCCCCTCCCAGGCGGCTTCGGTGGAGGTGGAGGAGTGAAAGACACCAAGGCCCCGGCATCCGCCAGCGGCGAGATCATCGTTGATGAGGCACCAGATGGCAGTGCCCAGGTGGATGTTCGCCTTGATCAGCACACTGTTTGGCAACACCAGAAGCAGATCGCCGACCTTTCCGGGCGTGAGTGCTCTGTGATGTCCAAGCAAGTCCGCAATGACTTTCGGAAGGCAAGTTAGACCCGCAGGCAACCAGTGCATAACTTGCACAAGTTCGATCTGATCTGCCACGCGCTTTATAGGCCTTTGAGCGGTTCGGTTTCCGGCTCAGCGCCTTCACGCTCACTGCAGTGAATCACTCCCTCGCGTCCGCCGAGCCGAATGACAATCCCGATGATCTCTCCTTCGTAGGCATGGCAGAGAGCTTCGTCAGGGAACCTGGCCAGTTCCTCAATCAGGCTTTTCACGGTTCTCATTGGCGGAATCCGTTCATTGATCTCTTCTGAGCGTAGGGAGCTCACCCCAGCGTCCGCACGATGTCCTTCATCAGCAGCACCAGATGCCAGGGGGCGGTGGGGACCACGAACGCCCTGCGGTTGCCCCATGGGCATAGGTTTGCCTTTGGTGCGGCCATCGAAGGATCACGCAGCGCCTTGGCTTCGCTCAGGCAGGAACGAACAGCCGTGGCGCGAGATTGAGATGGCGGATGCGTCGCCCGAAGCCACGATCGTCAAACGACGCCATTGCCTCGCAACTGCGGCAGCTGGCATGGTGCAGGGCATCGGCGAAGTCGAGCCCGCTGCGCACACCGGCCACGGCCTGCTCCAGGGCTGGCCGGTCTTCTGCGGTGAGGCCGGGATGGGCCAGCAGGTGGTCGAACACCTGCAGCACCTGCTCCACCGGGAAGCCGTAGTACCCACGCAGCACCCACTCCAGCTCCAGGGCCACCGTTTTGGCCAGGAACAGCGGCTGGCCGGATTCGATCAGATCGCGGGCGGCCCGGCGCTGGCGTTCCGTGGCCGCATCGGCGTCGTCCTCCGCCACGAAGTAGCGGGCCAGCACATTGGTGTCTACGCCAATCATGGGCGCAGCAGGCTGGCGGGATCGAAGTCCGCCGGCACGGGGGGCCGGTTGGTCCTCAGCAATCCGAAGCCGCTCTCCGGCACTGGCTGCGCCGGCTTCCAGGGTCGCAGCTCGATGTGATCCCCCACCAACGCGAAGCTGACGCGGCTGCCCCTGGCCAGCCCGAACTGCTGCCGCAACGCCTTGGGGATGGTGACTTGCCCCTTGCTGGTGATCGAGCTGGTGGCGGCATCGGCTGGGTCCATCGACACCGGATGCAGGGCTGGTATTACCAGGTAAGGCTAGCTGGGGGTGTCGGCGCCAGGGAATGGCGTCGGTTCGACTATCACCAGCGTGTGAGACACCGGTGGCACTTCCCTGTGCAGCCGCCCCAGCCCCTTGGCCACCCGCGCCGTCTATTCGTTCACCGGTTTTCCCGGCGTTCCTGAGCGCCATCTCTACCTCCACCACGACGGCTACCCCACCGGTGCCGCCTGGCGTTTTGCCACGGCCCTGCGCCAGCGGCCGGAGCCAGGGGCGTTCGCGGCCGCGTTCCTGGCCACCCAGCCCGGCGCCGACCCCCTGGTCGCCCCCGAGCAGGCCGCCGATGCCGAGTACCGCTATCAGGTTCAGTTGCTGGCCGGGGACGCGGCCCCGCTCCAGGTGCAGGCCTGGCGGCGTCTGCCGGGCGGCAGCCTCTGGCAGCTCCGCTGCGGGCCGATGCCCCTGGAGCTGTTCATCCGGCGGTTTCTGCCGGGGGATCCGCTGTGATCAGGCGTCAGGGCACGGCTTGCTCCAACGGGGTGGTGATCGCGGGAAAGGCCCGCAGCAGTTGGCGATCGCAGCTGATCAGGCGGGTCTGGAGCGCCAGGGCGGCCGCCACGAACTCACAGTCGTACGCGCTGCAGTCGCTCCCCTCGACCAGCCGGAACACGTCGGCGGAAACCACCGGAACCTCCCGCCCCTGAAGTAACGATTCCGCCTGGCCCTGGAGCCTCAGCACCTGCTGGTGATCCAGCTGCCCACGTCTCAGGTAACCGCTGAGCACGTTGCGCAGTTCGCTTCGCCAGAGCACCGGAGCGGCCCATTCAGGGTCGTGAAGCAGAAGTGCCTCAGCCTTCTCGGTCTGGGGGCCTGCCAGCAATAGGTAAGCCACCACGTTGGTGTCCACCACGATCATGGGTGGCCCTCGCGCTTGAAGGCATCGATCTGGTCGGGCGTGAACGCCGCTTCCGTCGGCAGGCTGTGGCGCAGGGCCCGGATCTGCTCCAGTCGCTCGGCGGCCGTGATGGCCTGGGGCGGAAGGGCCGCTTCCAGGCACACGATCGCTTCGTTGTTGAGGCTGCGGCGATGTTGCTTGGCCGCTTGCTTCAGGCGGCCGTAGAGGTCGTCGGGGAGATTCTTGAGGGTGAGGCTCCTGGCCATCGCCGTTGCCGGGGCAGCGGCAACCATTTTGCAACCAAAACGGTTGCACCTGATCCTCCGTCGCACGGACTTGAAGGCGCCGATCATGGGTTGCGGATTCCATCGGCCCTGAGACACGGGTGGCGCTTCGCCACGGCCCCGCCCAGGCCGCCGATGCCGAGTACCGCTACCGGGCGGCACCCTCTGGCAGCTCCGCTGCGGGCCGATGCCCCTGGAGCTGTTCATCCGGCGCTTCCTGCCCGGGGATCCGCTTTGATCAGACCGTTGGGGTGGCCTCAGCCCAGCCAGTCCTGGGGAAGGTGGGCCAGGGAGCGGAATTCAGGATCCTTGTGCACCAGCACCGCCCCCTCCTGCTCAGCGGCGGCGGCGATCCAGGCATCGGCCACGGAGAGGGGATGGGTGGCCTTGATGGCCGCCGCCCGGTCCAGCAGGGCGTCACTGGCCGCGACCCAATCCAGGGGCAGGGAGCGCAGCTGGGCATCGGCGAGGCGGGCGGCCCGTTCGCCTTCGTCCTTCCACACCCGGTAGAGCAACTCCATGCGGCTCATGAAGCACACCAGGCAGCTGCCCTGGCGGGCCTGGGAGCGCTGCAGCCGTTCGGCGACGCGCTCCGCGCCGGTTTCGTTGTCGCGCAGGGCCAGCAGGGCGGAGGTGTCGAGCAGCCAGCGGCCGGCCATCAGGCCTCCTGCTGGCGATCGTGGCGGCGGTCGGCGAGCAGACGGGTGGTGGCTCCCCCGGCGCCGGAGCCGCGGAAGGCGGTGATGGGATCCAGGGCAACGGGAACCACACGGATGGTCCCGTCGCCCTCCACGATCCATTCCAACCGCGTGGACGGACCCAGCTGGAAGCGTTCGCGGATCGGGGCCGGAACCACCGTCTGGCCGCGGGCGGTGATGGTGCTGCGCATCGCCTGAAGTACTGATATTGCTCAATCGTAATTCAGATGGCCGTGGAGGGATGGCGCAGAGCCTCGATCCACGGTTCTTCCGCGACGCTCTGGCCTGCTACTGCCCCACACGGAAGGTACGGCTGCGCACACGCCTGAGCACCGAAGATCTGCTGGCCGTTCACGACGACGGCGGCGAACGGGTGGCGTTCATGCTCGAAGCCCACCTGGAGCCTCCCCATCGGCCCCGTGGATCATGGACTCTTCCCTGGGGCGCGTCCTCGGGGCTGGACGTTCAGCCCACCCGCTTCAGATACCGCCGCACCTGCTCCGGCCAGTCGCCGGGCCGATCCCCCGGCCGCAGGGTCGTGCTGGCCATCGAGGCCAACAGGGGCGTTCCCCCCAGCCGCAGGCTGCCTGCCACATGCAGCACCACCGCCAGGCCGATCACCAGCCAGGCCACCAGGTGCAGGCTGTAGGCCAGGTGGTGCAGCTGGCCGTCCCGCAGCCAGTCCTCCTGCATCAGCTTGCCGGTGGCCACCGCCAGCACCAGGGCCCCCAGGGCCATGGCGTTGGTGGAGCGCCGCAGGCGCGCCCGGCCCAGGCTGAGGGCGTAGGCGGCGAAGGCCAGCCCGAGGGGCAGCAGCAGAAAGCCCGCCTGGCCGTGCAGGTCGATCCAGTTGCCGCCGGGGGTGAAGGGCAGCCGCCCCCAGCGGCCGTCGTAGCGGCTGTACACGAACAGCCCGCTCAGCCAGCAGCCCAGAACCAGCAACGCTGTGACGCCGTGGAGCAGCCGCAGCAGGGAGGGTTGGTACGGGGGGCGCGCCATCGCCTCAGCCGGTGGTGTCCCCCAGCGTGTCACGGGAAAGGGCCCGGATCACTCCAGGCCCCAGGGTGGCGGCTCAGTCCATGGAGCGAAGCAGGATCGACTGGGCGGGATTCAAAGTCCCACTAACCGATTGCAGGCGCCGTGAGGGCCACGGGGGTGCTGGCGGTGGCCGCCAGATCGAGGGGGAAGTTGTGGGTG
>NZ_JAGQCD010000008.1 GCF_024345975.1 Cyanobium sp. Cruz-8D1 | reverse complement strand
CCGGGCGTGGGAATCCACGAGGGATTGGCTTGGTGTCGCAACCCCAACCTCTCATGGCTCCATGCCCACCCAATGGCTTGAGACCCATTGCGCCGCAATGGCTCTTGGTCTTGTGTCCGTCAGTCAGCGTTGGGGCACATCTGACCGGCGCAAACCATGGCCTACAGCGCGTGAAGCGCTGCGGCTGCTGGATCCCATTTGGGTGCGGCTTCATGCTTCTGGATAGAAGTCACAGCTCGGGGTTCAAGCAGACGTCCGCTGCTCCAGCCGCTCCGCGAGCCACACCTTGATGATCGACTGACGGGTGACACCGAGACGGCTGGCTTCGCGATCGAGCTGGTCGATCATCCACACGGGGATGTCAACGTTGACGCGTTTCTGCTCGAGCCGACGGCGACGGGCACCGCCGAGGTCGAGGGCCTCAAGCACGGACTCGCCGGCATCGAAACGTTGATCGAAATCAGAACTGTTCATAGAGCTCCACCTCTTCTGGTCTGGACCGCCGAACGGAAATCAATCGGATGCACCGGTCGCGGTCGGTGATCACGGCCGACCAGTGCTTGAGGCCAATCCTGCCGATCACTGGAAATCTTGGCTCTCCGGTGGTGCGGGCCGGAACCTCCAGGAGCTCCGAATCGTTCCAGAGCTTCTGGGCAGCAAGGAAGTCGATGCCGTGCTTGGCAAGGTTGGAGTCACTCTTGACTGGATCGAACGCGAACTCCATAGGGTGCTTATTCTATACCTTTTCGGCCCTCTGGGGCATCTCCGAATCAGAAAGCCCCCGTCCTCGGGACAGGCTGCTGGATCCCGGTTCTCTCCCTTCTGCCTGCCGTCCACGCTCATAACGACGGGCCCTTGTCCACGCGACGGTCGAGAGCACGGGTCGGGGACTGGGGCGGCACAGCCACACCAGAAGGGATCTCAGCAGGGGCGCCTGCCTGCCGGGCTGCCCAAAACCAAACCTGGCCCGGTCGCCCGGCAGCCGCCAGCATCACTCCATGGCCTCCAGCCCCACTGCTGCCTTCCTTCGCCTGCGCGCGTTCATCGCCGAAGCGACAGGGAATGCAACCAGCTGCTGTCATTGCGGCGCCAGCCTTTTGTGCAGATGCTGAACTCAGCGGTAGCTGAGGAACTCGGCCAGTGTCATGCCGATGTCTTTGGTGATCTGGCGGAGCAAGGGAGGAGCGATATCGCGGCCTTTATGCATTGGAACCGTGGTGCAGCGACCGCGGGAATCACGGAACTGCTGGTGGGAGCCACGCTGACGAACAACTTCGAAGCCCAGCTTTCTGAGGATGTCTGCCACCTCTGATGGTCTGAGAACCGGCGTTGCGCCCACGCTCAGGCCGGCACGATGATCTGCTGCAGACCTACGAAATCACTCTCCAAGGCAGGTTCGCCGTCTTCAAGGAGCATGGCGATCACCTCCTGGAGGTTGGCCTGCAACTCGTCGAGGGTCTCGCCCTGGCTGTGAGCCCCCGGGAAGCCCGGGACATACCCCACCAGCAGACCGGTGTCCGGGCAGCGCTCGATCACGGCTGAGAAGGTACGCACAGGCTCTGACAACTCCAGATCACCCATCGTAGAGACCTTGCCACTTCTGTTCCATGGACGGGTGAGAAGCATGACCTGGCGGCAGAACTTCCTCTTCACCAGTGCCACCCCCAGTCACACCCGCCAGGATTCCCCCATGCCCCCGCCCCCCTCCACCACCTACCAGCGCCTGCGCGAGTACATCGCCAAGCAGATGCGCATGAGCCACATCTACCAACCGCTCATGCTGCTGGAACTGCTCGGCCGCCGCAGCCCCGCCCCAGCGCAGGACGTGGCCCGGCGGATCCTGGGCAACCGATGGTGGGCCGGGTTCACCCTCAACGGCATCACCGCCCATGGCGATGGCCACGACAGCCTGATCGGCGGCGACGACCTGAGCGATGGCGAGCGCAACGCGCTGCTGGAGCTCTGCCGCCAGCGCCTCGATGCCTTCCGCGAGCAGCCCGATCAGCGGCTCGGTGAACTACAGGGTTCACCGATGCGCCCGGGGCCGCTGCGAGTGCTGCGGCGCCCACGAGCACCAGCGGGCCCTGGAGGTGGACCACATCCTCCCCAAGAACCAGGGCGGCTCCGACGCCATCAGCAACCTGCAGGCGCTCTGCATCGCCGATGCCTATCCCGTGAGCGAGGGGCACAGCCTGGTGATCCCGCGTCGTCATGGGGCCGTCGGGCTGGAGCTGCACCAGCCGGAGTGGAACGCCGTGGTGGAGCTGGTTCATTCGATACAGAGGTGGTGAGATCAGCTGGCGGGAATCTCATGCCATCGGACAACAACGTCGGATTGAACTTCAAGCACCCGGTTAACCATGTCAGGGTCACGGCTCTGGTTGATCAGCTGCAAGGCTGACTGGACCCTGAGCCATTGCTCTTCCGCATTCAAACCAGCTTCCCTGAGAGCGATCACGCCTGGGTGAACGTCTATGGCGGCGGCCAATCGCATGAAATCCCCCACGTTCACCGTGACCACAATCTGATCCCAGGCCAGTGCGTGGGCGAAGACATCCTCATCCGCAGCACATGCACGGCCGCCTCTGCTGGAATTCCCATGTCACAGACCCAACGGGCGAGACGAGGGCTGAGGTTTTCGTCGATCAACAGCCTCAAGGGATGGGCCTTCAGCCGCGCTGCAGGGTGAGAGGTTGGCGGGGACGGCCTGGAGGCTTCGGCAGGCGGGCCTGGATCTGGGCGTAGTCGAGGGCCTGCCTGCTGAGCTGGGGAAAGTCGGCCTCCAGGTCGGTGCGGCTGACGCCGGAGCGCAGCTGCTCCACAACCACGGCGACTGGAATTCGGGTGCCCCGAAACACAGGTTGCCCCGAGCAGATGGCTGGATTGCTCTCCACCAGGGCATGGGGCCGCCTGAGGAGCCGATAGCGATACCGGAGCTCCCGGCTCACGCTGCTGAGATCAAAGCTGAAGGACACCGCACCGGTTTTGCGCAGTTCACCGTGGCCACGGGACCATTCACCCACAGCGACCTGACCCGGGGGTGAGTCCACAGGCAACCGCTGAGTCTTCTCGGTGAGGACACGGAACACCTGACGCTTCTGAACAGGCGAAAGCTGCAGGCCCTCGGCACTCAGTGCGCTGACCACCTGGAAGTAGAGCAGCTCACGAAAGCCCAGGCGCAGCGGTGCTGTGGAGGAAGGCGATTCGGGCGGGGCCAGCACACGGCGGTATTCCTGACTCAGCAGACGGGCATCGGCTCCGAGCAGGGCAGCCCCTGTGGCGGCGGTGAGGGCTGGGGGCATCGCAGGAACCATGTTTCAGGCTGAACCATAGTAAGTGAGCTGAGGTTGGTGTCCTGGTGGACGGGGTGGGTGGCCATTGCCAAAAGGAGATGGTTCCTCAATGGGCAAGTGCCACCCCTGTCACCCCGCAGTCCCCACCTGGCCCCCCAGCGACGGCGCCTACAGCCTGATCGGCGGCGACGAGCTGAGCGATGGCGAGCGCGACGCGCTGCTGGAGCTCTGCCGCCAGCGCCTCGATGCCTTCCGCGAGCAGCCCGATCAGCGGCTCGATGAGATACCGGCTTCACCGATGCGCCCAGGGCCGCTGCGATTGCTGCGGCGCGCACGAGCACCAGCGCGCCCTGGAGGTGGCACCCATCATCCCCAAAAACCAGGCCGGCTCCGACGCCATCACCAACCTGCAGGCGCTCTGCTTCCGCTGCAACGCCGGCAAGCGCGACGGCTGTTTGCCTACGCAAGAGGGCGCACCGACTTCCGCGGTGTGCAGGCCAGCTACGGCCACCGCGAAGCGGGCTGTGTGTTCTGCGCGCTGGAGGGCAGCGACCGGGTGCTGCTGGAGAACGATGGGCACAGCCTGGTGATCCCTCGTCGTCATGGGGCCGACGGGCTGGAGCTGCACCAGCCGGAGTGGAACGCCGTGGTGGAGCTGCTGAAGCTGCGGCGGGAGCAACTGAGTGCCCAGGACGCGTCGATCCGCGGCTGGGCTGGTTTGCTCAACGCAAGAGGGGGGCTGAACTCAGGAGAGACGGCGGGTCAGACGGTGTTTCAAGCGCACTGGCATTGGATCCCGAGGCGAGAGGGGGGCAGTGAGCAGCCGCGGGGTTGGGTGCGTGCGGGTGGTAATCCCGTCGAGACGGGCCTACTGAAGACAGCCCGCCTCACCTCGGCTACAAAGACACAAGTACTGGCCGGATCCGTGCCCTCCTACTGGTGGGTGAACCACAAGCAGACCTACCGGCAAGAGACCGACGGCGGCTACATCTGGTCACCGAAGGCCAATGCCAACGGCGCCCGCAACGTGACCTACGACAACCTCAGCCACTGCCAGCGGGGGGATGTCGTGTTCAGCTATGCCAACGGGCGCAAAAGCCAGCTCGGCCTGGTGGAAACGGCGGCGATCACGGCCACCAAGCCGCCGGAGTTCGGCTCAGCGGGGGAGAACTGGAGCCAGGAGGGCTGGCTGGTGCGGGTGAACTGGCAGCCGCTGCGCCAGGCCCTGGTGCCGCAGACGTTCTTTGAGCTGCTGCAACCACTGCTTCCGGAACGCCACAGCCCGATCAGCACAAGCACAGGGAAGGGACTGCAGGGGGTGTACCTGGCTGGGCTGAGCGAAACCCTGGGGCTGCTGCTGGTGAAGCTGATCGAGGAGCACGCCGATCCGGCGGTGCGGGTGCACCTGGTGGTACTAGCGGAAGAGGGCGCCTACACCGATGCCCTGCTCGATGACATGCAGCGGTTGCGGGAGGTGCCGAGCCGCACCGAGCGCGATGCGCTCACCAAGGCGCGGCTGGGGCAGGGGTTGTTTCGCCATCGGGTGTCGGAGCTGGAGCCGGCCTGCCGGGTCACGGGGCTGGCGCGGCAGGAGTTCCTGGTGGCGAGCCACATCAAACCCTGGCGATCCTGCGACAACTGCGAACGGCTGAGCGGATCCAACGGACTGCTGCTCTCCCCCCATATGGACAAGCTGTTTGATCGCCACTGGATCAGCTTCGACTCAGGCGGTGAGCTGATCTGGCAGCACGAGGCCGCCGGCGAGGCCTTGCGCTGCTGGGGCATCCAAGGGGCGAATCTGATCCGGCCGTTCAGCCGCGAGCAGGAGGCGTTCTTGCGTGCCCACCGAGAAGCCCTGAGGCACTGAGGCCTAAGGGGTCAAGAGGCTTGGGTTGGTTTGGCCACAAAAGGCTGATCCGGCTGGCCAGGGCGCTTGATCACGGCGTGAGTGAGATCTTCCTCCGTGATTTCGGGGATCTCTACATATTCTTCGGGTTGGATGACATGGGCATCGACGCGCTGAAGATCAGAGTGGATCTTGCCTTCAGGAAAGATCGGGGAAAAAACGACGTTGTTCTCGCTCATTGGCCTTTCGCATGGAGATGATGTGCCTGATGTCGTTGCGCTCCGTGTAGACCACGATCACGGCGCGGCCTCGCAGCCATCCAACGCAGACGATTCTGATTTCACCATAGTCTCGCCTTCGATCGGGGACCTCGATCGTTGGGCCGGCGAAGACAGTCTCAGCATCAAGAAAATCCAGGCCGCGCTGCTCCAGGGTTCGCAGGCGCTTGGCCGGGTCAAAGCGGATCACCGGGCAGGAAGCGCTGGATGAAGGGCGCCAACGGCATGGGTCCGCAGCGGGGAATCCAGCTGCGGCAGCCTGGGATCCGACGCCAGCACTGGACTTGTAGGTGGGGGTGTGCGTCCGGGACGAGCTGCACTCGGTAGCGGTACTCGGCATCGGCGGCCTGCTCTGGGGTGGCCAGGGGTTCCGCTTGCTGCTGGGTGCTCAGGAAGGCAGCGAGGAAGGAGGCGGGTTCAGGATTTTCGCGCAGGGCCTCCGCAAAGCACCAGGCGGCTCCGGTGGGGTAGCCGTCGTGATGGAGGTAGAGATGGCACTGCGGGGCTCCTGGAAAGCCGATGAAGGGAAAGACGGCGCGGGTGGCCAAGGGGGTAGAGCGACTGCTCTTGCCAGTGCCACCGGTGTATCAGTCACTGGGTGATGGTTGATTCACAAATGTCTGAGATCAGAAGGGCAATCATCAAGACCCAATTGGTTTAAGCGTTCTGCTTGAGTTTCTTCTCGATCTCTTCCCAGTCTCCGAGATGTGCCCGCATGAGGGCCTTCCACAGCCGGCCGTGGTTAGGAATGGAAAAGTGAAGAAGCTCGTGAACGATTACATAATCCCAGAATGTGGGATCCAGGCTGAGCAGATCAACGCTGAAGTTGAGGTGGCCATTGGTTGAGCAGGAGGCCCACTTGCTGCGCATAGGACGGACACCAAGCCATACGACATGCACATCAAGTTTTTGTGCCCAGGAGCGCACACGTTCCTTAAAGGCCAGTTTCGCAGCAAAACTCATCCGTTCTTATCAATCTTCAAGAGCAACGCAAATAGCCCCTCAACCAAAGGCGTGACCTGCTCTAGTTGATCGCATTCGGCAAAGATTGCAAATGTGACCTTCTTACGTAGCTCACGCAACTCGTTGTCGCTCCTTTGCCAGTTGGGGAACTGCACGAAAGCCGCTTTGATCTTGGCGCTTACTTCCACGGGGTGACTGATTTGTGCAGCTTCAAGGTTCTGAAAAACAAAGAATGTCAAGTCATCAAAGCCCCTCTCCGCCTGCTCCTTCTTGCGTGCTTCGTTGTGTCGAACTTCGGCCAGCAGTTCCTCCAGTGCTTCGGCGGTAGAGGTTTGGCGCTGCTCAAAGCTCTCTTGCACCAACCGAGCCCGTTCGGCCATGGCGATCAGGAAGGGATCATCGCTGTTCTCTTCGGCGAACTTCTCGATGCTTTTCACCAGGTTGATCACTTTGGTGCCGTCTCCACCCTGCCGTGCCTTGATCAGTTCAATCGTGTCGCTGTTGATCAACACAGCCTCGAAAATGCCTCGGGCTTGGATCTGGCTCGCGCTGACATTTTCTTGCACGAGGGCATTGGTTTTGCGTTGAAACTCACGATCCACCGTTACGCTGGTGCTGTACGCCTTGCGCACAATCGCGTAGATGGCCGAGAGCGTAGTGAAAGCATCGATGAATGGCCGCAAGAAGGCATCGGGCGAGATGATCTCGTAGAGCATCTCGATCTCCTTGTATTCCTTAAAGAACTCCTTTCGCCGTTCGGGATCGCGGAAGTGCTCGGCGAGGTTATCAATGTCCTTGTCGTTGAAGTTCTGCTCAATAAGGGCGAGGTAGGCGGGGGCCTTGCTCTCCATCTTGTTCTGGAAGAGCACCTTGAGCAGCTTGAGATCTTTGACGATGGCATTGATCTCGTCGCTGTCGAAGGCGAGGGCTTTTTCGAGCTTGTCGAAGATGCCGACGAAATCGAGCACGAAGCCGTGGGGCTTCACCATTTCAAGGGCCTCGTTCTCGTAGGGGCGATTCACCCGAGCTATGGCCTGCAGCAGGGTGTGATCGCGCATCGGCTTATCGAGATACATTGCATAAAGCACGGGTGCATCGAAGCCGGTGAGTAGTTTCTCGGTGACGATGAGGATCTTGGGCTGCTGATCGAGCTTGCCGAAACTTTTGCGGATCTGCCGCTCCTTTTTCGGGTCGAGGTGGAACTCCTTGAGCAGGGCGGTGTCGTTGTTGTTGCGGGTGTAGACCACCTCCGAGATCTCAGGGGGCAGGCCCATCTCGGTGAACACGGCATCGAGGGCGTGCTTGTAGAGAGCGCAGGCTTCTCTATCGACGCCCACCAGGAAGGCCTTGTAGCCCAAAGGCTCCACGTTCTCCACATAGTGTCTGGCTACAAAGCGGGCCACCTGCTGGATGCGATCTTTGCCCTTGAGGAAGTTCTTGAGGTTCACCGCCCGCTCAAGGATCTTGTTGAGCTCCTCGATGTCGGCCACACCCTCGGCTTCGGCAAGGGAGAGAAACTCGGCGTCGAGGATCTCGTGGGGCACGAGCATCTCGTTGGGGGCGAGCTGGTAGTAGAGGGGCAGGGTGGTGCCGTCTTCGATGCTTTCGGCTATTGAGTATTTGTGCAGGTAACCCTTGTCGTCTTCGCAGCCGAAGGTTTTGAAGGTGCCCTTGCCGTAGATGGTTTTGTCGACGGGGGTGCCGGTGAAGCCGAGGAAGGTGGGATTCGGCAGGCCGGCCATCAGGAAGGTGCCGAGGTCGCCGCCGGTGGTGCGGTGGGCTTCGTCGATCAACACATAGATGTTCGAGCGGGTGTTGAGATCCGCAGGCATGTCGCGGAATTTGTGGATCATCGTGACAATGATTCCCCGGTAGTTGTCGCGGAGAAGTTGGTTTAGGCGGGCGATGCTGCTGGCGTGCTCCAGGTTGCCCAGGCCGAGGGCGGAGAGGTTCTTGAGCATCTGATCTTCCAGCTCATTGCGGTCGATCATCAACAGCACGGTGGGCTTGTCGGCTTCTGGGGCACGGAAGAGCCGCTCCGCTGTTTTGATCATGGTGAAGGTCTTGCCGCTGCCCTGGGTGTGCCAGATCAGGCCTCGCCGGCGGTGGGGATCTAGGGCACGGGCGACGGACGCATCGACAGCTGCGGTTTGGTGCTGGCGCAGGATGTATTTGTTGAGTTCTTCGTCTTTCTCGGCGAAGACGATGTAGTGCTGCAGGAAATCGAGGAGCTGCGGGATGGCGCAGAAGCTCTTGATCTTGGCCTCCAGCTGGCCCACCTGCTCGTGCTTCCAGTTGAAGAGGTTGCGCCGCACTGTGTTCCAGCTCACGCCATAGGAAAAGCCGATGGCATCGGTGGCGGTGAACAGCTGCTGGCTGACGAACAGCTCGGGCGTTTCGCGGTGATAGCGGCGGATCTGATCGATACCCAGATCGATGGCTTCCTGCTTATTGGCGTTCTTGCATTCGATCACCAGCACGGGGATGCCGTTGATCAGAAAGACCAAATCCTCACGGGTGCCGTAGTGACCGTTGTGGAAGGCCCACTCCTCGGTGACTTCGTAGATGTTCTTGCGTGCCTCCGGCACCCTGTCGCGGTCGTCGTAATCGATCAGGATCAGATCACGCTCGCGCTTCTCCTCGTGATCGAAGAACTTCCCACGGTTGCGCAGGTGCTCGACGAATTCCCGGTTGCCGTGGATGTCGGTGTGCAGATGACGGAACTGCCCGAGCAACGCGCCCTCGGCCTCGGCGTAGCGCGGGTTGAATTCGCGCAGCTTGGCGTCAAGCAGATCGTCGAAGAAGAGGGACCGGTTCTTGGCCCTGTCCGCGTGTGGGGCGCCTGGATCAAAGCCGCGAAGCTGCTCGGCTTCTTCGCGGGTCACAATCGTCCAGCCAATAGACTCGGCATAGCCGAGAATCCGGGCTTGGACGGTTTTGTGTTCTCCGGGTTTGGACATTAGCTATTTGTCTTTATAGTAAGGAATTAGGGGAGGATTCGGATTTTCATTCGGATTTTTATCTCGTTCATTCGGGCACATCTCACGCGAGGAAAATGATCTTGAATACTCGGCTGGAGCCGGGCAAAGCTCCTTGTCGATCACAATAAATTGTGTGTCCTTCAGCTCTTCAAGAGAAAGCTCATACAGCATCTTCATAAAGCCTTCAAACTGCGCTCGATTTATTCGTTCACTAGTATTCTTCATTGGCGAGTCGATTATCAACAAAGAAGGGAGTAGTGCGCCAATTTCTGTCGCAAGGCGATGAACAGCAACTGCGAAACAGCACTTGAATAGGGTCTTCTTACCTCCGCTTCCGAGATTGCCAAAAGAGGTCACGGCCAAATTTCCTACGCCAGCCGATGAAACCTCCGGAAGAAAGTGTGGAGGCTTCATTTCTACGCAATCATCAATGTAGAAACCCGATAACTTTGCACGTAAAAGGCAGTCAAGGAAGAGGGTTTGAAGGCGTCCTAAATTCTGCGTATCCCCTTCTGCTTTATCTCTGGCTTCCCTGAGTTCATGCCTAGTTTTCTTCTCATCCACTGCCAACCGCTCCACCCTCTCGTTCAACTCCACAATCCTTTGGACCAGTAGTTCGATTCTTGAAAGGTCCGACAGCTGTTGCAGAATTGCGGCCCGTTGCGTCTCCGATTCAAGCACAGATGAAAGATAGGCGGAGTCATAGTTTCGAGCGACACGATTCAATTCCTCATCAAGCGAATGTTTCTTTGCCCGAGTTTCCCTGAGCATTCGCTCGTTTCTTTGGAGTGCTGCTTCATGTCGTTTGATTAAATCGGCTAGCTCCGCTATCCGAGCGTCCATGTCTTTGTCAACACTGACTTCGTCCAAAACACCAGTTGTATTTTCCAAGTGCACCAATCCGCAAACAGGGCATACATTGGTTGGTCGTGGTGGAAGGTCTTGGCCACACTGGGGGCAATCTACGAACTTCACTCCACTTAACACCTCTCTTGCAGATTGGGAACGACGAAAGCGAGTAGAAAGCGCAAGGAGTTCGTTTCGATGAGATCTGTCTCTGAGTAGTATCTCTCTTAGATCACGGGAAGATTGCTCAATTGCGCTTACCTCCTCCCCAAGCGCTCTCGCTTCACCCTGAAGACCTTCCATAGCGTGCGGCTTAGTAGTAAGCATGTCAGCGCGGAGTGAAGCAATCGATAGTTCAACTTTTGACAGCTTTTGGCTCAAAGCATGGCGAACAGCTTCAAGCTCTATATTTGTTGCAATTTCTGCGTCTCTTAAGGCTTCCTGAATAGCTTGCGCGCCTGCCTCGCACTTAAGCCTCTCGGAACGTTGTACCTCAAGCCTCACCTCAAGCTCAGAGACTTTCTCTTGATGGAAGCCGACAAGGAAACGAAGGACATCCCGGCTTTTGAGTCTTTTGTGCGTATGTGCATCTCCGTCGAGATTGAAGAAGCTGCTGTCCATCGAGTCTTGATCTAGGTAGCAATACCAGAGGAGATCGCGCAGACTCAATCGAGCCAGATCAGAATCTTCTTTGATTTTGCTCTTTCGAACTTTGGGGGGAATTCGGCCACTCAAAACATAGATTAAGTCTGAGATGACTTCAATTCCTGTTCCAGGGATTACTTCTCCATCGCCCGATCGAGACGGAACCATGACTTCATATTGCTCATTATCGTACCTCCAATTGGCACGGATCAAGGTAGAGCCAATATCTCGCCTCAGATTCAACTCTGTATCCTTAACCCTTAATGTCAAACTTGCAGACACGAATTCAGACTGCAATGCAGGAGTCATCTCCTTATCTCCAAGATGACCCCCAAGGCAATAATCGACCAGTCTAGCGATTGTAGATTTACCGGCTCCCATCGGCCCATAAAAATAAGTGAAATCAGTGAAGACTATTATCTCTTTGCTCTTTTTAAAACTTACATGTAGCTCGCTTAGGGCAAATTTCATATCGCTATTTCCTCTCCCCATTTCATGGTTGTGATTTCAGGAAATACCTTGTAAACAAAGTTTTTAAGATTAGTTGCACTATATGTGCCCACACAGTCTGAGATCATTTTACTGCGAGCAGCCAGGTCTTTAAACTCGCTCCTTTTCCCAAGACTCTCTGCCAACTCCAGGCCACTATCTGTAAGGAGAACTTTGACTGTACGGCCATCAAGATATGTTTGAGCTAATCGCCTTGCGACCAGAAGCCCAATCCATCTTCTGTATCGATCGTCCCATGGCCCAAATCGGAACCTGATCATCCGCGCCTCGATTGTGTTGCGATCCTCTTCGGAAATACTTGCTGCGAGATCATGCTTATCCAGTTCTTGGAGGACCCTGACAAGACAGTTCGGGTAGCGCAACAGGAAATCGAGCTTCGCAAGCTTGATAATGCCATCCACTGGCTTGTTACTTCGCTTTCCGCACGCTTTGAGAAGAATGAGTAGTCGAGAGAGATGAAACTCGTCCGAATTCTCAATTTCTGCTGCAAGATAGATCGTCTTCAGACTCATTGTTTGCCCTCTAGGTCAAACCTGTCACTCCACCAGACTTGGCAGGCATCCGTCAGTAAGCCCGCGACTCCGACCAGCACTTCGTAGGGCTGGTAATTGACTTTCGCCGGAGCATCCCTCGCTATTCGACCCAAGCGGTCTTGTAGGTCAATTAGCATGTGGGGACCTAGTGGATTCGTCAGAGTAGAGACTCTCAGTCTGGCTTCAGCGCACTCCGACAAAACAACGTTTTCAACCTGGGATACCATCTGTTTCCCCTCTGCAGTCCTTGTTGCGACTTCTAATAGAGCAGCTTCAGCAATGAGAGTCTTTCTACGCATGACTTCGAACTGATCCCAGAGACCACCCCGCTCTAACTTCTGCTTGAGGACACTACGAACAGTTTCACCGGAATTCAAATTCAGAGTTGCAAGTTCTGATGGATACTGAACCCCAAGATCACAAGCTCCTCGTATGGCATGGAAGATGTCCGCAGGTAGAATTCTCTTCCCGAGAACAACAGGATCATCTTCGCCAGATGAAGTTATGCCGACACAATGACGCATAGGGTCGGCACATTTCACATCGGCAGCAATCTCAACTAGGCTGATAAGAGCATTCAGGACTTTTGCAAGTGAACGCGGCGTCAATCCCTGGCAATCCGCGAGATTCGGAAGGTGGGTATGGCAAATCTCATCCTCAAAGGCATTCTCAGTTGGGCCAACCACCAACTCAATTCGTGACAGCACTGAGAACAGCATATCCGCGTCGCATTTGATTGCCGACCTCAATGCCTCAAATCCTTTTGCTCTATTACCCTCAAGATCACAGTGGTTGGCCAAAGAGCGTATTGCACCAACGAGTTTCACCGGGCTTAGATGGGAGCTCCTCTTCGAATCAGAATTTGAATACTCTGCGTTGGATACAAAGTAGAATCGCATGATCCTTCCTGGGAACTTGCTATCCAACATAATGAAACGATAGACACTCTTGGTAAATGCCTCATCAGTCAGATTCCATGTTCCAGTTTCGGCTTTACGGGTTTTCACTTGAACGGCATCAAAGCAACCATCTTCTCTTTCGGCCAGAAGATCTTCGTGCTGCTCACACCAAATCGCGCGGTAAGGACGACTCTTGTTGATCATTACAATTGAAAGGATCACGCCATATGCATGTTGATAGCGGAATTTCCGAATTACTTGATCGCCAGGATCAGATTCATCTCGGGACGCGATGGGGCTACTCATGCTTTGAGTTGGAGACTATGAACGCGCGTTGTCGCGGTCATCAATTCATGAAGGAGGGTCCGAAATAGGTTGCGCAGTTCACTACACTTCTGACGTGCCAGTCCGATCTTCCGATCTGTCGCGGAGATTGCTTCCGCTATTTCGGCTTGCTCCTCTAATGAAGGGATCAGGATCGGCCAAGGTTTGAGAAACTGAATGTTAATGTTCTTCTGCGTGCCCTTTGGAGCGAGACGGTCCATCTCCGTCTGTTGTGTGATCAAGTAGTAGTTCAGGAACTCAGTGTGTATGTTCTCCTCCGGCGTAATTCCGATGAGGCTGTCTGGGCAGGCGGAATCAAACATCAGAATTCCGGTGAAGCCTATGTTGGCGGCTATCGTGATGAGAATCGTGCCTGCAGGAAACATCTTACTGATGGCAAGTCCGTCCTCGTTCAACGTTTGCGTATATGAACGAACATAGCCGTCGCAGTTGGAGACGTCGCCAGTTTGAACAAAGGGATACTCGCCTCCATAGAAACGGGGCTCGTTGCGTGGACGATGGGAAAATTTGCCTCGCTCGATCATGGCGACTTCAGCCAACTCCACTAACTCCCAACTCTCGGGAACAAGCCCAATCTCCGTCTGCTTTTGAGGCTCCCCACGCAGCCCTTCAGTGAAGAGCTTGTGCATGAGGGCCTTTTTCAGCTCGGTGGTGGTCAGAATGATCCGCTCCTGCGATTCGATCGCTCGCTGCACCGCCGAAAGGATGTGCGCGATCTTCTTCTGCTCGGGGAGTGGGGGGAGAGGGAGGCTGCGTTCGTTGAGACTTGTGAAGTGGCGATTGTAGCCACGACTAGGGATCTCTAGCGCCAACAAAGCAAAGTAGTAGAACCTCGGGTCGTAGAGCTTCCTGTTCGGCAGGAGAACCTTGGTTCCGTCAGCGCCAAGGACGAATGGGAAGTCGACGTATTTTAAGCAGCGCGTGTGGTCGCCGAAAATAATCAGCGGCAGGTCGAAGTCGATGACTCTACTTTCGTCATCGCAGTAACCGGCAACGAACTTCTGCCCTTGGTCGACGACCGGGAAGCGACCAACCTCTGCGATGTCCTTCGCCGGAATTTGGTTTCGCCGACCGACCTTGTTCTTAACGAACGAATCGGGCACGGCGCATGTTTGCCAGGCGTTCATACCCCGAGCTTCTCCAAAATCACCTTCAACGCCTTATCCGTCTCCCGGGCCTCTGCTTCGATGACCTTCAGTTCCTCAACGATCACGGCAATCGGCCGATAGGACTCAGCGTCGCTGGTGTGGATGTAGCGGCTGGGGGAGATGTTGAAGTCGTTCTTCTTCAGCTCAGCGTGATCGACGATGCGGCTGAGTTTCTCCTCTTCCTGCCAGCCGATCAGGGTGCCGGCAATCCGCTGGATGCCTGCATCAGGGATGAAGTTCTTGGGATCACCCTTTTCGAACACCTGGCTGGCGTTCACCAGGAACACCTTGCCCTTGCGCTCCTCTGGTTTGGCCTTGTTCAGGAACAGCACGATGCCTGGAGCCGTGGTGTTGTAGAAGAGATTTTCAGGCAGGTAGAGCACGTTCTCGATCAGGTCGTGCTCAACGAACCACTGGCGCACAATCTTTTCCTTGTTGGTCCCGGCATTGCCCGAGCCGCGGGAGGCTGCGCCGGTGTCGAGCACCACGGCAGCGCGGCCGCTGGCGTTGAGGCTGGCGTGCATGTGCTGCACCCAGCCCCAGTCCGCCGACGACTTGCCGGGGAAACCGGCCCCCGGTGGAAACCGATCGAATTCGTCGCTGTCGTAGTCGGCCTCGGTGAACATGTCCTGGTTCCACATTGGATTGGCCACGACGCGATCAAACGTGCGCAGTTTGCCCGCTGAGTTTTTGAACCAGGGTTTCTTGAATGTGTCGCCGATCTCGATCTGGCCCTCCAGGTCGTGGATGATCATGTTCATGTTTGCCATCGCCCAGGTTTCGGGCACATACTCCTGGCCGAACAATTTCAGCGGTGCGATGGCGGCGCCGTTCGAGCCCCGCACGCTCTCTTCCATGGCGATTTCGCACTTCACCAGCAGGCCGCCGGAGCCGCAGCAGGGGTCGTAGATCTCCATGCCGGGCCCCGGCTGCAGCACCTTGCTCATGATGCTGCCCACCTCAGGCGGGGTATAGAACTCACCAGCGCTCTGGCCGCTGCCCTCGGCGAACTTGCGGATCAGGTATTCGTAGCTCTTGCCGATGATGTCGGCCTCCACGTCGCCCAGCCCCAGGCGCTTGGTGCTGATCGCCTCGATCAGATTCGAGAGGCGGTCGTCCTCGAGGTCGCGCTGGCCGTGGGTGGTGGCGTTGAAGTCCACCCGATCGATGATGCCCTGCAGCAGCGGGTTCTCCCGGGCGATGGCCCGCATCTGGGTGGTGACCCCTTCGCCGATCTTGTCAGCCAACATGCGGATCACGCTCCACACCGGCTGCTCCGGGTCGTCCGGCACCAGCGGCAGGTAGAAGCGCACCAGCTTGTGATCAGCGGCCACCAGCTGGAACGCCTTCTGGCGCGAACCCACCTCGGCGGCGATGCGGTTCAGCTCGTCGTCGAATACATCGCAGAGCCGCTTGGTGAAGATCAGCGGCAGGATGTAGTCCTTGTATTTCGGCGCGTCCTTGGCGCCGCGGATCGAGCAGGCGGCGTCCCAGATCCAGGATTCGAGGGATTTGTCTTTGGTGATGCCGTTGGCGGAGGCTTTCCCCTTGCGGGGGGCTTTGGCTTGCGTGGCCTGTTGCACCACCGGTTCGGCGTAAGCAAGGAACAAGGTGTCGCTGCGGCCCTGGCCGCGTTTCACGATCCCCTTGGCCACCAGTTCCGCCTTCACCTCCTCGTAGAGGGGCTCCTCCCAGCCGAGGGCCTCGCGTAGGGCCAGGTTCTTGGCGGGACTGCCGACCTCTTCCAGGGCTTCGAGGAAGTCGTTCAGCTGGTCCTGATCGGGCATCGAGGGATCAGGTGGTCACCACTGAGGGGAGTCTGCCTGCAGTTGGGGCGGTTTGGGGGGTAGTCGGGCAGGTGCGGGGCGATCGTCTACCCCTTCCCCAGCAACTGCCGCACCAGCGCAATCAACTCCTTCTTCGTGAAACTCTCCAACGGCGGCGGCGGTGGGGTCACGCCATGGCGTTCCAGCAGGTGGGCCAGAGCGGCCTTTTGCAACTTGGAGTACCCCTTGATGCCATGCACTTTGCACAGCCGCTTGAGGCTGGCCGCGGGCTGTTGCAGGAAACTCCCCTTGCCCAGCAAGGCTTTCGGGTCCTGGGTTCCCCCAGACTGTGGATCCTGGAGGTCGTGGAGGGCAGCGCTGGAGCGCTGCAGATGGTCAGCCACCCGGCGGTACACCCGGGCATCGGTGCCCGCCAGATCACGGTGGCTCTGCTCCAGCAAATCAGCGATCGACGGGCCCGCGCTCATGGCTTTCCTCCGAGCTGGCTCGCGGCAGTGCTCGCCTCGGCCGCTTCTGCCGCCAGCGCAACAGCCTTGGCCTTCACCTGGCGCCAGCGCCTGGCCTGCTGAACCAAACGGCGGAACATCTCCACGAGCCAGAAGCCACTTTGGCGCTCGCTCTCGTCGATCAGGCCCACCATCGCATCGCCCGTTTCCTCCAGCTCGCGGATCACGCTGCCGAGCTTGGCGTTGAGAGCATGGAGCCGAGCCTTGGCCCGGGCCTCATCGGCCAGATCCATCTCCAGCTCCACCAGCTCCCGTTGCAGCTCCGCGATCACCACCCCCCGCCGGTCGCTTTGGGCCTTGAGCACGCCTCGGGAGCGGTTGGCCGACACCAGGGCCGCCCGACAGTCCTGGTAGGTGCCCTCCAGAGCCTCTGGATCTGGCGTGATCGGGAATTCAGTGGCCGAGCGGAGGGGCATCGGGATTCGTACGGCTGCCTCCAGGATTGCCGATTTTGAGCGGTTTTGGCTGGGTCAGTTAGGGGGAGGGGTGATCAGGGCTTCCGTAGGGAGTCCTCTGGTTTCTGCAGCCAAGTCAAGACAGCCCTCGCAACAACACATCCGCCCCTACGCCTACCAGCAGGAGATCCTCGACAAGCTGTCGGCCGAGCGCAGCCTCCATGGCCGCTGGCGCAACCTGGTGGTGGCCGCCACCGGCACGGGCAAAACCGTGATCGCCGCCCTCGATTACGCCCGCCAGGCTGGTCCGGGTCACCCCAGCCTGCTGTTCGTGGCCCACCGGCGCGAGATCCTGCAGCAGAGCCTCGCCACCTTCCGCCAGGTGCTGCGCGATGGCTCCTTCGGTGAACTGCTGGTGGATGGCCAGCGCCCCAGCCAGTGGCGCCATGTGTTCGCCTCGGTGCAGTCGCTCGCTGGGCTGGATCCGGCGGGCCTGGCGCCGGACACGTTCGACGTGGTGATCGTCGATGAGTTCCACCACGCCGCCTCCGCCAGCTACGAGCGCTGGCTGCGCCACCTGGCGCCCGTGCTGCTGCTGGGCCTCACCGCCACCCCCGAGCGCACCGGCGGTGAGGACATCCTCCATTGGTTTGACGGCCGCATCGCCGCTGAGCTGCGCCTCTGGAGCGCGTTGGAGCAGGGCCTGCTCTGCCCCTTCCACTACTTCGGCCTCCACGACGGCACCGATCTCTCCCAGATCGAATGGCGCCGCAACGGCTACGCCAGCGAGGCCCTCTCCAACCTCCACACCGCCGACGACGCCCGCCTGCGCCTGCGGCTGATCCTGCGGGAACTGGCAGACAAGGTCACCAACCTGGATTCGATGCGGGCCCTGGGCTTCTGCGTGAGCGTGGAGCACGCCCATTAGATGGCCCGCAAGCTCGTGGCCGCCGGCCTGCGCGCCGCCGCCCTGGATGCCTCAAGCCCGCGGGAGCAGCGCGCCGAGCAGATCCGCCGCCTGCGAACCGGCGAGCTGCAGATCCTCTTCGCCGTCGACCTGTTCAACGAAGGCCTCGACATCCCCGAGATCGACACGGTGCTGTTCCTGCGGCCCACCGAGAGTGCGATCGTGTTCCTGCAGCAGCTCGGCCGCGGTCTGCGCCTCTGCCGGGGCAAAAGCTGCCTCACGGTGCTCGATTTCATCGGCCAGGCCCACCGGAGCTTCCGCTTCGACCTGCGCTACCGCGCCCTGCTCGGCGGCACGCGCGACCAGCTGGAACAGCAAATCAAAGGAGGGTTTCCCTTCCTGCCGGCCGGCTGCAGCCTGCAGCTCGATCGGGTGTCGAGCGAGCGTGTGCTGGCCAACCTGCGCGAGTCGCTGCCCACGCGCCGGCCCCAGCTGCTCGCCGAAGCTCGCCGCCTCGGGCGTTGTTCGCTGGCGGCGTTGCTGGAGGGGCTTGGGATGGAGCTGAGGGAGTTTTACAAGGTGGCGGGGTCGTGGGCGTTGTTGCAGCGGGAGTTGGGGTGGTTGGCGGCGGCGGAGGCCACCGGCGATGAGGAGCGGCTGGGGCGGGGGATCGCCGGGGGGCTGCTGCATCTGGACGACCCCGAGCGGATGCGCTGGCTGGCGGATCAGCTGCAGCGGCACCTCGCGCCCGATCCGGCGGGTTTCGATCCCGTCACCGAGCGCAGCTGGCGCATGCTGATGGCCCAGCTCTGGGGCAGCGGCCGGCAGCACCTGCCCCTGGCCGAGGCCCTCGTCCGGCTCTGGGCTGCCGCCGACCTGCGCGCCGAGCTGGTGGAGCTGTTCGCGCTGCTTCTTGAGCGCACCGACCACCTGGTGGAACCGCTCGACTGGGGCCGCACCGATCCGCCCCCCATCCCCCTCAAACTCCACGGCCGCTACTCCCGCGCCGAGGTGTTCGCCGCCTTCGGGTTGTTGAACGAGGCCCGCCCTTTCCCCGGCCGCGAGGGGGTGTTATTCGATGAAACCACCCAGTGCGACGTCTTCTTCATCACCCTCAAGAAGAGTGAGCGGCTGTTCTCCCCCAGCACCCGCTACAACGACTACGCCATCTCCCCCTGGGAGTTCCACTGGGAGAGCCAGAGCCTCACCCGGGAAGCGTCCGCCACCGGCCAGCGCTACATCCACCATGTGGAGCGTGGCAGCAGGGTGATGCTGTTCGTGCGGGAGGAAAGCAAGCGCGGTGGGGTGACGCTGCCGTTTCTGTGCCTGGGGTTCGCGGATTACGTGAGCCACGAGGGCGAGCGGCCGATGGCGATCCGTTGGCGGCTGCAGCGGGCGATTCCGGCGGCGTTCGTGCCGGAGTTGGCGTTGGCGGTTTGAGGGGGGCGATCCCCTTTCGACCTCTCCTATCCTTGGGGCTCTGGAGGTCTGCCATGGCTCTGGCCATTGAGCTCAACGAAGAACAGTCCCGTGCCCTGGCCGAGGTGGCCGGGCTGCTCAACGTGTCTCAGGAGGTCCTGGCCTCGGCCGCCGTACGCGATCTCCTGAGCCGACCCTCCGCAGACTTCGAAGCAGCCGCATCCAACGTGCTGGCAAAAAATGAGGAGCTTTACCGTCGTCTGGCGTGATTCGCTATCTCCGCCTCGGTGAGGTTCTGGAGCTGCACCGCCGATTGATCGCCACCTCCGGGGGTTCCCCCGGATTGCGAGACCTTCGAGAAGGCTGCCATTCTTGGTTTTTCCCTGATCAAGAACCATCCCTTCGTTGATGGCAACAAGCGTGTCGGCCATGCAGCCCTAGAGGTGATGCTCATGCTCAACGGCTATGAGTTGACCGCTTCCAAAGAATCCACAGAAGCCGTTGTTCTTGCTGTGGCCTCCGGAACGCTTGATCGGCAGGCATGGACCGAGTGGGTCAAGGAGCAGATCAAGCCCTTGGGATGAGGTTGGCGGCCGATGGCGATTCGCTGGCGGCTGCAGCAGCGGATCCCTGCGGCGTTCTATCCGGAGCTGGCGGTGGCGGTGTGAGGGGGGGCCAGACTGGATCAACCAAGCTGCTGGCGACCATGACGACCGCCACCGCCCAGCGCCTGACGGCGATCCTGTACCGGGAAGAGGAGGTGTATGTGGCGGAGTGCCCGGAAGTCGGCACCGCCAGCCAGGACGACACCATCGAGGAAGCCCTGGCCAACCTGCGCGAAGCCACCGAGCTTTACCTGGAGGAATGTCCGAAACCGGCTCGGCTTCGAGATCGTGCGCCAGAAAGGCAACCAGGTGGTGCTGCGAAGACAGTCCCCCAACCCTGAAGGGGGCGACGCCAATGTGACCTGCGTGGTGCCTCTCCATCGGCGTGATCTGGCGGTGGGGACACTGGGAAGCCTGCTTCGCCAGGCAGGAGTTGACGCGGAAACGTTCATCGATGTCCTCTGACGCCATTCATCGCGGAACCTGAACCTGTACGTGCAAGTCCGCTACAGCCGCGCCGAGATCGAAGCCGCCCACTGCTTCTCTACAAGAAGGCTGCGCCTACGCAGAAGCCTGGCGGCTATGGCGTCCTCACCGCCGACGCCCCCTGGATCCACCGCGAAGGCGTGCTCGCTCACCTGTCCCGCGCCACCGACCTGCTTTTCATCACCCTGCGCCTATCTGGCCGCAGATCAGCGTGCCGGAGGCACGAAAGCGAAGCCCTCGTCTCCCCCTCCACCCGCTACCGCGACCTGGCCCTCGGCCCCTCTGGGCTTGGCGCGCCAGGAGAGCCACGAGGGGGAGCGGCCGATGGCGGTGGCCTTTCGGGGCTGGCGGCTGGAGCGGGAGATCCCGGCGGTCTGACTGCTCGGCTGTTGTGTGGCACACCAGCTTTCCTCGCCATCCCTGGCGTTGGCGGTCTAGCGTCAGCTCAAATCTCTCAGCGCTCGACAGGCCTGGAGCGCCCATGCGTCTCGCCGAGCTGCAGCAACTGGCCCCCCAGCTCCATGAGCTGCTCGCCCGCCATGGCGCCAGCAATCCGGCCGTGTTCGGCTCCGTGGCGCGGGATCAGGCCACGCCAAGCAGCGATGTGGATCTGCTCGTGGACCTTCCGGCCGGCGCCAGCCTGTTTGACCGTGTCGAGCTGAAATCGGCCCTTGAGGATCTACTGCTTACCCGGGTGGATCTGATCCGCCGCCGCAACCTCAAGCCCGAACTCAAAGCCACGGTGGAAGCCGAAGCCATCCCCCTGTGATGGACGCGAGAGATCGCCAGGCTCTGGTCGATATCCGAGGCGTACTGGATCGGGCTCTCGGCTACCCGATTGACAGCGAAGAGACATTCCTCGCCAAGGCTTACCTCCAGGATGCCGTGATCCGTTGTCTTGAGATTCTTGGCGAGGCCACCAAGCGTCTCAGCCCTGAATTCCGCCGTCTTCACCCCGATCTGCCCTGGCGGGCCATGGCAGGGATGCGAGATGTCCTGATTCACGCCTACGACCAGGTGGATCTTGAAGAGGTCTGGATGGCCTATCAGCGCTTTGCTGAGATCCGTCGCCAGATCGACAGCATCCTCAATCAGAGCTGAGGACGCCAGCCACCGCGAAGGCTTGCTCTGGCACCAGGCCACCCAGTGCGACCTGCTGTTCATCACCCTGCGCCTACCTGGACCCAGGCCAGCGTGCCGGAGGCACGAAAGCGAAGCCATTGTCTCCCCCTCCACCAGCACCCGCCACCTGGCCCTGGGCCCTCCCTGTCCCCGTGGGAAAGCCACGAGGGCGAGCGGCCGATGGCGATCCGCTGGCGGTTGGAGCGGGAGTGTCCCGGCGGCGTGGCTGCACGGCTGTTGCTTGGCATAGCGGCGGCGTTGGCGGTTTGAGAGGGCCGAAGCGGCTAACTTGAGCCCATGGATCATTCCCGCATCACCCACAACCCAGCCCAGTGCGGGGGCAAGGCTTGCATCAGAGGCATGAGGATCCGCGTCAGCGATGTGCTCAACCTTTATGCCGCTGGGCTGTCCCCCGATCAGATCCTTTCCGAGCTTCCTGATCTGGAGCCCGATGATCTGCAGGCCGCCCTCAGCTACGCCGCACGCGAGCTTGATCACCCTGTGCTGGTGGCGTGATTCTCTGGCTTGATGCCCAGTTGTCGCCAGCCCTCGCGAGTTGGATCACAGCACAATTCGATTCGATCCAGGCGGTGCCAGTCAGAGAGCTCGGCCTCAGGGATGCAGATGACCGTGTGATCTTCGCCCAGGCGAGATCGGCTGGCGCCGTGGTGATGACCAAGGATCGCGACTTCCTGCATCTCCTCTTCGAGCTGGGCCCACCACCTCAGGTGATCTGGCTTCGTGTGGGGAACAGTTCCAAGCAGGCTCTTCAGGCCGCGCTGCTGCGCACACTCCAGCCGGCTGTGGCCAGCCTTGGCGAAGGGGACCCCTGGGTCGAAATTCGCTCGCCACGCTGAGCTGCTGCTGCGGCGAGCGGCCGATGGCGATCCGCTGGCGGTTGGGGCGGGAGATCTCGGCGATGTGGCTGCACGGCTGTTGTGTGGCACACCAGCTGTTCCTCGCCATCCCTGACGTTGGCGTTTTGAGGGGGTCAGCACCCACGCCCAGCCCCCGTCAGGCTGAGGCCACGGGACCTGGGCAGATGGAACTCACCGCTGTGCTCACCCCTGCTGAGGAAGGCGGATACGTGGCCTTCAATCCTGAAACGGGCACCACCACGGAGGGGGAATCCATCGAAGAGACCCTCGCCAACCTGCGCGAAGCCACCACGCTCTACCTCGAGGAGTTTCCCGCTGCCATCAAGGGCCATCCCCTTGTGACGATGTTCAGCGTTCCTGCGCATGCCTAAATTCCCGCACCTTGCCGGACGGGAGATCATCCGAGCCCTGGAGCGCATGGGCTTCGCAGCCGTTCGCCAGAGCGGCAGCCATGTGGTGATGCGGAGCGGCAGCCGGGGTTGCGTCGTTCCTCTCCACAAGCCGGTAAAGTTGGAACATTCGCAGGTCTGCTGAGGCAGGCCCAACTTGATCTGCGCGAGTTCCTGGATCTTCTCTGAACTGGCTCGCAAGCGGATCACACCGGCCCGTACAGCCATGGAGGGGCGCTGACGGGCCTGCTGTTCATCACCCTGCGCAAAAGCGAAGCCCTCTTCTCCCCCTCCACCCGCTACCGCGACCTGGCCCCCGGTGCCTCCCTGTTCCACTGGGAGAGCCAGAGCAGCCCAGCAGGCAGCCTGGCTGCTGGTGATGGGATTGGCGGTTTAACCTTAATGAAGGACTCGACTGAGCATTCACTGCCGGCCATGGACGTCAGTTCCGCATCGTTGATCAGTCGGTTGCGCCAGCACGCGCCCGTCTGGAGTGAACGTTTCGGCGTGCGCAGCCTGCGGATGTTCGGCTCCTGGGCCCGCGGCACGGCAACACCCAGCAGCGATGTTGATCTGCTGGTGGAGTTTGATGGCCCCGCCACAGCCAGGCGCTTCTATGGCCTCCAGCTGTTTCTTGAAGACCTTCTTCAGCAACCGATCGATCTGGTGACGGAACGAGCACTGAGAGAAGAGCTCAGGTCTGCGGTTGAAGCGGATGCCATCACCCTCTGACGGCAGTCCGAAACGTGACTGGCGCCTCTATGCGCAGGATATGGATCGGTTTGCCCATCGTGCCGTGAGCTATTGCAAAGGTTTCGATCGGGAACAATTCAATGCCGATCAACTGGTGCAGGATGCCGTTCTTCGCAACATCGAGCTGATCGGCGAAGCGGCTACTCGCCTTCCAGAAAGCGTGAGACTCGCTCATCCTGAGATCCCCTGGCGGGAGATCATCGCGATGCGCCATCAACTCATCCACGCCTATCTGGGGGTCGACCTTGATGTGGTGTGGGATGTGATCCAGGTGGAATTGCCCCTTCTGATCCTTCAGCTGAAGACCGTACTGTCCTGATGAGCAGCCTGGTCGTGAGGGAATGAGGAGCCCCCCTGGCTCCACCGCGAAGCCCGCTTCTCCCCCTCCACCCGCTACAGCGACCTGGCCCTCGGCCCCTCCCTGTTCCACTGGGAGAGCCGGGGCCGCGCAGGCGGCGGGCAGCCAAGGCAGGGTGGCTGCCAGGCTGCTGCCACTCTTTGTTGCACCGAAACTGATTGGTATTTTTAACCGAGGCGGGTTTGATTGCCACCATGATCAGCCTGGATCGACGCTTGCCGCGGCTGGCCGAGCGAGTGCTGCCCTGAGCACCCTTCAGGACGAACAGCTGTAGTGCGACACCCCTCCGGCGTTGAAGAATTCCCTGGGCTTCAATCGGTCATACGTCGCCGCCAGCTCCGCAGGCAGCGCGTCGTAGGGATGGCGGAACACCTCCTGCAGCTCCCGGATCAGGCCATAGTCACCCTGCGCCGCCTGTTCGTAGGCGGGGGCGATCAGCCATTCGCGCCAGGTGACCGCGGGATTCACGCGCTTCATCGCAGCGGCTGTCTCGCGGGGGTCGCCACTGCTGGTGATCTGCCCCCGCCAGCGTTGCAGCCAGCTCGTCCATTGGGCATCGAGCTCCTCTGAGCAGGGCACATAGAAGCTCTCCTGCAGGGCCGAGACGTGCTCGGGGATCTCAGACAGCCTGCGGAAGAAGATCGTGACGTCCACCTTGGAGCTCACCATCAGCTGCAGCAGCTCCTGCACCAGCTCGGCGTCGTAGCGGTTCAGGCCGAGCTTGCTGGCCCACATCGCCTCGAGCTCCTGGCCCATCACTTCCGCGAAGCCCTCACGGATCTCATCCAGCCTGGCCAGCGCCTCGATGTTGCCCTCGAGCAGGGGCCGCAGCGAGGCCCAGAACATCTGGAAGTTGGCTTCCGCCGCCAGCGGTTGATTGAAGAAGCTGAAATGCTGGCCGCCTCCGGTCCAGGGCTGGAAGCGGGGATCGAACAGTTCGCAGAAGCCGAAGGGGCCGTAGTCGAGGGTGTAGCCACCGGCGGCGCAGTTGTCGCTGTTGAAATTGCCCTGGCAGTAGCCCACCCGCATCCAGTTCGCCACCAGAGACGTGAGCCGTCCGCCGAACAACCCCGCCAACTCCACCACCTGGTCGCTGAACGCCAGAGCCGGATCGATCTCCTGGCGGTAGTTGCGCTCGATCAGGTGCTGAACGATCATCCGCAGTTCGTTGCGCGCCTCTGGATGGGCACCGCTGCGGACGCGGCGGGCGAACAGCTCCAACTGGCCCACCCTCAGAAACGACGGCGCCACCCGGGTGGTGATCGCCGCCGGGTTGTCCACCAGGATGTCGGGATCGAACGAACGGGAGTTCGCCGAATACCAGGGCCGGCGCACAGTTTCCGATCGCGACACATAGAGCGTCAGCGAGCGGGAGGTGGGAACCCCCAGGGCATGCATCAACTCCTGCGCCAGAAACTCGCGCACGCTGGAGCGCAGCACGGCCCGGCCATCGGCGCCGCGGCAGTAGGGCGTCGGGCCACCACCTTTGAGTTGCATCTCCCAACGCCGTCCGCCAAAGACGCCTTCGAACACGGAAATGGCCCGGCCATCGCCATAGCCGTTGCCGGTGCCGAACGGGCACTGCTGGATGTATTCGCTGCCGTAGATCGAAAGGGCATAGCCGGTGGCCCAGCCATAGGGCCGCATCGGCCCCTGGGCCGCCGTGATATCACCGGAAAACAGACGGCGAAACGGGTCGTCGTGGGCCAGCGCCTCGCCCAGGCCCAGCTCATGGAAGAGGGTGCTGCTGTGCGCCACCAGCTCCGGCGCTGGAAGCGGCGTGGGTGTCACCGGCACGTAATGGCCGGAGAGCACCTGGCGGGGCTGGTGATCGTCGCCATCGCCAGTGGCCTGGGGATCCGCCTGCAGGCCATCCAGCAGCGAATAATCGGCCCGTTGTGCAAACGCCGCGAACGTGGTGGTCGGCACGGCTTTCGCCACTGTTGTTTGCACGGTTGTCGACACGGGTCTCTCGGATGTAGAGCGGCCTGGGCATGGCCCTGACGCTGAGGTCGTCATCCTGGCGAAGCGGACGGCATTGGTGGCGACCTGGCCGCCTTGCCCTTCCTCTCCATCCCTGGTATGGATTGCAACGGGGCCGCTGGAACTGACTGCTGTGCTCACCCCTGCGGAGGAAGGCGGAGACGTGGCCTTCGACCCTGAAACGGGAACCACAACGGAGGGGGAGTCCATCGAGGAGGCCCCCGCCAACCTCCGCGATGCCACCTCGTTCGCGCCGATTCCAGGGGCGTTCCTTCCGGAGCTGGCGATGGCGGTGTGAGGAGAGGGAAGTGGCTGAGTTGAGATCCTGGGTAAACCTGCCGCCAACCCTAAACTGGGGCCAAGCAGCAATCGTCATGAAGGGTGAGCTCACCGCCGTGATTGAGCCTGCTCCTGAGGGTGGGTACTGGGCGATCTGCCTCGAACTACCTGGTGCCAACGGCCAGGGTCAAACCGTGGAAGAAGCCAGGCAGGATCTGCTTGGAGCAGTCGAACTCCTTCTGGCGGATCGGGAAGCCGACATCAGCCGTGGCCTGCCGGCTGACGCTCTGCGCATGCCCCTGCCCATCGGATGAAGCGGTGCCTGAAACGCGAGGGCAGTGCCCATTCGCTCTGGATCATTCCAACCACAGGAGTGATTGAGGCGATACCACGCCATGCAGAGATCAAAGAACCTCTTGCCAGAAAGATCCTGAGAAGCCTGGGAGCCAATGGACAATAAACATCAATCCATTTTTGTTGATCCCGCATCATCCAGATTGAACATCTTGGCCAGCAACACATTATCTCCGCATGAGAATCAAGCCCAGACCTTTCTCTGTAAAACGCAAGTGCGGCAGATGACAATAGGCGCGGCGACTTGACCTGACCTGACTCTCCTGAGAGTTGCGATCCGCTGGCGGTGTGAGCGTCGAGATCCAGACCCGTCTACACACAGGCTGCGCAAGGTGTCCTCCCGCTCTGCCGCCAGCGGCGCCGCAACCACGCTGTCCAGCCGGTCGGCCAGGCTCACGTTTGGCCTTCCGGCCCTTCCCCCAGCGCCTGATGCCAATGGCACAGCGGCCCCTGGCCGGCGCCGATCGCCAGGGCATGGCGCAAGCCGCCAGCCACGAAGGCCTTGGCCGTGCGGATCGCCGCTTCCAGGGCGGCCCCACGGGCCAGCTCGGCTGTGATCGCCGCCGAGAGGGTGCAGCCACTGCCATGGCTGTGGGGCGTGTCGATCGGCTCCAAGCGAAACCACTGGATCCGGCCGTCACGCCACAGCACGTCGCTGCCGCGCAGACCCGGCAGCCCGCCCCCCTTGATCAGCACCGCCTTGGGCCCCAGGGCGGCGATGCGCTTCGCCGCCAGCTCCAGATCGCCGGCGCTCTCCAGCGACCCCCCGGCCAGCAGCCGTGCCTCCTGCACGTTGGGGGTGAGCAGATCCGCCAGCGGCAGCAACAGGGCTTTGAGGGCCTCAATCGCCTCCGGCTCCAGCAGCACCGCCCCTGTCCGCGACACCATCACCGGATCGATCACCCGGGCGGCCGCCAGCGGCGCGATCGACGCGGCGGTGGCCTCGATCAAGCCCCGGTTGAGCAGCATCCCCGTCTTGAGGGCCGCCACCGCAAAATCCTTAGTCACCGCGGCCACCTGGGCCCGCAGCGCCTCGGGGGGCAGGGCATCCACCCGCTCCACGCCGAGGCTGTTCTGGGCCGTCACGCAGCTGATCGCCGAGCAGCCGTGCACCTGCAGGGCGCTGAACGTCTTGAGGTCGGCCTGGATGCCGGCGCCGCCGCCGGAGTCACTGCCGCCGATGGTGAGCGCAATCGGGATCAGGGCCATGGCAGCGGAGGCGTTGCGTCGTCTCTATCGCAGCGCCTCCAGAAAGGCGATCACCTCATCGCACCAGCCCGCCCCTCAGCAGACTTGCCAAGGCCTTCGACGCCTCCCAGCGGCATGACCCTCCTCCAAGCCGTGAGCGCACCCCTGCTGGCCCTGGCCGAGTACGCGGTGCCTGGCGCCGCCATCGCCCTGGTGCAGGACGGCCGGCTGGTGCTGGCCGAAGGCTTCGGCGTGCGTGACCTGGCCACGGGCGCGCCCACCACCGCCGGCACGGTCTTCCCGCTGGCCAGTGTCTCGAAGACCTTCACCGCCGCCATGCTGGCGGCCCTGGTGGATCGCCGGAAGCTGGGCTGGGAGCAGCCGATGCTGTCGCTGCGGCCGGGCTTCCGCCTCCATGACGCCGACGCCGGCCAGTGGCTGAACGCCAGGGATCTGCTCAGCCACCGCGCCGGCTTCCGCGACCGTCCCGCCCACTCCACCATCGGTTTTTCCTCGCCGGTGAGCTGGCGGCGCAGGCCGGCGGCCAGCCCTTCGCCGAGCTCAGCAGCGATCTGATCTTCCAGCACCTGGCCATGACCCCACCGGGGTCGCCAGCCGCCTGATCGGCGATGGCACGGGTCCCGGAGCGCTCGCCAATGTGAGCCGCTCCCATGCGCTGGTAGGGGATGTACCACCACAACGGCCTCAAGGTGCTGGAGAAGGGCGGCGCCCTCGATGGCGTTCGCACCCTGCTGCTGGTGGTACCCCAGAAACGCTTCGCCGTGGCGATCCTGACCAACCGCAACCTCACGGCCCTGCCAGAGGCGCTGCGGGCGGCCCTGCTGCAGCAGGCCTTTGGACGGCCGGGTGAGGCCGACCTGCAGCCCCAGATCCGAGCCCAGGCAAGGGAACTCGAGGGCCTGCTGCTGGCCGTGGAGCCCAGACCCGCCCAAGCGCAACCCCCGTCCCGCCCCTGGCGGGCCTACACCGGCACCTACGTCAACGACCTGTTCGGCTCCTGGACGGTGGCCGAGCAGAACGGTGCGCTGGTGGTGCTGGCCGGTCCGGCCCGCTACCGCGCCTCCCTGGGCCCCTGGAACGGCGACACACTGCACCGGCTCTGGCCCGGGGTGCTCTCCGCACCGGTGCAGGTGCCCGTTCCAGAGCGATGGCGGCGGCCGGGTGAGCGGCTTCGACTACCTGGGCTACAGCTTCCGGCGCGTGGCGCCCTGAGCGGCCATTGTGATCACTGGATCGCCGCGATTCCACCATGCCGCCATCCCTCGGCCGCCGCCAGCTGCTCTCGCTCTCCGGCCTGGCCCTGGGGGCAGGCCTCTGGCAGCTCTGGCAGCCAGGCGCCGCCCGGGGCGCCACCGCCCTGGCGGCCCCACCCCGCGGCGGCACCCGCCTGGTGCTGATCAGCGACCTCAACAGCTCCTACGGCTCCACCACCTACGTCGCCGAGGTGCACCGGGGCGTGGCCCTGATCCCGCCGCTGCGCCCGGATCTGGTGATCTGCGCCGGCGACATGGTGGCGGGCCAGAAGGCGGGGCTGGGCCGCCAGCGGCTGGCCGCCATGTGGGCGGGCTTCGATCGCAGCGTGCTCAGCCCACTGCAGCGGGCCGGCCTGCCGTTCGCGCCGGCCATGGGCAACCACGACGCCTCCGGCGCCAGCGCCGCCGGCCGCTTCCTCTTCGCCGACGACCGCGCCGAGGCGGCCCGCTTCTGGAACGCGCGCCGTGATGCCCTCGGGCTCAGCTTTGTTGACACGGGCAACTTCCCCTTCCATTACGCCATCCGCCAGAACGACGTCTTCGTGCTGGTGTGGGATGCCTCCACCGCCCAGGTGCCGGCGGAGCAGCTGCGCTGGGCCGAGCGGATCCTGGCGGGCCCCGCCGCCCGCTCCGCCAGCCGGCGTCTGGTGGTGGGCCACCTGCCGCTGCGGGCCGTGAGCCAGGGCCGCGACCGCCCCGGGGAGGTGCTGGCGCGCTCGGCGGCCCTGCAGCCACTGCTGGAGCGCCATGGGGTGGAGGCCTACGTGAGCGGCCATCAGCACGCCTACTTCCCGGCCCGCCTCGGCCAGCTGGATCTGTTCCAGCTCGGGGCCATGGGCAGCGGCCCCCGCCGGCTGCTGGGCCAGAACGCCCCGGCCTTCCAGACCCTCACCGTGCTGGATCTGGTCGGCAGCCCGCCCCGCCTGGTGGACACCAGCTTCGATCTGCGCACCCTGCGGCGCATCGACCCGCAGCGGCTGCCCCGCTCGCTCAGCGATACCGCTGGCCGGGTGCTGCAGCGGCGGCCCAGCGCCTGAGGCGGCCGGGCCAGCGCCGCCAGTTCTATCGTCGCTGGCATCGCAAGCCAACGCCATGAAGCTGCCGGAAGGTTGGCGGATCTACGCCCTGATCCTCGGATTGAACGTGGTGGCGCTTTCGCTCTGGTGGGTCGATCGCGACGCGGTGCCCCACCCCGCCGCCGGCGGCATGGGCGCCTGGATCGCCGCCCGCCTGGGCTCCTGAGCCGCCCGTGACCCCGATGCACACCCAACCACTGCGGCGCCCCTCAGGCCCGCGGCTCCTGGTCGCGTTGCTGGCCCTGCTGCCATCGGCGCCGCAAGCCGCGGCCCTGGCGGCGACTCCGTCCCCCTCCCGCCTCGAGGGGACCGCCTGGGTGCTGGAAAGGCTGGGACAGCGCCAACCCGTCGGCGGCACCACCCTCACGTTGCGCTTCGAGGCTGGCCGGGTGGCGGGCAGCGATGGCTGCAACCGCTTCGGTGCCCCCGTCACGGTTCGGGGCACGGCCCTGCAGGTGTCACCCCGGGGCCTGAGCACGAAGATGGCCTGCCCGCCGGCGGTGATGCAGCAGGCGGAGGCCTTCCAGACGGCACTCACAACCAGCCGGGGTTTCCGCCTCGAAGGCGAGCGCCTGCGGCTGCTTTCCGCCGACGGCCGTCCCCTGCTGGTGCTGGTGGCCCAGTCGCAGCGGCTGGTGGGGAGCACCTGGCGGGTGGCGGGGTTCAACAACGGCCGCCAGGCGCTGGTGAGCCCGATCCTGGGCACGGCCCTCTCGCTGCGGTTCGTCAAGGCCGGCCAGCTGGCCGGCTCGGCCGGCTGCAACCGCTTCACGGCCCCGGTTCGGCTGGAGGCCACCCGCCTGAGCATCGGCACCCCGGTGGCGACCCGCCAGCGCTGCCCCGGCGCCGGCGTGATGGAGCAGGAGCGCCAATTCCTGGCGGCCCTGCCCACGGCCACCAGCCTGCGGCTTGAGGGGGACTCCCTGGAGCTGCGCCGGGCCGACGGTGCCATCGCCCTCAGCCTGCGGCGCGTTCCGGGGCCCTGAGAACCACGTATGGATCTGCCAAGGGTGGTGTTCTTCGGTCGCACCGGGGCTGACGCGCTGGCGTTCTTCAACCTCGATCTGGCGGCCTGGCGGGGCTGCCGGGTGCTGGATTGCCCCGGCGGCCCCGGTTCGTTCACCGCCCTGGCCCGCGCTGCCGGGGTGGAGAGCGTGGCCGCCGACCCCCTGTACGACCTGTCGCTGCCGGAGCTGGAGCACCGCTGCCGCGACGACGTCGCCTTCACCATGGAGCGCCTGGCCCTGAGCCCGACACTGCGCCCGGACTTCGACCTGTCCCGCTTTCGCCAGGGAAAACTGGAGGCCCTCGAGGCCTTCCTGGCCGACCGGCGGGACCATCCGGAGGCCTACCGAGCCGCGGCGCTGCCCTCCCTTCCCTTCGAGGCGGCCAGCTTCGATCTGGTGCTCTGCGGCCATCTCCTCTTCTGTTACGCCCCCATCGCTGACGGCGGCCTCAGCGAGCGGCCCGACTTCGACCTCGACTGGCACCGGCGGGCCCTGGCCGAACTGCTGCGGGTGAGCCGGCGGGAGGTGCGGATCTACCCGGCCCACACGATCGAACGCCACCCCCGGGCCCATCCCTGGGTGGCACCCCTGCTGGCCTCCCTGCCGCCGGGGTGGCAGGGGCAACTGGAGCCCACTGCCTACGACGAGGGCTTCGAGGGCGAGACGCCGATGCTGCGGCTACAGCGCCACAGTGCCGCTGGACCCAGCCAGCCAGAGGGCCTTTGATCACGGTTTCAGCACCTCATTCTGTAAATTTCGATACCAAAAACCGGGAATGTAACGGGCCGTGGCTTGTTTTCGCCCATGGCGACACACTGACAAAAAATTGCACCAGGAGCGAATTCCCATGACGTATCTGACCTGGAGGCGGGAGCTCGTGCGCTCCGCCATCGATCAGATGCTCGCCGCCACCGATTCCGACCGCGGTCCATTCGGGGATGGGGGTGTGCTGTTCAACGCGATGATGCAGGACCTCAGCCAGAGCCTGCCGGCCCTCGAGATCGTGTCGGCGGCCGACGACATCCTCACCGCCCACCGGGGGTTCTGCGAGGGACGCAGCTGCGAGGTGGCCCAGGCCCTCAAGGTGTGCCTGTCGATGCCTGCGGAGAAACAGGGCCTGGAACGGCGCCTCGTGCTGGATCGAGAGCGGGTGGAGCAGAACGCCTTTGGCCATGACGCCAACCTGCTGCTCGTCTGGGATGGGCAGCGCCGTAGCCCCATTGAGGAGCTCAGCGCCGCCGGCCTCAGCCAGCGCTTCCCCTGCCAGGGCGGTGAGGCCCGCTGGAACAGCGGCGAGTTCGTAGCGCTGCTGGAGGCCCGAGCCCTGCAGTGCCGCCGCACCCGAGTGGCCCAGGAGATCGTGGCGGAAGATCCCGCCACCACCCCCTCCGGCGCCACCGTGGTGCTGGTGTTCCCCACCGACCCCGGCACGCGCCCCTGGGTCGCCACCGTGGCCGTGGCCCTGCACTCCGAGGAGCTGGCCGCAAACGAGCCGCCCTCCCTCGACGGCTACCAGGCCATGCGGGTGCTGGTCGGTCCCACCAGGACGTCGGCATAACGGCCGAAGGCCTCCCCCTCGCGGAGGAACAGCCGGGGGATCACCAGCTCGCACTCCAGCAGCAGCAGCTCACCGCCCTCGTTGCGGATCCCATCAATGCGGGCATAGGGCAACACCCCGAAGCGCCGCCGCAGCCGCTCCTCCACCGCAACAGCCCAGCACCGTTCCGCCGCACTCGCCTGCCGCAGCCGGTTGCGGCCGCCGAACCCTTCGTGGGCGATCCAGCCCCCCGCCGCCACGCTCTTGGCCACGGCGTGGGAGAACTCTCCGCCCAGGAACACGGCGCTGAACTCCCCCGCCCGGCAGATCCCTGGCAGGAACCGCTGCACGCACACCTCCCCGTCCAGCGCCAGGCCGGCCAACCAAGCATCGGCGTCAACGGCGTCCAAGGCGGCGGCGGGGCTGGAGCCATCGGCCGCGGTGATCGCCAGGCCCGGGCCCTGGCGGCGCACCCGGTAGGTCTGCCAGCTCTTGGCGCCGATCGCCGGCTTGAGCACCGCCTCACGCCAGCCGCACGCCTCCAGAAGCCCCGTCAACGAACCGCGCCAGCCGCGGGGCAGCCAGCGACTGGGGATCAGGGCCACCCCCTGCCGCTCCAGCTGGGGCAGGTAATGGCTCTTGGCATGGCCCGCCTCGATCACCGCCAGCGGATTGGCCAGCGGCACCTTGAGGACCTCGAGGTGCGCGGCAAGGGCCCTGATCCGGGCCAGGAAGTCGGGGTGGCGATGGCTGTCGCGGCAGTCGCGCACGCTCACCCGATCGAAACGCCCCCAGTCGATGCTGTCGCCATCCGTGGCACCGGAATCCGTGGCACCCCAATCGGCCAAGGCAGGCAGGGGCACCAGTTCGCTGGCAATGCCGCCCTCGGCGAGGAAGGCCCGCAGCTCAGGCGTCTCGTCGTGGATCCGCCCCAGGTGCAGCAGGCCGATCAGGCCGGCAGGATGCCCCACTCGCGCTTCACCTGCACGCTGGTGATCTCCCAGGCCTCCTCGGCCGCCACAACCGGTCCATGCTGTTCCACCGGCGTCAGACCCCGCCTGGCGAATTCGTTCTGCAGCAGCAACTGGAACAGCACGCTCTGGGACACCAGCCCATGCAAGCGCTCCTCACCCCCCACCCGGGCCATCAACACCGGATGGCCCTGGCAATCGCGCAGGGCCCGCAGCTGCTGCTGCAGCCACACCCGCTCGTACTGGAGCATCGCGTCGCTGCAGCGGGACAGATTCTCCCGGTAGCAGCCGGCATGGCACTTGATGGCCCCTTCTGACAGGCCCGCCGCAGCGCCGGCGCCCTCCAGGAGCTGCATCGCCTCGCTCAGGAAACTCACTGTCCGTTCACCGACATCTTGAAGAACCCTAGAAACAGCCGCCATCGATGCCCACCAACATTGGCAAGCGGCAATGATCCGTAGCGAAAAGGAAGTAAAGCCAAATTTGGTGTCGCTTGCTACGCAAGTCAAGTGCTGCGGATCGGCGGCATCAAAGCCACTGCTTGCGGCGGAAAAAGAGGTACAGGCTGGCACTGATCACAAGCATCACTGCCCACACTGAATAGTACCCGCCTCGCCACTCCAGCTCGGGCATTTCCTTGAAGTTCATGCCATACACACCGGCAATGAAGGTGAGGGGAATGAAGATCGTCGAGATGATGGTCAGCACCTTCATCACCTCATTCATCCGATGGCTGAGGGTCGACAGATAGGTGTCATGCATACCCCCGAGAATGTCGCGGTGGGTTTCCACCAGATCGATGATCTGGATGCAGTGGTCGTAGAGATCACGCCAGAACACCCGACAATCAGCCGACAGCAGCTTAGATTCGCTCTTGCAGATCATGGCCACCTCCTCGCGAATCGGCCAGACGGCCTTGCGCAGGCTCAGAATGCCCCGCTTCAGACCATGGATCTCCTTGATGTCGCCGGGGTGGGGATCCTCAAGCAGCCGGTCGTCCACCTCCTCGATGATGTCGCCCATCCGCTCCACCGCGAGGAAGTAATGGTCGACAACGGCGTCCAGCAGAGAGTAGGCGAGGTAGTCGGCCTGCATCCAGCGGATCCGGCCACTGGCGGCGCGGATGCGATCACGCACCCCATCGAAGACATCACCATCATCCTCGAGGAAGGAGATCACGAAGTGATCGCCGAGGATCACGCTCACATGTTCGACGTCAATGGTCTTGGTATCTTCGTTGAAGGCGATCATCTTCAACACCATGAAGACGTAATCTGGAAACTCCTCCACCTTGGGACGCTGGGTGGTGTTGGCGATGTCCTCCAGGGTCATCGGATGGATGCCGAAGCACTCGCCGAGGCGCTCCACCAGGTCGACGTCATGGACGCCGCTGACGTTCATCCAGGTGATGCTGTCCTGGCGCACCACATCGGCGCCACTTCGCGCCGACACATCCAACTGCTCCGACCAGCCGTCACCGTCGTAGTGGATGACATCGATCTGCACCTTCGCCAGCCGTTGTTCGCCCACGAACACCACGGCACCCGGGAAGGATCCGGGCCTGATCCGCTTGCCACGGATGCCGCTGCTGCCGGCGGCAACACGGATGCGCGGGGATTGTCTCGGCGGCCTGGTCTTCATCGGCCGGCCCGGATGCGAAGGAGTTGCTGGGAGCCTATCGGCAGCCCAGGTTCAGAGAAAGTCGGGCCGTAGCCGCTGGCTGAGTTCCAACGACTGCTGCAAGTCCGACCATTGCTCCCCAGCCACCATCGCTTCCAGACAGGCCAGGGAGTGGCGGTAGTGCCCCAGAGCCTCCAGCAGCGCCGCCCGGTTGGCGCGGGCCATCAACATCCCCAGCTCCGGATTGCCGCCGCCGACCCGGGTGGTGTCGGCAAAACCACTGGAGGCCAGGGCCCGCACCAGAGCCGCTCCGGCCTCCGCCCCTCCACCCGCATTGGCCGCCTGCAGCAGGGCTGCCCCCACCAGCACCGGCAGATGGGAGATGAGGGCCACGGCCCGGTCGTGGGCCTCGGCGTCGCAACAGAGCCAGCGGGCCCCTAAGGCCTCCGCCAGCTCTCGCATCGCCTCCAGGGCCGCCGGATCGGTGCCCGCCTCGGGGGTCGCCACCCAGGGCCGGCCGCGGAACAGCCCAGGCTCCCCTGCCTCGACCCCGGCCCGGGCGGTGCCCGCCATCGGATGGGAGGCCACGAAGCGCCAGGGAGCCGGGCCGCCGCCTGTCGCCGCCAGCAGTTCCCGCCAGCGGCGCAGCACCGGCGCCTTCACCGAACCCACATCGGTGATCACGGCCCCGGCCGGCAGGGCCGCCACCAGGGCGGGCTCCGGATCCAGCAGACGGTCGAGGGGCAGGGCCAGCACCACCAGGCCGCACCCTTCCAGCACGGCCGGATCAGTGCTCACCTCGGTGGCCAGCCCGCGCTGAGCGGCCCGCTCGGCGGTGGCCGGACGGTGCACCAGGGCCCGCACCTGCGCTCCCATCGCCATCAGATCGAGGCCCAGCGAGCCCCCGATCAACCCCAGGCCCACCACGCCCACCGGTTCGCGCTGCCAGAGGGGTGTCATCGTCGCTGCGGATCGGCTGGGGCCAGCTTCCTACGATCCAGCCATGTTGGAAGCCCGCGCCCACCAGCACCTCAAGGCTCTCCTTCAGCGAGAGGGGGTGGAACGCTGGCCCCATCACCTCACCCTCAGCCGCCTGGTGGCCCGCAGCCTGCGCCGCGTCGACCACACCCTGGTGCGCCTGGCCCCCGGCACCGCCCCCAGCTGGTGGATCAGCCTGCTGGTGCCCCTGGCCCTCAGCGAAACGCCCCTGGCCCTGGTGGTCACGCCGGCCCTGCGCCAGCGGTTGCTGTTGGTGGAATGGCCGCGCCTGCGCAGCGTGGGGCTGGAGCTTCCCTGCTGGGAAGGGCCCGGGCCCCCGCCCGGCAGCCGGCTCTGGCTGCTCGACCATCGGGAGCTGGTGGTGGCCTGGCGCAACGGCGAGCTGGGGGAGCGGCAACTGGTGATCCCCGAGGCGGAGACCCTGGAAGTGGCCCTGCGCCAGGCCCTTGAGGTGGAACTGGAGCCCCGTCACTGGGATCAGCTGCGCCGCGCCCAGCCCTGCGCCGAAGCCTGCCTGCTCAACCTGCACGAACGGCTCAGCCGCCGGGTGATGGCCCATCCCCGCTCCCCCCACCGGCTGGTGGCCCTCGCCGACGATGACGAAGCCCCCCTGCGCCACCTGCTGCGCCTGCTCGAGCCGCTGCCGGAGCCCTGGCCCCACTGGCTGAGCGCCGGCGCCGGCTGGAGCAGCTGGGCCCGGGTGGATCCGACGTTGTTGCAGTGGAGCCTGCTTCGCCAACCGCTCGAACCCCTGAGCGAACTGGCCGGCCTGCTGGTGGGACGGGGGGCGGTGCTGATCGGGGAGCTGGCCACCGGCCGGGCGGCGGAGGGCCAGCCCGCCTCCGGCGCCGCCCTGGGGCTGGAGCCCGCGGTGGTGCTGGATCTGGCCGATCCCCCCCTGTCCGACCCCTTGCCCCTGTTCGCCCCCTTGCGCCAGCCGCTGCCCAACAGCCCCCACTACGCCCAGCACCTGCTCGAGCAGGGCCGGCGGCTGGTGCTGGGCCAGAGCGGCCTGACGGTGGTGCTGATCGACGATTCGGCCCTCTGCCTGGGCCTGGCCAGCGGCCTGGCCGCCGAGTTCGGCAGCCGGGTGTGCCACCAGAACACGTCACCGGAGAGCAATGGTGTGGTGTGCTGCAGCTGGAGCTGGTGGCTGGAGCACCAGTCACGGCTGCCCCAGCCCTGCCAGGTGGTGGTGGGACTCCTTCCGATCGCCAGCCTGGAGGATCCGCTCACCGCTGCCCGGGTCGGGGTGCTGCGCCAGCAGGGCCGTGACTGGTTCCGGGAACTGCTACTGCCCGAGGCCCTCAACCGGCTGCAGCGAGGCGTGGCTGGGCTACGGCGCAGCGGCGGTCGGCTGGCGGTGCTGGACGGTCGCCTGCGGGGCCGCAGCTGGGGACAGCTGGTGTTCACCGCCCTCGAGCCCTGGGTCGAACTGGTGCGGCTGCGGCCCGACCCCTAGCCTGCCCCCAGTTGCCGTCTGAACCCTGATGGGGGAAGCCAAACGCCGGGCCGAACAGGGACTGCCGCCCCGTGACAAGCCGCGCGTCAGCAAGGCCAAGGACATCGACACCTCACCCCGGATCGTCACCTGGCTGCCCCTGACCCGCAACCAGGCCTCCCGCTTCGTGGCGATCACCACCAAGGCTGCCTGGATCGGCATCGGCGGCCTGGCCCTGTTCTGGATCACTGTGCGCTTCATCGGCCCGGCGGTGGGCTGGTGGTCCCTGTCGGACGGCTGAGCAGGCTGCCGCCGTGGCGTTGAGGTGCCGGTCTGCACATACGGGCCTTAGCGCCTGGCCTGAATCGGAAGAAATTCTTATGATCTGCGGATCGTAATGGACACCTCCCATGTTTCTCCGGCTGGCCGAGCAGTACCGCTCGGCCGTTAAGGATCTGATCCTGAGCCTCCAGGCCCTGGCAGTGTCTCTGCGGAGACAGGGCCATGTGGCCACCTGCTACACCTGCGGCGATGGCCGCGACGGCCAAGGCGCCTCCTTCGTGGCCGACCTGGGCGACAACCACATGGTGCGGCTGCTCGTCTCCGATTTCGGCATCAGCTGGGTGGAATCCCGCAACGGCCAGGAGCTGGTCAAGCTGGAGGGCGCCGATGCCATCCAGGAACTCCAGCGGGTGGTGCTGGTGCTGCAGCCCAGCGAGCCCGTCGCGGCCCCCGAGGGGGCGACCGAAGCCGCCCTGGCCAAGGCCTGAGCCGGGCCCGTGTCTCCGCTGGAGCCCGGTGATCAGCCGGCGGCGGGCAACTCCTCCAACGCAGCGGCGTCTTCACCAGCCTGGGGCTTGGACGCCGCCAACTTGGCCGCCGCCGCCAGCGGCTTCATCGAGTTGGCGGTGACCTCGGAGCCCTCGGTGAGCTTCTTGCGGGTGAGCTGCTCAATCACCTCCTTCGGCCCGGGGTTCTGCTCCAGCCAGGTGATTGTGTTGTCGCGGCCCTGGCCGATGTTGTCGCCCTCGTAGCTGTACCAGGCGCCCTTGCGGGTGACCACACCCGTTTCCTCCGCCAGATCCAGCAGACAGCCCAGGGTGCTGATGCCGCGGCCGAAGAGAATGTCGAACTCGGCGATCCGGAAGGGGGGCGCCACCTTGTTCTTGGCCACCTTCACCTTGGCCCGGATGCCGTACTCCTCGGTGCCGCGCTTGAGGGTCTGGATGCGGCGGATGTCGAGCCGCACCGAGGCATAGAACTTGAGGGCGTTGCCACCGGTGGTGGTTTCCGGGTTGCCGTAGGTGACGCCGATCTTCTGGCGCAGTTGGTTAAGGAAGATCACCGTGCAGCCGGATTTGCCGATGTTGCCGGTGATCTTGCGCATGGCCTGGCTCATCAGCCGGGCCTGGCTGCCCACCGCCAGATCGCCCATCTCCCCCTCGATCTCCGCCCGGGGCGTCAGGGCCGCCACCGAGTCGACGACGACGATGTCGACGGCGGCCGAGCGCACCAGCTGGTCGACGATCTCCAGGGCCATCTCGCCGGTGTCCGGCTGGGAGACCAGCAGGTTCTCGATGTCGACCCCCAGGGCGGCGGCATAGACCGGGTCGAGGGCGTGTTCGGCATCGACGAAGGCCGCCACGCCGCCGCGCTTCTGAACCTCGGCAATGGCGTGGAGGGTGAGGGTGGTCTTGCCGGAGCTCTCCGGCCCGTAAACCTCCACCACCCTCCCCTTGGGATAGCCGCCCCCCAGGGCCAGGTCGAGGGTGAGGGCCCCAGTGGGGACCGTTTCCACCCGCATGCGGGAGGCATCCCCCAGCCGCATGATCGAACCCTTGCCGAAATTGCGCTCGATCTGGGTCAGCACCAGGCCCAGGGCCTTGTCGCGCTCCGCAGCGGCCTTGGGGTCGCCGCTGGGGGCGGCGGCGGAGACATAGGAGGTGGACGTGGAGGGAGAGCCGGAGGAAAGAGAGGCCCTGGAATCGGCAGGCATGGTGGGAATGGGTGATGGAACGGGCCGCAGCAGGCCGGAGCCGTCGAGGCGGTGGGTGGAGGAGGAGATGGGGAGCCGGAACCGGGCGCCGTCGTGCGACCTCTGGACAACCAGTGCCACCCGGAGAGGCCGGCGTATCAATGTGTAGTACGGGCGTACTCTAGCGGCTCAGGGCCATTGCGCCAGGGGGGCCTCGAAACCGGAGGGCTCCAGCCAGCGGATCCCCAGGGGGGCCAACCCCTGCCCGTCCCCCGGGCCCAGATACCCCCATGACACCAGATAGCAGCGCACGTCCTCCAGCCCCGGCGTCCGCCGCACCAGCTCCAGGGTGGGACGGCGGTCCTCCACGAACCACAGGGGCCGCTCGCCCGGATCCCGCTCGGCCAGCAGCCGCCCCAGCACCGAGGGCTTGCTGCCCTGTTCGTGGCCGTAGAGCGCCAGGGGCGTGAGGCCAGCGGCGGCCAGCAGCCGGGCGGCGAAGGCCCCACCCTTGGTGGTGAGCACAGCCCAGTCGGCCCCCTCCGCCGCCAGCCGGCCCAGGCGGGCCTCGACGCCGGGGTAGAAGCGGTGTAGGGCCAGCCAGGCGTCCAGATCGGTGGCGATCGCCTCCTGGCGCAGGTCCTCGAGCGCCCGCTGCAGCTGCTCGGTGCTCCAGCCCCAGCGCTCCAGAGCCCGGGCCAGGAAGGTGTCGTAGTCGGCCAGGGCGGCGTCGAGATCCATCTCGGGCCGCCCCAGCTCGGCCGCCATCAGCACCATCTCCCAACCCTTGTGAATCAGGGGCCGCAGCCGGGCGAAGCCCGCCGGTGCCTGCTCCGGCAGCTGCCAGGCGGCCGGGGCGCTTCGGGCGCCCTCCCCAGCCACCAAGGCCAGGGCCGCCCTCCGGGCCGACCACCAGTACTCGGCCATGCCGTCCACCAGCACGCCATCGAAATCGAACACCAGCAGAGGGCGTTCAGGCACCGGCAGGAAAGAGTAAAAAACTGGGCCGCTAGGATTCGAACCTAGGAATGTCGGGACCAAAACCCGATGCCTTACCGCTTGGCGACGGCCCAATCAACCCATGGGATGGGAAAGACGTCGGTCTGGTACCGGCGCCTTGCTAGTTACCCACAGCGGCTGGTCCTTCGTCAACTCGCCCGCGTCCACCCTGACGGCAGGCCCCCTCAGGCGGGAAAGACGCGCAGCCGCTGCTGACGGCCGCGGCCGAACACAGCACTGCGCAGCCCGTAGTGGTGCACCAGCTCGGCCTGCAGGCCCCGCACCGCTTCGCTGCGGGGCAGCAGCTCCACCGGGCGGCCCTGGGGCAGCACCACCTGCTCCACCGCCAGCCGGCATTCCTCCAGGGCCGCATGGGCGTCATCAGGGCGGACCGCAGCGGGGCTGGCCGGGTCTTCCCTTGGCGCCTCGCCGCCTCCCCCCTGGCGCCGCTCCAGCAGGCGTTCCATGGCCCGCTGCAGCTGGTGGGGGGTGTCCGACTTGATCACCAGGATCGGCAGGCCGAGGTCGCGGGCCTGGCGCCGCAGCTCCGGATCAAGGCCCAGCTGGCCGCGCACGCTCAGCACCGCATCCGCCTGCTCCGGCTCCTCCACCACCTGCACCGGCAGCTGACGGCGGCGCACCGCCTCTTCCAGCTGCTGGGCCGCCAGCCCCACCCCGAAGACCCGCAGGGCCGGAACCGCCAGGGAGGCGCTGGCCACCGTTGGCCGGGGCGCCGCAGGATCGGGCAGGGGCACCATCGCCAGGGGGGCGGGGCCCGGGCGCCGGGGGGCCGGGGCGGTGGCCCAGGCGGGCGGCGGGGCCGGGCGGAGGGGGCCCTCATCGCGCAGCACCAGGCGGCCATCACGGCCCAGTTCCCGCACCTGGGGATGGCTGAGCTGGCCGCGCAGCAGCAGGTCCACGGTGCCGGCCACATCGCGGTGCACAAGCCAGCGGTGGCGGCTGTGCATCTCCACCGCCAGGGGGAAGGTGGGCTCGGCCGCCCGTTCCAGCACGGTCTTCTGGGTGCGGCGGCGACGGGCCTCCTCGTCCCCCAGGGTCACCGACTGGATGCCGCCCACCAGGTCGCTGAGGGTGGGATTGCGGATCAGGTTGGCCAGTTCGTTGCCGTGGGCCGTGGCCACCAGCATCACGCCCCGTTCGGCGATGGTGCGGGCCGCCTGGGCCTCCAGTTCGGTGCCGATCTCATCGATCACGATGACCTCGGGCATGTGGTTCTCCACCGCCTCGATCATCACCTGGTGCTGCAGCTCCGGGCGCGCCACCTGCATCCGCCTGGCCCGCCCGATGGCGGGATGGGGGATGTCGCCGTCACCGGCGATCTCGTTGCTGGTGTCGATCACCACCACCCGACGCTGCAGGTCGTCGGCGAGCACCCGGGCGATCTCCCGCAGGGCGGTGGTCTTGCCGACCCCGGGGCGGCCCATCAGCAGCAGCGACTGCCCCGTGTCCAGCAGGTCGCGCACCATCGCCACCGTGCCGAACACCGCCCGGCCCACCCGGCAGGTGAGGCCGACCACGTCACCGGTGCGGTTGCGGATGGCGCTGATGCGGTGCAGCGTGCGCTCGATGCCGGCCCGGTTGTCGCCACCGAAGGGACCGAGACGCTGCAGCACCGCCGCCAGATCGGAGCGCTCGATGGCGTCGGCCCCCAGGGCCAGCACCCGGCCTGGATAGCGGGCCTCCGGCACCCGGCCCAGGTCGAGCACCACCTCCAGCAACCCCTCCCGTTGCTCCGGCCCCGCCAGGGCCCGCTGCACCACGGGCGGCAGCACGGCCAGCAGACGATCCAGATCGTCGCTGACCCGCTGGGCGGAGAGGGAGGGGTGGGGCGAAGGCTCCAGGGGGGCGCCGGGGGGAGCTGCCCGTTCGTTCTAGCCAGACCTCAGGGGCCGGCGACATCGCGGGCCAGCCAGGGGCCCACCAGGGCCACGGCGATCTCCAGGGCCCGGGGCCAGAGCCGGGGCAGGTCCAGCAGCCGCCGTCCCTCCGCCTGGGCCTCCAGCAGCAGGGGCTGCAACTGCCGCCGGGCTACGCCACCGAAGGCCACCCCGGCCGCCCGCGGTCCGGCGGCGGAGCGCGCCAACACGGCCAGGGTGTGGGCGTTGGTGCCACCGGCCAGCTGCAGCGGGCCCGGCGGCGCCAGCGGACCCAGCCGCTCCAGCAGCCCCACCGCCGCATGGGCCGTGCCGGCCCCCACATCCCCGCTCATCGGCCGCCCATCCAGCTGCCAGAGCGGCCGGAAGCCGGCCCCGCGCAGCAGGCGGAAACGCTGCCAGAGCTCCGTCGCCAGCCCCTCGGCCGTGGCGCCCCCCTCCAGGCCGGCGCTGACCGCCACCCTGCGCAGGGCCACACCGCTGGCGGCCAGCTGCGCCACCCGTTCGGCGAAGGCCTCCAACCGCCCGGGCTGGGTGTGCAGCTCCACCGCGTCGGGGGCCAGCTGCGCCAGCAGGGCCCCCACGGCAGCCGGCTCCAGCACCTGGCTGCGCTCCTCGATCAGCCCCAGGGGACAGGCGCTCAGGCAGCGGCCGCAGCCGTAGCAGCGCGCCGCCACGACGCCGTGTGCATCGATGGCCAGGGCGGGGCAGACCCGCTCGCAGGGCCTCGGGCAGGAGGGCGGACAGCGCCGCGCATCGAACCAGGCCTTGCGGAAGTGGGGGTCGAGGCCATCACTGAGGCTGACCATCAGCCACGGGCGCGCCGCGCCATGGGCTTCGGCCCAGGCCAGGCCGCGCCGGGTGGCGGCCACCACGGCCGGATCGGCCGCCACATCGATGCAGTGCACGCCGGCCAGGGCATGGATGCCGGCCAGATCCTCGATGGCAGCCAGATCCTGGTTGCTGGCTCCGCCGATCAGCTTCACCCAGCCCCCCCGGGCCAGGGCGTGCTCCGGGTCCCGGGCCATGGCAGCCATCGGTTTGGCAACGGGATGGGCCGATCCTGGCACCGCCTCGGGGCTCAGCCGCCCTGAGGCAGCTCCGGCGCCGCCTCGGGCTGGGCGAGCCCCAGGCGGTTCGCCAGCCAGGGTGCGGTGAACCCCTGCAGGCCCACGGTCATCAGGATCGTCAGGAACACCAGCCCCTTGAGGGCGCCGCCGCCGGGGACCTCGGCCCGGTCCAGTTCGAGGGCGAAGAGGCTGACCACCGCCGCAGTGACGATGCCCCGCGGGGCAATCCAGCTGAGCAGCGTCTTCTCCTTCCAGTCGAGGCTGGGCAGGCCCAGGCCCGTCAGCTGGATCAGCGGCCAGCGCGCCAGCATCAGGGCCACGACGCAGCCCACGCCTCCCAGGCCGAGGGGGCTCAGCTCCGCCCAGGAGACATCGGCCGCCAGCAGAGGAAACAGCACGGTGATGGCCAGCATGGCCAGCTGGCGAATCAGTGCATCGAGCTGGGTCGCGGCCGCATCGAGGCGCAGTCCCACCACCACCCCGGCGCTCACCGCCGCCGGCAAGCCCGATTCCGGCAGCAGGGCCTCACAGCCGCTGAACATCAGAAAGAGAACCCCCAGGGTGAGCTGCAGTTCGAGGCCGTTGGCTTCCGCCAGGGCAGACCCGTCCCCCCCCCTGGTCGTCGCCAGGGTGCCGAGCCGCCGCAGAGCCTCCGAAAGCAGCAGCCCCGCCAGTCCGCCGAGGGCCACCCCGCCCCCCAGCCGCAGCAACAGCCGGGAGGCCACCTCCTGCCAGCCGCCGAAATCGCCCAGGGTCACCTGGAGCAGCACCAGGCCCAGCACGGCGCTGACCGGTTCGAGGATCAGTCCTTCCGCCTCCAGAAGCTGGCCCAGCTTCGGAGCCAGGCGCAGCTGGCGCACCATCGGCGTGACCACGGTGGGACCGGTGGCCAGGGCGATCGCGCCATAAACCAGCGACAGGGACCAGGGCAGACCCGCCAGGGCGTGGGCCAACAGGGCGGCCACAGGCAGCCCCAACACCAGGCGCACCAGCACCAGCTGGAGCACCGAGCGTTGCAGGTCGCGGCCAGCCAGGCGCAGGTTGAGCCCACCATCGAAGAGCACCAGGCTCACCAGCAGACCCACCAAGGGCTCCAGGCCGGCGCCGAGGTTCTCGGGATGGACGATGTCGAAGCCGGCATGGCCCGCCAGCAGACCCATGCCCAGCAGCAGCACCACCGCGGGCTGGCCGGTGACCCAGGCCGTGGCCTGGGCGAGGGAGCCGGCGAAGAAGGCCGAACCCCAGATCAGTGCCAGCCGCTCACTCAACGCCCATGGAGTCCGCGGGACGGGCCCAGGCTATGGGCTGGACCAGCTCAGGCAGGAACGAGCTGCTCCAGCGGCTGCCAACGCAGGGCCCGGGCGCCTCCCATCTCCACCACCAGCTTCAGCCGCGGTTCGCGGCGGCAGAGGTCGCAGAGGGCGCTGAGCTCGGAGCTGCTGAGCACCTGACCCTCCAGCAGCCACAGCAGCACCGGCCCATCGCCGGCCAGCTGGGGGCCCAGCAGGGGCATCACCCGCTGCACCTCGCCCACGGCGGCCGCCCGCCCGACGCTGTGGTGGCCCAGGTGGGGCGGACGGATGCCATGCAATTGCAGGAGATAGGCCTCCGGATCGCCCAGCCCCCGGGCGGAGGTGAGGTGAGCCCGGTAGCCGGCCGCCCGCAGCCGCCGCAGCAGGCGGGTTTCGGCGCCCCCCTCCAGGGGAACGAGCAGGGCGAGGGCGCCGCAGCGCTCCAGCTCGGTGCGGAAACCACGGCCGGTCATCAGCAGAGGCATCGGGAGCTTGAAGCGGATCGCTGGCTGAGTCTGGCAGCCGGTGAGGGGCTCGGGGGGTGGTGGTGCACACCATGGGGTAGGGTTGGCTCTTGTGCTGATGATTTGTGCCCGTCCGCTAGCCGGGCCTCCAGAGAACAGCACGGGGTTTGTCACTGATGACGAACCCTTTCTGGCCCGTACGACTCCTGCCGCGCTCGTCGCAGCTGTGAGCGTCGGGATACTGCCCGAGGCCTCCACGCTTCCGGCAAGTCCCAGCCCGCTGATTCGCCTCGCTAGCCCCTGACCTTCGGGTCAATCTGCGATTCCACGAATTCAGCCCCCCGCCGCCCAGCGGGTCCTCCAAGGATTTCGGGCCTCGGCCTTCGATCCATGGCGGCTCGCCGCGGCCGTCCAGCTGGTGTTGTTCTCCCTCCCATGTCCATCGGCATTCTCGGGAAGAAGCTGGGTATGTCCCAGTTCTTCGACGAAGATGGCAAATCCATTCCGGTCACTTTGATCGAAGCGGGTCCCTGCCGCATCACCCAACTCAAGAGCGAAGCCACCGACGGTTACACCGCGGTGCAGCTCGGCTTCGGCGACATCCGCGAGAAGCTCGTCAACAAGCCCGCCAAGGGCCACCTGGCCAAATCCGGCGAGGAGCCCCTGCGGCACCTCAAGGAATACCGGCTGGAGGCCATCGACGGCCTTGAGTTGGGAGCGCCCGTCACCGTCGGTGACTTCAGCCCCGGCCAGAAAGTTGACGTCAGCGGCGACACGATCGGTCGCGGCTTCTCAGGCTTGCAGAAGCGTCACGGCTTCAGCCGTGGTCCCATGAGCCACGGTTCCAAGAACCACCGCGAACCAGGCTCCATCGGCGCCGGCACCACCCCCGGCCGGGTCTACCCCGGCAAGCGGATGGCTGGCCGTTACGGCGGCAAGCAGATCACCACCCGCGGCCTCACCATCCTCAAGGTGGATGCGGAACGCAATCTGCTGGTCGTGAAGGGCTCGGTACCCGGCAAGCCCGGCGCCCTGCTCGACATCCGCCCGGCCCGGCGGGTTGGCGTCCCCGCCGCGAACTGAGGAGAACACCCATGACTGACTGTGTGATTCGCGACTGGCAAGGCAAGGAGAGCGGCAAGGCTCCCCTCGACCTCAAGGTCGCCAAGGAAACATCCGCCAACGGCCTGCTGCACAGGGCCGTGGTGCGCCAGCTGGCCCATGCCCGTCAGGGCACCGCCAGCACCCTCACCCGCGCCGAAGTGGCCGGCGGCGGCCGCAAGCCCTACAAGCAGAAAGGCACCGGCCGGGCCCGCCAGGGCTCGATCCGCACCCCGCTGCGGCCCGGCGGTGGCGTGATCTTCGGACCCAAGCCCCGCAGCTATGCCGTGGCGATGAACCGCAAGGAGCGTCGCCTGGCCCTGCGCACCGCCCTGATGAGTCGCGTCGCGGACATCACCGTGGTGAAGGGCTTCGGCGCCGGACTCGACACCCCGAAGACCAAGGAGATCATCGCCGCCCTGTCCCGCTTCGGCATCGAGGCCGGCGACAAGGTGCTGCTGATCCTCGACGGTGCCCCCGAAGCGGTGACCCGCTCGGTGCGCAACCTCGAGAAGGTGAAGCTGATCGCCGCTGATCAGCTCAACGTGTTCGATCTGCTCCATGCCAACAAGCTGGTGCTCAGCGAAGAGGCACTGGCGAAGATTCAGGAGGTCTACGGCGATGTCTGAGCGTTTTGCAGGCCGGCTGGCGGACGTGATCCGTCGCCCGCTGATCACTGAGAAGGCCACCCGGGCCATCGAGATCAACCAGTACACCTTTGAGGTGGACCATCGGGCCGCCAAGCCCGACATCAAGGCGGCCGTCGAGCATCTGTTCGACGTCAAGGTCGTCGGCGTCAGCACCATGAATCCCCCCCGCCGCTCCCGTCGGGTGGGCCGCTTCGCCGGCAAACGCGCCCAGGTGAAGAAAGCCGTGGTGCGCCTTGCCGAAGGCAACGCCATCCAGTTGTTCCCTGAGTCCTGAGGGATCTGAAACGTCATGGCAATCCGTAACTACAGGCCCATCACCCCCGGCACCCGCACGCTGGTCGTCACCGACTTCAGCGACATCACGGGCAAGAACCGGGAACGGGGCCTGGTGGTGTCCAAGCACCGCCACAAGGGCCGCAACAACCGCGGCGTGATCACCTGCCGCCACCGCGGCGGCGGCCACAAGCGCCTCTACCGCATCGTCGACTTCCGTCGCGATAAGCACGGGGTGAGCGCCAAGGTGGCCGCGATCCACTACGACCCACACCGCAACGCCCGTCTGGCGCTGCTTTATTACACCGACGGCGAGAAGCGTTACATCCTGGCGCCCGCCAACGTGGCCGTGGGCCAGAGCGTCATCTCCGGTCCCGAGGCCCCGATCGAGAACGGCAACGCCCTGCCCCTCTCGGCCATCCCCCTGGGCTCAAGCGTTCACAACGTTGAGCTCTACGCCGGTCGCGGCGGCCAGATGGTGCGCACCGCCGGGGCGAGCGCCCAGGTGGTGGCCAAGGAAGGCGACTACGTCGCCCTCAAGCTGCCCTCCACCGAGGTGCGGCTGGTGCGCCGGGAGTGCTACGCCACCCTCGGTGAAGTCGGCAACTCCGAACAGCGCAACACCAGCCTGGGCAAGGCCGGCCGCAAGCGCTGGCTGGGGCGCCGTCCGCAAGTGCGCGGCAGCGTGATGAACCCCTGCGACCACCCCCATGGGGGCGGCGAGGGCCGGGCACCGATCGGCCGTTCCGGTCCTGTCACGCCCTGGGGCAAACCCGCCTTGGGCTTCAAGACCCGTAAGCGCAACAAGCCGAGCAACCGGTTCGTGCTGCGGAAACGACGCCGCACCTCCAAACGGAGCCGTGGCGGACGCGATTCCTGATGACCAACACCGCTCTGCTGTTCGCCTGATCCGCCATGGGACGCTCACTCAAAAAAGGTCCGTTCGTCGCCGACCACCTGCTTCGCAAGGTGGAGAGGCAGAACGCTGCCGACGACAAGACCGTGATCAAAACCTGGTCACGGGCCTCCACCATCCTGCCGATGATGATCGGTCACACCATTGCCGTTCACAACGGCAAGGCCCACGTGCCCGTCTACGTGACGGAGCAGATGGTGGGCCACAAGCTGGGCGAATTCGCCCCCACCCGCACATTCCGCGGTCACATCAAAGACAAGAAGGGAGGCCGCTGATCCGATGGCAACCACCACACCCGACACCCAGGCCCTGGCACACGGTCGCTTCATCCGCGGTTCCGTGTCGAAGGTGCGCCGGGTTCTCGATCAGATCCGGGGTCGCACCTACCGCGACGCCCTGATCATGCTCGAGTTCATGCCCTACCGCTCCACCGGCCCGATCACCAAGGTGCTCCGCTCCGCGGTCGCCAATGCCGAGCACAACCTCGGCCTCGATCCGGCCACCCTGGTCATCTGCCAGGCCAGTGCCGACATGGGCCCCTCCCTGAAGCGGTTCCGGCCCCGAGCCCAGGGCCGCGCCTTCGCCATCAAGAAACAGACCTGCCACATCAGCATTGCTGTGGCAGCGCCCACCGCCTGACCCCCGAGGACACCGCCCGATGGGACACAAGATCCATCCAACCGGCCTGCGCCTGGGGATCACCCAGGATCACCGCTCCCGCTGGTACGCCCCAAGCAAGACCTATCCCGTCCTCCTTCAGGAGGACGACCGGATCCGGTCGTTCATCAACAAGAAGTATGCCGCCGCCGGCATCAGCGACGTGCTGATCGCCCGTAAGGCCGACCAGCTCGAAGTGGAACTCAAGACCGCCCGTCCGGGCGTTCTCGTGGGCCGCCAGGGAAGCGGCATTGAGGAGCTGCGCGCCGGCATCCAGAAGACCCTCGGCGATGCCCACCGTCAGGTGCGCATCAACGTGGTCGAGGTGGAGCGGGTCGACGCTGACGCCTTCCTGCTGGCCGAGTACATCGCCCAGCAGCTGGAGAAGCGGGTGGCCTTCCGGCGCGTCATGCGCATGGCGGTGCAACGCGCCCAGCGGGCCGGGGTGCTGGGTCTCAAGCTCCAGGTGAGCGGCCGCCTCAACGGCGCCGAAATCGCCCGGACGGAATGGACCCGCGAGGGTCGCGTGCCCCTGCACACGCTCCGCGCCGACATCGATTACGCCACCAAGGTGGCCACCACCACCTACGGGGTCCTGGGCATCAAGGTCTGGGTGTTCAAAGGGGAGCTGCTTCCCGGTCAGCAAGATCAGCTGCCCGTGGGTGGAGCACCGAAACGCCGGGCCAACCGCCGGCCGCAACAGTTTGAAGACCGCTCCAACGAGGAGTGATCAGGAGGCCTGAACCATGCTGAGTCCAAAACGCGTCAAGTTCCGAAAACAGCAGCGAGGCCGTATGCGCGGCGTCGCCACGCGCGGCAACACGATCGCCTTCGGCGATTTCGCCCTGCAGGCCCAAGAGTGCGGGTGGATCACCTCCCGACAGATCGAAGCCAGCCGCCGTGCCATGACCCGCCATGTCAAGCGGGGGGGCAAGATCTGGATCCGGATCTTCCCCGACAAGCCCGTCACCATGCGACCCGCCGAAACCCGCATGGGTTCCGGTAAGGGCAACCCGGAATTCTGGGTGGCCGTGATCAAGCCGGGCCGAATTCTCTTCGAGATGGGTGGTCCCGAGATCACGCCCGAAATCGCCAAGGAAGCCATGCGTCTGGCCCAGTACAAACTGCCGGTCAAGACGAAGTTCCTTGCCCTGGCCGATCAGGTGGCAGCCGCCCCCGAACCCGCCCTCGCAGTGGAGTCCTGACCATGGCCCGTCCCACCATCACCGACGTGCGTTCGCTCAGCGACGCCCAGATCGGCGAACAGATCGACGGCGTCCGTCGCGAACTGTTCGACCTCCGCTTCCAGCAGGCCACCCGCCGTCTGGAGCAGCCGCACCGCTTCAAGGAGGCCCGCATCAAGCTGGCCCACCTGCTGACGGTGCAGGAGGAGCGTCAGCGCTCCACCGTCGCCTCCTGATTCCCCCCTCGATCCCCATGGCACTCAAGGAAAGGGTCGGCACCGTCGTCAGCGACAAGATGGACAAAACGGTGGTGGTGGCGGTGGAAAACCGCTTCCCTCACCCCATCTATCAGAAGACCGTCCGCCGCACCACCCGCTACAAAGCCCACGACGAAGCCAACAGCTGCCGCGTGGGCGACAGGGTCCGCATCACCGAGACCCGTCCCCTCAGCCGCACCAAACGTTGGGCCGTGGCCGAAGTTCTCTCCACAACCAGCGCCGGCTGAGGAACCCCCCATGATTCAGCAGGAAACTTTCCTCAACGTCGCTGACAACAGCGGCGCCAAGCGCATCCAGTGCATCCGGGTGCTCGGCACCAACCGTCGCTACGCCCACGTGGGCGATGTGATCGTGGCCGCCGTCAAGGACGCCATGCCCAACATGGGCGTCAAGAAGTCGGATGTGGTCAAGGCCGTGGTGGTGCGCACCCGGGCCACACTGCGCCGTGACACCGGCAACGCCATCCGCTTCGACGACAACGCCGCGGTGATCCTGGGCAACGACAACAACCCCAAGGGCACCCGGGTCTTCGGTCCGGTCGCCAGGGAGCTGCGTGAGCGCAACTTCACCAAGATCGTGTCCCTCGCTCCGGAGGTGATCTGACATGGCCGCCGCAACCCCCAAAGCCAGGCCCGTCGAGCGCATCAAGATGCGCATCCGCAAAGGTGACACCGTCCAGGTGATCGCCGGCAAGGATCGGGGCAAGACCGGCGAGGTGCTCCGCACCCTGCCCAACGAAAACCGTGTCGTGGTGCAGGGCATCAACCTGCGCACCCGCCACGTCAAACCCGCCCAGGAAGGCGAGACGGGCCGCATCGTCACCGAGGAAGCGTCCCTGCATGCCTCCAACGTGATGCTGTATTCCACCGCCAACAAGGTCGCCAGCCGGGTGGGGATCGTCGTCCAGGACGACGGCAGCAAGAAGCGCCGTCTCAAGAAGACCGGGGAGGTGATCGACTGACCGCCCCCCACCGCGTCGCCCCCCACGCCCCACCGCGCGACGTCCCCCCCGCTCCGCGTCCCTGCTCCCCTCCCCCGTCCGCCTTCTGACCACGTCCAGAAGCGCACCACCATTCCCCCGTCATGTCACTCAAACAGCGCTACCGGGAGACGATCCAGCCGAAACTGCTGAAGGATCTCAACCTCTCCAACGTCCACGAGGTTCCCAAGGTGGTCAAGGTCACCGTCAACCGGGGCCTCGGTGAAGCCGCCCAGAACGCCAAGTCCCTCGAGGCTTCGATCACCGAACTGGCGACCATCACCGGTCAGAAGGTGGTGGTGACCCGCGCCAAGAAGGCCATCGCCGGCTTCAAGATCCGCCAGGGCATGCCGATCGGCGTGGCCGTCACCCTGCGGGGCGAGCGGATGTATGCCTTCCTGGAGCGTCTCATCCACCTGGCGCTGCCACGCATTCGCGACTTCCGCGGCGTGAGCCCCAAGAGCTTCGACGGCCGGGGCAACTACACCCTGGGGATCCGGGAGCAGATCATCTTCCCCGAGATCTCCTTCGACAAGATCGATGCCATCCGGGGGATGGACGTCACGATCGTGACCAACGCCCGTAACGACGAAGAGGGCCGGGCCCTCCTCCGCGAAATGGGAATGCCGTTCCGCAATACCTGAGCCCCCTCCCGGACACGACCATGGCCAACCACGACCCAGTTTCAGACATGCTCACCCGCCTTCGCAACGCGAGTGAGAAGCGCCACGAGCGCACCAAGATTCCCGCCTCGCGGCTTATCCGCAGCATCGCCAACGTGCTGCAACAGGAAGGCTTCATCGCCACCATCGCTGAAGAAGGCGAAGGCGTGCAGCGCCAGCTGGTGCTTGAGCTGAAATACAGCGGCAAGCACCGCCAGCCCACCATCCGCTCCGTGCAGCGGGTGAGCAAGCCCGGTCTGCGCATCTACAAAAACACCCGCCAGCTGCCCAAGGTGCTGGGCGGCCTCGGCGTGGCGATCATCTCCACCTCCCGGGGTGTGATGAGCGACCGTGATGCCCGCAAGCAGGGCGTCGGCGGCGAAGTGCTCTGCTACGTCTACTGATCCCAGGAGTTGTTCCATGTCTCGTATCGGTAAAGCCCCGATCCCCATTCCCGACAAGGTCACCGTCAGCCTCAATGGCTTGGCGGTCACCGTGAAGGGACCCAAAGGGGAACTCAGCCGCGTTCTCCCGGAGGGCGTCAGCGTCAGCCAGGACGGCGGCACGGTGGTGGTGAGCCCCACCAGCAGCCACCGTCGCTCCCGCGAGCGCCACGGCCTCAGCCGCACCCTCGTCGCCAACATGGTGGAAGGGGTCAGCCAAGGCTTCACCCGCAAGCTCGAGATCATCGGTGTCGGCTACCGCGCCCAGGTCCAGGGGCGCAAGCTCGTGGTCAGCGCCGGCTACAGCCACCCGGTGGAGATGGTCCCCCCCGAAGGGGTCACCTTCTCGGTCGAGAACAACACCTCGGTCTTCGTCTCCGGCCCCGACAAGGAGCTGGTGGGCAACGAGGCGGCCAAGATCCGCGGCATTCGTCCCCCCGAGCCCTACAAAGGCAAAGGCATCAAGTACGAAGGTGAGCGGATTCTGCGCAAGGCCGGCAAGACCGGCAAGAAATGAGGTCTGCTCGAGCGTCATCCGTCTGATCCCCCATGTCTACCCTCTCCCGCAAACAGCAGACCCAGAAGCGTCACCGCCGCCTGCGTCGTCTGCTCTCCGGCACCGCCAGCCGTCCCAGGCTGGCGGTGTTCCGCTCCAACAATCACATCTACGCCCAGGTCATCGACGACGACGCCCAGAGCACCCTCTGCGCTGCGTCCACCCTCGACAAGGACCTGCGCACCAGCGTCCAGGCCAGCTCCACCTGTGACGCCTCCGTCGCCGTGGGCCAGCTCGTCGCCCAGCGCGCCCTCGCCAAGGGCATCCAGCAGGTGGTCTTCGATCGCGGCGGCAACCTGTACCACGGCAGGGTCAAGGCCCTTGCTGACGCCGCCCGGGAAGCGGGCCTTCAGTTCTGATCCCTGCTCTCACCATGACCGAAACCAACGACCAGATCCAGACCGGCGCCGTACCTGCGGCCTCCGACGTCCCCGCCGCTGCTGAAGGCCAGCAGGAGCAGCGCCGGGGCGGCGGTGGCGGCCGCGGCGATGCCAAGGGCGACCGCCGGGGCGGCGGCGGCGGCCGTGGCCGCGACAACCGCCGCGGCCAGGAACGCGACTCCGAATGGCAGGAGCGGGTGGTGCAGATCCGCCGTGTCTCCAAGACCGTCAAAGGCGGCAAGAAGATGAGCTTCCGGGCCATCGTCGTCGTCGGCAACGAGCGCGGCCAGGTGGGCGTGGGCGTCGGTAAGGCCGGCGATGTCATCGGCGCCGTCCGCAAGGGCGTGGCCGATGGCAAGAAACATCTGGTCAAGGTGCCCCTCACCCGCAACAGTTCGATCCCCACCCTCAGCAACGGCCGCGACGGCGCCGCCAGCGTGCTGATCCGCCCGGCTGCCCCCGGTACCGGGGTGATCGCGGGCGGTTCGATCCGCACCGTGCTCGAACTGGCCGGTATCAAAAACGTGCTGGCGAAGCGGCTGGGCTCCAAGACCCCGCTCAACAACGCCCGCGCCGCCATGCAGGCCCTCGAAGGCCTGCGCACCCACAAGGAGACCGCCAAGGAGCGGGGCATCTCCCTCGAGCAGATTTACTCCTGAGGCCCGCCATGACGTCCTTCTCTCTCAACAACCTCCAGCCCCAGAAGGGGTCCCGCAAGCGCAAGCTGCGCAAGGGTCGCGGCATCGCCGCCGGCCAGGGCGCCAGCTGCGGCTTCGGCATGCGTGGCCAGAAGTCCCGCTCCGGCAGCCCCACCCGCCCCGGCTTCGAGGGTGGCCAGATGCCCCTTTACCGCCGGATTCCGAAGCTCAAGCACTTCCCGGTCATCAACCCCACCCACTACACCGTGATCAACGTGTCACGGCTGGGTGAGCTGAAGGCGGGCAGCAGCGTCAGCCTCGACTCCCTGGAGCAGGCCGGTCTGGTCACCAGCCCCCGCTACCCGCTCAAGGTGCTCGGCAATGGTGAACTCACGGTGAAACTGACGGTCCAGGCCGCCGCCTTCACCGCTTCGGCCCGCGCCAAGATCGAAGCCGCCGGCGGCAGCTGCGAAGTCATCGACTGAGCCCGGGCCGTTGCCCTGCCTCCAGCCCGGAGCCGTCTGCCCGTAGCCTTGTGCTGCGGCAGGCGGCTCCGGTCGTATCGACCCGTTCCATCCACTCCCGACATCACCATGCTCCTCAGCAGGGGGCGCAATCCGAGCGCCGCTGAAATCCTCGTCCAGCTGGTCCAGTCGAAGGGCCTGCGGGATCGGGTGCTCACCACCCTGGGCCTGCTGCTGCTGGTGCGACTCGGCATCTACATCCCGGTGCCAGGCATCGACCGGGTGGCCTTCCAGGACTTCATCCGCCAGGGCGGCCAGCTGATCGGCTTCCTGGACATCTTCACCGGCGGCGGCCTCTCCACCCTGGGGGTGTTCGCCCTGGGCATCCTGCCCTTCATCAATGCCTCGATCATCATCCAGCTGATGACGGCGGCCCTGCCCCAGCTCGAGGAGCTGCAGAAGAACGAAGGCGAGGCCGGCCGACGCAAGCTGGCCCAGATCACCCGCTATGTGGCCCTCGGCTGGGGCATCCTGCAGAGCGTCGTTTTTGCCCTCATCTTGCGGCAATACGCCCTGCCGGGCCTGCCGGAATGGTTGTTCGTCGTCCAGACAAGCCTGGCCCTGGTCACCGGTTCGATGGTGGTGATGTGGGTCAGCGAGGTGATCACCGAACGGGGCATCGGCCAGGGGGCCTCCCTGGTGATCTTCATCAACATCGTGGCCACCCTGCCCAAGGCCCTGGGCTCCACCATCCAGCTGGCCCAGAGCGGTGACCGGGCCACGGTGGGCGGCATCGTCGTCCTCGTGCTCGTCTTCCTGGTGACGATCGTGGGGATCATCTTTCTTCAGGAAGGCAGTCGCCGCATCCCGATCGTGAGCGCCAAGCGCCAGGTGGGCGGTGCCAGCACCCTGGCCTCGCGCCAGAGCTACCTGCCCCTGAAGCTCAACGCCGGCGGCGTCATGCCGATCATCTTCGCCTCGGCGGTGGTGTTCCTGCCGCTCACCATCGCCAACCTCACCAAAAGCGCCTGGCTGATCCGGGTGGCGGGCTATCTCAACCCCACCAGCAGCACCCCCTGGGTCTATGCGTTGGTGTACTTCGCCCTGATCTGCGGCTTCGCCTTCTTCTACGCCTCCCTCACCGTCAACCCGGTGGACATCGCCACCAACCTGAAGCGCTCCGGCGTCGCCATCCCCGGGGTGCGCCCCGGCTCGGCCACCGCCGACTACCTCTCCGGGGTGTCCAACCGGCTCACCCTGCTGGGGGGGCTGTTCCTCGGGGCCATCGCGATCATCCCCTCGGCCGTCGAAGGCGCCACCCAGGTGCGCACCTTCCAGGGCCTGGGGGCCACCTCCCTGCTGATCCTGGTGGGCGTGGCCATCGACACCGCCAAGCAGGTCCAGACCTACGTGATCTCCCAGCGCTACGAAGGACTGGTCCGGCAGTAGGCCCCTTTCCCCCGTCTCCTCTTCCATGAAACAGCGACTCCTCTTCCTCGGCCCCCCCGGCGCCGGCAAGGGCACCCAGGCCGAGCGTCTGGCCGAACACCAGCAGCTGCTGCACCTCTCCACCGGTGAACTGCTGCGGGCGGAGGTGAAGGCCGGCAGCGCCCTCGGCCAGGAGGCGGAAGCGGTGATGGCCCGCGGCGAGCTGGTCAGCGATGCCCTGGTGCTGGCCATCGTGCGCAGCCGCCTGGAGGGGCACCAGGGGGGCTGGCTCCTGGATGGTTTTCCCCGCAACCTGGCCCAGGCGGAGGCCCTCGACGGGCTGCTGGCCGAGCTCGACCAGCGCATCGAACGGGTGCTGCTGCTGGAGCTGGAGGACGGGGTGCTGATCCAGCGCCTGCTCTCCCGCGGCCGGGCCGACGACAACGAAGCGGTGATCCGCCATCGCCTGGTGGTGTACCAGGAGCAGACCGCCCCCCTGATCGACCACTACCGCCAGCTGGGCCTGCTCCGCAGCGTTGAAGCCTCCGGCACGGTGGCGGAGATCGGGGAGAGGATCGTAGCCAGCCTGATGGACTGATGTGATAGGATAGCTGTTTGCAAATTCGGAGAGCACAACGCCCATGAAGGTGCGTGCCTCAGTCAAGAAGATGTGCGACAAATGCCGGGTGATTCGTCGCCACGGCCGGGTCATGGTGATCTGCACCAACCCGAAGCACAAGCAGCGTCAGGGTTGACTCCCCACGCCTGCACGGCAGCCGCCTTCGGCCGCCACCCCCATTGCCCTCTGATCGTTTCCTGACGTGGCTCGGATCGCCGGTGTCGATATCCCTCGTGACAAGAGGGTTGAGATCTCACTCACTTACGTGTACGGGATCGGGCTCACCAGGGCCCGCAAAATTCTCGCCAAATCGGGGGTCAGCCCCGACATCCGGGTGAAGGACCTCAGCGATGGCGACGTGCAGAAGCTGCGCGGCGCCGCCGATTCCTTCGTGCTCGAGGGCGACCTGCGCCGCGAAGAGGGCATGGCCCTCAAGCGCCTGCAGGACATCGGCTGCCTGCGGGGTCGCCGCCATCGCATGGGACTGCCCGTGCGTGGTCAGCGCACCCGCACCAATGCCCGCACCCGCCGCGGCGCCCGCAAGACCGTGGCCGGCAAGAAGAAGTGAGTTCCGGGCCTCCGGGCCCATTCTCCCCTCTGTACCTGCATTTCTTCCAGGCCCGTGGTTCCTTGCGGCAGCCACCGGGCCCGAGTCCCGCCGGCCTCCATCTCCGGAGGCCGTCACCGGGACTCCCCCCCAGTCCTCCGATCACCTCCCTGCCTTTGCAGGGTCACCGCCATGGCCAAACCAACCAAGAAGACAGGCCCCAAGAAGGCCAAACGCAACGTCCCCAACGGGGTCGCGCACATCCAGAGCACCTTCAACAACACGATCGTCTCCATCACTGATACCGCCGGTGAAGTGGTGAGTTGGTCGTCAGCCGGTGCGAGCGGCTTCAAGGGAGCCCGCAAGGGCACCCCCTTCGCCGCCCAGACCGCCGCCGAAGCGGCCGGCCGCCGGGCCCTCGAGCAAGGCATGCGTCAGATCGAGGTGCTGGTGCGCGGTCCCGGCTCCGGGCGTGAAACCGCCATCCGGGCGCTGCAGGTGGCCGGTCTCGAGATCACCCTGATCCGCGACGTCACCCCCTTGCCCCACAACGGCTGCCGCCGGGCCAAGCGCCGCCGGGTCTGAGTCCTCCGGACTCCTCCGGACTCCCGCCCGATTCCCCAGGGCCGCTGTCGCGGCCACCTTTCCTTTCTCACCTCCTCAGACCGTGTTGCACTACCAGATCGATCGGGTCGAGCACCAGGTTGCCGACGACCGTTCCCAGACGGGCGTCTTCCTGATCGGCCCCCTGGATCGGGGCCAGGCGACCACCCTCGGCAACGCCCTGCGGCGCGTGCTGATCGGTGGTCTTGAAGGAAGCGCCATCACGGCGGTGCGTCTCTCCGGGGTCAACCACGAATACGCCACGGTGCCCGGGGTGCGCGAGGACGTGCTCGACATCCTGCTCAACTGCAAGTCGGTTCCCGTCAACAGCCGCAGCCGTGATCTGGAGATCGGCCGCCTGATGGTCAACGGTCCGGCGCGGGTCACCGCCTCGGATCTGCAGTTCTCCCCCCAGGTGCAGGTCATCGATGGCGATCGGGAGATCGCCACCGTGGCCGAGGGCCACAGCCTCGAGATGGAGGTCCACGTGGAGCGTGGCATCGGCTACCGGCCGGTGGATCGCCACAACGAAGACACCACCGCCATCGACCTGCTCCAGATCGACGCGGTCTTCATGCCGGTGCGCCGGGTCAACTACACCGTCGATGAAACGGCGGTCGGCGAAGGCGGTTCGGCCCGCGAGCGCCTGCGCATCGAGATCGAGACCAACGGCAGCGTCACCCCCGACGACGCCATGGCCCAGGCCGCCAACCAGCTGATGGAGCTGTTCCAGCCCCTGGCCACCCTCTCCATGACCGAGGAGCCAGGCCTGGAGCCCGAGCCTTCGGCCGAGGCCCAGATCCCCCTGGAGGAACTGAACCTCTCCGTCCGCGCCTACAACTGTCTGAAGCGGGCCCAGGTCAATTCCGTCTCCGACCTCATGGGCTTCAGCTACGAAGACCTCCTGGAGATCAAGAACTTCGGATCCAAGTCCGCCGACGAGGTGATCGAGGCTCTCGAGAGGATCGGCATCTCCCTGCCCCAGAGCCGCACCAGCGGCTGAAAGGCGGTTTCCCCTTCCCCGTTACGCCACCCGCCCCCGTCCCCACCATGCGACACCAGTGCCGAGTCCCCCTGCTGGGACGCCCCGCCGACCAACGCAAGGCCATGCTGCGTGGTCTGACCACCCAGCTCATCCGTGAAGGCCGCGTCACCACCACCAAGGCCAGGGCCAAGGCCCTGCGTGATGAAGCCGAGCGCATGATCACCCTGGCCAAGGACGGCACCCTCGCCGCCCGCCGCCGCGCCATCGGCTACATCTACGACAAGCAGCTCGTTCACGCCCTGTTCGACAAGGCCCAGGACCGTTACGGCGAACGCCAGGGTGGCTACACCCGCATCATCCGTACGGTGCGCCGCCGTGGCGACAACGCCGAGATGGCGATCATCGAGCTGGTCTGAAAAGGATCGCCCTCTCGCTGCAGTACGAGGGCTCCTCGTTCCACGGCTGGCAGCGTCAGGCTCACCACAGCAGCGTTCAGGAAACCCTGGAAGGGGCGATCGCCGCGCTCGACCCCCATCGCCCCGCCCAGGCGGTGGCCGCGGGTCGCACCGACACTGGCGTCCATGCCGCCGCCCAGGTGGTCCACTTTGATGCCAGTGGCCCCATCCCCGTGGCCCGCTGGGCCAAGGCCCTCAACGGCCGCCTGCCACCCACGATCCGGGTGAGAGCTGCCGCCGAGGTTTCTTCCGACTGGCACGCCTGCTACAGCGCCACCTACCGGCGCTACCGCTACACGATCTTCAACGCCCGCAGCCCCAACCTGTTCCTGGCTCCGTGGAGCTGGCATCGCTATCAGTGGCGCCTCGATGAGGTCCGCATGGCCCGCTGCCTGGAAGCCATGCTCGGGGACCACGACTTCTCCGCCTTCCAGCGGGCCGGCAGCCGCCGCGCCCATGCCCGCACCACCCTGCAGGAGGTGCGGATCGATCGGCAGGGGGATCTGCTGGTCACCGAGGTGCAGGCCAGTGGCTTTCTCTACGGCATGGTGCGCCTGTTGATGGGTCAGCTGGTGGCCGTGGGGGAGGGACGCCTCGAGGCTGAGGAGTTCCTGCAGCGCTGGCGCAGCGGCGCCCGCCACGCCGTGAAGGAGGCGGCGCCGCCCCAGGGCCTCTGCCTGCTGCGGGTGGGGTACCCAGAGGACCTCTTCCCTGATGCCGCCTGGTATGATTGTCAACCGCGATTTCTGTTGGAATCGCGCGATCCTCCCGTCGATCCGTTCGTCGGTGATCCGATCGGTTGAGCGGCCTTGCAGGAGCCCCATTCCGTGGCCCCATGCGGAGCGTGTCTTTGCCGAATTCGCCGGATCCGGCGACACGGTAGGGTCGAATCTCCCTGTCCCGACCCATCCGGCTGCGATGGGCTCACCCCAAACCGGCCCGCCGGCGCGATGAACAAGACAACCACACCCTCCATTGATTCGCTCGACCGCCAGTGGTATCTGGTCGACGCTGCGGATCAGACCCTCGGCCGTCTCGCCAGCGAAGTCGCCCAGGTGCTGCGCGGCAAGAACAAGCCCACTTTCACGCCTCACCTCGACACCGGTGACTTCGTGGTGGTCATCAACGCCGACAAGGTTCGCGTCAGCGGCAACAAGGCCACCCAGAAGATCTACCGGCGCCATTCCGGCCGTCCCGGCGGCATGAAGACCGAAACCTTCGAGCACCTCCAGGCCCGTCTGCCGGAGCGCATCATCGAGAAGGCGATCAAGGGCATGCTTCCCCACAACGCCCTGGGCCGTCAGCTGTTCCGCAAGCTCAAGGTCTACAAGGGCGCCGAGCATCCCCACGCCGCCCAGCAGCCCCAGCCCCTCGCCCTCGATCCCGCCGCCGCCGCCCAATGACCAGCACCTCCAACCGCGTCGTCTACTGGGGCACCGGCCGTCGCAAGACCGCCGTGGCCCGTGTGCGGGTCGTCCCCGGCAGTGGCAGCGTCACCATCAACGGCCGCCCCGCTGACAACTACCTCAACTACAACCCCGTCTACCTGGCGGCGGTGAAGGCCCCTCTGCAGACCCTGGGCCTCGAAGCCCAGTACGACCTGCTGGTCAACGTGCGCGGCGGTGGCCTCACGGGCCAGGCCGATGCCATCAAGCAGGGTGCAGCCCGCGCCCTCTGCGATCTGTCCCCCGACAACCGCAAGCCGCTCAAGATCGAAGGCCACCTGAGCCGCGATCCCCGGGCCAAGGAGCGTCGCAAGTACGGCCTCAAAAAAGCCCGCAAGGCTCCCCAGTTCTCCAAGCGCTGATTTCCGTCATGCCGAAAGCCGACATCCATCCCACCTGGTATCCGGACGCCAAGGTGATCTGCAATGGGGAGGTGGTCATGACCACCGGCTCCACCCACCCCGAGCTCACGGTCGACGTGTGGAGTGGCAACCACCCCTTCTACACAGGCACCCAGAAGATCCTCGACACCGAAGGCCGGGTGGACCGCTTCATGCGCAAGTACGGCATGGGCAGCACCGATTCCGCCTCCGGAGCCAAGAAGGCTGCCAAGCCCGCCGAAGCTCCGGCTGCCGAGGTCGAGGCTGAAACGCCAGTCGCCACCGAAGCCTGAACCGTTCAGCCTGAGATCCTCAGGATGAAGCCGGCCGCCCGAATCGGACAGCCGCTTCGGCCCGGTCTTTCTCTTGCCGGGTGCCACCAGCACCCGGCTTTTTCCGTTTCGGGTGCCGCCCATGGATTCCGAGCTGCTGCAATCCCGGCTGGATACCGCCTGCCGCACCTTCCAGACCCTGGAGCGCCAGTTGGCGGACCCGGCGGTGGCCTCCGATCCGGCCCGTCTGCAATCGATCGCCCGGGAGCGGTCGCGGTTAGAGCCCCTCGTCAATGATTACCAGCGGCTGCGCAAGTTGGAACAGGAACGGGAGGAGGCCCGCTGCCTGCTGAAGACCCACCGCGACGACCCCGCCGCCGAGGAACTGGTGACTCTGGCCAGCGAGGAGCTGGTCAGCCTCGAGGGCCTGATCGCCACCCTGAACAACCGGCTCACCCTGAGCCTGCTGCCCTCCGATCCCCGCGACGAGCGCAGCGTCATGCTGGAAATCCGCGCCGGGGCCGGCGGCGACGAGGCCAGCCTCTGGGCGGGCGATCTGGCCCGCATGTACGAGCGCTATGCCCAGAGCCAGGGCTGGCAGGTACAACCCGTCAGTGCCTCGGAGGCCGACCTGGGCGGCTATAAGGAACTGATCCTCGCCATCCGCGGCGATGGGGTCTACAGCCAGCTGAAGTTCGAAGCGGGCGTGCATCGCGTCCAGCGGGTGCCGTCCACCGAATCCCAGGGTCGGGTGCATACCTCCACCGCCACCGTGGCGGTGATGCCTGAGGCCGATCCGGTGGAGGTGCAGATCGATCCGGGCGATCTGGACATCAGCACGGCCCGCTCAGGCGGCGCCGGTGGCCAGAACGTCAACAAGGTGGAAACGGCCGTCGACCTGCTGCACAAACCCACCGGCATCCGGGTGTTCTGCACCCAGGAACGCTCCCAGATGCAGAACCGGGAGCGGGCGATGGAGATCCTGCGGGCCAAGCTCTACGAGCGCCAGCTGGCGGAAGCGAACGCCGAGGAGCGCTCCGTGCGTCGCGCCCAGGTGGGCAGTGGCGACCGCAGCGAGAAGATCCGCACCTACAACGCCAAGGACAACCGGGTGACCGACCATCGGCTGGGACGCAACTTCTCCCTTGAGCCTGTGCTGGCCGGCCAGATCGAGGACCTGATCGGCGCCTGCATCGCCGAGGAGCAGCGCCAGGGTCTTGAGGCGCTCGCCCTCGAGGCCACCGGCACCGGTGGATGAGAACCGTGGATGAGCTCGGTGGTTGAGCGGGAGGGCGGTTCAGGCGCCGATGACGTACTTGGCCCACTCCTGGTGCTGGCCGGAGCGGATGCGCCGGTTGGCCTCGAAGCTCAGGCTGCCCAGGGGCCGGCGGGGCTCCCGGGCCAGGGGCATGCCCGCCTCCCGTGGGGTGCGGTTGCCCTTGCGCACGTTGCAGGGCAGACAGGCGGTGGTGACGTTCTCCCAGACGTCGGTGCCGCCCCGGCTGCGGGGCACCACATGGTCGATGGAGAGCTGCTCGCCATGGAAGCCGCAGTACTGGCAGGCGTGGCCGTCGCGGTGGAAGACGTTGCGGCGCGTCAGGGGGAGCGGCTTGTAGGGCACCCGCACGAACTGGCGCAGCCGGATCACCGTGGGCAGAAAATGGTCAGGGCGAATGGCTTTTTCAGGGTCGTGCTCCAGACCCTCGGCCTTCCCCTTGAGCAGCATCACCATGGCCCGACGCCAGGTGGTGATGTTCAGCGGTTCGTAGGACGCATTCAGAACGAGTACGTGGCCCATTCCAGTCCGCTGGATAGGCGGCATGCTAACGGGATTCCCATGCATTCCATGGTTCTCCCTTCGCACCGGCGTCCATGACCAGCGCCTCGCTCGCTCCCACCAGCGCGACGGAGGAGTCCCCGCAGCCGCGGCAGCGGGCCTGGGTGGAGGTGAACACCGCGGCCATCCAGGCCAATGTGCGCGCCCTGCAGCGCCACATCGGACCGGCCACCCAGCTGATGGCCGTGGTCAAGGCGGACGCCTACGGCCACGGCGCCCTGCCGGTGGCCCGGGCCGCCCTGGAGGCGGGGGCGGCCTGTTTCGGCGTCGCCACCCTGGCGGAAGGGGTGCAGCTGCGTCGCGCCGGCATCTCCACCCCGGTGCTGGTCCTGGGCAACCTCACCCAGCCCGAGGAACTGCGCAGCTGTCTGCGCTGGCAGCTGATGCCGACGCTCAGCAGCATGCGGGAGGCCCTGCTCTGCCAGAACCTGGCCAGCGGCAGCGGCCGCACCATGGCCGTTCAGCTGAAGCTGGACACCGGCATGGCACGGCTCGGCGCCGATTGGCAGGAGGGCCCGCGGCTGGTGGCGGCCCTGCGGGGCATGGAAGCCATCGAGCTGGCGGGCCTCTATTCACACCTGGCCTGCGCCGATGCCCCTCCAGAGGCAGACGACGGCCTGAGCGAGCTCCAGCAACAGCGCTTCGAGAGCGTCCTCACCAGCCTGGCCGAGCAGGGCCTCACGGCCGGCTGCCGGCACCTCGCCAATTCGGCCGGCACCCTGCGGGGGCACCAGCAGCACTACGACCTGGTCCGGGTGGGGCTGGCTCTCTACGGCCAGCCGCCGGCGGCCCACCTGGCCGGCGTGGTGTCGCTTCAGCCAGCCCTGCAGATCCACGCCCGCGTCACCCTGCTGCGCCAGGTGGGGGCGGGGGTCGGCGTCAGCTATGGCCACCGCTTCCGCACCAGCCGGCCCAGCCGCCTGGCGGTGGTCTCGATCGGCTACGCCGACGGGGTGCCCCGCCAGCTCTCCAACCGCATGGATGTGCTCTTCGACGGCCAGCGCCTGCCCCAGGTGGGTGCCATCACCATGGACCAGCTGGTGATCGACGCCACCGAGGCTCCCCGGATCGAGGTGGGCAGCCTGGTCACCCTCCTGGGTGAACAGGGGGGAGAGAGCATCAGCCCCCTCGACTGGAGCGAGCGCTGCGGCACGATCCCCTGGGAGATCCTGTGCGGCTTCAAGCACCGCCTGCCGCGCCTGGCGCTGCCCACCGAGCCTGAAGCGGCGACCGAGCCCTGATAAGCTCTGATGGCCACTGGAGAGGTGGCTGAGTGGTTGAAAGCGGCTCCCTGCTAAGGAGTTACAGAGGGCAACTTCTGTCGAGGGTTCGAATCCCTCCCTCTCCGTTCCAGGCCCTTCCAGGGCCATCCCGCCAGGTCCGCTCAGAGCCTGGCCAACCCTCCCCGGCCCGTTGAACGGCAGGCTCAGGCGTCCAACAGGGCGGTGGCGATGGCCGGCAGCAGGCTGGCATCGGCGGCCCGGGCCCGTCCCTCGCTGAAGACCACCAGCAGCATCGGCGCCTTGCCCTCCACCTCCACGTAGGCGGCGTCGTGGCGGGCCTGGCTCATCCAGCCGGCCTTGCTCCACAGCCGGGCCCCCTGCGGCAGACCAGCCCCGAGGAAACCATCCACCTGGTTCTCGGGATCGGCGGCCCGCGCCTGGGGATCGAGCGAGCGCCCCAGGAGCGCCATCATGCGACGGCAGGCCGGTGGGGACACCGCCGCTCCAGCCATCACCCCATGCAGCAGGCGGGCCGTGAAATCGGTGCTGAGACGGTTGCGGTTCTCCAGCTGGGGCCCGTAGAACTCCCGCTCCCGGCCATAGGGCCCCTCCGCCCAGGTCTTCTGGCAGGCGTTCACCCCCGCCACCTCGCGCCAGCGGAGGCGGGCCAGCCAGTCGTTGACCACCTGGCGCTGGCGGCACCAGGCCACGGCCCGCCCCGGGGGCAGGGACGGGCCACTGGTGGTGCCGGTGAGCAGATCCACCACGAGGCTGGTGGCGTCGTTGCCGGAGTCGCGCACCATGTCGGCCAGGGCCCGGCGCAGCTCCGGCCCCTCCTCGATCAGCTGGCGTTGCAGCCAGGCTTCGGCGGCCACCAGATAGACCAGCTTCACCACGCTGGCGGGATAGCGCAGGGTCTCGCCAGCCCAGCCGGCGCCGGTCACGGGCTGGCCCCAGAAGGCCTCCTGGTCCAGCCCCTCGGCGGTGCCCACCAGGGAAGCCCCGTAGCGAAGCCAGGTGACGGAGATCTGATCCCCCAGCCCCGGGCGCCCCTCCTGTTCGAGTTGGCCGATGAGCTGGCGCAGGGTCTGGCCCATGGCCGGATCCGGGCTGTAGAACGCCATCAGCGGCGGCACCTTGCGATGGCGACCTTAGGCACCCTGCCGGCGCCGGGCCATGGCTGGACCCTGACCCGGTCGCTGCCGGGCTACAGCCGGCCGCAGGGCCCTGGCCTGGCCACCGAGATCCAGGCGGGCCGGCACCTGAAAGTGCTGACGGCGCCCGGCACCGAGCCCCGCCTGCGAGTGCGGCTGCATGAGGACGGCTACCCCTGCTGGGTGGAGGCGCTCGCCCTCGCCGGCCACGGCCACCTTGCCCCGCCGCCACCGCTGCCCCGGCTCGACCGCGACAGGATCACCGCCCGCCTGGCGGCGGTGCTCGCCTTCGCCGAGGCGGCCCGTCACCGCCCCAACACGTACCTCTGGGGGGGGACCCTGGGCCCCGATTTCGACTGCTCGGGACTGGTGCAGACCGCCTTTGCCCAGGCCGGCATCTGGCTGCCTCGGGATGCCTACCTACAGGAGCGCTTCTGCCGCCCGGTGGCCGCGGCCAGCGGCATCACCAGCCTGCTGCTGCCGGGGGATCTGCTCTTCTTCGGCACCCCACAGCGCTGCACCCACGTGGCCCTGCACCTGGGCGACGGCCGCTACCTGCACAGCTCCGGCTGCCAGCACGGCCGCGACGGCATCGGCATCGACGACCTGAATCCCCGCAACCAGGATCCGGTGGCGTGCCACTACCGCGCCGAACTGCGGGGAGCGGGGCGGGTGATGCACAGCCACGACGGCAGCCCGCTACCGCCCTGAAGTAAGTTCTGATCCCAAGCGCGGGATGGTCATGGCGGAGGCGGCCCTGGCCCACACTTCCGAAGTTGCGCCGGAGCTTTCCGTTGTCGTCCCCCTATACAACGAGGAGGAAAGCCTTCCCCTTCTGGTGGAGAGGTTGCTGGCAGCCCTGCGGCCGCTGGGTCGATCCTTTGAATTGGTTCTGGTCGACGACGGCTCAAAGGACGGTACCCCCGCGGTCCTCCGTGATCTGGCCAGCCGCGTACCGGAGTTGGTGGCCGTGCTGTTGCGGCGCAACTATGGGCAGACGGCCGCCATGGCCGCCGGGTTTGATGCCGGCAGCGGTGGGGTGATCGTCACCCTCGACGGCGACCTCCAGAATGATCCCGCCGACATCCCACTCCTGCTGAACCGGCTGGAGCAGGACGACCTCGACCTGGTGAGCGGCTGGCGCCAACAGCGCCAGGACGGTGCCCTCAACCGACTGCTGCCATCCCTTGTGGCCAACCGCCTGATCGCCCGGGTCACCGGCGTGCGGCTGCACGACTACGGCTGCTCCCTGAAGGCCTACCGGCGGGAGGTGGTCAGCGACATGAATCTGTATGGGGAACTGCACCGCTTCCTGCCGGCCCTGGCCTTCATCGAAGGGGCCCGCATCGGCGAGGTGAGGGTGTCCCATCAGGCCCGGCGCTATGGCCGCAGCAACTACGGCATCGACCGCACCTTCCGGGTCTTGATGGACCTGCTGACGGTGTGGTTCATGAAGCGGTTCCTGACCCGGCCGATGCATGTGTTCGGCTTCGCCGGCCTGCTGGCCCTGGGGGTGGGGCTGGCCATCGCCCTCTGGCTGGTGGGCGAGAAGCTGCTGCTGGGGGCCGACATCGGCAACCGTCCCCTGCTGCTGATGGCGGTGCTGGCGATCGTCAGTGGGGTGCAGCTGTTCAGTTTCGGGCTGCTGGCTGAGCTGCAGATGCGCACCTATCACGAAAGCCAGGGCCGGCCGATCTATCGGGTGCGGGCCACCCTGCGTGGCGGCCCCGGCTGAACTTTTATGTCGCCCCCTGCTTCCCTGAGAAGCCCGGCAGGAAGGGGTCCTTACAGTACCGGCGGTTCCTATTGGCCCAAGCCATGACTGGTGAATTTGCCGTTGCCTGGATGCCGTCCGTGCTGGTTCCCCTGGTGGGAATCCTCGGCGCAGCGGTGGCCATGGCCCTGCTGTTCAACGTGATCGAGGCGACCGACTGACGACCGGCCCAGGCCCCAGCGTCACTCGCCTCCCCTTCCGACGACCCCCCGATCCGCTCCCCCATGACCGTGACCCCCGTCGCCGACCCGACCGTCGGCAATCTGGCCACCCCCGTCAACAGCAGCTATTTCACCAAGGCCTTCCTGAACGCCCTGCCGGCGTACCGACCCTCCCTCTCGCCCAACCGTCGCGGCCTTGAGATTGGCATGGCCCACGGCTATCTCCTCTACGGACCCTTCGCTTACACCGGCCCCCTGCGCGCCACCGAGTTCGCCAGCACCGCCGGCCTGCTCGCCACCATCGGCCTGGTGTCGATCCTGACCATCTGCCTGTCGATCTACGGCACCGCCGGCAGCGGCCCCAACGTCCAGCCCCCCGACGCCACCATCGACAACCCGCCCGCCGACCTGTTCACCAAAGCCGGCTGGGCGGAATTCGCCAGTGGCTTCTGGCTGGGTGGCTGCGGCGGCGCCGCCTTTGCCTGGTTCCTCTGCAGCACCGCCATCCAATCCCCGCTGGCCAACATTGCCGGTGGTGTCTGGAGCGTCGGCTGAGTCCGTCGGTCCAGACACCACCGGCATGATCACCGGGATAGACCTCACGACCCTGCGGCTGCGGCGGCAGGGTTTTTTCATTGTCATTCCGTAGCTCCCACGTCGTCGCCCCCCTTGCTGGTCCAGGATTTCAGCGGCAGGGGTCACGGCGGCATGGACTGACTGGTGGGATGGCAGGACGGGTGGCCCTGCGGCCATGGCCTGAGGGAACCCGCACCAGCCAGCTGTCATCCAAAGGGCATCCCTGGAGACTTGACGAGACGCTCCGTGAAAAGGAAAAGACTCAATAATAGGGTCAATAAGGAACAAACAACAAAGGTGATTCTCAGAGACTTTGGAGACCCGGACGCACTGGAAGCGGCTGCGGACAGCACCACGAGCGGAACAAAGACAACGGCGAGATAACGTGGACTGATAAACCTCAGCAGCAGGGGAGGAAGCAGAGAAAGAAAAGCTGCTGCGCCAAGAAATCTCAGGCTAAGTTGTGTCGAGGACGGGAAGGCACCGAGGCGCAACGCCTGGAAGAAAGGTACCAGCATGAAACCCATCGTCTGCTAGACAGAAAAAAGGCTATAAGCTCCCGACAACAGCAAGAAGTCAAGATACTTTTTGGGGTATCGCAGCACCAAGTCAGTCACAGTCCGCGCACCAGGGAACATGGAACTCATAACATCCTGCCAATCCCACGAATTGGCGACAAGCGACTCAGAGCCCTGAGAGAATTGGTGAGGAGCAAAGATAAGCACATAGGACGAGGCAAAGGTTCGAAGCCCCTTGACCGTCCTGATCATGTCTATTCCATAAAGCTTGAACCCTGGGGCCATCAGCAACAGCAGCCAAGAGAGCATCCAAAAGGGAACCTGCCATTTCATACCATTCTTCCGGAAGTCCCACCAATACCAGACAGCCCCTACTCCGAGAGAACAAGCCAGCAACTGAATTTTGGAAAGGCCAAAAAGAACAAGCAAGCCAGACGAAATCAGCCGCGGCCACCCTAGGCGCACAGACAGGATGAACAGGACGAAGAACGCAGCTGCAATGATGTCGCTGGAGGGCTCCGCAAACTGAAGGGCCGAGCTGGCAATAATCGAGAAAGCCAGCGCCTGGAAGATCCAGTTCCTAATAAACAATAGGCAAAGAGAATAGGATGACAAAAGGAATAAAAGCGTTGCGATTCCTTTGGCATGCCAATTCAGGCTTTCCGCAGAGGGAGAAACAATCAACTTGTACAGGCCGATCAGCAAGCTTGCCGACACCCCTCCAGACCAATTAAATCTTGGATACTGAAACACCCAACCCGAAGGAAGTCGATAGAGACGCAGATCCGCCCTCGTTACAAAGGACTGATCCATGGGCCAATCCATTACTTGCCCGCTTTGGCTCAGGAGCCCAACAAACGAGACGACAATGGCAATGACAAGCAGTAGCGGTAAGAAGATTCTTCCAAAAGTCCCTGGATGTTCTTCAGGCTTGGATTGCATTACTATAGGGCAACTTCGGAATCCTAACAGGCTCAATTTCCACATCTCAGCGCCAAACCAGGGCCAGCCGGTGGCCGCTCACAGCCAGCCCTGCCGTGGGCGCACGAGCCTGACAGACCGCAACCCAGGAATCAGACGCTGTCCCACCCCGAAGCCGATGGGCTCAGTCGGCGTTCGCTTCAAACGATCTGGTTGAAGTTGAAGCCAATCACCAGATCATCAAAGTCGCGATCACCACCGCCAACCATGTCTTCCAGGCCAAAGAGGTTGGTGCCCAGCGTGCGGAAGTGGCTGAGGCCGTCGCTGTTGGCAGCGCCGAAGGCAAAGAAAGTGTTGCCATTCACCTGGGCGAAGGGCGCGAGGAAGGAGCCGCCGCTGATGGCTGAGAAGCTGCGGGAGGCCGTCTGGTCATCGGCGACGCTGAGGTTGCTGAGCGGAGCGATGAGGTTTGACGTGCGCAGGGCCTCGGTGGCATAGGAGCTGTCACCGGGCCTTAGACGGATGATGCCATCGGCTGCGAGCACGGTGCCTGCGGCATCGAGGGTGCGGTAGAAGCCGGCGCTGGAGTTGAAGTCGGCTTCCCGGCCCACCGTCACCGTGCCGCTGAGGTTATGGGCGGTGGTGAAGGCGCTGAGATCCAGCACCGGAGCCATGCCCTGGGCATGGCTGATCAGGGCGTTCAGGTTCGGATCGGCGGGCAAGACGCGGAGCGAGAAGGTGGTGCCGCTGCTGGAGCTGAAGTCCACCTGGCCGTTGGCGATGGTGCCGGGGTTGAGGAGACGGAAGCGGCTGTCGGAGAGGCTGGAGAGCTGCTCGAGGCTGGCGTCCACCACCTCGAAGAAGCGCAGGCTCTGGCCATTGATCAGCTGGAGGTCGCGATCGAAGGCATTGCCGGCCGGGAGGGTGACATCGGTGCTTTCGAGAGTGGAGACCAGGGTGCGGGCGCGGCTCCGCAGCCAGGAGAGATCGGAGAGCAGGGAATCAGCCCTGGCAACTTCTGAGGCATTGAGCACCACGTAGCCGATCTGGTTGGAGCTGGTGGGTCGGCTGCTGAGGCTGGCGCGCAGATTCACAGCCGCCGGTGCGGCATTGCTGGGGTCGCTGATCATGACAGTGCCGGAGCCTGCGTTGCTGAAGCGGAGATTGCTGAGATCAGCGAAGCCGGCGAAGGAGGGATCATCGATGATGCCGTTCTGCACGCCGTCTTTGTCGCCAAAGCCGCCGTCAACAAGACTGAGCGCGAAGAAATCGGCCGTGCCGTTGTTGTCGAGGTCGTAGAAGCGTGCGCCGGCGCCGGTGATGGGGTCATAGGTGAGGGGAGAAATGGCTCCTGCGCTGTTGACGCCGTAGAAAAGGAGCTTGCGATCGGCTCGCCGAGCACCGGCGGGATCGGTGAGCTGGGGCAAGAGGTCTGCCGCCACCAATTCGAGCAGGGCACCGAGGGATGCGCTGGTGCCTTGATCAACTGTGAGCTGGAAATCAAGACCCGATTGATTGGTCGTGACGCCGAGCGCGGCCAAGGTGGTGAGACCAGCGGCATTGATGCCGAGATCGGAGATGACTCTGAGCCTGGAGCCGGCAACGAGATCGGCGTTGTTGATGGTGACCGGAACTTCTGTGACCTCACCGGTGGGGAGGGTGATCGAAACGATGGCGCTGAAGGTATTGATTCCGGGGGGCTCGTTGACGTCGCTAAGGGCCAGGGAGAAGGCAGCCGCTACCGGCGTGCTGCCCGGTAGGGCTGGATCGCTGGCGGAAACTGTGACGGAGTAAGCAGCCTTGGTCTCGAAGTCGAGGACAGTTCCGGCCTTGAGGAAGAGCTGGGTGCCGATCACCTCGAAGCTGGCGGCATCAGCACCGGCGAGTGTGATGGTGTTGGTGCCGAGGGCGTCATCGGTGATAGCGATGTCGGCAACTTTGATGCGAGAAGAGGTGCTGGTGTTTTCAGCCAGGGAGGTGGGGCTGTTGGTGAGAACTAGTGCCGTGGGGGGCTCGTTGACGTCGCTAAGGGCCAGGGAGAAGGCAGCCGCTACCGGCGTGCTGCCCGGTAGGGCTGGATCGCTGGCGGAAAGTGTGACGGAGTAAGCAGCCTTGGTCTCGAAGTCGAGGACAGTTCCGGCCTTGAGGAAGAGCTGGGTGCCGATCACCTCGAAGCTGGCGGCATCAGCACCGGCGAGTGTGATGGTGTTGGTGCCGAGGGCGTCATCGGTGATAGCGATGTCGGCAACTTTGATGCGAGAAGAGGTGCTGGTGTTTTCAGCCAGGGAGGTGGGGCTGTTGGTGAGAACTAGTGCCGTGGGGGCGGAATTGAGTGTGAGTTGCGCAGTGAAGCTTGAGACGGCTTTGCCGTCACTGAATCCCAGCAGCAGGGTGGTGCTGGCCAGCTGATCTTCTGTGACGCCGACGGGAACTGATGCCGTCAGAACGGTGCCGCTCGTGCTGATCCAGCTGGGCCCTTCTAGCTTTAGGAGCTGCAGGGAGTCACCATCTAGATCGGAGCCAAAGGGACTCAGGCCTTTGCTGACTTCAATGCCGCTCTTCAGGCTGATGACGACGGGCGTGCCGCTGAGTTGGGGTGCGGCGTTGATCGCCACATTCAGCCCTTGCAGCTGCTGGCGCACCGCAGCCCAATCGCCGGTGGGGGCTACCCCGTCGATCAGTAGTTCGTCGATGCCTGGCTCGTAGTCAAGAATCTGTAGCGAGCCGGTACTGCCTGGATTAGAAGAATCGATCAGGAAGCTGTCGCGCTCTTGGTCGACTAAGGCTGTGAAGGGGGACAGGCCAAAGGTTGCTGCGCCCGATAACAATTGACCGCCAATGATTTGATCATTAGTTGGGCGCAGGAACAGCCGGTCGGCGCCGATCCCACCCACCAGCCGGTTGTCGCCTTGGCTGTCGGTGTTGAACAGCTCGTCGTTGCCGGCAGACCCATCGATCAGTGAGCCGACCCCGGCGAAGATGCGCTCGCCCGCCTCCGAGCCGAGCACCGTCACGTCGGCTAGCTGAACACTGGCCCGGGGCAGGGTGGCGAAAGCGGCAGGGTTGAGCAGGGTCTGGCCGCCGGCGCTGTCGGTCGCTAGGCCGAACACCAGATCCAGCTCACTCCAGCCCTGCTGCCAGTTGATCTGCGGCGTGGCCTGGGGTGTGATGCTGAGGCTCAAGTCGCTGCCAGCTACCACGGTCTCACTGGCCCACTGGGGAAGACCGGAGAAGGAATTAAGCCCATTGAGGAACTGGAAGCTGCCGATCGCCTCCTCCTTGCTAACCGTGAGATCGAGGAAACCGCGGCGGTTGAGATCGGCATACTTCAGCCCGCTTACATAACCACTGAAGAGGCCATCGAGGCCATCCACGGCAGGGTATTTGGCACGGATGTAAGCATCAGCGCCGGGAAGGTATTTCTCGAGACCCGGGGAAGTGACACCTGGTATGGCAAATTCAATACCGGCCCCCGTGCCGAGTACACCGGCCCAGGCGTTGTGGGTGTCGCCGGCGAGGCTGATCAGCCGCTTGCCTAGGGCTAAGGCGCTTTGCAGGATCGTCTCCCGCTCTACGCCGTAGCCATCCCAGGCATCGAGGTTGTAAGGGATCTTGCCGGCCTCGGCGAACAGGGCCTGCTCCTGGGGCGTGAGATCGGAGAAGGGGGTGCCGGTGGCGAGTTTTTGCAGCGGCGCGGCGTACTTGTCGAGCAGTGAGGGATCGCCGGGGTTGAGCAGCAGCTCCGCCGGCACGGCCATGATCTGCATCAGGGTCTGTTGGCCGAGCACCTGCCAGGCGGCGCTGGAGCTCGCCAGCTGCTGCTGCAGCCAGGCCAGTTGGGTGTCGCCGATCATGTCGCGGCTCGGATCGCCCCAGGCCTGCTGCACCGTGGCGAACACCAGCTCCTGGGTGACAGCGGGCGCTAGAGCAGCAGCAAAGGCTGGGATGGCTCCGGGATCGGTTGGGGCGGTGAGGCCGAGCTGGGCGGCATAGGCAGCCACCAGGGCGGAATCGGTCAGAATCGCGCCGATGCGCGCCTGCACCGCCGCCGCATCCGGATAGGCCAACTGCTCATCCCGGGCCGTCAGGCGGGTTTCGAGCATGTGCAGCGACAGCACATCGCCGAAATTGAAGGAGCGGTAGGCCTGGGTGAGCGGCGAGAGGGCGGTGGCATCGTCGCTGGCCTGGCGTTGGCCGGGCTCGCGGATTGGCAGCCACTCGTAGTAGGCCTTGAGGGCGGCATCGCAGCGGGCAATCCAGTCGCCTTCCGTCTCGCTCTGGTGGTTCTCGGCTCCGCCGCTCCAGCTGTTGTTGGCGGTTTCGTGGTCGTCCCAACCGGCGATCAGCGGCGCGACGGCGCGCAGGTTCTGCAGGTTGACGTCGGTGTGGTACTGGGCGTAGCGCTGGCGGTAGTCGTCGAGGCTGATGATCTCGCGGTTCGGCAGGAAGCCTCGGTCTGCGGCCGCATCCTCGGCGGCCCCATAGCCACCGGGACCATATTCATAGATGTAATCGCCCAGATGCAGTAAGGCGTCGTAGGCGTTGACCGCATGGATCTCAGCAGCGCGGCCGTAGGCGGCGAACTGGTCGGCGGCGGGGAAATTGGCGCACGAGAACACCGCCAGCCGCACCGGATCGCTGCCCACCGGCAGGGTTTTGGTCTGCCCCAGCATCGACACCACTTCGCCGGCGCGGAAGCGGTAGTAGTAGGTGGTGTCGGCGGTGAGGCCTTCTGCTGCCACCTTGACGGTCCAGTCGCGAGCGGCACTGGTGCTGAACGAACCGCTGTCAACGAGTGATTCAGCGTTGAAATCGGCAGTTCTGGCAACCTCCCACCGCACATCCACCAGGCCGGCGAAGTCTGTGGGTGGGGTGATGCGGGTCCAGAGGATCACCGAATCGGCGTAGGGATCGCCGGAAGCGACGCCATGGCCGAAGGCGAGCCCGCCGGACACGGCACGGCCCAGATCCAGATCGAGTATTAGGGGATCGTGGTCAGAGGTGCGGTAGGGATCGGCGGCGAAGAAGTCGCGCACCGCAGCGTTGCCATTGTTGTTGGAATCGCGGTTGTAGTCGCGGAAAGCTCCTTCAGCGGCATTAATTGCCCAGTCGGTTGCGGCGGTGGCTTGGGGCACCAGTGAGGCGGATATCAGCAGGTGATCCAGCGCCCCGCTCATATCGACTGGATTGAAGAAGGCGTAGCTCGATGGCGGCTCGGCGGTGAAGCTGGGCAGGGCATTGCGATAGCCAGCGTCCTCGAACACCCTGATTGGATCTTCCTTGGCGTAGGCATTGATATCCCCGAGCACCACCCAGTCGGGATCGCTGCTGCCGGTGGGATCGCTGTTGATCCACTCCAGCAACCTGGCAGCAGCCGCGGTGCGGGTGGCGTTGTAGGCCGCCTGACCGTCCTGCTGGTCGAGATCGGGGCCGGTGGCATCGGTCCCTCCCTTCGACTTGAGGTGGTTGACCACCACATTTACCGTTTCGCCGCTGGCCAGCTCGCGGAAGGTTTGGGCCAGGGCCGGGCGGTTTTTCGGCGTGCCGCTGGCTAGGGGATCGGTGAAGGCGGCCTCCGCCAGCACCTGGGCGGCGCCGCTTGGGGCCACCGCCAGGTTGTTGTAGATCAGCCCCACCTTGATGGCGTCGCTGCCGATCAGACCGGTGGGTATAAAGCTGTAGGCGCGGCCGGAGGCCTCGGCCTGGGCGCCATTGAGCCTGGCCACGATCTCGGCCAGGGTGGCATCGGTGGCGTCGTTCTCCAGCTCCATCAGGCCGATCACATCGGCCTGGAGGCCGTCGAGGGCTGCGGTGAGCTTGGTGAGTTGGCGCTCCAGTTCCTCGGGGGTGTCGGCGCCGCGGGGATCTAGGCCCGTGGCCGTGGTCGCACCTGGGGCGTCGACGGTAGTGAAGGTGTTGAGCACGTTGAAGCAGGCCAGCCGCAGTTGACCAGGGGCCGCTGGCGTGGCTGCTGCCGGCCTGGGGTTTTCGGTGGTGAAGCTGGGCAGCGCTGTCGGGTGGAGCCGGTATTTGTTGAAGCCGTAGGCGAGCACTCCTTCCAGGTCGCCGACGGTGTCACCGCGGCGCAGCAGCTGATCACGAACGGGTGCGGCGTCGGTAGCAGCTGAGGCCTGGCGGTAACTGCTGTTGCTGCCGTCATCAAGCACCAGTTCCCGCAGGGCGGTGGCTTGCTCGGCGGCGTAGGCCGCAGGCCCAGGCTGCATCACATTGGTGGGCTGGAGAGGCAGGCCGCCGGCGCTGAGTTCGATTTCTCCGAAGCGGAATTGGCCGTAGAGGCCGTTCACGGAGAGGGTTTCGGGGAAGCGCACCCACATGCCCTCGTAGGGCTCCAGGTCGAGCGCTGTGCTGCGCTGGGCCAGCAGGTTTGGAATCTCTACCGGGCGGGTATCCGCCAGCCGGCCTTGGGCTTCCACCGAGAGGGCCTGGACGGTGCTGAGGAAGGTATAGCCAAAGCTCTCGCTCACCAGGCCGCTCACCAGCACCCGGTCGCCCAGTTGCACGTCGACGTTGCTGCCTGTGAGGGGGTAGGCCACATAGAGGCCTTCGGAGGAGAGAGTGGTGTTGTCCCAGTCGCTGATTTCTTCCTGCAGGAAGAAGCCTCCTAGCTCGCCGCTGAGCTGGAAGTCGCCCACCACAACCGCTTGCACGGTGACGCTCTGGCCCACCAATGGACTGGCGCTGCCGCTGCCCTGCACCGCCGAGATCAGGCTGATGCGGTCGTTGTCGAGAATGGTGATCTCGGCCAGGGCGCCGGAGGCAGCCAGGGCGTAGCCCGGCGGTGCGGCGATCTCCATGGCCAGGATTTCGCTGCCTTCGTCGAGATCGTCGTCACGCACCTCGATCGCCAGGTCGATGCTGGCGCTGCCGGCCGGGATCACCACCGAGGCGGGCAGGGGCGTGGTGAGGTCTTCGTTGGTGGCTAGGCCCGCGCCGCTGCGCAGGCTGATCGGCACCGTGAGCGCTTCAATTGTGCTGCCGGTGCGGCTGATTCGCACGCTGGCGGCGCCCCCGGATTCGCTGGCCTGAGCCACGATCGCTTGGATCGACAGCTCCGGCAGGGCGGGGAGCTGGGGGATGGCGATCGCCAGGTCGTCGATCGCCAGGCCGTGGTCGCTACCGGGGTCGTTGACTTCCGTCCAGCGCAGCCAGAACGTGGCGGCTTCGGCCCAAGGGGTGGCGGTGAGGTCGATCGTGCCGCCACGGTCCTCCACCCTGCCGGTGGTGTTTCCATCCACAGCGGCAGCTGTGCCTGTGGCAACGGGGGAGGCCCAGTTGAAGTCGCCGCCCGGTGCCACCCAGGAGGTCACCTGATCAAAGCTGGCGCCGTAGCCGTATTCCAGCACCATCGTCTGGGCGGAAGCATTGCCGCCGTTGCGCCATTGCTCGCCGTTGAAGGAGACGTTGAGGCTGCTGATGGAGCTGCCGCTGGTGTTGCTGAGGGCCAGGGCAAACCAGCCGGCCACGCTGCCGCTGGCTGGAGAGCCGAAATAACCGCCCGCGGAACCGACACCACCAAGGGCCCGATCGCTGCCGCCACTGGTTCCGTAGCTCAGGAAGGCGCCGGTATTGGCTGCACCCGTATCGGCGTTGTAGCTACTGATCGCAACAGGAGAAGCGGCAGGCTGGCGGAACAGAAACCAGCCCGGCAGGGTCTGATCGTTGGTCCAGGCGTTGCCGCTTCCGGATGCTGCCAGGGTGTCGAAGGACTGGCTGTAGCTACCTGAGAACGAAGCGGCCATGGTCTGGGGTGGTGAACGTGCTGGATCAAAGTGGTGATCCCGTGAGCCGAGAGGCAAACGAGAAAAGCCGACCGCCCCCGGAGGAGGCGATCGGCATCAGAGAACAATCAGGCGAAGACGAAGTTGGCCTGATTGTTGAGAGCGGCGGCGCTCACACCGGTGAAATGACCGATGCTGGTGCCGGACACGTTGAGCAAGCTGTCGGCGCCCATCTGGGTGACACTGAGGTCGGAGAAGCTGGCACCGCGCAGGCCAACCAGGTCTTCACCGGCCTTGAAGTCCATCACGAACTGCTTGGCGGCGGGCAGGTCGCCAGGGCCGCTCACCAGCCAGAACTGGTCGCTGCCGGCACCACCACTGAGGTAGTTGGTGCCAGCACCATCGAGGATGGTGAACACGTCGTTGCCCTCGCCACCGAGCGCCCGGTTACCGGAGCTACCGATCACGAAGTCGTCGTCGCCGCCCATGCCGCTGAGGCGGTTGCCGTTGCCGGCGATGGCCCAGATCTGGTCGCTGTCGCTGCCGCCGGTGATCACGTCGCGAGTGCCGGCAATCACGGTATTGGCACCGGAGCCGGTGAACACCTGGTTCTCGAAGCCATCGCTGAGGGCCACATCCACCTCGTCGTCACCAGCGCCGGTGAAAATGGTGTTGCCGATCAGGGTCAGACCTTCGAGATCGCCGGGCTGAAGCAGCGTGTCGTTGCCGCTGGTGCCGACAACCGGCTTGGGAGCAATGGTGGGCAGATCGAGGCTGAATTGGAAGATCTGGCCGCCGTAATCAGACTTTGTGGCTTCCACCGCACCGGCGGATTCAGCGGGTTGCTGTACCACACCAATGAACACGTGCTCCGACAGTGGTCGGCTTTGCTCAACGGTCTGGATGCCGTTGCCCGCCAGTTCCTCCTGGGTGTAGAAGGAGCCATCAGCCTTGCGGGCCACGAGGGCGGTGGTGTTCCAGGTTCCGGAGAATTCCGAGCCCCTGGCGGTCTCAAACGTTTCGCCGTACGCAGATGCACCGGCTAGGCCGCGGGGATTCTTGGTGCCGCCGGCCTGGGCCAAGAAGTAGCCGGTTCCTTCGGGCTCCACGCTGAGCGTTTCTGGGTCAATCACCAGGGCGAACTTGCGCTCGCCATAGTCGTTGCCGGAGTCTTCGTCAACGATCAGCACATCGGCATCGGACGACTTGATCCAGATCAAGCCATCCGGATCGTTCATTTTCCGGTTCTTGAGCTCGATGTGCTGCTCGGCGGTGGCACCATCAGGGTTGCCGGTGGCGTCGTAGTGCCCCACACCCTTGTCACCCACATCGAGGGTGAGGGCGCCGTCAACGGCGGCCAGGATTCGGGTGACATCGGCTGAGAGGTAATCGGGCAGGCCGTTGCCATCTAGGTCGTTGCTGGTCAGCTCCTCGGTGATGCTGGCGAACTCAATGCCGAGCAGGCCGCCGGTGCGGGTGTGGTTCTGGATGTAACGCGAGCGGGTGGTATCGGGATCAACGGCCGGATGCTCGACTTTGGTGTCGCTGTTGAAGTAGGTGTAACCGACGGGCTGTTCGTTTAGCTCGGCTACTCCTCCAACGAGGTCGCCATCCTTGGCCCAGAGGAAGACTTCGGTGTCTTTAACGGCTTCGGGTGTATCGAAGCCATCCCAGCGGTAGCTGGTGGGGTAGTAGCGGGCCGTGAATTGATCAGGGGCCGATGCATTCTGCAGATAGGCATCAAGCATCTTGGTGTCGGCATCCACTGCGGTGATACCGAGCTGCGCATAGGTGGCGGCGGTGGCAGCCATGCCATAGAGCTGGCCATACAGCAGGCCGTTGCTACCCAGGAAGCGGTCGCGCTCGCTGAGATTGGGGTCGTCCAGATTGAGGGAATTGCCCGAAGCGTCGTAACCCTTGCGGCCTACATATACCTTCAGGGGGGCAGGGTTGATGTCGTGGTTGTATCCAGCGGCCACCACCACCACATAGTCCTCATGGCCAGGATTGATCGGCATCAACTTCTCGTAGCCAGCCTGGCCAAGCGCCGGCACCGTGTAAGCCACCTCGTTCTTGAGATCCACCACCATGGAGGCCAGGCCCATGGTGCCGTTGGCCACATCAAATCCCTTGAGCGGACCGGCGCCATCCGGATCAGCGAACATTCTGGCGCCGATGTTCCACTCTTCGCCCATCAACCAGACATCGTCGCTGAAGCCGACACCGGCACCGTATTTGTTGGCAGGCTCGTACCACGCTCCGCAGAAGGAGTGAAAGAAGAAGTCTCCTTCGGTCAGCTGCCTATCGGGGAGGAACTCAACAATGGTGCCGTCTGGATTGGTTTGGTTCCCCCATTTGCCGGCAAGATCGAGTGGATCGCTTGTTTTGGCGGTGACGACCTCGCCGAAGACGTTGTAGACAGTGTTGAAGAGGTGGCCTGAGCCCAAAACCATGTCGCTGGCTGGGCTGTCATTGTTGAGGAAGTCGGCAAACTTGCTGCGCTCGTAATCAATGTAGTGAACATGTGAGCCGGTGAACTTCACACCGCTCTCCATCTGCCAGCCATACGTCTCATTCGACATCGTGGCGTAGGACTCGGACTGGTAAACGACGCGAACTGTGTCGCTGTCCTTGAGCCAGGCTGCATTGCCATCGGGATAGCCCGTCAGTGCCTGATTTGTAACTGGGTCAACTTCACCAACTGTGGCAATCGGCTTGAAGTTGGCGTAGGGGAATGCTGTATCGCCGCTTTGACCATCCAGTAATTCTGATGGCTCATTAGCAGAACTTGCTTCTGGGATCAGTGCCGTGGTCTGGCCGATCGTTTTGATCAGAGTCATGGTGCGTGAGGAGGTTAAAGAATGGATGTGGCCGGAATCGATCAACGATCCGATGTGGCTGGACTACCGATGTTTAATTTCTTGACTAAGAACTCTTTTGGGCGGGCGGCAGTCTTATGGCAAAGAGATGATTACCGCTGGTATTATTATAATCTTGACGACCCGAAGCTGCCGTGCCAAGGAATTCCTCAGAGTGTGTTCCTGGCTGCATCAGAGAGCAATCAGGCGAAGACGAAGTTGGCCTGATTGTTGAGAGCGGCGGCGCTCACACCGGTGAAATGACCGATGCTGGTGCCGGACACGTTGAGCAAGCTGTCGGCGCCCATCTGGGTGAAACTGAGGTCGGAGAAGCTGGCACCGCGCAGGCCAACCAGGTCTTCACCGGCCTTGAAGTCCATCACGAACTGCTTGGCGGCGGGCAGGTCGCCAGGGCCGCTCACCAGCCAGAACTGGTCGCTGCCGGCACCACCATTGAGGTAGTTGGTGCCAGCACCATCGAGGATGGTGAACACGTCGTTGCCCTCGCCACCGAACGCCCGGTTACCGGAGCTACCGATCACGAAGTCGTCGTCGCCGCCCATGCCACTGAGGCGGTTGCCGTTGCCGGCGATGGCCCAGATCTGGTCGCTGTCGCTGCCGCCGGTGATCACGTCGCGAGTGCCGGCGTAGACGGTGTTGGCACCGGAGCCGGTGAAGATCGTGTTGTCACCACCGCCAGTGAGAGCAACGTCGATCTCGTCGTTACCGGCACCGGTGAACACCGTGTCGAGACGGCCGTCGAAGCCGGGGATGGTGGAGGCGCCCGGCAGGGTGGTGTCGTCACCGCTGGTGCCGACCCGCACCGGATCAATCACCGCATCGCTGCGCACCGCCAGGTTCTGCAGGCGGGTATCGAGCGCCTGGGTTGTGTCTGCCTCGTCGTAGGGGTTGGTGGGGGAGTGGTTGGCGGCCAGGAATTCGGCCAGGGCGTCCTGCTCGGAGCCGTCGGCGGCGAAGGTGGCGACGCCCGTGCGGGGTGCGGCGAGTTCGTCTGTGAGGTCCACTCGGTCGGGGCTGGTGAGGCTGGTGAAGGGGTAGCCGTCTCCGCCTCCGGCCAGGAAGTTGAGCGTCACCATGCGGATAGATCGGGCCGGATCGCCCACTACCGCACCGCCGCGCACCACGATGTCAAGATCGTTGCCGGCGTCGTCCTGGATCGCCAGGGTCTGCACCCGTGCGCCAGCAGGAAGGCTGAGGTCGTAGCTGAAGGCCATGCCTCCCACCTGGGGGAAGCGGCCGCCGCCGGCGCCGGCGGCGACGCCGAACTCGATCAGCTCCTTCAGTTCGGTCGCGGTGACGCTAACCAGCGATAGGCCGTTGTTGAAGCTGAGGGCATTAGCGATGTCGTTGCGGGAGATGCCGCCCTCCGGCTTCACCTCGTTGCCCTGGGCGTCGAACACGGCCGCGGTGGGTAGCAGGTCGGGCTTGCCATCCACCGAGCCAGTGGGAATCACCGACTGTCCTATGGAGTTGCGGATGCCGCCGCCGTTCTTTAGCGACACCATCACCGTCGCGTCGATCGAGCGGGCGTAGGCCAGGTTGGCATCGGCGGTGAGGTTGCCGAGGTTGGTTTCTTCGCTGCGCACACCGGGGTTGCGGTTGCCGTTGAGGAACACGTCGCTGACGCCGAACCACTCCGATTCCTGGGCGACGATCACCTCGCGCAACGTGTCGGCCACCTCCTGCACGCGGGCATCGATGAACTTTTCGGCATCGAGGGCTGCCAGGCCGGCGGCATCGGTGCGGTAAGCGCCGCTGACCGTGGCGTCGTAGCTGCCGGGGATGATGACGCCGGCGGCATCGAATTCGAGCACCAGGCGGCCCAGGTACTTGTAGTTGCCGTCGGTGTTCACCACCGCCACCGGCTTGCCGTCGGCGTCGGTCTTGATGATCGGGTAAGGGCCCTGAACGCTGTCGCCGGGCCGGGCGGTGTCGTTGCTGTCGAACAGGCGGGTGTTGGAGCCACCGCCGGCGATGATGTCCACATGACGCAGGCGCTCGGCCAGGGCCTGCTCGATGTTGAGCTGCTGCATGTGGGCCAGCAGGATCACCTTGTTGAGCCCAGGGTTGGCAGCGAGCAGGGCATCCACATCGGCCTGGATCACTGCGGCCAGGGCATCCAGCTCGGCTGGAGTGGGGCTGCCGCTGAAGGGTGCAGGGGAAATGCCCACCTTGCCGGGGCTGGAGATGGTTTTCAGCCAGGGGGTGGTGGCGCCCACCACACCCACCTTTTCGCCGTTGAGGTTGAACACCACGCTGGCGGTGATGCTGTTGGGCTTCGGCGCTTGGCCATCGGGCACCACCAGGCCGGCCAGGTTGGGTTCGGTGGCGAAGTTGAGGTTGCCGCTGAGGTAGGGGAAGGCAGTGCCGGGGTAGCCGCTGGCGCTGCTGATCAGATCCTTCAGCACGCTCGTGGTTTGGTCGAACTCGTGGTTGCCGAAGGCGATCGCCTGCACCCCAAGGGCGTTCTGAATCAGCACGTCGCCGCGGCCAAATCCCTGGAGATTCCCGTCCTGATCTATGTAGCCGTAAGCCGGGGCAGAGGCGCCGTAGAACAGACCCGGGATCCAGGCATCGCCGCTGGAGAGGGTGAGGGTGTTAACGAAGCCGGGGATGCCGTCCAGGTCGATGTCCTGGGCGCGCAGGGCATGGAGCACCCCAGAGAGGCGGGGGGCATCGTCGAGGGAGCTGAGGTTGCCTTCCTGATCCGAGAGGTGGAAGAGCTGCAGCTTGAAGGCGCTGCCCGCCGCCAGCGCTTCAGCAGTGGTGATGCTCACCACATCATTGCCCTCGCTGCTGGCGACTACACCAGCTGGCTCGCCGGCCTCACTGCTCAGGAAGGTGATGCCCTCAATCCGGTTGGAGCCGGGGAACACCAGCGGATCGACAGCCACCACGTTGTAAGGGTCGGTGACGTCAAACACCGCCGCCACGCTGGTGGTGGTGCGCTCCAGGGCCACGAAGGCATACGTGCGGCCGGCGACGGTGGCGATCTCCACCATTTCGGGCTCGGTGCCCTTGTCGTCGTCGCGGTTGCTGGCCATCAGGCCGAGGCTGTTGGCCAGATCCTCTAGAGCGTCGCTGGAATCGAACACCACGTTGCCCTTGTCGTCGTAGATGCGCAGGGAGCGGGAGCCGATGCTGAAGGCTTTGTCGATCAGCCCATCGCCGTTGATGTCGCCGTAGTCGTTCAGAAGATTCAGCCGGGTGCTGTTGAAGCCGGTGGCCGCGTTGAAGGCGGCGTTGAGAGCACTGACGCCAGGGTGATCGGGGAAGGCGGTGCCGTTGATCTGTGCGCTGTCGCTGGCACGGGTGAGGTCGTAGAACACGTTGCCCTTGTCGGGTTCGTATTCGCGCGAGTCGCCTTCGCCCACCGCCAGCAGGAACTGGCGCCCCTGCCCATCGGTGTAGGTGGCAATGCCATCCGGCATGGTGAGGCCCCACACCGGCAGACCGCTGATCGGCAGGTAGCGGTTGCCGCCGCTGGAGCTGCCGTTCACGTCCCGGTCGGAGCTGTCGAAGCCGGCGCCATCGAAGCTCACCACGGTGAAGGTGTTGCCGCTGGCGCCTTCGGTGCCGAAGTCGTTGTCGTAGTTGACCACCAGCGCGCCGTCGTCGCGGATGGTTAAGCCTTCTGGTTTGTCGTAGGCGGTGGTGCCGCCGATCGAGGGCAGGTTGAACAGTTCGATCTTGTGGGCCAGGCGGATGCCAGCGGCGGCAAGGGAATCGGCGCTGGAGGTGCTGAACACGCCATCAACCAGGACGCGGAGGTTGTTGAGCAGCTCGGGGCTGACCACACCGATCGCCGCCTGCCAGCCGCCCGTGCTGGTGAGGGGCAGGGTGTCGGTGGCACCGCGCAGGTCCACTTCGAACACATGCTTGAAGCCGGTGAGGCTGCGGCTGCTGTCGCGCTCGATCACCAGGAACACGCCGCGAGCGGCGTCGAAGGCCACATCGCCGATCTTGTCTTGACCGTTGCGGCCGCTGAGCAGGTAGAGGTGCTCCTTCACCGCTGCGCCGGTGGCTGGGTTAATCGCCAGGATGCGGGTGAGCTCGGAGCGGCTGCGGCCTTCGGTGACGCCGTCGCCGTTGGCATCCACATCCAGCGGGCTCTGCATAAAGGCGTAAAGCAGCCCGTCGGTGGGGTTGAAGGCCATGCCCTCGATGCCACGGTTGCTCCAGCGATTGCCGTAAACGGCTGGCAGGCTGTCGATCGTTTCGGCGCCGATCGGCGTGGCACCACCCACGTTGTGCTGGGCGGCGAGCTGGGCTTTCTGGCCGGCGGGGATGAAGCGCTGAATCAGGTTGCCGGTGTTGAAGTCGAACAGGCCGATCTGGCCGCGATATTCATCGCCGACAGCGAAGACTTTGCGCTGTTGGCCGCCGATGCTGATGTCGAATACCGAAACGGTTTCTGAGTCGATACCGAACGGGTCGTAGGCGAGAGGTGCGTTGTTCTGGTCGACGGGAATATCATCTTTGCTGGCCAGCTGCGGCAAGCCGGTTAGAGGAGTGCCGTCGGCTCGGTTGAGGCCGATCCGATCGAGCTCGAGGATGGCGCCGGTGGCGCGGTTCATGCCCAGCTTGTAGATGCTGGGCTGGAAATCTGGGTCTAGGAACTGGCGTTTGCCAGCCACGATGTCGCCGTTTGGTCCGCGATCGGTGATTGAGAAGTAGATATCGAGTTCTGTACCATCCACCGTCTCCTTGCCGGAGAAGAACAGTCCCGACAGGCCTCCGGCCAGCACACCAGCTGGTTGCTTGGCTGCGCCGGCGGCGTACTCCAGCTCGTAGTTGAAGTTTTCAGCGCTGGCCACGCCCCGGCTCCAGTCCTTGATGCCGGCCGAGAAGATCTCCTTGACCACGGGCTCAGCGCCGCTGAGGTCCACCACGGCGAAGGCATTGTTCTCCTGCAGGGAGATCCAGGCCGTCTTGCCATCGGCGCTGATGGCGATCGCCTCGGGCTCGATGTCCTGAGCCACGGTGGTGGTGACACCTAGCCGCTGGCCGATGCGGATGCCGCGGTTGATCAGCTCTTCACGGCGGTTTTCCCAAGCGCCGAAGCCGATGGTTTGCACGTCGCTCTGAGCCGGTGGCACCGGCGTTGCGGCCAGGTAGCCGCGGGTGTCGATCACCGAGATAGAGCCTTCGGGATCGATGGTGTAAAGCGGATCGGGCTCGCCCTCATTGGTGACGAGCAGCTTGCTGCCGTCGCCGTTGAACTTCACCATGTCGGGTAGGGGGCCGACGCTCACGGTGCTGAGGTAAACGGGCAGTGCCGGGTTGCTCAGGTCGTAGAACTGCACAAAGCCGGGGTCCGTCTTGACCGCGTTCTGCACCGCAACGGCGAGCAGGTTTCCGAATACCGCTGCGCTCTGGAGGGTTTCAGCGTTGCCGGTGGAGGTGGCTCGTGCAACAGCAAGCGGGCTGGCAGGATTGCGCAGATCGGAAACAACAATTGCTCCGGATCCACCACCGACGGTGTAGAGGAAACCACTCGTTGGGTTGTAGGCAGATATTTCAGCGTTGGCCTCAAGACTCCCCAGAGAAATCACTCCATTTGTCGCTTGGACGAAGGGATCCAGTGCGGAAAAGGTGAGGGCCATTGAAATCAGCTGCATTCAGCCTAAACCTGACAGCAGCGGCCTCAAACCAGGTTAAGCTCTGACAAATTCATGTTGAAGAGATGGGGGTCATTCGCTGCCCCGCTACGTGACCAGGTATTCGGGACGACGTTGGTTTTCGTGGCTGCAGGGTCCGTTTGAAGCTCGTGCCGGTGGGCACGATGGCAAGACCTATGGCGTCCTTCAGTAATCAGAACGTAAAGGTGTCAGGTCTTCGATCGTCAGCTCAATGGCGCGCTCAGGCGCGTTGAGTCGCGTGGCCTGGGAATTGAGTGGGTGCCGAGGAGCCGTCGGCGATTTCCCTGCAGAAATCAGCCCTCCTGAACAAGCGCACCGGCGCTCCACCCAACCCCATCCCTTTGCATTGCAGGTCTGACACCGCTGCACGGGGCATCGCTGCTGCACCGGCCCTCAAGCGCCAGGAAGCGCGCTAAGGGTTGGGCCTAGAACCTGACGCCCCCGATGCCGCCTGTGCCCGCACCAGCCCACGCCCTGCCAGCGGCTGATGTGCTGACGGCCCTGCAGAGCGATGCCATGAGCGGCCTGAGCGAGGCGGAAGCCAAGCGCCGGCTCCATGCCCATGGCACCAACACCCTCACCATCCGAGGCGGCAAGCCTGGCTGGCTGAAGTTTCTGCTCCAGTTCAACAATCCCCTGTTGATCACCTTGCTGGTGGTGGGGGCCGTGAAGGCGCTGCTGGGTCACCCCCGCGATGCCCTGGTGATCTGGAGCGTCACGGTGATCAATGCCGTGATCGGCTTCGTGCAGGAGAGCAAGGCCGAGAACGCCATCGCCGCCCTGGCGCGGTCGGTGCGCACCGAGGTGGAGGTGGTGCGCGGTGGCGTACGCCAGCGCCTGGCGTCGGAGCAATTGGTGCCGGGCGATCTGGTGCAGCTGGAGGCTGGGGCGCGGGTGCCGGCCGATCTGCGGTTGCTGGAAACGCGCCACCTGCAGACCGATGAATCGGCCCTCACCGGGGAATCGCTGCCGGTGCATAAGGGCACAACCGCCGTGGAGGCGTCAGCCCCCCTGGCGGAGCGGATCGGCATGGCCTATGCGGGCAGTTACGTGACAACCGGTCAGGGCCTGGGGCTGGTGGTGGCCACGGGTGATGGCACCGAGGTGGGCACCATCTCCACCTCCCTGCAGGAGCAGGTGGATCTCACCACCCCGCTCACGCGCAAGTTCGGCCGCTTCAGTCGCAGCTTGCTGCAGGTGATCCTGGTGCTGGCCGGACTCACATTCCTGGTGGGGCTGGCGCGGGGGCGCGGCGCCGATGAGATGTTTGATGGGGCCGTGGCCCTGGCGGTGGGAGCGATCCCGGAAGAGTTGCCGGCGATCGTCACGATCACCCTGGCCATCGGCGTGAATCGCATGGCCAGGCGGCGGGCCATCATCCGCAAGCTGCCGGCCGTCGAAACCCTGGGCAGCACCACCGTCATCTGCTCCGACAAGACCGGCACCCTCACCCAGAACCGGATGACCGTGCAGCACCTCTACGGGGGCGGCCAATCGGTGGCGATCGAGGATCTCTGGCCTGGGAATGGCCTGTCCGGTCCATCGAATGCGGCCCTGCAGGAAACCCTGCTGGCGGGCCTGCTCTGCAACGACGCCCGACCCAGCAGCCGTGAGGGGATGGTGGGGGATCCCACCGAAACGGCCCTGCTGGTGGCGGCTGACGCGGCCGGGATCGACCGCCAGGACGCTCTGGATCGCCATCCACGCCGCGATGCCATTCCGTTTGCTTCGGAACAGCAGTTCATGGCCACCCTGCACGGCAGCGAGCGCATCCTGGTGAAAGGCTCGGTGGAGGCCGTGCTGGATCGCTGCAGCCGGCAGCTGGATTCCCTGGGCCAGCCCGAACCACTCGACCGAGAGGCCATCGAAGCGGCCGTAGGGGCGATGGCGGCCAGCGGGGAACGGGTGCTGGCCTTTGCCATTGGCCAGGCCGAGGCCTCCCAGCACCAGTTGGAGCACCACCATGTGGCCGCAGATCTGGATTTCCTCGGTCTGCAGGGGATGCTGGATCCACCGCGCCCCGAGGCGATCCGGGCCGTGGCGGCCTGCCAGGCGGCGGGCATCACGGTAAAGATGATCACCGGCGACCACCTGGAAACCGCCCGTGCCATCGCCCGCGAGATGGGCATCGGGCGCGCTCCGGTCGGCACCGGTGAGGAGCTGGCGGCGATCGATGGCCGCCAGCTGGCCGAACTGGGTCCGGATGGCATCGCCGCGTGCGTCGATCGGGTGGACGTGTTTGCCCGGGTGGCGCCAGCCCAGAAGTTGCAGCTGGTGCAGGCCCTCCAGGCCAATGGCGAGGTGGTGGCAATGACCGGCGACGGCGTCAACGACGCGCCCGCCCTCAAACAGGCCGACATCGGCATCGCCATGGGCGCCGGCGGCACCGAGGTGGCGCGCCAGGCCGCCGACATGCTGCTCACCGACGACAACTTCGCCACGATCGAAGCGGCGGTGGAAGAAGGCCGCACGGTCTACCTCAACCTGCGCAAGACCCTGGCCTTCGTGCTGCCGGTGAACGGCGGCGCCTCGATGACGATCCTGCTCGGGGCTGTGCTCGGCACCGCCCTACCGGTGACGGCTTTGCAGGTGCTCTGGCTCAACATGATTTGCTCGCTGACGATGTCGCTCGCCCTGGCGTTCGAACCTGTGGCCCCCTGGTTGATGCAGCAGCCACCCCGGCCGCCCCAGCAGCCCCTGCTCACCGGCGGCCTGATCCGCCGGTTGCTGGTGGTGTCGCTGTTCAACTGGATGGTGATCTTCGGGCTGTTCCTCTGGAGCACACAGCGCTACGGCGACCTGGCCCTGGCCCGCACCATGGCCGTGCAGGGTCTGGTGTTGGCCCATCTGGTCTATCTGGTGAGCATCAGCCAGTTGCGCACAGCTCTGCTGGCCCTGCCGCGGCTGGGCTGGCGTGCCTTCACCCAGGCACCGGCGGTGCTGCTCGGCATCGCTGGCACGGTGACGGTGCAATGGATCTTCAGCCAGAGCACGGTGATGCATCGCTTCTTCGGCACCGCCCCGCTCAACCTGGAGCAGCTGGGAATCTGCGCCTTGCCGATGCTGCTGGTGCTGCCCGTGGCCTGGTTGGGGGAGCGGCTGGATCCCACCGATGGCAGAGTTCAGACGCCCTGAAAGGTGCTCCCACCGGCCTCAACATCCGGCCAAGACAATAAAAAACCCCCGGTAGTGACCGGGGGTCTGGAGGTCCCTCGAAGATTCGAGAAGGGGCGTCGACGGTGTTCGGAAGCCGGAGGCTCAGCCGAACTTGCCTGACGTGGACGCGATCAGGAAGGCCGCGTACGTGAGGATGTAGCCGATCGTGAAGTGGGCGAGACCCACGACACGGGCCTGAACGATCGAGAGAGCGACGGGCTTGTCGCGCCAGCCCACCAGGTTGGCGAGGGGCGTGCGCTGATGCGCCCAGACGATGGTTTCGATCAGCTCCTGCCAGTAACCCCGCCAGGAGATCAGGAACATGAAGCCGGTGGCCCACACCAGGTGACCGAAGAGGAACATCCAGGCCCAGACGGCCAGGTTGTTGGATCCCATCGGGTTGTACCCGTTGATCAGCTGGGAGCTGTTGAGCCACAGGTAGTCGCGGAACCAGCCCATGAGATAGGTGCTGGATTCGTTGAACTGGGCCACGTTGCCCTGCCAGATGGCGAGGTGCTTCCAGTGCCAGTAGAAGGTGACCCAACCGACGGTGTTCAGGGCCCAGAAGACTGCCAGATAGAAGGCGTCCCAGGCCGAGATGTCGCAGGTGCCGCCACGGCCGGGGCCGTCGCAGGGGAAGGAATAGCCGAAGTCCTTTTTGTCGGGCATCAGCTTGGAACCCCGGGCATCCAGGGCACCCTTCACCAGGATCAGGGTCGTGGTGTGCAGACCCAGGGCGATGGCGTGGTGAACGAGGAAGTCACCAGGGCCGATCTGCAGGAACAGGGAGTTGTTGCCTGCATTGATGGCATCCATCCACCCAGGAAGATAGGCGGCACCAGATGTGCTGGCCAGACTTCCCGAATTGGCCAGCAGCACATCCATGCCATACATGGCTTTGCCACTGGCGGCCTGAACGAACTGGGCGAAGACAGGCTCGACCAGGATCTGCTTCTCGGGGGTACCGAAGGCCACCACCACGTCGTTGTGGACGTAGAGACCCAGGGTGTGGAAGCCGAGGAACAAAGAGACCCAGCTCAGGTGGCTGATGATGGCTTCCTTGTGCTCGAGCATCCGGGCAAGAACGTTGTTCTTGTTGGCTTCCGGGTCGTAGTCGCGGATGAAGAAGATCGCACCGTGGGCGAAGGCACCGCACATCAGGAAGATGGCGATGTACTGGTGGTGGGTGTAAAGGGCCGCCTGGGTGGTGTAGTCCTTGGCGATGAACGCATAGGACGGCAGCGCGTACATGTGCTGCGCCACCAGGCTGGTCGCGACTCCCAACGACGCCAGGGCCAGGCCCAGCTGGAAGTGGAGGGAGTTGTTGACGGTGTCGTAAAGGCCCTTGTGGCCTGCGCCTAGGGCTCCACCAAAGGGAGTGCCCTTCGGCGGATTGTGGGCTTCGAGGATCTCACGGATCGAATGGCCGATACCGAAATTGGTCCGGTACATGTGGCCGGCGATCACGAAGATGCAGCCGATGGCCAGGTGGTGGTGGGCAATGTCCGTGAGCCACAGCGCTTCGGTCTGGGGGTGGAAACCACCCAGGAAGGTGAGGATCGCGGTGCCGGCTCCCTCAGAGGTACCGAACAGCTGATTGGCTGTGTCGGGGTTCTGGGCATAGACCCCCCAGTTGCCGGTGAAGAACGGAGCCAGACCGGCGGGGTGGGGCGAGACCGAGAGGAAGTTGTCCCAGCCGACGTGCTGTCCCCTGGATTCGGGGATGGCGACGTGGACCAGGTGACCGGTCCAGGCGATGGAACTGAAGCCGAACAGCACAGCCAGGTGATGGTTGAGCCGCGATTCAGCGTTCTTGAACCAGGCCAGGGAAGGCAGGAACTTGGGCTGGAGGTGGAGCCAGCCGGCGAACAGGGCCCAGGCCGAAAGGATCAGCATGAAGATGGAACCCTGGTAGAGCTCCATGTTGGTCGTCATGCCGATCGTGTACCACCAGTGGTACAGACCGGAATAGGCGATGTTCACCGGGGAGGAAGCGCCCGCCTGGGTGAAGGCGTCGATGGCGCCCTGGCCGAAGTGGGGATCCCAGATCGCGTGAGCGATGGGACGTACATGCAGCGGATCGGCGACCCACTGCTCGAAGTTGCCCTGCCAGGCGATATGGAACAGGTTTCCCGAAACCCAGAGGCCGATGATCGCCAGGTGACCGAAGTGGGTGGAGAACAGCTTTTGGTAAAGCCGCTCCTCCGTCATTCCGTCATGGCTCTCGAAGTCGTGAGCCGTGGCGATGCCGTACCAGATACGACGGGTTGTCGGGTCCTGTGCCAGACCCCGGCTGAACGAAGGAAATTTCGTTGCCATTGGGAAAGGTCAGGTGGAGGTCAGCCGACCGCGATGAGTCGGGACAGGAAGAAGGCCCAGGTGGTCGCAATACCGCCCAGGAGATAGTGGGCGACACCGACGGCACGGCCTTGGGTGATGGAAAGCGCCCGCGGTTGGATGGCGGGAGCCACCTTCAGCTTGTTGTGAGCCCAGACGATGGACTCGATCAGTTCCTGCCAGTAGCCGCGGCCACTGAAGAGGAACATGAGGCTGAAGGCCCAGACGAAGTGGGCACCCAGGAACATCAGACCGTAGGCACTGGAGGACGAGCCGTAGCTGTTGATCACCTGGGCGGCCTGGGCCCAGAGGAAGTCCCGCAGCCAACCGTTGATGGTGATGGCGCCCTGGGCGAAGTTGCCATTGGTGATGTGCTGGACGGTGCCGTCGGCATTGACGGTGCCCCACACGTCGCTCTGCATCTTCCAGCTGAAGTGGAAAATGACGATCGACAGGGAGTTGTACATCCAGAACAGGCCGAGGAACACGTGGTCCCAGGCCGACACCTGACAGGTACCGCCACGGCCGGGGCCGTCGCAGGGGAAGCGGAAGCCCAGATTCGCCTTGTCGGGGACGAGGCGGGAGCTACGCGCGTAGAGCACACCCTTCAGCAGGATCAGCACGGTGACGTGGATCGTGAAGGCGTGGATGTGGTGGACCATGAAGTCGGCCGTTCCCAGGGGGATCGGCGCGGCGGCCACCTTGCCGCCAACGGCCACGACGGCGCCGTTGAACACTTCGCTCACACCGGCCAGCGCATTGGGAGCGGTGGTGCCGGCAGCAGCGGCGTGCAGACCCTGAATCCATTGCGCGAAGACGGGCTTCAGCTGGATCGCCGTGTCGCTGAACATGTCCTGGGGACGACCCAGGGCACTCATGGTGTCGTTGTGGATGTAGAGGCCGAAGCTGTGGAAGCCCAGGAAAATGCACACCCAGTTGAGGTGGCTGATCAGAGCATCACGGGCTTTCAGCACCCGATCCAACACGTTGTCGATGTTCTTGGCCGGGTCGTAGTCGCGGATGAGTGCGATGGCCGAGTGGGCACCGGCTCCGACGATCAGGAAGCCGCCGATCCACATGTGGTGGGTGAACAGCGACAGCTGGGTCGGGTAGTCGATCCCGATGTAGGGATACGGCGGCATCGCATACATGTGGTGCGCCACGATGATCGTGAGCGAACCAAACAGCGCCAGGTTCAGACCCAGCTGGGCGTGCCAGGAGGTGGTCAGGAATTCGTACAGCCCATCGTGACCTTTGGGCGCAGGGAACAGCAGGGGATCGCCCTTCTGGCCCTCGAGAATTTCCTTGATGCTGTGACCGATGCCCCAGTTGGTGCGGTACATGTGGCCAGCCACGATGAACAGCACCGCGATCGCCAGGTGGTGATGCGCGATGTCGGTCATCCAGAGGCTGCCGGTCACAGGATTCAGACCACCCTTGAAGGTGAGGAAATCGCTGTAGGCGGCCCAGTTGCCAGTGAAGAAGGCGGAGATCCCCGCGCCGAAGCCGGGGAACAACTGGGTCAGCAGATCCTGGTTGAGAAACTCGTGGGGGAGCGGGATGTCGGCCACCGAAGCGATGGTCTTGCCGTTCAACACCAGCGGGTTGCCGGCGTCGATGGCGTCCATCAACTGGGTGGTGGGCAGCGACACGTGCAGCAGGTGACCTGTCCAGGACAGGGACCCGAGCCCGAGCAGGCCGGCCAGGTGGTGGTTGAGCATGGACTCAACGTTCTGGAACCACTCCAGCTTCGGCGCTGCCTTGTGGTAGTGGAAGACACCGGCGTTGAGCATGAGGCCGGCCATCACCAGGGCACCGATGGCGGTGCAGAGGAGCTGGAACTCGTTGGTGAAACCCCAGGCTCTCCACACGTGGAAGAGGCCCGAGGTGATCTGAATGCCGTGGAAGCCGGCACCCACATCGCCATTGAGAATTTCCTGGCCGAAGATCGGCCAGACCACCTGAGCACTGGGCTTGACGTGCAGGGGGTCGGCCAGCCAGCCGGTGTAGTTGGAGAAGCGGGCTCCGTGATAGAAGGCGCCGCTCAGCCAGATGAAGATGACGGCCAGGTGGCCGAAGTGAGCGCTGAAGATCTTCCGGGAGACCTCTTCAAGATCGCTCGTGTGGCTGTCGAAATCGTGAGCGTTGGCGTGGAGGTTCCAAATCCAGGTGGTGGTTTTGGGACCTTTGGCGAGGGTGCGATCGAAGTGCCCGGGCTTGCCGAGAACATCGAAGTCGACGGGAACGGGGTTCCGGTCAACCATGTCCTTCGCCTTGTTCCCACGCTCTGGTGGGCTGATGGTCATCGAGACGTTCCTCGAGGGACGGGGTCGAGGTGGAGGTCCACCCCTTCGACGGACGCCGGGGAGAGGTCATGGGACCGTCCCGGGCCCATCGGTGGGCCCCACGGCCGGGGAGACCCGACCATGGGCACCAGTCGTGAGGTGGGGGAAATCCCTTGCCACGACTGGGGCTTTGGGCCCCGAAAGGGGACCGCTGGCGGAAGTATAGGGGTCGAAAACAAGGCGAATCGGCCGCCAGTTACAAAGGTTTAATCCCGGCGGTTCCAAGGCTGCGACAGCGGTCTGACGGCATGTTGTCAACAACGTAACAATCAGAAATAACGCAGGGTTTCTATAGCCTGCTGCTGCATTTTTCGGCCATTTCGACAGCCGATCAGCCCGCTTCAGGCCCCGAAGCAGAATGGCGCCACGCATGAGGGAGCCCGCGTGAGCGACAGGGATGGGAGGCCAGGAGCCGCAGGGCGAAAGGCTGGCAGGGCGTCCTTCTGGGCCGCCCTGCTGACGGGCTTCCTACTCACGGGGGTCCTGCTGCTGGTGCTCAGCCTGGCGCCACCGGCCGCTCTCGCTTTCTCCCTGCCGGGCCGCCGGCCGCCCTCGCCGGCGGCACCACCCCTGGCGCAGGGGCGTTCCAGCCAGCAGGAAGTGGCGCCCCCCCTGGCGGTGCAGCAGCTGCAGAAAGCCCTGGAGGGGAGGCGGCCCCGGCTGGAGATCCTCTCCCCCGCCGACGGCGCCCTGCTGCAGGCGGGCCCCTGGACCCTGCGGCTGCAGGTGGAGGACTGGCCCCTGGTGGACGCCGGCCCCCTCGGCCTCGGCCCCCACGTGGTGGTGCAACTGGATGGGGATCCCCCCCTGCCGCTGACCGGCACCACCACCACCATGCGGCCGCTGGAACCGGGCAGCCATCGGCTCACCGTCTATGCCGCCAGGCCCTGGGGCGAGGCGGTGAAAAGCCCCGGGGCCCACCGCCAGATCCGGCTGCACCGGGTCGCGGCCAACCCCTTGAGCCAACCCACCCCGGGCAGCCCCCAGCTGATCGCCGTCAGCCCCTGGGGAACGGCAGCCCGCACACCCCTGCTGCTCGACTGGCTGCTGCTGGAGGCCCCGCTGCAGAACCTGCGCAGCGGCGATGCCAGCTGGCGGCTGCGGGTCAGCCTCAATGGCGACAGCTTCCTGGTGGACCAACAACTACCCCTCTGGCTGGAGGGCTGGCGTGCCGGCAGCAATGCGATCCAGCTCGACCTGCTCGATGGCCTGGGCGAACCCCTCAACCCACCGTTCAACAGCCTCGTGACGGAAGTGACCCTGCAGCCCGGCGCCGAAGCACCCCGCTGGCAGGGGGGGCGCCTGGATCCCGCCGAGCTGGCCATCTTGCTGGGCGAGGCCCCGCCGCCTGCCGCGTCGGAACCGGATCCGGAGCCCATGCCCGAAGAACAGCCAGCAACGGCGGAGGACTCTGCCCCTGAACTGGAGACCGAGGCCCTGATGGGAGCTGAACCAGGCCCTGAAACCAAGCTGGGATCGGAGGACCAGGCAGGGGGCGAGAACCTGGCGGAGTTCGAGGCTGCGACAGCGGACCTTCCAGACCCAACGGAGCCCCCCACCACGACTGAGCTGGCCGAGCCCACCCTGGATGGGAGCGTGGCACCGTGAGCGGCACCCATCGCCACATCGTCGGCCTCGGCTTCGGTCCAACGGCCACACCGATGCTGCAACAACTGACGCAGGCCGGCCTGCTGCGAACGGTGCGGGGCCCGGAGGACGCGGCGGCGGCCACCTGGCTGGCGGAGCATTGGGGGGCGGCCGAAGCGGTGGTGGCCGTCGGGGCCTGCGGCCTGGTCACCCGGCTGATCGCCCCCCTGATCAGCGACAAGGCCAGTGATCCAGCCGTACTGGTGGTGGATCCGCTGGGCAGATTCGTGGTGCCGCTGCTGGGGGGCCATGCCGCCGGTGGCGATCAGCTCAGCCAGGAGATCGCCGCCCTGATCGGAGGCCAGGCCGTGCTCACCGGCTCCAGCGCCGCCCGGCGAGGCCTGCCCCTTGATGCCTTCGGCCAGGCCTGGGGCTGGCGACGGGGCGCAGGGGACTGGCGGAGCCTGATGGTGGAGGCGGCCCGCGGCAACCGGATCAGCCTGCGGCAGGAGAGCGGCAACAGCCTCTGGCAGACATTGGAGCCCGCCGACACCGCGGAGGCGACCGGACCAGCGGCCTTGGTGATCAGTCCCCACACCGGCGACGGCTGTCGCTGGCATCCCCCCGCCCTGTGGCTGGGCCTCGGCTGCGAACGGGACACCAGCCTGGCGGTGCTGGAACGGCTGGTGGCGGAGGGGCTGGCGCAGCAGGGGCTGGCCCCTGAGGCCGTGGCCGGCCTGGCCAGCATCGATCGCAAGGGGGATGAACCCGCCCTGCTGGCCCTGGCGCAGCAGCGGGGCTGGCCCCTGCGGCTCTTCGACGCCCCCACCCTGGCGGCGGTGACCGTCCCCCATCCCTCCGACGCGGTCGCCAGGGAGATGGGCACGGCGAGCGTGGCCGAGGCCGCAGCGCTGCAGGCGGCGGCTCTAGCGGGGGGACCGGCCCGCCTGCTGGTGGAGAAGCGGATCGAGCGCGCCGGGATCGGGGAGCGGGGTGCCGCCACCCTGGCGGTGGCCCTGGCCGGACGCCAGTGGGCCCCGCACCGGGGCAGCCTGCAATTGGTGGGCAGTGGTCCGGGTCCGATCGCTCTGCTCAGTGGCGAGGCCCGCCAGGCGTTGGCTGCCGCAACGGTGTGGGTGGGCTACGGGCTCTATCTCGACCTGCTCGAACCGATCAGGCGACCCGACCAGCTGCGCCGCGAGGGCCGCCTGACGGAGGAGACGGCCCGTTGCGCCGAGGCCCTCGACCTGGCCCGCCAGGGCCTCGACGTGGCGCTGATCTCCTCAGGAGACAGCGGTATCTACGGCATGGCGGGGCTGGCCCTCGAGCTCTGGCTGCAGCTGCCGGTCCTCGACCGTCCCGCTTTCACGGTGCACCCGGGGCTCTCGGCCCTGCAACTGGCCGCCGCCCGGGCCGGCGCGCCCTTGATGCACGATTTCTGCACCATCAGCCTCAGCGACAGGCTCACGCCCTGGGAGGTGATCGAACGACGGCTGCGGGGCGCCGCCAGCGGCGATTTCGTGGTGGCCCTCTACAACCCCCGTTCGCTCGGCAGGCCCTGGCAACTGGGCCGGGCCATCGAACTGCTGGGCGAGGGCCGGCCGGCCACCACGCCGGTACTGCTGGCGCGCCAGCTCGGGCGCACTGAAGAGGCGCTCAGCCTGCACACCCTGGGCACCATGCCGGCGGACCAGGTGGACATGCTCACCCTGGTGCTGGTCGGCAACAGCTCCACCCGTGTCCAGGACGGCCGCATGGTGACCCCCCGGGGCTACCCGGGAGCGGCTCTGGCCTGAGGGCCGGCGTGAAAAAAATCGGGATGACAGGATTCGAACCTGCGGCCCCTTCGTCCCGAACGAAGTGCGCTACCAAGCTGCGCCACATCCCGATCGCCAGACTTTAGGGGATGGAGCGCGGCAACAGCCCTGCCTACAGTCCGCCCAGCCCAGCGATCCCCGTGACCATCAGCGACCCCCGGCCCGCCCCTGCCAAGCCGCCCTGGTTGCGGGTCAAGGCGCCGCAGCGGGAACGGATCGGGGCGGTGGCGGACCTGCTGGTCGACCTCAAGCTCAACACGGTCTGCCAGGAGGCCAGCTGCCCGAACATCGGCGAGTGCTTCGCCGGCGGCACCGCCACCTTCCTGATCATGGGGCCGGGCTGCACCCGGGCCTGCCCCTACTGCGACATCGACTTTGACCGCAGCGTGCGAGCGCTGGATCCCACCGAGCCCGAGCGGCTGGGGGAGGCGGTGCGGCGCCTGGGCCTGAGCCATGTGGTGATCACCTCGGTCAACCGGGACGACCTGGCCGATGGCGGCGCCAGCCAGTTCGTCGCCTGCATCGAGGCCGTGCGCCGCAACGCGCCCCTGACCACGATCGAGGTGCTGCTGCCGGATCTTTGCGGCACCTGGGAGGCCCTGGCGGTGGTGATGGCGGCGGCGCCGGAGGTGCTCAACCACAACATCGAAACCGTGCCCAGGCTCTACCGGCAGGTCCGGCCCCAGGGGGTGTATGAACGTTCGCTGGAGCTGCTGCGCCGGGTGCGGGACGGCTGGCCGCGCACCTACACCAAATCAGGCCTGATGGTGGGCCTGGGGGAAAACGACAAGGAGGTGCAGGGGGTGATGGCCGACCTGCGCGCCCACGCCGTCGACATCGTCACGATCGGCCAGTACCTCTCCCCAGGCCCCAAACACCTGCCGGTGCAGCGCTTCGTGTCCCCCGAGAGGTTCGAAGCCTTCCGCCGCCACGGCGAAACCGACCTGGGCTTCCTGCAGGTGGTGAGCAGTCCGCTCACCAGAAGCAGCTACCACGCCGGCGAGGTGCGGCGCCTGATGCGCGAGCACCCCCGCTGAACACGACGACCTGACGCCGTTGCCGTCGGTCCGGGTCCGCTCAGGCCGCTACGGCTTCCCGTTGGGCCAGACCCACCGTGGCCTTCTCGCTCGGGGGGACCAGCACCTGGAAGCGGCCCTTCCAGGTGGTCCAGTCGGCGAGAATCGCCGAAGCCTTGGTGCTGCCAGTGGCCTGCAGATGGGCCTCCAGCAGGGGGCGCAGCAACCCTTCCTGCTCGGGGGTCGTGAGGGGCACCAACTCCACGGACTCGGGATTCAGGCGGACCGCCAGACCACCGGTCTCGTCGAGCAGGAAGGCCACCCCGCCGGTCATGCCAGCGGCCACATTGCGGCCGGTGCCGCCCAGCACCACCACCACGCCGCCGGTCATGTACTCACAGCAGTGGTCACCGACCCCCTCCACCACGGTGCGGGCGCCGCTGTTGCGCACGCCGAAGCGCTCGCCGGCGCGGCCGAGGGCGAACAGCTCGCCTCCCGTGGCGCCGTACAGGCAGGTGTTGCCCAGGATCACCTGGGCACCGGGATCGGTACCACCGGCCTGGGGCACCACGGTGATGCGGCCACCGTTGAGGCCCTTGCCCACGTAGTCATTGGCCTCCCCCACCAGGCGCAGGTCCATGCCCTGGAGCACGAAGGCGCCAAAGCTCTGCCCGGCCGCACCATGGAAGGTGAGGGCCAGCCCCCCCTGGAAGCCGGTATTGCCGTGCAGGGCCGCAATCTCGCCGCCCAGCCGGGCCCCCACGCTGCGGTCGGTGTTGACGATCGGCAGCTGGCGCACCACGTGGCCATGGGCGTCGATCGCGGCGCGCACCTCCGGATCGGCGAGCAAGGCGTCTTCGAGCACCGGGCCGTTGTCGTGGGCCACGTCGTCGTGGCGCAGCCAGGCGCGGTCGGCGGCCGCAGGGATCGGATCGAGCAGGCAGGAGAGGTCCAGGGCCCCGGTCTTGGTGAGGCTGATGGCGCGGGGCGCCAGCAGCTCGGTGCGGCCGATCAGGTCCTCGAGGCGGGCCACACCCAGCACGCTGAGCAGCTGGCGCACCTCCTCGGCCACGAAGAGGAAGAAGTTGACGACCTGCTCCGGCAGGCCGGTGAAGCGCTTGCGCAGGGCTTCCTTCTGGGTGGCAACCCCCACCGGGCAGTTATTGGTGTGGCAGACGCGGGCCATGATGCAGCCCTCGGCGATCATGGCCACGGAGCCGAAGCCATACTCCTCGGCCCCCAGCAGGGCGGCGATCAGCACGTCCCAGCCGCTCTTGAGGCCACCATCGGCCCGCAGCAGGACGCGATCCCGAAGGCCGTTCTCCAGCAGGCTGCGGTGCACCTCGGTGAGCCCCAGCTCCCAGGGACTGCCGGCGTGCTTGATCGAACTCAGCGGCGAGGCTCCGGTGCCGCCGTCGTGGCCGGAGATCTGGATCACATCGGCGTTGGCCTTGGCCACCCCGGCGGCGATCGTGCCGATGCCGATCTCGGCCACCAACTTCACCGAGACCCGGGCGGCGGGATTCACCTGGTGCAGGTCGTGGATCAGCTGGGCCAGATCCTCAATCGAATAGATGTCGTGGTGCGGCGGCGGTGAGATCAGGGGCACGCCCGCCTTGCTGTTGCGCAGCCAGGCGATGTAGGCGTCCACCTTGGGGCCGGGCAGCTGGCCACCTTCGCCGGGTTTGGCGCCCTGGGCCACCTTGATCTCCAGCTGCCGGCCGCTGCGCAGGTAGGCCGGGGTGACGCCGAAACGCCCCGAGGCGATCTGCTTGATGGCAGAGCAGGCGCTGTCACCGTTCTGCAGCCCGCGCAAAGTGGGGAGGGTGGGCGAATGGCCCTCGCCGTCGACATCGTGCAGGGGGTGGTAGCGGGCCGGGTCCTCGCCACCCTCGCCGCAGTTGCTCTTGCCGCCGATGCGGTTCATCGCCACCGCCAGCACCTCATGGGCCTCCCGCGAAAGGGCACCGAGGCTCATGCCACCGGTGCAGAAGCGGCTGCAGATGCTCTCGACACTCTCCACCTGGTCGATGGGCATCGGCACCGGGGCCGGCCTGAGCTCGAGCAGGTCCCGCAGGGCCGTCACCGGCCGGTTCTCGAGCAGCGTGCGGTAAGTGGAGAAATGGTCGTAGCCAGGGCCCGCGGCGACGGCGGCGTGCAGGGCCTTGGCCATCTCCGGGTTGTTGAGGTGAAACTCCCCGCCGGTGCGGTACTGCACGAAGCCCATGAACTCCAGCTTGGTGCGGTTCAGCTCCGGGTAGGCCTTGGCATGGAAGGCCAGGGTCTCGCTGGCCAGATCGCGCAGGCTCAGACCGGCGACCCGGCTGGTGGTGCCCGTGAAGGCCAGGTCGATCAGATCGGCACCGATGCCGATGGCCTCGAAGATCTGGGCGCCGTGGTAGCTGGCGAGCAGGGAGATGCCGATCTTGGAAAGGATCTTGCGCAACCCCTCCTCGAGGGCCTTGCGCACGTTGGCCTGGGCCTTGTCGGCGTCGAGGGAGGGCAGCTTGCCCCGTTCGATCATCGACTGCGTCCGCGGGTGGGCCAGCCAGTGGCGGGTGGTCTCCCAGGTGAGCCACGGACAGACCGCGCTGGCGCCGTAACCGATCAGGCAGGCGAGGTGATGGGTACTCCAGCACTGGGCGGTGTCGACCACCAGGGAGCACTGCAGGCGCAGGCCGAGCCGCAGCAGGTGGTGGTGCACGGCAGCCACCCCCAGCAGGGGAGGAATGGCGGAGGTGCCGGCGGAGAGGCCGCCAGCGGCGCGGTCGGAGAGCACCAGAATCTGGACGCCACTGCGCACGGCCGCCTCCGCCTCGAAGCAGAGGCGATGCAGGGCCTGCTCGAGTCCGTCGGGACCGTTGGCCACCGGCAGCAGCGTGGAGAGGGTGGTGATCCCGAGGCCGTGGGAGCCCAGCGCCTGGAGTTCGGCCTCGTTGAGCACCGGAGTGGTGAGGTGCAGCACGGCGGCGCCGGAGGCATCCGGCCGCAGGGCCGAGCCGCGGCGGCCGAGGTGCATCTCCAGGCTCATGACCAGCTTCTCGCGCAGCGGGTCGATGGGGGGGTTGGTGACCTGGGCGAAACGCTGCTTGAAGTAGTCGTAGAGGAGATGGGGCTTGGAAGAGAGCACCGCCAGAGGGATGTCGTCCCCCATGCAGTAGGTGGGCTCCTTGCCCTGGCCGGCCATGTCCTCGATCACCAGATCAAGGTCTTCGGCCGTGAAGCCGAAGGCGGTCTGCTGCTGCAGGAGCTCCAGGTCGCCCAGGGAGCGGTCCGTCTGCCAGGCACCGGGGGCGAGGCTGCGGCGATGGTCAAGCAGCCAGCCGGCGTAGGGAAGTCGCGCCGCGGTCTCCTCTTTCACATCCCAGTTGCGCAGCAGCCGATGCTGCTCCATATCCACCGCCAGCATCTGGCCGGGGCCAAGACGCCCCTTCTCGATGATGCGGGATTCCTCCAGCTCGACCACGCCGGTCTCCGAGCCCATCACCACGTAGCCGTCGTTGGTGATGCAGTAACGGGCCGGACGCAGACCGTTGCGATCGAGGGTGGCCCCCACCATGCGGCCATCGCTGAACACCAGCAACGCGGGGCCGTCCCAGGGCTCCTGCAGACAGGCGCTGTATTCGTAGAACGCCTTGATCGCCGGCCGCTCGTCGAGTTCGGGCTGGTCACGGAAGGCCTCCGGCACCAGGGTGAGCAGGCTGTCGGTGATCGGCCGGCCGCTGCGCACCATCAGCTCGAGGGTGGCGTCGAGGTTGGCAGAATCGCTGAAGGCGGCGTTGACCAGGGGCCGCAGGTCCCGGGCGGCATCGCCCCAGACGGCCTCAAGGTGGGATTCGGCGGCCCGGGCCCAGTTGATGTTGCCCAGCAGCGTGTTGATCTCGCCGTTGTGGCCCAGCAGCCGCATCGGCTGGGCCAGGGGCCAGCGGGGCAGGGTGTTGGTGCTGAAACGGCGGTGGTACACCGCAAAGGCCACCGTGAAGCGTTCGTCCCTGAGGTCGGCATAGAAGGCATCCAGCACCTCCGAACGCACCATGCCCTTGTAGACGACGGTGCGGCCGCTGATCGAAGCGAAGTAAAGGTCGGTGGTGTCGGCACCCCATACCTCCCTCACCCGGTCAACGGCGCGGCGCCGCAGGCGGAACAGCAGGGATTCGAGGGCATCCAGATCCGCCATGACGCCGGGCACGGCATCGGGGGCGGCCAGCAGCCACTGCTCGATGGCCGGGGCGTTCTCCCGGGCCAGGGGCCCGAGCACCTCGGAAACAACGGGGACCTTCCGCCAGCCAAGGCTCAGAAGGCCGAGGCGCTCGGCCTCCTCGTCACAGATCCGGCGGGCCAGGTCGCGCTGCTCCTCGTCCGCGGGCAGGAACAGCATTCCCAAACCGCGCACCGTCGCCGTGGAGGCGGCGGCTGCCGGCCAGACAGCCTCCAGGAAGCTCCAGGGGATCGCAGTGAGCAATCCGGCCCCGTCGCCGGAATCGCCATCGCCGCCACAGCCGCCTCGGTGCTCCACGCAGCGCAGGCCCCGCAGGGCCTGCTGAAGCACCCAGTGGTTGGCAACCCCATCGAGATGGGCCAGAAATCCCACGCCGCAAGCATCCGTCTCTCCAGGGCCTGGGGCCGAGCTGTCGCGATGGGGCCAGAGCGGAGCGGAGGGGGACATAGGCCGATGTGGTGCTGCTGAAACGGAGCTGGGATTGGCTTGAAAGCGACAAGCCTAAAGACGCCGGCAGGGAAAGCCTGCCGAGGAGCTGCCGTGTCACCCGTGCAGCAGCCGAGTCCGCAACGACAAGGCAAGCCACTGATCCTAGGCAGCCGCCCCTACCCCCCACAGCGGTGGGACTAACTTTTTTTCTACCGACCTGCAGGACTCCGTCGATGGCCAGGACCCTTCCCATCGCCCTGGCCCTGCTGGCCCTGACCGCAGCGCCGCCGGTCACGCGGGCAGCCCCGCCACCCATGCCGCCGGCCCTGCCGGAGCTGGAGGCTCCGCGTCGCAGCCGGCCCGCGCCAGCGCGGCTGGCCCCCGCGGCGGAGATCGGTGGCACCCGGCTGGCCCTCAACGGCCGCAGCCAGCAGGCCGCCTGGCGCTGGGGGGGGCAGGACCCACGTCAGCCGCAGGCGCTGTGGCTGCCCCTGGAGGTGCTGGAAGGCCAGCTGGGCTTCAGCAGCCGGTCGAGCCCCGACGGCGGGCTGGCGCTGGAATGGTTCGGCCGGGAGTTGGTGGTGCCCCCCGGCCAGCAGCGCTCGCTGGCGGATGAGGTGGCCATCGACGTGGCGACGATCCTGCGGGACGTGGGCGTGGCGGTGGAGCGCCGCGGCGACCTGCTGGATCTGCGCCTGCCGGCGCCCCGTCTGCTCCAGGTCCGCAGCTCGGAGCAAGCCGGCGTCCGGCGGGTGGTGCTCGACTTGGACGGGCCCGCCTTGGTGCGCAGCAGCGACGGCGGCGTCCAGCTGGCCCTGCTCAGCCGGTCTGACCAGCTGGCCCAGCTCACCGCCCGGGGCCTGCGCAGCGGGGCCAACGGGGCGGAACTGAACCTGAGCCTCCCGGGCGGAACCGCCCCCCTGCGGCTGTTTACCCTGGGGGAACCGGCCCGGGTGGTCATCGACCTGCCCCTGAGCGGCACCGCCACCGGCACAGCGCCAGCGGCGCCAACGGCTCCTGCACCGATCGATCCCCGGTTGCTGGCGCTGCTGGGGCCCCAGCTGCGCTGGGACCAGCAGGTGCGGGCCGTGGGGGGCACCAGGGTCCTGGTCAATGCCGTCAGGGTCGATCCCCGCAGCGGGCCACTGGAACTGCGGACCCTCAGCCGCCCGGACGGCATGGCGGGCCTGAGCTCCCTGGCGGCCCTGGCCCAGCGCCAGGACGCCCTGGTGGCAATCAATGGCGGCTTCTTCAACCGGGTGCGCCGCCTTCCGCTCGGCGCCCTGCGGGAGCAGGGCCGCTGGCTGTCCGGGCCGATCCTCAACCGGGGCGCGATGGGCTGGGATCCGCGCAGCCTGCCGCGCTTCGGGCGCCTGCAGCTGGACGAATGGATCGGCGATGACCGTGGCCAGCGCTGGCCGCTGCTGACCGTGAACAGCGGCTACGCCCAACGGGGACTGAGCCGCTACACCGCCGAGTGGGGCCGGTTTTACCAGGCCCTGACCGGCTCGGAGACGGGCGTGATGCTGAGTGGCGGCCGCGTGCAGCGGCGGATCGGCAGCCAGGAGCTGGCGGCTGGAGTGCCGCTGCGGCCGGAGGACACCCTCGTGGTGGCCCGCGGCGGGGCCGTCCTGCCCTGGAGCGAAGGGACGTCGTTGCGCCTCGGGAGCCGCCCCAGCGACCCGTTGGGCAATGCCAACGCCGTGATGGGAGGCGGACCGTTGCTGCTCCAGAACGGCCGCATCGTGCTCAACGGCAGCGCCGAAGGGTTTGGCGCCGCCTTCCTGCGCCAGGGGGCCCCCCGCACGGTGGTGGGCAGCGATGGCACCCTCCTGTGGCTGGTGACCCTGGAGAGCGCCGGTGGCGGCGCCGGACCCACCCTCTCCGAGACCGCCTGGCTGCTGCAGCAGCTGGGACTGGTGGACGCCCTCAACCTCGACGGCGGCAGTTCCACGGGCCTGGTGATGGGCGGCAGCCACCGGGTCAAGGGCCGGGGGGTGGCCGGCTCTGTTCACAACGGACTGGGACTGGTGCCGGTCGGGGACGGCGCGGCGGCCAGCGGTCTGACCCCCACCAGCCAACGGCTGGCAGACTGAGCTGATTCGCCTCTCCATCGTGCCCCGGGGCCATAGCCTTCGCCTCACCGCCGCCGCCGCCGCCGAGCTGTGCCGGCAGGCGGCCGTGGCCGGTACCCCGGGGCTGATGCACCTGGAGCTTCTGGAGGGCGCCTGCGAAGCCTGGGCGATCCGGCTGCGTCCGGGTCACCTGGCCGGCACCCCCGTGGCCAGGGCCGACGGCATCACCCTCTATTCCCCCGCTAAGCAGTTGCCCCTGCTGCAAGGTCTGCAGCTCGACTACCGGGGCGACCTCAGCGGCGGGGGCTTTTTGGTGCGTCCTGGGCCGGGCGTGCGCAGCTGCGCCTGCGGGTCCGCCTTCAGCCGCGAAACCTGAGGGGGACGGCGACGAAGTAACGTGTCGGATTGACGAAACGGCCGGACAACCGGCCAATCCACTCAGACGTCCACACCGAGCAGCACCCCGGCCCTCGATGCCCACTATTCAGCAGCTGATCCGCACCGAGCGGCAGCGTCTCACCCGCAAGACGAAGTCGCCCGCCCTGCGCGCCTGCCCCGAGCGGCGTGGCGTCTGCACCCGGGTGTACACCTCCACCCCGAAGAAGCCCAACTCGGCTCTGCGCAAGGTGGCCCGTGTGCGCCTGACCTCCGGGTTTGAGGTGACGGCCTACATCCCAGGCATCGGCCACAACCTTCAGGAGCACTCGGTGGTTCTGATCCGCGGCGGCCGCGTCAAGGATCTGCCCGGTGTCCGCTATCACATCATCCGTGGCACCCTCGACACCTCCGGTGTCAAGGATCGGCGGCAGTCCCGCTCCAAGTACGGCGCCAAGACACCGAAGGCCTGAGCCTTCGCTTCCCCGGCACTTCGCGGCCGGACCAGCCCTCTCCCGCTTTTTCTCCCTCCGTTCCATGTCCCGCCGCAACGCCGCCGAGAAACGCCCGGTTCTCCCGGATCCTCAATTCAACAGCCGCCTGGCCTCGATGATCGTGGCCCGGCTGATGAAGCACGGCAAGAAGTCCACGGCCCAGCGCATCCTTTCCGATGCCTTCACCCTGATCAACGAGCGCACCGGCTCCGATCCGCTCGACCTGTTCGAAACGGCGGTCCGCAACGCCACTCCCCTTGTGGAAGTGCGGGCCCGGCGGGTCGGTGGCGCCACCTACCAGGTGCCGATGGAAGTGCGGCAGGAGCGGGGTACCGCCATGGCATTGCGCTGGTTGGTCAACTTCTCCCGGGCCCGCAACGGCCGCAGCATGGCCCAGAAACTGGCCGGTGAGCTGATGGACGCGGCCAACGAAGCCGGCAGTGCCGTCCGCAAGCGGGAGGAGACCCACAAGATGGCCGAAGCCAACAAGGCCTTCGCCCATTACCGCTACTAAGCCGCCCCAAGGGGCCGGATCCCTGGGCTGATCCTGTTCCCGCAGATCGAACCAACCCCGATCTGTAAAATTACGCCCGCTTTTTGTCGACCCACCCCCGGAGAACTTTCCCGTGGCCCGCGCCTACCCCCTGGAACGCGTCAGAAATATCGGTATTGCCGCTCACATTGACGCGGGCAAGACCACCACGACCGAACGGATTCTGTTCTATTCCGGCGTGGTTCACAAGATGGGCGAAGTGCACGATGGCGCCGCCGTCACCGACTGGATGGAGCAGGAGCGAGAGCGTGGGATCACCATCACCGCTGCCGCCATCTCCACCAGTTGGAAAGACAACCGGATCAACATCATCGACACGCCCGGCCACGTCGATTTCACGATCGAGGTGGAGCGCTCGATGCGGGTGCTCGACGGAGTCGTCGCGGTGTTCTGCGCCGTGGGTGGCGTGCAGCCCCAGTCGGAAACCGTCTGGCGCCAGGCCGATCGCTACAGCGTGCCCCGGATCGTCTTCGTCAACAAGATGGATCGCACCGGTGCCAACTTCCTGAAGGTCTACGATCAGATCAAGGATCGCCTCAAGGCCAACGCCGTTCCCATCCAGCTGCCGATCGGAGCGGAGGGTGATCTGAAGGGCATCATCGACCTGGTGCGCAACAAGGCGATCATCTATACCAATGATCTCGGCACCGACATCCTCGAAGAGGAGATTCCCGCCGACATGCAGGACGAGGCCGCGGAGTGGCGTCAGAAGCTGATGGAATCGGTGGCCGAGACCGATGAAGAGCTGATTGAAGCCTTCCTCGAGAACGGTGAACTCACCCAGGAGCAACTGATGCGTGGCATTCGCCTCGGGGTGCTGCAACACGGCATGGTGCCGATCCTCTGCGGCTCCGCCTTCAAGAACAAGGGCGTCCAGCTGGTGCTTGATGCGGTGGTCGACTACCTGCCTGCCCCCGTCGATGTGCCGCCGATCCATGGCCTGCTGGCCGACGGCAGCGAAGCCACCCGCGCCTGCGACGACAGCGCCCCCTTCAGTGCCCTGGCCTTCAAGGTCATGGCCGACCCCTACGGCAAGCTCACCTTCATCCGCATGTACAGCGGCGTGCTGCAGAAGGGCAGCTACGTGCTCAACTCCACCAAGGACAAGAAGGAGCGCATCTCCCGCCTGATCCTGCTCAAGGCCGATGAGCGCGAGGAGGTCGACGAGCTGCGTGCCGGTGACCTGGGTGCCGTTCTCGGCCTCAAGGACACCACCACGGGCGACACCCTCTGCGTCGACTCCGATCCGATCATCCTGGAATCCCTGTTCATCCCCGAACCGGTGATCTCCGTGGCCGTGGAGCCCAAGACCAAGGGCGACATGGAGAAACTCGGCAAGGCCCTTCAGTCCCTCTCTGAGGAAGACCCCACCTTCCGGGTCTCCACCGATCCGGAAACCAACCAGACCGTGATCGCTGGCATGGGCGAACTGCACCTGGAGATCCTGGTCGACCGCATGCTGCGGGAGTTCAAGGTGGAGGCCAACATCGGCGCCCCCCAGGTGTCCTACCGGGAAACCATCCGCGGCAGTGCCAAGGGTGAGGGCAAATTCGCCCGCCAGACAGGCGGCAAGGGCCAGTACGGCCACGTGGTGATCGAAATGCAGCCCGGCGAGCCGGGTTCAGGGTTCGAATTCGTCAACAAGATCGTTGGCGGCATCGTTCCCAAGGAGTACATCGGTCCGGCGGAAGCCGGCATGAAGGAAACCTGCCAGTCCGGTGTGATTGCCGGTTTCCCCATGATCGATGTCCGGGTCACCATGGTGGACGGCTCCTATCACGACGTCGACTCTTCGGAGATGGCGTTCAAGATCGCCGGTTCCTTGGCCTTCAAAGATGGCGTCAAGAAGTGCAATCCCGTACTGCTTGAGCCGATGATGAAGGTTGAGGTCGAGGTCCCCGAGGATTATCTCGGTTCGGTCATCGGGGACCTTTCCTCCCGCCGCGGTCAGGTCGAAGGACAGTCCGTCGACAACGGACAGTCCAAAGTCCAGTCCAAAGTGCCTCTGGCCGAAATGTTCGGCTACGCCACCCAGCTCCGATCCATGACCCAGGGTCGGGGTATCTTCTCGATGGAGTTCAGCCATTACGAGGAAGTTCCTCGCAATGTGGCGGAAGCCATCATCTCCAAGAATCAGGGCAATTCCTGATCTTTCTTTCCATCCAACCCACCCCCCCCGATTCTTTCCTTCCATGGCACGCGAGAAGTTCGAGAGGAACAAGCCTCACGTCAACATCGGCACCATCGGTCACGTTGACCACGGCAAGACCACCCTCACCGCCGCCATCACCAACGTGCTGGCGTCCCAAGGCATGGCCAAGGCCCAGGCCTACGACGAGATCGATGGCGCCCCTGAGGAGAAGGAGCGGGGGATCACGATCAACACGGCCCACGTCGAGTACGAGACCACCAAGCGTCACTACGCCCACGTCGACTGCCCGGGCCACGCCGACTACGTCAAGAACATGATCACCGGTGCCGCCCAGATGGACGGCGCCATCCTGGTGGTGGCTGCCACCGATGGCCCGATGGCCCAGACCAAGGAGCACATCCTGCTGGCCAAGCAGGTGGGCGTGCCCGCGCTGGTGGTGTTCCTCAACAAGAAGGACATGGTCGACGACGAGGAGATCCTCGAACTCGTCGAACTGGAGATGCGTGAACTGCTCAGCAGCTACGACTTCCCTGGCGACGACATCCCCGTGATCGCCGGTTCGGCCCTCAAGGCCCTCGAGTACATCCAGGCCGGCAAGAAGGCCGTGCGTGGCGAAGACGAGTGGGTCGACAAGATCCTCGACCTGATGGATGCGGTCGACGAGGCCATCCCCGAGCCCGAGCGTGAGATCGACAAGCCCTTCCTGATGGCCGTCGAAGACGTCTTCTCGATCACCGGTCGCGGCACCGTCGCCACTGGCCGAATCGAGCGCGGCAAGGTGAAGGTGGGCGAAACCGTCCAGATCGTGGGCATCCGCGACACACGGGAAACCACCGTCACCGGTGTGGAGATGTTCCGCAAGCTGCTCGACGAGGGCATGGCCGGCGACAACGTCGGTCTGCTGCTGCGCGGTGTGCAGAAAGAAGACATCGAACGCGGCATGGTGCTGGTGAAGCCCAACTCCATCAAGCCCCACACCAAATTCGAAGGTGAGGTTTACGTGCTCAAGAAGGAAGAGGGTGGCCGTCACACCCCCTTCTTCGCCGGCTACCGCCCGCAGTTTTACATCCGCACCACCGATGTGACCGGCCAGATCACCGCCTTCACCGCCGACGACGGCACCAACGTGGAGATGGTGATGCCCGGCGACCGCATCAAAATGAGCGCCGAGCTGATCTGCCCGGTCGCCATCGAGCAGGGCATGCGCTTCGCCATCCGCGAAGGCGGCCGCACCATCGGTGCCGGCGTGGTGTCCAAGATCGTTCTGTGAGGCTGAACTAGCCTTCTGGGGGGAGCATCACCCAGGTGATGCTCCCTCTTTCGGAACCTCCGGTTCCCTGTGCACCTCGACAATCCGTTTCAGCGGCGCTGCCGCCGCCCTTCGCCCGCGCTTCCCTTCCGATGACCGCCTCCATTCCCCAGCAGAAGATCCGCATCCGCCTGAAGGCCTTCGATCGCCGCATGCTGGATCTCTCCTGCGAAAAAATCATCGAAACCGCCGATCACACCGCTGCCACGGCGATCGGTCCGATCCCCCTGCCCACCAAGCGCAAGATCTACTGCGTGCTGCGCTCGCCCCACGTCGACAAGGATTCCCGTGAGCACTTCGAGACCCGCACCCACCGCCGGATCATCGACATCTACAGCCCGAGCGCCAAGACCATCGACGCGCTGATGAAGCTCGACCTGCCGAGTGGCGTCGATATCGAAGTCAAACTCTGATGGCGATGGGGCCATCCGGCCTTCGCCGGGCAGGTCTGTCTTTCTAGGATCGATCAACACCTGAGCTGCTCTGGTTGATCCTTCCCTTCCCGACCTCCGATCGCCCCTCTCCCCCTGCCGCCAGCGGCAACATCCGCGCGTGACTGATCTGGCCGTCAGGGAGTTGCCCCTGTTCCCCCTGCCTGATGTGGTGCTCTTCCCCCAGGAGGTGTTGCCGCTCCACATCTTCGAGCCGCGTTACCGCATGATGCTGCAGACGGCGATGTCGGAGGATCGACGTTTCGGCGTCGTGCGCTGGGACCCCCAGAGCAAACGCATGGCGGAAGTGGGATGCTGCGCCGAAATCCTCCACTGCCAGGTGCAGGACGACGACCGCAGCAACATCGTGACCATGGGCCAGCAACGCTTCCGGGTCCTCGACATCGTGCGTGATACGCCCTTTCGGGTGGGCATGGTCAGCTGGATCGAGGACACCGTGAGCGAAAGCCACGAGGAGCTCGAAACCCTCACCAGCGACGTCACCCGGGCCTTGAGGGACGTCGTTGATCTCACCGGCAAGCTGATCGGCAAGCCCTCGTCCCTGCCCGCCGATCTGCCCGATCTGCCACGGGAGCTGTCCTTCTGGATCGGCGCCCATCTCGGCGGCCCGGTGGCCGATCACCAGCAGGCCCTGCTGGAGATCACCGACACCGGCGAGCGCCTGCGGCAGGAATACGAGTTGCTCGACCAGACCCGGCGGCAGCTGGCGGCGCGCACCGTCCTCAAGGACACCTTTTCCAGCCTCGGCGGCGGCGACGGCGAGACCTGAACCATGGCGAGTCTGCTTTCGGGCGGCATGCTGCTGCCCCTCCTCGTCGCGGGGGGCCTCCTTGTCGCCGTCCTGGTGGCCCTGCTCTGGCAACGCCGGTCGCGGGCTTATCTCTCCACGGCCAGCGTGGCTGCCGCCTATGACCGCTGGACAGACGACCGTCTGCTGGAGCGGCTCTGGGGCGAGCATGTGCACCTGGGCCACTACGGCGATCCCCCCGGATCACGGGATTTCCGGGCGGCCAAGGCCGCCTTCGTCCACGAACTGGTCCGCTGGAGCGGCCTCGACCGTCTGCCCCCCGGCAGCCGGGTGCTCGATGTGGGCTGTGGCATCGGCGGCAGCGCCCGGATCCTCGCCCGCGACTACGGCTTCGAAGTGCTGGGCATCAGCATCAGTCCGGCCCAGATTGCCCGGGCCCGAGACCTCACCCCAGCCGAGCTGCCCGGCTGCCGCTTCGCCGTGATGGATGCCCTGGATCTGGATCTCCCCGACGGGGGCCCAGACGGGGGCTTCGACGCGGTCTGGAGTGTGGAGGCTGGCCCCCACATGCCCGACAAACAGCGCTATGCCGATGAGATGCTGCGTGTGCTTCGGCCTGGCGGCTGCCTGGCGGTGGCCGACTGGAACCGCCGCGACCCGGCCGTCGCCCCGATGAACCGCCTCGAGCGTTGGGTGATGCGCCAGTTGCTCGACCAGTGGGCCCACCCGGAGTTCGCCAGCATCCTTTCCCTGAAAAGAAACCTGGAGACCAGCCCCTGGAACCGCGGCTTGCCGATCAGCACCGCTGACTGGACCGCGGCCACCCTGCCCTCCTGGGTGGATTCGATCGTTGAGGGGGTGCGCCGCCCAGGGGCGGTGCTGGGTCTGGGTCCCCGGGCCGTGGTTCAGGGCCTGCGGGAAACGCCGACGCTGCTGTTGATGCACTGGGCCTTCCGCACCGGCCTGATGCAGTTCGGGGTCTTCCGCGGGCCATGGCCTACAAGCCATCGCTCCCAAGGTCAGCGGCGTTGATCCCCGCTCCAGCCCTCAGAGCCCCTTGTCCTCGGCGGCGAGGTTGGTGAGGGGGTAGGCACCGAAGAGGGCCAGATGCTCGCAGAGGGGGGTGAGATCGGCGATGGCCCCGTCCAGAGGGGCCGCTCCCTCGGCAAGCTCGAGATCGACGAAAAAAATGTATTCGCCCATTTCCCGCTTGGAGGGTCGCGACTCGATACGGCTCATGTTCAACCCCTGCCGGGCGAAACAGCCCAGCGACTCCAGCAGGGCACCGGGGCGGTTGGAATGGAGCGAGAAGGCCAGGCTGGCGTAGGGACCGCGGTGGGAGCGTTCCCCCCGCCGCAGCAGCAGAAAACGGGTGCAGTTTCCGGGCACATCGTTGATCGGGTAAGCCAGCACCTCCAGGCCATGCTCGGCGGCCGCCTCCAACGAGGCGATGGCGCCACGGAAGCGGCTGCCCCGCACCAGCCGGGCCGCCTCGGCGGTGGAGCTGGTAGGCAGCTGCAGGGCCTCGGGCAGCTGTTCCCCCAGCCACAGGCTGCACTGGGCCAGGGCCTGGGGGTGGGAGAGCACCTCACTGATCGCCTCCAGCGGGCCACTGCCCACCAGGGCATGGCGGATCGGAAGCACCAGGGCCCGAGCCACCGCCAGGTCCGGGTGCTCCCAAAGGGCATCGAGACAGCTCGTGACACCCCCCTCGACGGAGTTCTCCACCGGCACCACCGCCAGCTCGCAATCAGCGTCGGCCAGGGCCCGGATCACGGCGCGGATGCCCTGCTGGGGCACGAACTCCACCCCCTCCAGGCCCTCCAGGGCCGCCAGTCGCTGCGCCGCCTGCTCGCCGTAGGTGCCGACGGGACCGAGGAAGGCAAGACGCATGGCGGTGGGGCGGTCAGGGGTGATCGGTAGGATCATGGCCTGCCGGCCCGCAGGCCATGTCTCTGGCCTTCAGCGCCAGCCAGCAACTCGATCTTCCGGTGCTCAGCGAAGCCGATCGCCTGCCCGCCTATCTGGACGACGAGGAGCGGGTGGTTCACGCCCTGCTCGATCCCCGCCAGCTCGAACCCCTCGGCCCTGGCCGCTACCGCTACACGGTGAGCCAGGTGAAGGTGTTCCAGCTGAAGATCCAGCCGGTGGTGGAGCTGCAGGTCGCACATCGTGACGGCCGGCTGGAGCTGGAGGCTCTCGACTGCCAGCTGGAGGGGCTGGGACTGGTGGAGGATTTCCGCCTCGGCCTCTGCTCCTGGCTCGCCGCGGCCGACGGCGGCCTGACCGGCGAAGCCAGCCTCTCGGTGACGGTGAGCCGTCCCGCCCTGCTGCAACTGATCCCCCCCAAGGTGCTGGAGGCCACCGGCCGCTCCGTGCTCGGCAGCATCCTGCTGGGCATCAGCACCCGGGTGAGTCAGCAGCTGCTGGGGGACTTCCAGCGCTGGTGCCGATCGAGCTGAGAAAGCTGCGGCGGTGCAGGGGGGTGGGCCCCAGCCGCAGGATCGCTTCACGGTGCTGGGGCGTCCCATAGCCGGCGTGGCGCTCCAGTCCGTAGCCGGGGTAGCGCAGCGCCAGGCGACCCAGCAGGGCATCCCGTTCCTGCTTGGCCAGCACGCTGGCGGCGGCGATCGCCGCACAACGGCCATCGCCGCCCACCAGGGTGGTCTGGGGCCCGGGCCACAGCCTCAGGGGTAGCACCCCGTCCACCAGCAGCAGCAGGGGCGGCCTGGACAACCGTTGCAGCGCCCGCAGCATCGCCCATTCGGTGGCCAGGCGCAGACCCCAGCGGTCGATTTCACTGGCGCTCGCCTGCCCCAGGGCCCAGTCCAGGGCGTGCTGCCGCAGCAGGGGAACAAGGGCCTGCCGGCGCCTGGCGGTGAGCTTCTTGCTGTCGTTGAGGCCCGCTGCCACCAAGGGCGCGAGGGCTGCCGCCGGCAGCACCACGGCGGCGGCAAACACCGGCCCAAACAGGCTGCCACGGCCAACCTCATCCACCCCGGCACAGGAGGAGGGGTCTTGGCCTCCCCAGACTGGGGCGTCGGATTGCCCAAGGACCTCGGATCGCCCGAGGGCCTCCGGGCCGCACCGATCAGCCCGAGGCAGAGGAACGGCGCCGGCGTCGGCGCGGTTCGCCGGCGTCACTGGAGCCGGCCTCCGCCGCAGACCCAGCAGCGGCAGCCGCCACCGGGACCGGCGCGGCCACCGGCGTGGACCTGCTGGAGGAGCGGCGGCTGGGCAGGGCCACGCTGACGAGCTCGGCAGCAGCAGAGACAGCCTCGACTTCGAACGGGGCCGGTGTGATCTCCAGGATGGGAATCCTCTCGTGGTGATCAGAGACCTCGGTGGATTCGGAGGCGTCGAAGGCTTCGGTGCCGTCAGGGGCTTCGAAGATGTCGGCAGCCTCGGTGGCTTCGGCCGAACCATTGCGCCCCTCGCCGTTCCTGCCGCGGCGACGGCGGCGGGTGCCGCTGGCCGCCAGCTGCTGGCGGGCTTCCTCGATGACGGTCTCCGGATCGGCGTCGGGGCGAACGACGCGCACCAGCAGGCTTTCCCCGGTGGGGATCGGATCCAGCAACAGCGCGGGGCTCAGGCCCATCCAGCCGTAGACCAGCTCCTGTTCCGCATCCATCGGCACCGCCAGCACCTCCGGCTCCTGGCGGCGCTGGGGCGGATCGGTGGAGGGGGTGGGCTCCTGGGAGGCAGGCACGAGGGCGGCGCCGTTGCCGCCGCCCTCGGCGAACCCACTCGCCAGAGGGGCCTCGGACTCGCTACCCCGGCCACCACGACCACCGCGCCGCCGCCGGCCGCTGCCGCCGGTCTCCGCACCCCCGTTGGCAGGGCTGGCCACTTCGGCCCGGGCTGAGGCGGCCGAGCGCACCAGGCCGGAGACCGTGGCCAGGGGCTGGAGGGTGTCCTTGCCGGGGAGCACGGCGACATGGCCCAGGCCCCCACAGCTGGGGCAGGCCCGACCGAACAGCTCATAGATGTTCTGACCCTGGCGTTTGCGGGTCAGCTCCACCAGGCCGAGTTCGGTGAGCTGGGCGATCTGGGGACGGGCCGTGTCGTCCCGGGAGGCCTGGGTGAAGTGCTCCAGCAGCTGCAGCTGGTCGCGCCGGGACTCCATGTCGATGAAGTCGATGATCACGACGCCGCCGATGTTGCGCAGCTTCAGCTGGCGGGCGATCTCCACCGCCGCCTCGCAATTGGTCCACAGCACCGTCTCGCGGGCGTTGGCCGAGCGGGTGAACGATCCGGAGTTGACGTCGATGACCGTCAGAGCCTCGGTGGGCTCGATGATCACGTAGCCGCCGGAGGGAAGATCCACCCGGGGCTTGAGGGCATCGCGGATGGCCGCATTGACCCGGTAGTGCTCGAGGATCTCGGTGGATTCGCCGTGGTGCTCCACCAGCAGATTGGCCTGATCGGAGCCGAGGAAGGCATTGACCCGCGCCACCGCATCGGGGCTGTCGACCACCACCCGCAGCACATCGGGGCTGTAGAGGTCACGCAGCACCCGGTGGATGAAATCCTCGTCGCGGTTGAGCAGCACCGGCGGCGACGCCGTCTCGGCCGCCTGCTGAATCGACTCCCACTGGCGCAACAGACCCTCGAGGTCGTCGATCAGCATGTCTTCGCTGACATCCTCGGCCTCGGTGCGGATCAGCAGACCGGCACCGGGGGGCTTGATCAGCACACCGAGGGCCCGAAGCCGGTTGCGTTCGTTTTCGCCGTTGATGCGGCGGGAGATGTTGACCCCCTGGCCATGGGGCTGCAGCACCAGGAAGCGGCCCGGCAGGGAGAGGTTGCCCGTGAGGCGCGGCCCCTTGGTACCCGTGGGCTCCTTCATCACCTGGACGAGCACCTTCTGCCTGGGCTCGAGCAGCTCGGTGATGCCGGCGCCGCCCTTCTTCAGACGCAGGGGTCCAAGGTCGGTGATGTGGATGAAGCCGTTCTTCTCGCTTTCTCCGATGTTGACGAAGGCGGCATCGATCCCGGGCAACACGTTTTCAACGGTTCCGAGATAGACGTCGCCAATCTGGTAGCGACCCTGGGCGACGATCAGTTCATCGACGCGTTCCTCGTTGAGCACTGCGGCGATCCGCAACTGCTCAGCGATGACGATCTGCTGGGGCATAGAAGAAATGGTGGGCTCTGTGGAGCCCTGCCGGAGGGCAGGTGGAGGGAAGGAATCGGGCGCCGACCTTGGCGGTCGCGCAGCCACTGAAGAGGGACAGACCAGACTTCGAAAACAATGGAGCCGGCTGTTTGCCTGGTACAGACCCTTGGTGTCAGGGGCTTGGGGGGAGCAAAGACGTCGTCGGGCCGGCAGCGTGGCGGAAGGGTTGTCTTCCCTTCCCGATGCGAAGCAACGAAGACCGAACCAAGCAGTGTTGACTGTGATCGCGCTTACGCCGAGCAGCTTCTAGAAAGCGTCTCTGTTGCAGAAGCGTCTGGGCGGAGGAGGAAGAAGGGAAAAATCCCCGCTATTCCTTTCTCCGTCTAAGGCGAACTTAGCATGCGTCCAGCCCCAGCCAACGGCGCTGGACCGCCCCCAGCACGAGGCGCCGGCCGAGGGACTCGCCCAGCCAGTGGCGCAGATGTTCGGGCCGCAGGCTGCGGCCCTGGGGATCCACGGCGGCCTCAAGATCCAGCACCTGCTCCGCCACCTCCGGACTCCGGACCTCCAGCGGCGCCGGGCGGAGGTCGAGCAGGTAGGGGCGGCAGTCGCGCTGGCGGGGTCGGCCCTTCTTGTCCTGGTCCTGCCAGGGCAGGGTGGTGGCGTCCAGCAACGCGACAATGGCGGCTGACCACTGGGACGGTGCCGGAGCCGGCTGATCCGGCGCCGGCAGCAGGGTGATCCGCCAGTGGGCGGTGCGGATCTGCTGAGCCAGGCCTGGGGTCGCCAGGGGCACCGCCTGCACCGAGAGCAACGTCAGTTCGGGGCTGAGTTCCGCCTGGAGGCGCTGGCGGGCCGTCTCCGGATCGACCGGGGCGGCGAAGTCGAGATCGAGCCACTCGCCCAGGCCCTCCACCCCCAGGGGCAGGGGCAGCGCCACCTGCAGCCGCGGCAGGGGGTGGAATCCGCCCGTGAAACTCACCGGCAGGCCGCTGCGCCGCAGGGCGCGCTCCAGCAGCCGCAGGGTGTCCAGATGGCTGATCAGGGCCAGGGAGCCGGTTTTGGCGAAGCCGAAGCGCAGCCGGCAGACGCGCTCGCTGGCGGGCGCCCGCGGCGGGATCGGCGGCGGTACCGGGGGGGGCGGGATCACCACGTTGTGGCCCAGCTCGGGGCCGCAGACACCGCAGCTGCTGCAACCGTCGAAGGAGCAATCCGGCACCACGGCGGCCGCCAGGGCCCGGCGGAGGTCCTCGGCCAGCCAGGCCTTGTCGACGCCGGAATCGATGTGGTCCCAGGGCAGGGGCTGGCGGCAGAAGGCCTCGAGGTCGCCAGTGGCAAAGGCCTCCGCCGCACTCCAGCCGCCCATCTCCAGGGCCCGGTAGGAGCCCCCCAGGCCGGCGGCCTCGATCGCGCCGGTCCAGGCGGCATGGGTGCGATCGGCGGATTCGAACCAGGCGTCCAGCCCCGCCCCAGCCCGCCAGGCCGCCGCGATCACCGGCGCCAGCCGCCGGTCCCCACGACCCACGAAGTCCTCCACCGCCGACAGGCGCACGTCGGTGAAGTTCGTCTTGAGGCCCCGCAGGGGCCGCAGGGCGTCACGCAGCAACTGCTGCCGGCGGCGGAATTCCGCCGTCGACACGCTGTGCCACTGGAACGGCGTGTGGGGCTTGGGGGTGAAATTGCTGATCGTGATGTTGAGCTGCAACCGGCCCAGATCCCGGCACTGCTGCTGCAACGCCCGGCAGGTGTCGACGATGCCGAGCACATCGGCGTCGGTCTCGCCCGGCAGACCGATCATGAAATAGAGCTTCACCCGGCTGTAGCCGTTCTGCATGGCGGTGCGGAGGCCGCGCAGCAGTTCCGCATCGGTGAGTCCCTTGTTGACGATGTCCCGCAGGCGCTGGGTGCCGGCCTCGGGGGCGAAGGTGAGCCCGGCCCGGCGGGTGCCGCCGAGGATGTGGGCGATGGAATCGTCGAAGCGGTCGACCCGCTGGCTGGGCAAGGTGAGGCTGACGTTGTGCTCCGCCAGCCGGTTGCGCAGCTCCACCCCCACCGCCGGCAGGGACAGGTAATCACTGCAGCTGAGCGACAGCAACGAGAAGTCGCTGTAACCGGTGCGCCGCATGCCCTCCTCCACCGCCTCGATCACCGCCTCGGGCTCCACATCCCGGGCCGGGCGCGTCAGCATCCCCGGCTGGCAGAAGCGGCAACCGCGGGTGCAGCCGCGGCGGATCTCCACGGTGAGCCGGTCGTGGACCGTTTCGATGTGGGGAACCAGGCCCATGGCGTAGTGGGGCATGGGGGTGGCGGTGCGCCGCTGGATCCGGGGGGCCAGGCCAGGCTCGAGCGGCAGCAGGCTGACGCCATCGGGCCCCGGCGCGTACAGGGCCGGCACGTAGACCCCCGGCAGCTCGGCCAGATCCCGCAGCAGGGCCCGGCGGCCCAGGCCGGCGGCCCTGCCCTCGGCCACCACCAGACCGATCTCGGGCAGCAGCTCCTCCCCATCCCCCAGGGCCAGGAAATCGAAGAACGGCGCGAAGGGCTCGGGGTTGCCGGTGGCGGTGGGCCCGCCGGCGAAGATCAGCGGCGCTGCCGCCGGATCGTCCAGGGGTAGGTCGCCCCGGTCGGCGGCCAGGATCGGGATGCCGGCCAGATCCAGCATCTCCAGAATGTTGGTGCCACCCAGTTCGTAGCTGAGGCTGAAGCCGAGGATGTCGAAGGCCGCCAGGGGCCGGTGGCTTTCCACCGCGAACAGGGGCGCGCCCCGCTGCCGCAGCCGGGCCGCCAGATCGGGCGCCGGCAGGTAAGCCCGGTCGCAGAGCTGGCCGGGGACGGCATTGAGGATGGAATAGAGCAGCACGTGGCCGAGGTTGCTGGCGCCGACCTCATAGACCTCCGGATAGGTGAGGGCCCAGCGCACCCGGGCCGCCGACCAGTCCCGGGGCTCCACCCCCCGCTCGTTGCCCAGATAGCGGGCCGGGCGGGAGATGGTGCTGTCCACCAGCGCGGCGAAGTCGATCGGCGCAACGGTCAAGGCCAGGGACTGCAGGCTGGAAACCGATGGTAGGCAGGCCGCACCTCGCCATAGGAAGATGCCGCCGGGCCCAGCCGCTCCGCCTTCCGCTTCCCTCCCATGGTTCAGGTCAACGACAGCTATCTCAAGCTCAAGGCGGGCTATCTGTTTCCCGAGATCGCCCGCCGCGTCAAGGCCTTCAGCGAGGCCCATCCCGAGGCTGCCGTGATCCGCCTCGGCATCGGCGACGTCACCGAACCCCTGCCGGCGGCCTGCCGCGAGGCGATGAAGCAGGCCATCGAGGCCATGGGCACCCGGGAGGGCTTCCATGGCTATGGCCCTGAGCAGGGCTACGCCTGGCTGCGGGAGGCCATCGCCCGCCACGACTTCCAGTCCCGCGGCTGCGACGTGAAGGCCGAGGAGATCTTCGTCTCCGACGGCTCCAAGTGCGACAGCAGCAACATCCTCGACATCCTTGGGGCCGGCAACCGCATCGCCGTCACCGACCCGGTTTACCCGGTGTACGTCGACAGCAACGTGATGGCAGGCCGCACCGGCGAGGCTGGCGATGGCGGCCGTTACGGGGGCCTCACCTACCTGCCGATCACCGCGGCCAACGGGTTCATCGCCCCGCTGCCAGAGCAGCCGGTGGATCTGATCTACCTCTGCTTCCCCAACAACCCCACCGGTGCGGTCGCCACCCGGGAGCAGCTCAAGCAATGGGTGGACTACGCCCTGGCCCACGACGCCCTGATTCTGTTTGACGCCGCCTATGAGGCGTTCATCACCGATCCCGACCTGCCCCACTCCATCTACGAGATCGAAGGGGCGCGACGCTGCGCGATCGAGTTCCGCTCCTTCTCCAAGAACGCCGGCTTCACCGGCACCCGCTGCGCCTTCACCGTGGTGCCCCGGGGGCTCACCGGCCGATCGGCGGCCGGTGAGCCGGTGGAGCTGTGGGGGCTCTGGAACCGGCGCCAGAGCACCAAGTTCAACGGGGTGAGCTACATCGTGCAGCGGGGGGCCGAGGCGGTGTACTCCCCGGCAGGCCAGGAGCAGGTGCGGGCCCTGGTGAGCTTCTACATGGAGAACGCGGCCATCATCCGCCGCGAACTGGCGGCCGCCGGGCTGCAGGTCTACGGCGGCCAGCAGGCCCCCTACGTGTGGATCAAGACCCCCGAGGGACTGGATTCCTGGGGCTTCTTCGACCACCTGCTCGGCCAGGCCCATGTGGTGGGCACCCCCGGCAGCGGTTTCGGGGCCGCCGGGGAAGGCTATTTCCGCCTGTCGGCGTTCAACTCCCGCGCCAACGTCGACGAGGCGATGCGCCGGATCCGGGCTCTTTAGAGTTGGCCCTTATCAGGACCGGAGCGGCCATGCCCATGACCATCCCGGCGGCGACCGAAACCCCGACCCGATCGCCGGGGGGTGCCGCCGTGATCGAGAAGGCGCCGGAGCGGGTGCGCAAGACCTCGCCCCGCTACAAGGTGCTGCTTCACAACGATCCAGTGAACAGCATGGAATACGTGGTGAACACCCTGCGCCAGGTGGTGCCGTCCCTGAGCGAGCAGGATGCCATCGCCGTGATGCTGGAGGCCCACAACACCGGCGTGGGACTGGTGATCGTCTGCGATCTTGAGCCAGCCGAGTTCTACAGCGAAACCCTTAAGGCCAAGGGCCTCACCAGCACGATCGAACCGGAGAGCTGAGTGGCTGCCTCCCCGGAGATTCCGCAAGCCCGGCGCAGCCCCCGCTGGATCGGAACCCTCCTTTACGTGCCCGGGCTCTACGGCCTGGGCTGGCTTCTGGTGCGCCCCCTTGGCGGCATCGCCCCGGCCTTGCGCCCCGATCAGGTGAACCTGGCCGGGGCGGTTGTGTCCCTGCTGCTGCTGGTCCTCACGTTGCCGCTGCGGTTGGGACGGGCCTGGGGGGAAACTCAGCCCTGGCGCGCTCTGGGAGTGATGGCCCCACCGCTGGCGATCCTGGGGGCCTTCGGGCGAGGGCTGCTGAAGGCCCTGGTGCTGCTGGCCCTGGTGGTGGGAGCCCTGCTGGCCGGCGGAAGCGCCCGCTGGATCGGCCCGGCCGCCCTGGATGGGGGCGAGAGGCTCAATGCCCTGGCCCTGGTGGTGGGGGTGGGCTTCGCCGAGGAACTGGTGTTCCGCGGCTGGCTGTGGGGCGAGCTCCAGCAACTGGTGGCGCCCCGGGCTGCGCTGCTGCTGCAGGCGGCCATCTTCGCCTTGGTGCACCCCTGGAGCCGAGACGGCGGGCTGGGGGCGGTGGGGCTGCTGGGTGGCCTGATCCTGCTGGGACTGAACCTGGCCCTGCTGCGCCGGGACGATCAAGGGGTGCTCTGGGGAGCGATCGGCCTCCACGGCGGGTTGGTGGGGGGGTGGTTCGCCCTGCAGGCGGGCCTCCTGGAGGTGCTGCCGGGAGCCTCCCCCTGGCTGGCGGGGCCTGGGGAGGGTGCCAATCCCAATCCCATCGGAGGGCTGGTGGGCTGGCTGGGGCTAGGGGCGCTGCTGCTGGTGCGGCGGTGGTGGAGCGGCTGACGCTCAGAACACCACGAAATCAGCGGCCACCGGGGAGATTGAGGTGCCGGTGAGTTTGGCGAACTCCATGTAGTCGGAGAGGCTGGCCGAACCACCCTCACGGAAGTAGAGCGACCCGCCGCTGAACACCACAGCCAAGCCCGCCGCGGCAGTGGTTCCGAAATCACCGCCTGCCAGAGCCCCCTGGCTCAGTCCGGTGAACACGGAGTCATCCAGCCAGATCTTGTCGGCCCCCGAGGCCTTGAAATCGGTGATGGTGTCCACGTTGGTGGGGCCGAGGGGCGTGGTGAAGGCGAACACATCGGGCCCCCCATTCCCCATGAGCGTGTCGTTGCCCAGGCCACCCGTGATGAAGTCCGCGCGGCGGGGGCTCGAGGTGCCATTGAGGGAATCGTTGCCCACGCCTCCCACCAGGAAACGCTGGAAGCTCTGGAAGGCACCGGTCGCAGGATTCCACACCTCGTTGGGACCGAAGCTGAGCTGCTGGGTTCCGGTGACGCCGGTGCCTCCGCTGGCACCGGTGGCCGCCTGGGTGATCAGGCTGGTGAAGGGAACGACATCCTTGAAGGTGTTGCCGGTGGCCGAGATGGTCCGGAGGTTGTAAAGGGTCTGCCCGGCGTCGATCACCACACCGAGGCCGAAGCTGGTGAAGCCACCTTCGAAACTGTTCCCCGCAACCGTGACGGTCTTACGGTTCACGTTCATCAGGTCCAGATGGGTGCCATTGAGGAACTGATTTTCCGTGATCTGACCGCTGCTGTTGGAGAAGATCTGGCCGCGCTGCTTACGCTGATGCTCCGCATCGAACACGTTGCGGGCCACCGTGAAGCCGGTGCTGTCGAAGAAGGTGATCGAGTTTCCGTAACCGCCCTCATAGAACGTGGAATCCTGCACCGTCATGGCGCTTCCCTGGGCGAAGAGAAAGGCCGAGCCACCGGAGGAGAGGGCGGTGGTGGTTCCTGCCACGTAGGTCTGCTGGCCGCCGAAGTTCTGATCCACCGTCACGGTGTCCAGCATCAGATTGCTGGCGCCCGTCAGATCGGAGTAGGCACCGTTGGCCCCGCTGTTGCCGCGGTGGGTACCCGTGAAGGTCAGGTTGATCAGGCTCAGGCCCGTGACCGGCAGGGTGGCACCGGTGACCACGCCACCGCTGACGATCTTGTTGCCGGCCTGGAGGATGTACTCGCTGGTACCGGTGAAGTTGAAAGCGAGGGTGAGATCGCGGATCGTCCAGTTCGTGGGGATGCCGAATCCGGCATCCTTGGCGGAGGCATAGATGCGCTCGAGGTTGGTGATCGTGGTGGCAGCCGGTGCACCAGCAAGGGTGAGACCCGTGATGCCGCTCCGGGAAGACTGGAATCGGGCCAGTCCTGGGATGAAGAAGTTGCCGCTGCCGGCACCGTAGTTCTTGATGTCGTAGGAACCCGCAGCCAGACTGATGGTGTTGCCGCCGACGGCGGCGTTGATGGCAGCCCGTAACGTGGGGAATGTCGTGGCGCCGATGCTGATAGCCATAGGAGAGATCTCTGGAAAACCGGTGAAGGTACGGGTCAGGGCAAGACCGAAAACAACCCAACTCTACCTGAATTTTCGAGGGGAGACCGCTTAGTGAATCAGCGGGGAATCCAGGTGAACCAGAACCCTGCTGAGCCTCCCGGACCGGCCCTGCCCTCAGCGCACCGCCGTCGCCAGTGCCCGCAGCGCCGGCAACACCGCCTTCGCTGACACCGTGGCCTCCCTCGAGTACGCCGTCGACCATCTCCAACTGGGGTGTCCCTGGGGCTGGTGGTGGGCCACAGAGGCTGCGGGGCCGACCGCCGCGATCTCCAGCGCTCCGCTGACGCCGCTGCTCAGCGATCTGGTGGCTCCGATCCGCGCCAACCTGGAGCCCGGTCACGACCTGGACCGGGCGATCCGCCACAACGCCCGGTCCAAGTCGCCCAGTTGAGCTATGAAAGCCAACGGATCGGCCAGGCAGTGCGGATGGGCCCGCTGACGATCCGCTCCGGGGCCTACGACATCGCCAGCGGCCGGGCGACGCTGCTGGAGGCCTGATGCTGGGGCGGGTTTCTGCGGAGGCACGCCCCAGGCACCTCGCGGAGGCAGCGCGGCGGCATGTCGTCACGGCGACAGGCGCAGCCCTGCCAACACTGGATCCCAGGAGACGATCGTCGCCGGGAGGGAAGCGCCGGGCGAAAAACGGCAACGGCGAGCACTAAGCAATGAACGAAAAGAGCATGTTGATGTGCACGGTGCACTCGAGCCTGCCGCCCTTGCTGCAGACAAAATCAACCACATCCCTGTCCCTGTCTCGATCTCCTTCGATCAGCATGTAGGAGATTGGAATCTGCCAGTCATGGGACTTCAGCACCTCCAGCTCATGACCCTCCACATCCAAGGACAGCAAGCCGAAGGCAGAGATGCCCGATTGCTGAATAATGGAAGCCAGGGATCGCGTCGGCAGGGCGACCGTCTGAAGATCGGTGCTGATCTGGCCGGCAAGCCAGTCATTCTCAGCCGTGGATTCATCCATCCACTGCCGCTGGTGAAATTGCCTCTGCGTGCTTTTCACAGCTGAGACACACTGAAGATCAGGGTTGGAAAAGTAGCGGAACTCCTCCTGCCCACCCTCCGTACCGACCAGGCTGTTCACCAGCACATTGCCGGGCCTGTTCAGCACCAGCTTCTCGAAGGCGCTGGGGATGGGCTCGATCAAGATCCCAGACCACCCGTACTCATCTTGAAGGGTTTTGGTGTTGGAATACCTGACGCCATCAAGCGCACCCAGCTCTATGTAGAAATTGGGAATGCCCTCCTTACAGAGGTAATGATCAATCAAAAACTTATCTTCACCAAACTGAGAGAAGAACATGCTGGTCTCTATCATTTCTGGCTGCTCAAGACTAGCTGCCCCAGCCAACTACCTGGCGCAGCCCAACGACTGATCGATCAGGACTTGACCGATCCGGACCTCACCGTTCCAGCGAATCCCGACCCTGCACCGCTGCCTCCACAGAGGCAGACCACGGCCGCTCAGCGCACCGCCGTCGCCAGTGCCCGCCGGCCTTGCACCGGTGCCCGCAGCGCCTCCTCCAAAGGGGCCACGCCGTACTCCCGCTCCAGCAGGGCCATGACGGTGCGGCCGAAGTCAGCCGGGTTGCGCTCGAAGGCCTCCAGACAGATCTGGCCGAACACCCGGCCCATCGGCTCGGGGTTCCAGAGCAGCTTGCGGGCCGTCCAGGGCATCAGGCTCATCGGGTCGTAGCCGGGCTTGAGCATCCCCTGATCGAAGGCGTACTGCTCCAGGTGTGTGTGGGGCTGGAGCCCGATGAAGAAGATGGCCGGCTCCACCTTGTCGGCGCCGAAGATGCGCTCCAGTTCCCGGTGGTAGGCGATCGTCTGGCGGATGGTCTCGGGCCGTTCATCGATCACGTTGAACGAGTAGTTGACGGAGACATGCTCGTGGAAGCCGGCCGCCGCCAGCAGGCGGCAGTTCTCCAGCACCGTGCGCAGGTTGTAGCCCATGCGCATCTTGCGAACGAGCTCCTGGGATCCTGAGGTGATGCCGATCTCGAAATAGCTCATGCCCGTGGCCACCATCAGATCGGCCAGCTCGACGTCCAGGTTGTCGGCACGGATGTAGGCGGCCCAGCGGATATCCCTGAGGCCTTCGGCCTGAATGGCCCGCAGCAGCTGCTTGGCATCGTCGATGTAGCGCCTGGCCGGGATGAACTGCGCATCGGTGAACCAGAAGCCACGCACCCCACGGTCGTACAGCTGGCGCATCTCCCGCACCACCTCCTCGACGGGGTTGACGCGCACGGCCTTGCCTTCCACCACGGTGTAGACGCAATAGCAGCAGTTGTGGGGGCAGCCGCGCTTGGTCTGGACGCCGACGTAGAAGTCGCCGCCATCGAGATACCAGTTCAACTGGGGCCAGATCGAGGCGATGTAGGCATAGTTGCAGGCGGTTTTCTCCAGACCCGCCGGTTGTTCATGAATCAGGCCCGGACGGGGGGCTTCCCCCACCACGTAGCAGCGCTCCGCCTGCAGCGACTGGCCGCGGATCAGCTTCTCCAGTAGTCCTTCCCCCTCCCCCACCGACACCACGGAACCGGTGGGCAGGCCGCGTCCCAGCTGCTCGTAGAACACACTCACCGCCCCGCCGCCGATCACCACCCGGGCCCCGGGGGTGTGCCGGCAGGCGCGCCGCAGGCCCCGGCGCACCAGCCTCAGGTTGCGCCACAGCTCGCCGTAATAGGAGCCCATCAGCCGCAGGCCACCGAGCGCCCCGCGCAGGCGCTTGAGCGGATTGGAGGAATAGAACACCTCGAAGGAGTTCTGCAGCGGATTGCCTCCCCGGCCATCGACCGGGGCATAGATCTGGATGTCCCGCCAGGAGAACACCAGCAGGCTGGGCCGGAACTCGTCCACCATCTCCAGCAGCACCCGCTGCACATCGAGCAGGGGCACCGCCGCCAGATCCAGGATCCGCTGGGGCAGGGCGGGAAAGCACTTGTGCAGGTGATCGGCCAGGTAGATGGGGCCAATCGGAAAGATCGGATTGCAGGGCAGCCGAACCAGCAGCACCCGTTGATCGCTCACGGCTCGCGCGGCTCGATGGGTTGGTTGGACGCTAACAAGACCGTCCGGGCCGCCGGTGACCCGGCCCCGACCGACCGCGGCCGACAGGGCCGGGGAGAGCAGCGGGGCGAACCAAAGCTTTTCTTCATGAAGGCGCCGCTCACCCTCCGCAACACTCTGTTACAGTCCCCGCAGGTGGGATTCCGCCTCTACCTCCTTCATCGGATCGGCGTTACGCGCTGGCCGTTGTCACCTTTTCTCGCACTCATGACCGCCACTCTCCAGCAGCGCTCCGGCGCTTCGGTGTGGAACCAGTTCTGTGAGTGGGTCACCTCCACCAACAACCGTCTGTACGTCGGTTGGTTCGGTGTGCTGATGATCCCCACCCTGC
>NZ_JAGQCD010000079.1 GCF_024345975.1 Cyanobium sp. Cruz-8D1 | reverse complement strand
GAAAATAGCTCGATGCCAGGTAAAAAATCCGCTCCACAGTTGCCGTCAGGCCATGTGTGAGCCAGCAGCTCTTCTCTGAGCTGTAGGAAAAGCCACCCGAGAGGGTGGCTTTTCTGTTGGCTGGCTGCAAGACATGGGATTCAGAGCACAATCTGATCCAGGCTTGTGATCGCCTCAAACGGACCGGGATCCTTGCTGGGATTCTCCTGGCGCACACTGAAGCGGGTGGCCATGCCGGCGGCACGGGCGGCTTCCAGTTCGCTCCTGGAATCGCTCACAAAAGGACTGGAGGTGGTGAGCTGCCGCTGGGTGCTGGCCCTGTTCCATGGCGGCGCCAGGGGTGCCGATCAGCTGGTGGAGTGCCAGGCCCAAGCCCTCGGCTGGCCCGTGCGCCAGCGCAGAGCTGAGTGGTCGCGGCTGGGGATGGCCGCAGGGCCGGATCCGCACCCAGGCCATGCTCGAGGAGGCCGGCGGCCTGGCGGACCGTGCTGGTGCCGAGCTGCTGGTGCTGGCGTTCCCCGGGGGGTGCTGGCACCGCCAGCTGCATCCGGGAAGCGCGCAAGTGGCACCGGCTCGCCCGGTGCTGCAGGCAGAGCGCAACAGCCTCCTGCTTCTGCTGTGCCGTGAACCGGCGTCGTGACTTGGTGGCATTGGTCATTGATGGACAGTCTGGAGGTCATGGCTTGACCCTTGTTGACCTGTCCTCAAAACCGGGGGAGGCCCATGGTGCATGCCACGCAACAGCTTGCACGATCAGCCCGCAGGAAACATCAGCGATCTTGCACTCATTAGATGGTCCATACCTGAGCAATCAGATGGCACTGGCCGTGCTGACATAGCACCTTGAGGGACGTAGGCCCATGCAACCTTGCCAGAGTTTGTTCCACCTCCTGGACACATCCCTCACGGTCCACGGGAAAGATGTGTCCCACAGTCTCAGGTGTTGCAGGGCCGTTGCCTCCCGTCCAAGCTGGTCGACGAAGGCCTGGTTGATCTGGAGAATCTCCCCTGCTGAGGAGATGATCGCCCTACCAACAGCGGAGCTTTGAATCGCTTCACTCCAAGCATCGCCTAACCTTGCAATTGGCTTTCTGTGATCGGCTGCTGAACGACCCAAGGAGGCGACATCGTGCTTACCAGCCGGTTCTTAATGAAACCTTCCTGCGGGATTAAGGCACTCGCCAAGGGACGGCAGCCTGGTCGATGGAGGGGCCACCTCAGCCATCAAGACACAAACCGGCCGTAGAGCCAGCGCACGAAGCCTCCTACCAGCGGTACAGGATCGAAGGTGGGACCAACGAAATCGAAGTAGTCACGGTGCTCGATGATCTTGCCGTCGGCGCCAAAGCGGAGGCGGGTGGTGCCGGGGTACACGAATTCGATCCCTTTGATCTTCAGACCCATGGTCCACTCCACGAAAGCCGTGTCGCCGGAGATGGCCACGGCGGCAGGCTCAAGGAACACGTCGTCGCAGCGCTGCATCAGCCCCTCCTGGGCGACGATGTAGGCGCTAAGGCCACGCCGTTCCTGGGTTGGATCCTGGAAGTGGACATCCTCGTCGTAGACGGCCCGCCACTGCTGCGCCGTGGGACCGGGGGCACCGTAGGGCTTGGTGAACAGGGCCCTGAGGGAGGCCTCGCCCAGAGGTGGCTGCAGCGCGGCGGTCATGGCAGTGACAATGGTGGCATCAGGCTTCGGCCGCCTGGGGACGATTCAGGGCCAGGGCCGCGCCGCCAATGGCCACCAGACCCAGGGCTCCCGCAGCGGCCAGGAACACCAGGGTCTGGAGGGCCAGCAGGAACAGGCCCAGGGCCGACGCCGCCTTGATCTGTACCTTGGCCTTGATCAGCAAGGTGAGTAGCAGCAGCACCGTGGCCTGCAGACCGGCGATACGGGCGGCCGTGAAGGGACAGAGGAGAGGCGGGATCAGCATCAGGACTGGGTGATCAGCATCAGGAGGTGGCGATCAGAAGCAGAATGGCAGGAACTGGGTGCGGCAGGCGGCATAGCCGTCGGCCAGGGCACCAAGGCCGATCTGATGGGCGATGCCGGAACCGGTGATGGCTTCGGTGATTACACCGATTACCAGGCCAAGCATGGCGGCGCGGCCATTGAAAAGTTCAACACGCCTGAGCTGCTCCATGTGAATGGAATGCTCGGTGTTGTCCTGCAGGAAAGAAGCGTTGGCGGAAGTGTTGGTCATGGGTCTTTTGTGTAGGAAGAAGACGGTTTGATCGTCAGCTGATCAGCGTGTTCTGGGTTCCAGGTCGCTGGGGCGGCTGAGCACGAAGGAGACCACGCCGGTCAGCAGCACCACAAGGGCGACGACGACGGTGATGGCAGGGGTGTAGTCGGTGGCCACGGCGATCAACCCAGGCCGATCTGGGCGAGGATGCCCTGGCCGGTGAGCAGCTCGGTGCCAAGGCCGATCACGAAGCCGAGCATGGCGAGGCGGCCATTCCAGGTTTCGGCGAAGGCGACGAAGCCGAAGCGGGAAGCGGAGTTGGTCATGAGTGTAACGGTTTGTTTCAAGAACTGTAACAGAGTGTAAAGCGATCGCCTCCACGGCCCGGCGCTGGGTCCAGGGAAAGCCTGCTTCTGCATGGCCATGCCCATGACTAGTCTGGTCACCGTTAGGGAGAAACCAATGCAGAGTTGGCCGATCCACGAAGCCAAGGCCCGCCTGTCGGAGCTGGTGAAGCAAGCCCAGAAGCAGCCGCAGCAGCTCACCTCCCATGGTGAGCCGGTGGCGGTGGTGCTTTCCAGCGCGTCGTATCACCGCCAGCAGCACGAAGGGGAGTCGTTGGTGGCCTTCATCCGTCGCTCGCCACTGGTGGAGGCCGAAGAGCTGGATCTGGAGCGGTGCCCGGATCTGCCGAGGGACGTGAACCTCTGAGACATGGCTGCCGGCTACCTGATCGACACTAATGTGATTTGCGAGCTACGCCGCCGCGAGCCGGAGCCCCGGGTGGTGAAGTGATTTGCGCAGCGCCCATCGCAGCAGCTGTTCCTGAGCGTGCTGACGCTGGGCGAGATCCGCCGCGGTGTGGAACGGCTGGTAGATGGTGAGCGGCAGCTGGCCCTGAGGAGCTGGCTGGAGCAGGAGCTACCGGCGTTCTTCGCTGGGCGGGTCTTACCAATTGATGCGGCCATCGCCCACCGCTGGGGGCGGTTACTGGCGGAGATGGGGCGAACGTTGCCGGCGATTGACAGTCTGCTGGCGGCGACGGCGCTGGAGCACAACCTGGTGCTGATCACCCGCAACCTCAGGGATGTGGCGGACCTTCCACTCACGGTGGTCAACCCATGGCAGGGGGATCGCGCGCCGTGACCACCCCGCCGCCTCCAGCTCCGCAGCGCCAACGGGCGCTTCAATACGGCGAGGCGCTGCTTGCGGGAATCCGTGGCCCGGCCCGTCGCGTCATCAACAGCACTGCGGAGCCATGCCGTCACCGCATAGCGCGGCGGTAACCGCCAGCCCGTGAGCACCGCAACCGGCTGCTGGCTGCTGGCTGCCCGATGGGCGATCCCATCTGTGCGCGCATGAATACGTTGGGTCATGGCTGACTGCTCCGCCGAGCCAGGGCGGCAGTCATCCCCAACAACACTCTGAGGTTGAGCCATGAGGGTCTTGCACAAGCCGATCAACGCCATGGGGTTGATCAACTCCCTCATGGTGGATGCTGCCTTGGCTCTAGCGCTCGCTGGTGCTCTGCACCACCCTGCATCGGCACAACCTCAGCAGAAGTCTCTGCGTTTCGTGGTGATCCCCAAGCTGAGCCACCCCTGGTACGACGTGGTGCGTGGCGGCGTCCAGCAGGCCGCCACCATGATCGAGCGGCAGAGCGGGGCCACGGCCGCCATCGATTACCGCCCCCCGGCCAAGGCTGATGTCGCTTTGCAGCAAGAAATCCTGCAGGCCGCCATCCGCTCTCGCCCCAGTGGCATCACCATCGATCTGCTCGATGCCGACCAGCTGCGGCCCTTGCTGGAACAGGCGCGCCAGCAGGGGATTGCTGTGAACGTCTTCGACTCGGAGGCCCCAGCGGGTCTGCCGCTCACCAGCATCGGCAACGACTTCTGCCAGCAGGCGCGCATCGCCTCCGATCGGTTGGTGCAGCTGCTGGGCGGCCAGGGCGAGGTGGCGATCATGCAGGGGGTGCCCACGGCGCCGAACTATGCCATCCGGGTCCGCTGCCATCGCGAGGTGTTCGCCCAACACCCGGGGATCAAGGTTGTGGCCTCACCCATGGACCACGACGACATCGCCATCGCCCAACAGGAGGCCACCACCACGATGGGGCGTTATCCCCAGCTCAGGGGCTGGGTGGTGTCGGATGCAGGCGGCGGGGTCGGTGTGGGCCGTGCCGTGGCAGCCCTGGGCAGGACAGGTCAAGTGAAGGTGGTGGCCCTCGACGACCTGCCCGACCTGCTGCAACTGATCAACAGCGGCGTGGTGGATTCCACAGCCGCCACCAAGCCCCGTTCCCAGGGGTACTGGGCGGTGCTCAACCTCTGGCAGCAGGGCCTGGGTGCCCCGCCGATCCAGCGGATCGACACCGGCATCAGCGTGCAGGGTGCAGCTGCCAAGTAGTGCTGGGGCCTGCTCAGGTCGTTGAGTCCAGCTCTTCATACCAAGCTACCGCGAGCTGGCGGCAAGGATCGGCCAGCTGCTCCAGCAAGCGGGCCACGTTCACACCGTCAACCAGGGCATGGTGCGCCTGCACGGCGATCGGCAACATCTCCCGGCCGTCCTGCAGGAAACTGCGGCCGGTGCTGATCAGGGGAATCGACGCATAGGCCGGGGTGTAGGGGTGCTGGATGCCGGTGAAACTAAGCCACGGGAGATGGCTGAGGAAGAAGCGATCGTCGAGCCCGCCGCGAAAATCCTGATTGGGTTGTGCGCGCACCTCATCCATGGCGGTGTGCAGACTTGCATACGGGAAACTCCACCAGCCCGCCATCGACGATGCGATGGCGAAAACAAGGGCTGGAATTGATGGCCTTGGTGATCAGACAGTAGAGGGTGGTGTAGAGCGCAACCTCAGCGCTTCCACGGAAGCGGCGAATCCACTGATCTCAATCGCGGTGCAGATCGATGTTCTGCTGGGATGCAGGCGACGCCCTCGTCTTCCAGGGCCAACTGCAGGCCTACGGCGCGATCGCTGTGGGATTGCACACTGGCCGCCGCAAGCTTCCATGGCATTACCGCCGGCCCAATGCCGTCGCGACGACGTGGCACGCACGGCTGCTCGCCCTCAACGCCGAGCGCTACGCCGGAGAGGTGGCCCAGGGGAGGCATGGCGGAAACGGCAAACTGAAGCGTGGGGCCGCGCCTGCATCAGGTGCCAAGCGGCGCGGCCGGCCCCCCATAGCCGCCCAGCCCGCAGATACGGGCCAGATCCGACTGGCCCTGTGAGCCATAACGATCAGCTCGGCAGCCGCGCTGGCAGATCCTCCGGCACCCGGAAGATCTCCCGCCGCCCATCCTTGCCCGCAAGCAGCAGACCAAGGGCCGCCAGTTTCTGCAGATCGCTGCGGGCGGTCTGATGGCTGACGCCGTGGCTGTTCTGGTGGCCGAGCACCGTTTAGCGGAAGCCAGAATGGCGCAGGGCGTGGCGCAGCAGCGCCAGCTGGCGGTGGTTCAGCCCCTCCATCTCCTCCAGCCGCTGCTGCAGGGCCCCCACCTCGCCGGCCTCGCGCTCCAGGTAGGCAGGCAGGCAGGCGATCGCCTGCTGGATCACCTTCACCTGGGACAGCAGGAAGTAGGTGAGGTCGTTGTCGTCGCTCTCGCTCAACAGGAACGAACGCTCGTATTGACCGCGGGCCTTGTTGATCACCGAAGAGATCGAGATGAACGCAAACAACCAGTAGCCCTGGTGCAGCATCGCCCAGTAGAACAGCGCCCGTGCCGTGCGGACGTTGCCATCACAGAAGGGGTGGTCGTACGCCAGCCAGAAGTGCAGCGCGATGGCCCGTGCCACCGGGTGGATGAACACCTTCGGGGTCTCGCCGTTGGCAAAGCGGCACAGCTCTTCCAGGCGCCCGGACAGCTACTCGGCCGGTGGCGGCACATGAAAAACCGTAATGCCTTGATTGAGGTGCCCACCATGCGGCACTTCGCCGGAATCGACCTGGTCAGCGAGCGGATCCCGGATGAGACCACCATCCTGGCGTTTCGGAACTTGCTCGAGAAGAACAACCTCGGCGAGCAGATCTTTGCGGCGGTGAAAGCCCATCTCAAGGAGCGGGGCATGGCCATGAAGCAGGGAACGATCATTGATGCCACCTTGATCGCGGCTCCCAGCTCTACAAGAACAAGGCTGGGGAACGGCAGCCGTTCACGGGGTGTGCCGGCCTGAGCTTGACATGACGTAGGCAGTCACCACTTCATGATTGATGCACAGCTCATTTGCTCAGCCTCTCAGCGCGCACCTTTCACTGCTCTGGTCGCTCTGCCTGTG
>NZ_JAGQCD010000078.1 GCF_024345975.1 Cyanobium sp. Cruz-8D1 | reverse complement strand
CCGGCGTCATCAAGGCGGCCGGCACCGAGCTTGCGGCGGATCGGCAGGCCCAGCAGCAGGGTGAGCAGCTCGGCGGCCTCACGCTCGGCGCGGTCGCCGCGTGACTTGGGGGCGTTCGGCATCGAGGGGGCGAAAACGACGGAGCGAAAATGGCAGCTTAGCTTCCGCTAGGGGATGCAAGCATTCGCTAGGCATGGAAGCAAGCCTACCTGAAGTGGTTGCTGTTCGATACCAGCCACCAGGAGGGCCAGGAAGGGACCTATAGCCAGGTTTCCCTTGTGATGCCACGCAGAGTGGGCTGGAATGCCGCTCCTGGGGCACCTGGGCACCGATCCGGGAGCGGTGCGGGGTTCCCGTCCTCAGGCCGCAACGTCCGCATGGTCCGGCAGGACTGCCAGCGGATGCGCCTGCACCACCGCCAGGGGCGGCTCAAGCATCGCGGCCCAGGCCTTGGGATTCGCCTCGATCCACTCCCGCGCCAGGTTGCGCGGCGCCTCGGTGCTGCCGGCGCCGGGATAGCGCGTGGCCGGTGACCGCCGGCCGGGCCAGCCCTGGGACAGGTCGCTGGAGCCGGAGCGCTGGCGGTCGCTCTCCAGCTCCGCCCAGGCTGGGGTCGGGGCATCCAGCTGCTCCAGCGTCATCAGGCCTCGGGCCACCAGCCGCGCCAGGCCCTCGGCCACCGTGCTCACTGGACGCCGTTGCCGTTGCTGATGCTGTTGCCGTTCGGCTGCTCCGTCGCCATCGAGGGCAGAACGCTCAGGTGGTCCAGCACGCCGGACGGCTCCTGGCGGGCACCATCACCGTTGGCCAGGCCGTGCTGGGCGATCAGATCCGCCTCACTGGCCGGTAGGGGGTGGAAGCCCTCAACGGCCATCCGAATGGCCAGGTCCTGGCGCAGGCCCCAGCGGAAGTTCGGCAGCCCGTTCTCCAGCCGGTAGAGGTAGCGGAACAGGGCCAGGTGGGTGGGCAGGTCCGTGGGCCGGCCCGGGTCCTGGACGAACTGCTCGGCGGCATAGGCCAGGTGCTGCGGGGTCAGCTCATCCCCCACCTGCTGGGGGATGGTTGACCAGAGGAGGGCCATGGCGTTGGCGCTCGGCCGCCTGACGAAGGGCACCAGCTCGGCGAGGGCGTCGAGGAGCTCGCCGTAGTGGATGGGTGTGATCGTCACGGGAACCTCCCTGATCCGCTGAAGTCTATTCGCTAAGCCAAGTCAAAATTCTGTAGCGAACGCTCCCGTTCGAGTCGAGCCTTGACGTTGTAGAAGGCCGCCAGCACATCGGCGGAGCTGGAGTTCTGGCCGTAGGTGGCCCTGTAGCGGCGCTCAAAAGACTTGAGGCCGGGGAACAGGGCGCCGTCGTTGAGGTCCGACTCCTGCAGCAGCAGCGGCGGCGGATGCTTCTGCCGCCAGTCGTGCCAGGTCTGGTAGCGGATGAGGTCCCAGTCCTTCATCGCCGCCGTAGCGATCTGGCCGCGCACCTCCTCGATGCCGCCGATGGGGCTGTCGAGGATCTGCAGCAGCTGGGCCTGCTGCGCCGCGAAGGCCAGATCTGTTCGCGATCCGCTCTTGCCTGCCCAGTAGGCCCGCAGCTCCTCGGCCACGGGCTGCAGACGGGGGTCGGGTTGCCGGGGTTGGCCCTGGTGGGGCTCAGCAGCCCAGGGATGGAGCAGCGCTGCAGCTGGGGGGCTGCTGGGTGTTTTGCCTTGGGGAACATTCGTACCACCCGATCGATCCTCCTCCTCGTTCGGGTTCGCGGCTGGAGGCCCAGCCGGCGTGACGGAGGAGGTAGGAGGAGGAGGATTTATTTCTTGTTCTTGTTCTTGATCTTGATCTTGAACAGATATAGAGGGGTGTTCACGCGGTGAACACTTTGCGTTCACGCCGTGAACACTTGCGTTCACGCGGTGAACGGTTTGGTGTTCACGCTGTGAACGGTTTGCGTTCACGCCGTGAACGCTTGGGTGTTCACGCTGTGAACGGTCAAGGGCCTCTGCCGTCGGCCGTCGAGCCTCTTGCGTACGCTCGCCCTCGACCGCTGAGCGCTGCTGTTCAGGCCGCGCACGCTCGCGCTCGGCCCATGTAAAAGCGATCTCGGGGCTGATCGCAGCATCGCCGGCCGTCTCCTTGGGCGACTCGTCCACCTCGTCATTGGCGAACCTGAGCAGCTCGCGCAGCTCGCCGAACACCTTGTGGGCCCCGCCCACCGACAACCCGGTGATCTGAGCCAGACGCCTGGCGCTGATCTCGGGAATCGGCCGGTCGTTACGGAAGTAGGTGACGAGCCGTAACCAGGCCCTGAGGCCTGCAGCACTGAGGTTCTCGGTGGCCCAGCAGGCCACCCGGTAATCCATCTTGATGAACGGGGCCCCGGCCAGAGGCGAGGGGCAACGGGGGCTCACAAACATCGGGCTGGCCTCAAGTGCTGGCCTGGGTCGAACCCTTGGCCTCACACGTCAGGCGCTGCCGCGCCGCCGCAATCTCCTGGCGCTCCTGCGCCATCAGCTGGCTCAGCAGCTCGCGCATGTAGGCCGAAACGCCGCGGCGGCCGGCGTGATGACGCAGCCAGGCCGCCTGCTCGGGTCGCAGCAGCACCATCACGTTGGTGCGTGATTCAGAGGCAAACGGAAGGGGGGAATCGATCATGACAAAACTGTTGGCTTGCACCACGCTAGTGGGAGCTAGAGTAGTGGCAGCGACTGGGGGCACAAGACGTGGTACGTGCCGCTAGCAAGGCGCCAGGACATGGCGCTGAGTGGCTCCAGCCGCTGCCGATCAGCCGTGACGACAGCACCTGGACCTACAGCCTCACCGATCGCCACCACTGGTTCCCGGTGTCCATCACCGGCGTGATCGCCAAGGTCTGCAAGAACGAGGACGCCCTCGCCTGGATCGAGGCCTGGCGGGATGTGTGGGAGCCCCGCGGCAACACCTGCCACGCCGCCCTGCAGCACTTCACTCTCCACAACTGGCAGGCGCCGCCACAGCTGTGGCCGGCGGGGCTCGACGCGCGTGTGCCGGTGGATCCCTGGGGCGAGCCGTACGGCGCCTACGGCGACTGGATCGCCCCCGTGCTGGCTGAGCCTCTCTGGGGGCATGTGCAGGTGGTGGCCTCGGAGTTGATGCTCTACGACGCGGCACGCAATGTCGCCGGCACGCTCGATCTGGTGCTGCGCTTCCCCGATGGCAGCTACGGGGTCGCCGATCTCAAGAGCCTTTCCGAGAAGGGCAGGAAGTACGACACCCGGGCCCAGCTGGGGGCCGGCATCACGATGAGCGAGCAGCACTACCGGCTGCCCATCAGCCGCGGGCTGACGATCTGGGCCATGCCGGGCAATTGTGAGGTCAAGACGCACACGGCCGCCGAGTGCCGGCGGCGCTGGGGGGAGGTGTTCAACAGCTACGTGCGCGACTGGCGACCTTTCTAGGGCTGCTGTTACGGGTCACTAGTGATAAAATGACTAGCGAAAGCAAATAAGGCAGATCGCTCTTGAACGGTCCACTACTGCCAGCCTTCTCTCGTACCCGCCAGATCCGCAAGCAACCCCATGTCGTCCCCTTCCGCCATCGACGCGCTGCATGCGCTGCTCGACACCTGCGACAGCTCAGCCTCCTGTTCGCCTGCTGTGCTGGCTTCCTCCTTGGAGCCGGCGCCGCCACAGTCCTTCTCGCTGTCGCAAGAGGTCGCTGAGGCGCTGTATGTCGCCGCCGAGGCCAAGGCCGTCCTCGACGCCGCCAAGCAGCGCCTGGAGCAGGCCACCACGGCCCTCGACTCCCTGGTGGAGGCCGGCCTCCTGCCCGAGAAGGGCCTGCCGATCGTGAGCGGCTACACCCTCTACCGCCAGGAGGGCCGCCCCTCGTGGACCTATCCAGCGGCCATCAAGCGGCTGGAGGAGCAACTCAAGAAGCGCAAGCAGCTGGCCGAGCAGCTGGGTGAGGCCAGCCAGAAGCGCGGCAGTCCCTTCTGGACCATCAAGGAGGCGACCCCGCTCAAGCCAGGCTCGCCGTTGCTGCCGAACCAGGAGCAGCCATGAGCCGCGATCCCGTCACAGAGACAGTCGCCGAGGCCGCCAGCAAGGTGGTGGCCAGGCACCTGCGCGAACTGCCCAGCATCGCCCTGGAAGCCGTGGCCGATCTGGTCACGGTCGCTGGGCCCGAGGCCCTGATCAATGTCGTGTCCGACGAACTGATCGCCCGCCACCCCAAGCACCTCCGCTCTTGATCCGATGTACCCCTGCCCCTGGTTGACGGCGCCCCAGGCCGCCGCCGCCCTCGGTGTCTCGATCTCCACCCTCTATCGCTGGCGCACCCAGCAGTTGCTGGTGCCCGGTGAGGACTGGTATCGCAAGTTCCCCAGCGCCAGAAGCCCGCTGCTCTACAACGTGGCGAGTGTGCAGCGCCGGATCGCGTCGCTCTCCGCCCGCAGCGCTCAGGAGCTGGAGTCCGTGCTGGGTTGAGGGGTGGTGGCGGCGGCGGTCTGCACGGTCGACACGGCGGCATTCGCCAGGCCGGCTCCACCCGGTTCGTATGTGTACGAATGGCCTACTCTTTACACATCAGCAGAATTAGCAGGGCCATGCGCACCAACATCGTCATCGACGACGACCTGATGCAGCAGGCCATGCAGGTCAGTGGGGCCCGCAGCAAGCGGGAGGCCGTGGAACTGGGCCTGCGCACCCTGGTGCGGCTGCAGCAGCAGGGTGAGATGCGGGCGTTCCGCGGCCAGCTCCACTGGGACGGTGACCTGGAGGCCCAGCGGCTTGATGGGCCCGATGTTCCGTAGTGATCGTCGTTGATTCCTCGGTCTGGATTGACTTCTTCAATGGAGTCAGCACGCCCGAGGTGGAGCACCTCGATGGGCTGCTCGGGGAGACGCCGCTGGTGATTGGCGATCTGATCCTGGTGGAGGTGCTGCAGGGATTCCGCCATGGGCGTGATGTGGCGAAGGCCCGGCAGCTGTTCCGTTCGCTGACCCTGCTGCCAATGCTGGAGGGACGCAACGCCTGGGTGGCGGCCCAGAACTACCGGCAGCTGCGCAGTAAGGGGATCACGGTGCGCAAGACCATCGACGGGATCATCGCCACCGCCTGCATCGAGGCCAACCTGTCGTTGCTGTTCAGCGATCGTGACTTCCAGCCCTACGTGGAGCATCTGGGGCTGCAGCCGGTGCTGGGTTAATGCACAAGCTCAGACCAGAGTCGTTGCTGGAGGGACTGATCGCTTCAGGCCGTCGCAGAGGCTGATGTCGCAGCCTCGCGGCAGCAGTTGCTGCCCCGCTCCTCCTGCTAAGTCAGGGTTGGGGTCTGCAGGGCGGCCAGGCGAGACCCACCAGGGCCGCCGCGCTCACTCCTCCTCGTCGGCCCCACCCACCGGCACCAGGCGGATCTGCTTGCGACCCAGCTTGATCTCGAACTCATCGCCGGGCCTGAGATCCAGCATGGCGGTGTAGGCCTTACCCACCAGTAGGTTGCCGTTGCCCTGCACCGTGGCGACGTAACTCAGGCTGCGACCACCGCGCCCCTTGCCGTTGCCTCCACCGTTTCCGAAACTGACGCCCTTGACCTCCAGCAGCGCTTCATAGAAGGCCGTGAAGTTCAGCCGTTCACTACCGTCCTTCTTGGTGCTGACGTAGCCGGCGGCTCGAACGAGATCGGATTTGGAGGCATCGCCCAGCTCCTTGACTTTGGCGAGGAGGTCAGATCCTGTGAGGGCCATGTTGGTGAAGCGTCAGTTAGCTGGACCATAACTACTCAGCAGATACCCGCCAGAGCAACAAGGTGCGGTTGTCCGTTCCTTCAGCGGAGGCTTTCGCAGGCCTCACCATTACCATCACCATCAAGGTAGGTGTGTCCTTGGCGCAACAACTCCTGGGCGCGGGCAAAGGAGCCGATCTCACCGCAGCGATATGTCCGGCCACCAGGAATCGACTCGGTGCTTCTGGCTGATCGCCCCGCCGATCTGCCGCGGCGGAAGTCCCAAGGGCGGGTGATGCCACCCGGCACCCTCCACACCCCGTAGCGCCTGCGAGAGGCACGGAACTCAGCATCGAGATACTCCCTGGCGTCGCACTGACCCAGGGACTTCCGGTAGGCAAAGGCCATGCCGTCTTCCACCAGCGCCAGGCCGAAATTGATCTCTCCGATCACCTCGGCCACGATGCGGCCGTAGCGATCCTCCGTCTGCAGCAGAAGTGTGACCGGGGCCCCAATCCGCAGCCGCGATTTCAGAGCTGGCCCAGCCAGCTAGCGGAATTCTGGCCGTTTGTGCTGGTCGAAGCTGCGCTGAAGGGCGTCGCCGATCGTCAGCCCCACCGGGAGGGAAGTCACCGCCGAAGGAGGTGCCCAGCACCTGACTGACGGACACATCTCAGGTGAGACCGTTATGCGATCCCCATTGGCGCCGTGGGGTGAGGAGGCGGTGGCAGTTCGATCCGCGAGAACCAGGGCCGTTTCTGCCGTCGCCTGACCCTGCGGC
>NZ_JAGQCD010000077.1 GCF_024345975.1 Cyanobium sp. Cruz-8D1 | reverse complement strand
GGGTGATCAACACCTGGGCCGACGTGCTCAACCGTGCCGGGCTCGGCATGGAAGTGATGCACGAGCGCAATGCACACAACTTCCCGCTCGACCTGGCGGCTGCCAGCGCCACCCCTGTGGCCCTGACCGCCCCGGCCATAGGCTGAAGCTGACCTGCCTCCAACTTGAAAGCCCCCTCTGAGTAGGGGGCTTTTTTATTTGGGGCTCCAGAGCCAAGTCACCACCCCCCGCAGCCCAAGTGATGATCTGGACGATCAGCAGCGTGTCATCACTTCATGGCTGGCCGAAAGCCAGGCACCAGTGGCGTCGTATCGGCGCACCAGTCGCTCCATCTGACCGGGGGCGGGCAGCCAGCCGCCCTCCAGAACGAACGCCTCGCGGTGGCTGATCCGCTCCGGCAGGCGACAGAAGCCGCCATCGGGCAGCAACCTCAGGCCCTCCAGCTCCGCGGAGCCCAGCTCCAGCCTGCAATCGGCCACGTCGGGGGTGGGCCAGTCAGCACTGATGGTGGCCGTCACTCCAGCCCAGGTTCCCAGCAGTTGATCGGGGCTTGTTGGAACACACTCCTCAGCCCCGCTGCCGGCGCGGAACTCACGGATCAGCACCAGTTGGTCGAAGGCGCCTGCTTCGCTGTAGAGCTGCACCAACCGGTGGCGCCGGTTCAGCCTGATGAAGCCGAACTCGCCACCAAAGACCGTCTTCGGCGCCACCTGTAGCGACCCCTTGTTGAACGCCCCCGAATCGAAGAACACCACCTGGCGACCCAGACTGCGGTAGTCCTGCTCCATGGCATAGCTGGGTTCGCCAGCCCCATCAGCCGGCCCGCCGCCCGGAGCGATCGCCATGCCGGCAGGCCAGCGACGCAGCCCGAAGCGCACCAGCTGCTCGTTGTCATCACTCTTGAGCGTCAGCACCGAAGGGGTGCTCTCGCGCAGCGTGCCATCGGCCGTGACGGTGGTGAAACTACCGCGCCACTCGCCAAGGTTTCGCATGAAATTCTGCCATTGACTGGTCATGGAGCACCGCTGATCGACCACGATCGTAGGCAGCGGTGGCCAACGAACCCCCCCGATCAGCCGCAAAAGAGCTCAGACACCCGATGGAAACTGGGGCTCTCTTTTCAGCTACAAACCGGTCGAGACTGCATTCTTCCCAGTTCTGCAGCCTGAAGCGGTCGGCTCTCGCTTCTCGCAGGTATGGAGGACGCCTGCAGGTCGCTTGCATGCAGCACCACCAAGGGAGACGGTTAGCCCTACTGACGCCGCTTGACGGAGTCCGCTGTCTGCATCAACACTTCATACTTTCTTGAGGCCAATAGGATGCAGTAGTGGGCCACAAGAGTTAATACTGACCTGATCAATTGACCTGCATTTTGTCTGGCTATGGCTGTTACAGTTTTGTGATCCCTTCAAGAAGTCCCATGGACCAAGACACCCCAACAACTCCAAGCGCCCTGGAACGCTCCTCCATCCGCGGCGCCACGGTGACCACCGAAGACGGTGGCCGCCTCAATGCCTTTGCCACTGAACCACGCATGGAAGTGGTGAGCGCCGAGCGTGGCTGGGGCTTCCATGAGCGCGCCGAGAAGCTCAATGGCCGCTTTGCCATGATCGGCTTCGTTGCTCTGCTCATCACCGAGTTTGCCTTGGGCGGCGAGGCCTTCACCCGCGGGATATTGGGTATCGGCTGATTCGGGTTGCGGGTGCGTAGCTGCTGGCAAGAAACGAGCCAGCAGCGTATTTTTCTATTTTCTGTAGATTCTTTTTCTCTGCCTCAATCGTTGCAAACATCCAGTCCGGGGTGATCGGTGCAGTGCATCATGATCATCAGCCAAACTCCTTGTGCGCTGGTGGTTGCTCAGCTCGGCTGGCTGAGCGGCCAGAGACGGCGGATGTGCCCCTGCCAATCGACCTGACCTCAGCCGCAGCGGCAAGGTCTGCATGACCTGCCACTGGTTTCGCCACCACGCCGGGGTGAACGGCATCCCGGTGCTCACCTGCCAGTTGCACCAGGGCCTGCTGCCCCAGGGGGAGCACCTCACCCGCCACTGCCAGGGTTGGACAGACGACAAGACGCGCCAGCAGGGCTGGTGCCCGGAGGTGGGCTGATCCTGAGTGGCCGCCAGGTGCTGCACTTCAGACCCGTCCGCTACAACCGCTGGAGCCCGACGCTTGCGGTGAAGAGCGGCGAGCTGATGCCCGGCCAGCCGGCACCACTCCTCAAACGGCGCCGGGAACTGTCGCGCGAGGAGGCCTTCAGGCTGTGGCGGTAGATGTTTCGTCAGGGCTGGCAGGTTTGCCCGCCCCAGTGGGTGCCGCAGGCCTCCCTCTACCTCCGTTGACGAGAATCGGCCCCATGGAGCTCCATGCCGATCTCAGCCAGCGCGCCCTGCTGAACACCAGCAGCCTGCCCTGGACCGCCTCGCCGATGGCCGGAGTGGAGCGGCGCATGCTCGATCGGCGTGGCGAGGAAGTGGCTCGTGCGACCTCGATCGTGCGCTACGCGCCCGGGAGCCGGTTTGAACGCCACAGTCACGGTGGCGGCGAGGAGATCCTGGTCCTGGAGGGAAGCTTCTCCGACGAGCAGGGCGACTATCCAGTCGGCACGTACCTGCGCAACCCGGTCGGCTCCAGCCATGCGCCCTTCAGTGAAGAAGGCTGCACTCTCCTGGTGAAGCTGCAGCAGATGCACCCGGCCGATCAGCAGCGGCAGGTGATCGACACCAACAAAGCAGCCTGGCTGCCGGGCCTGGTGAGCGGCCTGGAGGTTCTGCCCCTGCATGCCTTCGGGTCGGAGCATGTGGCCCTGGTGCGTTGGGCTCCGGGCACGGTGTTTCAGCCCCATGGCCATCCGAGCGGCGAGGAGATCCTGGTGCTCTCTGGCGTGTTCCAGGACGACCAGGGCACCTATCCGGCCGGCAGCTGGCTGCGCAACCCGCCCGACAGCGTGCACCGGCCCTGGAGTGAGGAGGGGTGCACCATCTGGGTAAAGACCGGCCACCTGCCGACCACCCAGGGGCCCGATGGCTCAGACGCGTGAGGCACGAGCCTCCCGCAGGATCCGCCGGCCTCCGTTCAGGACCAGCAGGCTGATGGCACTGCCGATCATCAGATCAGGGATGCGGCTGCCACTCCAGGCCACCAGCAGGCCGGCCACGATCACGCCCAGGTTGGCCAGCAGGGCCAGGGCGCCGATGCCCACCATCAGGGCGCTGATTGGTTCACGGCCCAGCACGGTGCGCCTCAGCACATCCAGCAGCACCCAGATCGCCAGGATGATCTGCAGCCGGCCGCTGAGCACGGCGGTCCGGCGCTGCTGCGTCATGTTGCGGCCCACGGCTCCAAGGCTGAGGCCATAGACGCCCGCGTCGGCCAGCATGTCGAGGGAGTCAGCAATCAGGCCGGTGGAGCCTGCTCGCAGGCCTACAGCCAGTTCCACCACAAACATGGCGGCGTTGATCACCAGCACCACCCAGAGGGTGCGGCGCTGCAGCTCAGCCGCCTGCTCGGCTCCACAGCCGCAACCCACAGCCTTGCTGCTGCCTTGAGCCATAGCGCGAGGGCTGGTCGATTTTTTCGGCAAACTCCTAACCCTCCGGAGCGTCCAGAGCCGAGCCGCTCCAGGCGATCCCGGCCAGATCCGCCACCTCCCGGTGCCAGCTGGCCAGGTCGTTCCTGGAGAAGCCGCGCAGATGGTCATGGCCGCAGGCCCTTGCCAGCACCTGCATCAGCGCCACCGCCGCCTGCAGGAACCTGGCCAGCCGCTGGGCGGCATGCTCCACCTCGAGGCGGCGGCGCAGCTGCGGATCCTGGGTGGCGATGCCCGCCGGACAGCGGTTGGTGTGGCAGATCCGGGCGCCGACACAGCCGATCGCCTGGATCGCCGCATTGGCCAGGGCGATGCCATCGGCCCCCAGGGCCAGGGCCTTGACGCAGTCGGCCGGAGTGCGCAGGCCGCCGGTAGCGATCAGGGTGACGCGGCCGCTGGCACCCCGGCGGTCGAGGTGGGCCCGGGCCCGCGCCAGGGCAGGGATGGTGGGCACGGCGATATGGTCACGGAACAGCAGGGGGGCGGCGCCGGTGCCGCCGCCGCGGCCATCGAGGATCAGGTAGTCGGCGCCGGCCTCCAGGGCGAAGTCCAGGTCGGCTTCGATGTGCTGGGCACTGAGCTTGAAACCCACCGGGATGCCACCGGTGAGCTCCCGCACCCGATCGGCGAAGGCGCGGAAATCAGCCGGGGTGTGGAGATCGGGGAAGGTGGGGGGTGAGTGGATCGGCTGGCCTTCGGGGATGCCACGGATCGCGGCGATGCGGGCGGTGACCTTGCTGGCCGGCAGGTAGCCGCCGCTGCCGGTCTTGGCGGCCTGGCCGGCCTTGAAGTGGAAGGCCTGCACAAGCGGCAGCAGCTCCTCCCGGTAGCCGAACCGGGCCGGGCCCAGTTCGAACAGGTAGCGCCGGTTGGCGGCCTGCTCCTGGGGCAGCATCCCGCCTTCCCCTGAGCAGATCCCCGTCCCGGCCCGCTCCGCCCCGGTGGCCAGGGCCAGCTTGGCCTCCTCGGAGAGGGCCCCGAAACTCATGTCGGAGACCAGCAGAGGTATCTCCAGCCGCAGGGGTCGCCGCGCCTGGGGGCCGATCACCAGCTCGGTGCCCACCGCCGCCTCACTCGGCAGGGGCTGGCGGGCCAGCTGGGCCACCAGGATCTGGATGTCGTCCCACAGCGGCAGCTGGGAGCGCGGCACGCCCATGGCCGCCAGCGGCCCCTCGGGGCCCACCCGATCGAGGCCGTGTTCGGCCAGCTCATGGATCAGCAGCACATTGGGCTCTTCCGGTGTGGGCTGGGGCGTCGGCATCGCCTCGACGCTGTAGAGCGATCCGACCCGATCGGCCGGCACCCGGCCGTGGCTGCCGTCGCAGTTGGGCGGGGTGGCGGTCTGCTTGCAGCGGCACAGCACGGCCCTGCCGCTCGTTTCGGCCACGAAGGCCAGGGGACTGAACCCGGTGCCCTGATGGGAGCCGTCGCAGAAGGGCTGGTCAGCCGACCTTCCGCAGGCGCAATAGAAGTACTCCTTCCCCTGCTCCAGTTCCACGCTGATGGGGGTGCTGGCGGCGACCATCGGTGCTGGCATCGGGCTCAGGCGTACGACACGGGCCAGTGGCCCACCATTCAGTGTGGACCGGGCCAACAAAGGACGCCGCCTGATCAGGCAAGGGGGTGGGGGTGTCTTTCGTGTCCCAGAACCCAGGGGCGAACTCGGCATCCTCGTGCCGGCCAATGCCTGCACGAGCCACAAGAGCCAGGGCAGCGAATACCCCGCCGAGGTGATCCCTTTGCTAACCCACGTTGCAGCGCCATCTGGTGTACATCGGCATCACCAGCTGCTTGCCGCGGTTGATGCCGGCTGCGTGGGCCTCACCAGAGGCCTGGCAGTAGCCGCGCGCTGCGCTGCTGCCAGGCGCTGAATTCCGGGTACTTCGCCGCCATCTGCACGTCCTTCTGGCCAATGCGCTGCAGATAGATCAGCAGCACCAGAGCCGGCACCAGGTAGGCCCAGCCGTTGCCGGCCACCACCGCGAAGCTCAGGTAGCGCAGCAGATCGCCGAGGTAGTTCACATGGCGCACGCGCCGCCAGATGCCGTCGCTCACCAGGCCAGCACCCATCACTTTGGCGGTGGTTTTCTGTGCATCGGCGCTGGCGTTGATCAGGCTGCCGAAGCTGAACAGCCCCAGCGCCACGGCCACGGCGGCCTGGGAGATCGGCACGGGATTGAGAAAAGCCAGCAGCCCCGGCAGGCTGTAGAGCACCCCGATGAACAGCAGGACGACGCCAAACCCAACCACCCCCACACGCTCGCTGAACAGCTGGCGAGCCCGCTCAGGAAACAGCCACTGCTCCAGCAGCCACCAGAGGCAGTAGCTGATGTGCAGGCTGAGATAGACCACTTGGCGCATGTCCTTCACCCCGACCACGGCCGCCAGCACCAGCAGCAGCACGATCGTGAGCATTTTGGCGGTGTTGATCGCCGTGAGTTGGCTCCAGCCCGCCGGCGGGGCCTGGCCCTCGTACCGTGCTGATTCTGTCATTCGTGCACACTCGCTGGCGACACCCTATCGACCCTGGCGGGCGTCGCGACCGCCAAAACCGCTCCCACCGCCGCTGCCAGCTAGAACGAGCCATGCCAGACGACACCATGCCCGACAGAAAACAATCTCATGTGGTCGTCATCGGAGGCGGATGGGCTGGCTGGGGTGCCGCAAAGTCACTCTGCGAAGCCGGCGTTGACGTGACCTTGATCGATGGGATGCTCGATCCCACCGGCAGTCAACCAATCACAACCAAAAGCGGTAAACCCTTTGAGGCTGGAACCAGGGGCTTTTGGAAGGACTATCCCAACATCAATGCCCTCACAGAAGAGCTCGAAGTTGGCAATATTTTCACTGACTTTACAACCAGTGCTTTTTGGTCACCCGATGGATTGGAAGCGACAGCTCCTGTTTTTGGAGAATCACCCCAATGGCCAAGCCCCCTAGGCCAAGTGATTGCAACAATCAAAAACTTCAAGCGACTTCCCATTCAAGATCGACTCAGCATCGCAGGACTTCTCTATGCCATGCTGGACCTCTATCGCAGCGACAAGGTTTTCCAGAAATACGACAATCTTAGTGCGCAATCACTGTTCATAAAGCTTGGCATCAGCGATCGACTGATTAATGATTTCCTGCGACCGATCTTGCTGGTTGGCTTGTTCAGGCCTCCCGAAGAAGTTTCGGCCGCTGTCGCCATGGAGCTCCTCTATTACTACGCCCTGGCACATCAAGACTCGTTTGATGTTCGTTGGATGAATTCAAAAAGCATTGCCGAACAACTGTTTGAGCCTCTCGCTCGAAGGCTGATGTCTCGCCATCATCTGCGCGTCCTTGGGGGAACCTTCGTGACACGGTTGAATGTTTCATCTGAAACGCAACGCATAAGCTCGGTTGAAATTCATAGTCTAAAAACGAAAGAAGTCAAGGTGATTGATGACGTCGATGCTGTGGTTTTAGCGGTGGGTGCCAAAGGACTTAAATCCCTGATGTCTCAATCGCCAGAATGCAGCAAAGCAGCGCCTGAGCTTGTTGCCGCTGCTT
>NZ_JAGQCD010000076.1 GCF_024345975.1 Cyanobium sp. Cruz-8D1 | reverse complement strand
CCGAGCTGCCGCCGGTCCTCCCGGGACCCTGGGCCTGGCTGGCTTCTGACCTTGCCTGGCAGACCAATGCGCTGCGGCCCGTGCACCAGCCGGCGCCGCTGCCGCTGCCGGATCCGCCCAACCCTGGCGTTCCGCCCTCACCAGGCAACACCTGGACCCCACGGCCCCGCGTGTTGCAGCCCCCGGTGGAGCAGGGTGTGGCCTGGCTTGGGGATCTTGATGCTCTCCAGTCGCCTGGGGTGCTGCCGCCCCAGCCCCGCGCCCAGCTGGCTGGTTGCTCCCTGCTCACGGCCGGCTTTCCCTTCGGGGAGGGGGGCATCGGCCGGCTGGTGCAGAGCCAGCTGGGCGAGGCGATCGAGTTCGTGCTCAAGCCCCAGCGGGTGATCGTCATTGAGCCCGGCGACAGCCTGCGGGTGCTGGCCGAGCGCTACGGCACCACCGTCCAGACCCTGCGCAGCATCAACCCTTCCCTGCTCTCCCTCGATACGGTGCTCACCGCAGCGGGTGACACCTTGCTCAGCCTCGCCGGCCAGTACGGCACGACCGTCGAGTGGCTGATGGCCAACAACTCGACCCTGGAGCGCTGGGGCGGCCACACCGTGGTCGATGGCGACAGCCTCAAATCCCTCGCGGCGCTCTACTTCACCACCTCAGACACCCTGCGGCTCTACAACCAGCCGACCTACGACCTGTTCAAGCGCTCACAACTTCTGCCCATTGGCGCCCACCTGGTGGTGCCGCTGGTACGGCCCTCCACGACCCTGGAGCCAGGTCAGAACCTGCTGGTGCCGCTCTATCGGCCTGGGAGCCTGTTGCCTTTCGACAGCTGGATCCACCTGCCAAAAGCGCGTCGCACCGCGGTGGACCCGGACGACCGCAGTTATCTCGATGCGCCGGAGCCTGAGCCGGAGCCGGATCCGCCGCCAGAGCCGGAGCCGACACCTGAACCGACACCCTGATCCTCAGGCGCAACCGGCAGGCCATCGGGCTCAACCGGAGCCAGCGCTCCAGCCAATTCCTTGTACGTTCGAAGTTTCACGGGCAGGGAGAAGCGATGCGAACCATCTCCGTACGCCTCGATGACGCCAGCGCAGCCAGGCTGGACAGCCTCTGCCATACCCTCGGCCTCAGCCAGAGCGAGGTGGTCCAAGCCGGCCTCGCGTTGCTGCAGCGACAAGCCGCCAGCCCCGCAGCACTGGCCGAGCGGCTCGGGCTGATCGGCTGCTTCTCCAGTGGGGACCCAGGCAGTGGCCCCACCAGCCATGGGCGGAACCACTCGGCAGTTCTGCGCCAGAAGCTGAGCCAGCAACAGCAGCAGCAACGACGGTTCACGCCGATGCCTGGCGGCGAAGGCCTCTAACAAAGGCTGGAGGCCTGACGGCACCCACGGCGGCAGCACTCAGCACACCCCCTTCCCTGAGGAGCAGAGCACGATCAGCCGAGCAGCTCGGCAGCGATGCCACGCTGCTGGAGCAGGACCACGGCCTGCCGATCAAACGACAGGAACATCTCGCCCCCCAGCCACTGACCCTCGTGGGCGATGACGGCATCGGCGAAATCACCGCCTGCCTCCAGCTGCAGCAGCCCCACCTCCACGGCGGCCCGATCCAGGCTGACGTTGCCCGCCTCCATCAGGGCGCGGATCGCGGCGACGATGTCGGCCACCGAGAAGGCGTACACCCGGCGCAGCACCCAGACGAACTCACAGAGGGCCGGCAGCGCCACGGCGATCTGCTCGGCGCCGCGCAGCGCCGCGATGGCGACATCCGACTGGGAGGGATCGTCAGCCACCACCGCTCGCACCAGCACGTTGGTGTCGGCCGTGATCCTCATGGCTCGCCAGCCCATCCGGCCGCAGCGGCCGCCTGGATCTCCTCGAGGCTGGCCACCTCCGGGCTGCGGCCTGCGAGCCGACCGATGAAGGCCTCGATGCTGCCGGGGGGCTGGGCGGCGCGCACCTCGATCCGGCCGCCGGGGAGGATCGTCACCTCGATCTGCTGTCCTGGCTGCACCCCGAGATGGCGCAGCAGCTCGCGGCGGAGGGTGACCTGGCCCTTGGCGGTGACGGTGAGGGTGGTCATGGCTCAAAACGCCGACGAACCAAGAGTAAGGCGTTTGGCCCTTACCGTCGGCTCAGCCTTAGCTGAACGATGAGGCTGCTTCCCGCCCATCGCTGCCGGGCGCCATCAAGCCAGTAAGGCAAGCCGCCTTACACTGCAGCTATGGACACCGTGACCCTCTCCTCCAAAGGGCAGCTGACGATCCCTCGGCAGATGCGCGAGGCCCTCGGCCTGGCACCGGGCGCCAGGTTACAGGCTTCGATCGACAGGCACGGCCGCCTGGTGCTCGTTCCCTCGAAGTACGAGCCGGAGGACCTCTTCCGCCATCGGCCCACGGTGGATCGGGTACTCAGCCTGGAGGACATGGACCGCGCCATCGCCACTGCGGCCGGCCGTGAAGACCCTTGATACCAACGTGGTGGTGCGCCTGCTGATCGGGGACGATCCGCAGCAGACCCCGATTGCCGAGCAAGCCTTCCTGGAGGCCATCGCCAGCGGCGGGGTCTACCTACCGGATGTGGTGCTGGCGGAAGTGGCCTGGGTCCTGAGGGGTTACGACCTGGGTCGCTCCGAGCGCTACGCGCTGCTGGAGCGGTTGGTGCGCACCCGCGGCGTGGTGGTCGATGACATTGACGCGGTGATCGAGGCGCTGGATCAGTTCCGCCAGGGCGGCGATCTGGCCGACCAGCTGATCCTGGCCCGAGCCGCCAGCGCCAATGCCATGCCGGTGCTGAGTTTCGACAAGCGCTTCGCCGAGCAGCAGGGCGTTGAACTGCTGCTCGGCAGCTGACAGCCGGCATCGATCGACTGCCTGGCGGCGAAGCCCTCGAAAACCTGCTTCAGGCCTGAAGGCATCATTCCTGCCGCCTTGCTCAAGCCACAGGCCATCGCAGCGGCGGCGGCTGGCAATAGCTGGAGTGGACGCAGCCCGGATGGGGCGTCCGCTTCAACCACAGCCGTGATGGGTGGACCCATGAGCAAGCGCATCTCTACCCAGCTGGTGGCCCCGCAGCCGCCGCTGGACCGTTTCAATCAACCGCAGCAGTGGCCGAACCAACCGCCTGCCGGCGAGGAGGACGACGCCGACGCCCTATCGGGCGACAGCGACCTGCTCGGCGACGACAGCGACCTGGGCGATGAGGACCTCGATGACGAGGAACTCGAGGACGAGCCACCCATCAGCGGCGATCCGCCGGCTGATCCCGTGGGCGAGGCCCTCAAGGCCGAGCGACGCCGCACCAACCAGCTGGAGCGGGAGCTGCGCACCGTCAAGCGTCAGCTCGGGCAGTTCTCCAAGATCAACCCCGAGGAGTACGAGCGCCTCAAGGAGGCCGACCGCCAGAAGGAGCAGCTGGAGCATCAGATTGCCCACCGCGAGCGGCAGCTCCAGGCCGATGCCGACCGCAAGGTGCGCAGCGTGGCCAAGCAGCGCGACAAGGCGTTGGAGCAGATCAATGAGCTGCGCAAGGAACGGCTGCTGGAGCGCCTCTTCATCGACGCCGAGGGCCGCCCCGGCGGCGACAACCGCGGCAGCTTCTTCGACATCTTCAAGCAGCAGGTGGGCGGCGAGTTCAGGCTGGAGGCGGACTCCAACGGCCGCGACGAGCTGGTGCCGATCGACAGCAAGGGCAATCCGTTGCTGGGTGATGACGGGCAACTCAGCTCCCGTGACCATGTCGAAACGCTGCGCACGCACCCGGTGCTGGGATTCCTGTTCTCCCAGCGGGGCGGCCTCGGACCGACGAGCACCATGGCGGAGTTCGACGGCAACGGGACCCTCACCAACCTGCAGGGGATGAGCTCTTCTGAGCTGTACCTGGCCACCTACGCCAAGAAACCGGCCGGCGCGCGCAGCTGATCCTGATCGCGGCCCGGGCCGCCGGGCCGCCGGGCCATCAGCTTCTTCCTTGCGTGTTGGAGTCGCCGCAGCACGGCCCGCGGTCCGTGCTGCGGCATCCGCGTGCGCACCTACATGCACCAACGCGAGACGCAAGGCCGTGCACAGCAGACAGTCCAGCGGGCAGCGGGCAAGGCCGCATGAGGCAGCGGCACGGCGCCAGCGCAGCCGCTAGGCTCCGACCATCGTGCTTCCTCGGCCGCACGAGCGCTCGGCTCTCCCCACGCCTCACACCAGCGGGGCGGGCGCAGCGGCCGTCGCGAGCGCAGCGTGAGGTGAACTGGCTTATCTGGAAAGGGTCCATCATTGACCTGTTAGGAGGCGCACCACTCCTGAGAGCGGGCTCCCACCGTTGGCGCAGCCTTGCCGACAGCGCGGAGCGCCTGAACCAGGTGAGCCAATTGAAGAAGTAGTTCCCAGAGGCCGGTCGCTAACTGATCTCCGGGGAGTGTGGACGCGAGCCATTGAGGCAAGGGGTGGAGCGTTCTCGGGGGAGCAACACCGTTGGTTAACCATGGAGACCGGCCCGCTTCCCTTGGTCGGTGCTCTCAGCTTCCCCCCCTCACGCATCCCCGAGACCTTGGGACCGGGATAGGCCATGGGACGCCCCCCGCCCTGGGTATGGAGCGACTCCTCAGGCCCGCCAGTGAAGACGGGGACGTGCTCACCTGTGAGGGTGCCGATGCGTTCGAGGGGTCAGCCATGGGGAGATAGCACTTTGGGGTTGAGAAATACGGCGCATCAGCCCTTCGCTACGGCGGCCGCGTCAAGAACAAAGCGATAACGCACATCACCCAGGCGCAGGCGCTCGATCGCGTCGTTGACCCGATCCATCGGCAGATGCTCCACCAGCGGGCGGATGTTGTGGCGCACGCAGAACTCCACCATCTTCAGCAGGCTGGCTGGGGAGGAGGTGGGGCTGCCGGTGATCGCGCGCCGGGCCATGATCAGGTCGAAGGCGCCCACTTGAATCGGCTCAAGCACAGCGCCGAGCTGGTGCAGGCGGCCGCGGGGAGCAAGGGAGGCCATCACCGCGCCCCAATCAAGGGAATGGTTCACGGTGTTGATCACCAGGTCAAACCGGCCAGCCAGGTTGGCCAGGTTGTCGAGCGCTTCCACCTGATGGGCTCCGAAACGCTTCGCCTCCTCGGCCTTGGCCAGGGTGGTGGTGAGTGCCGTGACTTCACAGCCCCAGGCCCGGGCGAACTGCAGGGCCATATGGCCCAGACCACCAATTCCGATCACGGCCACATGGGCCGTGGGTGAAACGGCCTCATCAATCAACGGGGCGAACACGGTGATTCCGCCGCAGAAGAGAGGGCCAGCTACAGCCGGATCCATCCCCTCGGGCAATGGAATGGCCCAGTCTTGACGGGCGGTGACATGGCTGGCGAAGCCCCCCTGGCGGCCAACGATCGTGGCCTCCAACGACGGGCAGAGATTGCCGGTGCCGCCCAGGCACTGCCCGCAGTGAGAGCAGCTGCCGCAGATCCAACCCAACCCGCGCAACTGGCCGATCACACCGGGATCCACCCCCTCACCCACCTGCACGACCCGACCCACCACCTCATGACCCGGGACCAGGGGGAAGCTGCTCACACCCCATTGGTTCTCAAGCATGGAAAGGTCGCTGTGGCAAAGGCCGCAATGCAGCACTTCCAGCACCAGCTCATCGAGCGCCGGCTCCAACATCGGACGCTCCGCTCGCTCCAGGGGCGCGCCGGGTTCACGGGCCTGCCAGACAGTGATCGACACAACAGAACGGCGGTGAACCCTTGTTCTAGTCAGAACGTCCTGGGGGGGCTGTGTTGCTGGATGACCTCAGCGCGGCCGCTGCGTCTGAGGGTGGTGTTTCCTCAGGGCAAGCCGGCGAACTGCGCGCCATCCCCATCAGCGTGAATCCAGGGTCTCGGGGGTGAGCTGCTCTACGTCCGGGCCGATACACCCTCTCTGTGGCTCCACCGACCTGGACCCACAAATCCGAGTGGCGCCGATCAGAGTGATGGAGGGAACCACGCCTGTTGCGAGCCCCCCTCCAAGGCTGTTGCCCTGAGTCCAGAGTTGTCGCCATGACCCCACCGCTCCTCTTCGTGGTGGCCCCGGCCACGCAACTACCAGAAGCCACCACCTCTCTGGAGGATCTACAGCTGGCGCAGGCTTCAGGTCCCTCCACCGGCTCCTCCTTGCGGAACTTCAATCGGGGCGCCGAGCACCCCGACCTAGTGTGCAGTCCTGTAAGTAATCGCTACTATCAGGAGTGTCTCCTTCCTGGAGTCGTTCCATGCCTGTTGGTCGTCCCATTGCTCCTCTTGTCCTCAGCGATGAGGAGATAAAGAATCTCCAGAGCATCGCAAGATCCAGGTCACTTCCACACTCTCTGGTGCAAAGAGCCCAGATCATTCTGGCCTGCGGAGCCGGGACAACGAATAAAGAAGTGGCCGAGCGAATGGGCATCAGGAACAACACGGTGGGCAAATGGCGGCAGCGCTACATCAATCTGGGCATCGAGGGCCTTCATGACGAACTGCGACCAGGGCGTCCTCGCACCTATGAGGACGAGAAGGTCGCGGAAGTGATTAACCGGGCTCTACAGACCAAGCCCACAGACGGTTCCACGCAATGGAGCGCACGCTCCTTGGCTGCAGAATCAGGGATCTCAAAAAGCACGGTCCACCGCTGGCTGAAGACCTTTTCTCTGCAGCCACATCGGCAGAAAACGTTCAAAATCTCTACGGATCCTTTCTTTGTTGAGAAGGTCCGTGACATTGTCGGTCTTTATCTCAATCCACCAGACAATGCTCTTGTCTTATGCGTAGATGAGAAGACCCAGATCCAGGCTCTCAATAGAACCCAGCCCCTTCTGCCCATGGGCCTTGGTTACGCGGAGGGCGTCACTCACGACTACGTTCGCCATGGTACGACTACCCTGTTTGCCGCTTTGGATGTGGCAAATGGCGAGGTGATCACCCAATGCAAGCAACGTCACCGGCATCAAGAGTTCCTCGGCTTTCTGCGCCGTATCGAGGAATCAGTCCCCTCCGAGTTAGACATTCACCTGGTTGTCGATAATTACTGTACCCATAAGCACGCAAAAGTCAGAACCTGGCTGGCCCAGCGGGCCGCGTCCCTTTGCGTGGTGTAAATCCCGAGGCCCGAATGCCCTGATCAGAGGGTGAACAGAGTGGAATGACGGGCTGTCATTCCGGAGGTGCAGATGCGCCTCTTGCAGTCACGATGAAACG
>NZ_JAGQCD010000075.1 GCF_024345975.1 Cyanobium sp. Cruz-8D1 | reverse complement strand
CCGTTTCATCGTGACTGCAAGAGGCGCATCTGCACCTCCGGAATGACAGCCCGTCATTCCACTCTGTTCACCCTCTGATCAGGGCATTCGGGCCTCGGGATTTACACCACGCAAAGGGACGCGGCCCACAGCAAGGCGGCTGAGACGGCCTGGCCAAGCGCCGCGGTCAAGAATCGCTGACTTCGGGCCGCACTCGCCTGCTCCAGCTGCCTTCGGGTTGCGCGCAGGCTTCGCTCCAGGCCGGCGAGAGTGCTGGCCTTGAGCTGGCTGAGGGGTTGGTCGAACGCCTCGGGAATGGTCTGGGGCTGAACCACCCGAGCCAGGGCCGAGCGGAAGCTGTTGAGGTCGCTGGCCTCTGCGATCGCCACTGCAGTGGCGCGGGTCGCACGGATGGTGTTCAGATCCTGCTGGTTCTGCCGCTGCAGAATGCGCTCGCCACTGATCAGCAGCAGGGGGATCAACACCCCAAAGGCCAGGGCCAACACCATGGCCAACAACCTGCTGCGGTGGCTCCAGCGGCTGGAACCGACCGTATCTGGCCTCAACAAAGGGGTGAGGCGGAGCGCCACACAGGCGATCAGCAACGTGGGACCCAGTCCCAGCAGCCTGTTGCCCTGGCCGTGGAGCCATTCGGGCTGGATTGGCCAGGCCGGCGGTTCGCTGAGCAGAAGGATGCAAACCGAAGCAACGGCAGCCAGGGCCACACCCTGAATCATGCGGACCGCATCGATCTCCTTCGAGACGAACGAGGATGAAGCGTTGCTGGACATGGGTGCCGATCACCACAAGCATTCTGGCCCTCATGGACCCGATCACGTGGCACCTGCCTGGACTGGAGACCTTTTTGCCCTGCCTACCAAGGAACTACGGCTCGCTTGGCATGGCGGTAGCGGATGCTACGGGTGGAGTGCAGGCGGACACTCCTGTCAAGGTTAGCGTGGCGGCAGCCGTCACCTCCCGGATGACCCAGCTCCATGACCTGCGCCTGCGGTTGCTGGTGCAACAGGAAAGCGAGGCCATCGCCCACGCCCATCCCGATGAGCTGGACCTGTCGGTGGTGCAGGCCCGTTGCCTCTGCTGGCTGGCCCTGCTCGCTGACGCCCATGAGGAGCAGGCCAGCGACGCCGAACGTCGCGGCGACGTGGAGCAGGCCATGGGCTGGTTCGCCGATTCCATGCGCCTGCGCGATGTGATTCAGGTGGTGAGTTCGATCGAAATTCCCCTGCCGCTTCTCAATGAGGCTGGGGATCGGCCCGATCAGGGCCCCTTGGCGGCCTGACGGTGCCATGATGGTCATTGAATGAAAGAAGGGACGCGGTGCCAGAAGAGCCCTGCCAATGTCCTGATTGCCAGCGGTTCTATCGGGAACACGACCGGCTGATCCGAGAAAATCCCAGCCTCCGTCAGCAGCAGGAGCTCAACTGGGCCGCCCTGCAGTCGTTCCGCACCTTGGCCGGCCGGGTGCTCGAGGAGCTCCAGAAACGGCACGGCGATGGCGATGCCGCGCCCACCCCTGCGGCCCCCGAGGCCGACCTGCAGGAGGCCAGTGGTGAGGCCGCCTCAGAAACCGATGCGATCCAGCAGGCCATGGCCGATCTGGAGAACATCAATGCCCACCTGTTCTCCATCGAGGCCCTGATGGAGCGCATCTTCGATGTGAGGGTGCCCGAGCCCGTGGAGCAGACCTTCCGCGAAGTGGCCGGTGAGCTGGCCCCCGATCCCCTCAACGCTGACCGCCTGCGTCTCAACCGTCTGCTGCACCAGACGCCCGATCTGCCGGATCATCGGGGCGGCTGAGCCGCCCCCCCCCTCGCCTCGCCCCGGCTCCCCTCACTGGGCCGCTGGAAGCTTGCGGCCTTTGGCCGGGGCCTCGTCGATCTCGCAGGTGATGGTCACCGGGAATTCCTCGGTCTGCCAGATCCGTTCGCTGTACTCCCGGATCGAGCGATCGGAGGAGAATTTGCCGCTGCGGGCGGTGTTCAACAGTGACATCCGGTTCCACTGCCGGCGGTCGGCCCAGGCCCCGCTGACCGCCCGCTGGGCCTGCAGGTAGGCCGCGAAGTCGGCCAGCACGAAGAAGGGATCGTGGCCGGTGAGATTCTCCAGCAGCGGCCGGAACAGTTCCGTGTCGCCATTGCTGAAGTGGCCGTACTCGATCAGGTTCAGCGCTTCCCGAAGCTCGGGGCTGGCGTCGATGTGCTCCCAGGGTCGGTAGCCCCCATCCTTGAGGCCGGCGATGCCTTCGGTGGTGTGTCCGAACAGGAAGAAGTTGTCGTCCCCCGCCTCCTCGCGGATCTCGACGTTGGCACCGTCGAGGGTGCCGATGGTGAGGGCGCCGTTCATCATGAATTTCATGTTGCCGGTGCCGGAGGCCTCGAGTCCGGCGGTCGAGATCTGCTCGGAGAGGTCAGCGGCGGGGTAGACGCGCTCGCCGAGCTTGACGTTGTAGTCGGCCAGGAAGATGACGCGCAGTCGGCCGTCCATGTCGGGGTCGGCGTTGACGACGTCGGCGATGCCGTTGATGAAGCGGATGATCAGCTTGGCCATGGCATAGCCCGGGGCGGCCTTGCCGCCGAAGATCACGGTGCGGGGAGCCATGTCGTCGGCCAGGCCGTTCTTGATGCGCAGGTACTGGGCGATCACCTGGAGGGCATTGAGGTGCTGGCGCTTGTACTCGTGGATGCGCTTCACCTGCACGTCGAACATCGAGGCCGGATCCACCAGCACGCCCGTGTGGCGATGGATGTAGTTGGTGAGGTGGCGCTTCACCGACAGCTTGGTGGCCCCCCACTGCTCCAGGAAGCCGCTGTCGTCGGCGTAGCGCTCCAGCTGGCGCAGCTCATCGAGGTTGCGCACCCAGCCGTCGCCGATCGTCTTATTCAGCAGGGAGGAGAGCTGGGGATTGGCCAGGGCCAGCCAGCGGCGCGGCGTCACGCCATTGGTGACGTTGGTGAACTTGTCGGGCCAGTGATTGGCGAACTCGGGGAACAGCTCCTGCTTCACCAGATCGCTGTGCAGGGCCGCCACGCCGTTGACGTGGTGGGAAGCGATGGTGGCCAGGTGGGCCATGCGCACCGCCTTCTCCCCGGTTTCATCGATGATCGAGAGGCGGCGCAGCACGCCCTCGTTGCCGGGGTGGCGGAGGCGCACCTGCTGCAGGAAGCGTCGGTTGATCTCGAAGATCAGCTCCAGGTGTCGGGGCAGCAGGGAGCCGAAGAGACCGAGGCCCCACTTCTCGAGGGCCTCGGGCAGGAGGGTGTGGTTGGTGTAGGAGAGGCAGGCGGTGGTGATGGCCCAGGCGGCCTCCCATTCCAGGTGCTTGTCGTCGAGGAGCAGCCGCATCAGCTCGGCGACGGCGATGGAGGGGTGGGTGTCGTTGAGCTGGACAGCCCAGTGGTCGGGGAACTCCTGGATGGGAATGCCACGGGCATCGAGGCTGCGAATCATGTCCTGCAGCGAGCAGCTGACGAAGAAGTGCTGCTGCTTGAGGCGTAACTGGCGGCCCTTGGCGGTGCCGTCGTTGGGATAGAGCACCTTGCAGAGGGTCTCCGAACCCACCTTCTCCTCAACGGCGCCGTAGTAGTCGCCGCTGTTGAAGGCATAGAAATCGAAGGATTCGGTGGCATCGGCCCGCCAGAGGCGCAGCCGGTCGCAGGTGTTCACCCGGTAGCCCAGCACCGGCACGTCGTGGGGGACACCGATGGCGTGCTCGGCGGGGATCCAGCGCACCCTGTAGGCGCCGTGGTGGTCGCGATAGCTCTCGGTGTGGCCGCCGAAGCCGACGAAACAGGCCTGGTCGGGGTGGGGGATCTCCCAGGGCCAGCCGGCCTTGAGCCACTTGTCGGTGATCTCCACCTGCCAGCCATCGCGGATGAGCTGGTCGAAGATGCCGAACTCGTAGCGGATGCCGTAGCCGGTGGCGGGGATCTCGAGCGAAGCGAGGGATTCGAGGAAGCAGGCAGCCAGGCGGCCCAGTCCGCCATTCCCCAGGCCCGGTTCCTCTTCCACGTCGAGGATCTCCTCGATGTCGTTGATGCCGAACTGCTTGAGGGCCTCGGCAGCCTCCTTCTGGATGCCGAGCATCAGCAGGTTGTTGCCGAGCTGGGGGCCGATCAGGAATTCGGCCGAGAGGTAGGCCACCACCCGCTTGGGATTGGCGGCGATCGCTTCGATGCCCGCCAGGTAGCGGGTCATCAGCCGGTCACGCACGGCGTAGCTGAGCGCCATGTAGAGGTCGTGGCGGCTGGCGCTGGGGGCGAGCTTGCCGAGTGTGTAGAAGAGGTGTTCGGTCATGCCGTCGAACACATCCGTCGCGGTCAGGCCGCTGCGATCGGGGTCCGCGAAGCACCCGGGGGTGGGCAGGCTCAGGTTGCGGGGTTGTTGGTCGGTCATGGCGGTCGGCGCGCGGTGTTCCCTCAGGCACAGGTCTGGCCGTGCGTCTTCAGACCGTAGCGGTGGTTGCCATTCCCCTCGCCCGGCCTGTTGGGAGATCAGCAACGGCACACCTGAGCAACGTCAAGGCCCCTAGCGTCCGATCGGCACTGATTGCGTGCATGGTCGCCTCCAGCCTTCTGCTTGAAGTCGGCAACACCCAGAGCGAGACAGTCGAAACGCTGCTGGAAGTGGGCCGCTATCTGGTCATCTTCCTGGCGGCCCGCGCCCTGGCGGAGCTGATGGTGCGCCTCAAGCTGCCCACGATCCTCGGCGAGCTGGTGGCGGGTGTTCTGATCGGCGTCACCGGTCTGCATCTGATTCTTGTGCCGGCCGTTCACGCCGAGCTCAACCAGGGGATGCTCTCCCTGATCGGCAACGTCGCCGGGGTCAGCCCCGAGACGGTGGCCGAGATCTACACCGAGAGCTTCCCGTCCCTGGAGGCCACCGCCAAGCTCGGCCTCTATGCCCTGCTGTTTCTCACGGGCCTGGAAAGCGAACTCGACGAGCTGCTGGCCCACGGCCAGCAGGCCACCACCGTGGCCCTCACCGGCGTGCTGTTGCCCTTTTCCCAGGGCACGGCCGGTTTGTATTACCTCTTCCATGTGCCACTGTTTCCGGCGGTGTTTGCCGGCGCTTCGATGACCGCCACCAGCATCGGCATCACGGCCAGCGTGTTCGGCGAGCTGAAGTTTCTCAAGACCCGGGAAGGCCAGACCGTGATCGGCGCCGCCGTGCTCGACGACATCTTCGGCATCGTGATCCTGGCGGTGGTGGTGGCCCTGGCTGCTGACGGGGAGCTCACCGCCGGTCCGATCCTGCAGCTGGTGCTGGCGGCGACGGTGTTCGTGGCCCTGGCCCTGTTCCTGAGCCGCACCGCAGCGCCGGCCTTCGACTGGCTGCTGGATCGCCTCAAAGCGCCCGGGGAAGTGGTGGTGGCGGGGTTTGTGGTGCTCGGCCTGTGCTGCTTCGCCGCGGAAGCGATCGGCCTGGAGGCGGCCCTGGGGGCCTTCGCGGCCGGCCTGATCCTCAGCGCCTCCAAGCACACCAAGGCGATCCAGCAGTCGGTGAAGCCCCTGGTGGCCCTGTTCGCCACCGTGTTCTTCGTGCTGATCGGCAGCTCCCTCGACCTGTCGGTGATGAACCCCTTCAACCCCGACAACCGCGAAGGGCTGGTGGTGGCCCTGTTCCTGCTGGCCGTCGCCATCGCCGGCAAGGTGGCCGCCGGCTGGAGCTACTTCAGCCTGCAGAAGACCAACCGGCTGGTGGTGGGTCTCGGGATGATGCCCCGCGGCGAAGTAGGTCTGATCTTCCTGGGTCTGGGCAGCCAGGCCGGCATCCTCTCGGCGCCCCTGGAGGCGGCCATCCTGCTGATGGTGATCGGCACCACGTTCCTGGCGCCGCTGTTGCTGCGGCTGGCGCTGAGCGGCGTCGAGCTCCCCTCTGAGGCCGAGGCAAAGGGGTCCGCCGAGCAGGCCGCCTGACCCCCCGCGTCGCTTCGGTCGGCTTCAGCGCTGTCGGTCGTCGTCTCGGCCGGCAGCGAGGCTGAGCGACAGGCCCCCCAGTACGGCGATCAAACCCAGGCTTCCGGCCCATCCCGGGCCGAGGGCCCAGCTGAGCAGCAGTTCCACCACCAGGCCCACCGCCAGGGCCAGCAGCAGGCTGCCGCCCACCAGCACCAGTTGCTGCAGCCCTTGGTCCAGGGAGCCCTCGGCCAAGGCCTGCTCCAGCCGGCCCAACGGGACGCTCAGGGGCAGGTAAAGGGCCAGGGCCCACAAAGCCACCCCTGGCAGCAGCGGGCTCAGGTCGGCGAGGGTGAAGGCGTCGGACATGGGCGCAGGCGCAGGGGGCAGGGCCGCACGCTGGCCGGGCTTCCTAGCATCGTCCTCCACCGCATCGCCGCTGCGTCCATGGCTTCGTCACCCGAAACCCCCTGGCAGTTCCTGGGCCATCGGGTGCATGCCGTGCAGTCGGCTCCGGAGCAGCCAACCGGGCCGGCCGTCCTGCTGGTGCATGGCTTCGGGGCCTCCACCGACCACTGGCGCTTCAACATTCCGGTGCTGGCCCAGACCCATGAGGTCCATGCCATCGATCTGCTCGGCTTCGGCCGTAGCGACAAACCCGCCGGCCTCACCTATGGCGGCGCGCTCTGGCGCGACCAGCTCTGCGCCTACGTGGACGAGCGGATCGGCCGGCCCACGGTGCTGGTGGGCAACTCCCTCGGTGGCTTCGCCGCCTTGGCCGCCGGTGCCGCCCTGGGGGAGCGGGCCGCGGGCGTGGCGCTGCTGAACGCCGCTGGCCCCTTCAGCGACGAGCAGCAGCCACCCCAGGGGTGGGGGGCCATCGCCCGCCAGACCATCGGGTCGGCCCTGCTGCGCAGCCCTGTGCTGCAGCGCCTCCTGTTCGAGAACATGCGCCGCCCCGCCACGGTCCGCCGCACCCTCAATCAGGTTTATATCGACCGCACCAACGTCGACGACGAGCTGGTCGAGGCGATCCTGCGCCCCTCGCGCGATCCGGGGGCCTTCGGGGTGTTCCGCACCGTCTTCGACATCCCTCGCGGTCAGCCCCTCGATGAACTCTTCGAAGGGCTCACGGCGCCGTTGCTGCTGCTCTGGGGCATCCGCGACCCCTGGATCAACGCCGCCGGCCGCCGGGCCAGTTTCCAGCGGCACGCGCCGGCCCGCACCACCGAAGTGGTGCTTGAGGCCGGTCATTGCCCCCACGACGAGGTGCCCGATCAGGTGAACCGGGCCCTGCTGGACTGGCTGGAGGGCCTGGTGGAAAGCCCGGTTGCCGCGCTGACCGCCCGCTGAACCCAGAGGCGGCGGCCGGTCGGTACATTTCCCAGCACACAAGGGGATGGGTTGATCGCAGCTGTCACGGGCACTGAAGCCGCGCCAGTGGCTATCCGCCAGGCGGACGGAGTGACCGGGAAGGCGGCCGGCTTTGCCTACCGGCCGGACATCGATGCGTTGCGTGGCGCGGCGATGCTGGCGGTGCTGGTGTTCCACCTGAACAAGGGGTGGTTGCCGGGGGGGTTCACGGGAGTGGACGTTTTTTTTGTGATTTCCGGCTACGTGGTGATGGGCTCGTTGCTGGGCCAGGCCAGCAAGCCGCTGTGGCCGCGTCTGGGGACGTTCTACCTGCGGCGTGTGCGGCGCTTGCTGCCGAACCTGCTGGCGTGCCTGCTGGTGACAAGCCTGG
>NZ_JAGQCD010000074.1 GCF_024345975.1 Cyanobium sp. Cruz-8D1 | reverse complement strand
CTGATTCAGGCCCATCGATGGGCATGCTCAGCAGAACAAAAGAGCCTCAGCAGCGATGAAGAGTTCAGCGCGGCCAGAATTCGCCGTGCTCAGAGGCTCGATGCTCTATTGGCAACAAACTCCTAGTGCAGTGCAGGTGTTACTGCCGCGAGCGATGGCGATGCTGTGTCTGCTGAATACAGGGATCCCTTGCGCCTGACTTAGACGATCAAGATCCCGATCGCTGGCAGCTTGATATGGCTCGCGCGGATCGATTGGGGCGTCAGCCTGGCCATCAGCGTCGCAAGGCGGGTTGCCTGACAACCGCTCCTCTACCGAGCTGGAAGATCTGCGCGTGGCCGAGGCGTCCTCCTAATAACCTGCAAGTTAACTTGGAGGTGTGGCGTCACCGAATGATGCGCCAAGAAGACCTCTTCGAAGGACGGCTGCCTAAGCCAGAGCGGCAAGACTACTAGTCGCAATGGCCATGCTTGGCGAGAGCCAGGATAGCCATACCTTCACCCGCTCAGGAGCTGATGATCACGATTGCCTTCGTTCTAATATGTTTTCCTATTCCCAAGGAAACTTCTTTTCCTTCCCCTGATTGCTTTCAATGGTGGCAGCCGGTTTTGTCTCATTGCGAACTTGGCAGGTGCTATTATACCCGATTGGCGGATTTCCGGGTGGGCAATCGGGATTGTTGAAGGCTCGGCCCACTGCTCCAAGGCGCATCTCTCCAGCCCCTCGGATCCAGTTGTACTTGCATCCCCAGCCAGGTTTCCCCGCGACAATGGGGTCGTGCCCTAGATCGGTCGAAGGATAGATACAATCTACTCGTTGGCAGTTTCCTCCACCGATATACGCAAAGCCTGCTGGGCATTGGTTGCCTTCTGCAATGTCTGCGCCCTGCGAATTGACGGTTCTGGATTGAGTAGAGGTGTCTCCTGACATGGCTCTAACGCAACCCACGTAATCCTTTGCCTCAACGCACAGCTTATGGATGCGTGGGTCGACCTGTTGTGCAGTGGCAGGAATTGAAGGGATGCTTAGCAAGGTAACAGCGCTGACAACTGCCAATTTGATGATATTCATGAATGGGTGTAAGTGCGGGGCTTGCGCTTGCCGTTATTGATGATCTTATCGGATGTGGTGAGATGCATGGCTTCTCGATCTCTACCACCTTGACTTGGGTTCCCTCGCCGTCAGCCCACACCACTGTCGCAAACACCAGGCTCCTGATGGGGGCAAGGGCAGCCACGGTGCCGCGGGCGAACGGTCCCACGCCGCTGGGGGCCTCGGGCCCGGTGACCATGGCGGTGGCCTGCAGGAAGGCCCTTGAGAACCGCACCGTGTCGCCGATCTGAAGTGCTGAGGTCACGGCCTGGTCTTCTCGCCGGCCCGTCTTCGGTGGATGCTGGGGGCCAGGCCGGTGAGGCAGCAGCGTGCCAGGAATCCACATCGCCACCCAGGACGATCTGCCGGGGCCGGACGGGGATGAGCCCTATGTGATGTTCGTGAACCAGACCGCCTACGGCAACGAGCGCTTCCTCCGCACCAACGTGCTCTCGGCCCGGCCTGACCTCAAGAAGTACACGTCCCTGCGGTTCCAGCAGGACGTCAAGCGCCATCCCGATGCCGCCGGGCCGGGCGAGGACGTGGTGCTGGTGTTCATGGAAGCCCTGGAGCTCGATCCGCCACTGACCCTGGTCTGCAGCGACATCCACCTGCAGATGGAGGGCTACCCGGTGGAGCAGGGGGCGGTGATCGAGATTCCGCTGCTGCCGCCAAGCCATCGAGGGCCGGCCAAGGGTTTCGGCTGAAGGGCCTGGGGGCCGGCGCACTGCCGCCGATACCGTGGGGGCTCCTCTGTCCCTTTACGGCTCGGCGATGCCTGCCCATGCGCTCCTGCCGGCCGTGAACCGAAAGTCGCCATGGCGACTGCGGCTATCGCCATAGTTTTCTTTCCGGCAATGTGCTCTTGACGACATAAGCAGGATAGATATACTTAAGAAGTCCACTAGCGCTAGGCACGCGTGAATCCGACGGTCAATTGCGGCAGCCTCACGTAGATTTATTCAAGGCGCTGTCTAAATAAGCCATGCAGCTGGATTCCGATTAGCTCATGGCCAACCCTAAATTGTTTTAAATGAATCCCAAGTATCCGATGAGCGCAGCCAAAGCCAAAAAAGAATGGGATGATGAAAACCAGAAGAAGAAAGACTATATAAACAGAATAAGAGGATCGATCAAGGATGGTGGTGCCAAAAACTCGGAGATTCTTTCAGGCAGGGCCAGATTGATTGCATTGGCTGTGCTTGGAACTTGCTGGGCTTTGCTAGCGGGCAAGATTTCTGATTTAACGGAAGAGAGCGCGCATGCACTAGGTGCAGTCCGCCTTTTTTGGCCAATGGTGCTGTCAGTTGCAGCTCTTTTATTTGATTTGCTGCAGTACGTGCTATACCATTTCTCTATTGGCTATTCGCTACACCACATGCGTGTATTCAGTCTTGATGGGTTGAACTCACTCTATGACAACCTCCAGCAAAATGAAGACTGGAAGCCTTCCGAATCGGAGATGCTTAATGCATTTGCTCAGGCAATGTTTTGGATTAAAATACTGTGCTCTACAGCTGGTGCAAGCGTGTTTATAGCTGTTGTGCTTTCCGCTTTTTATTTCTGATGAAGCCTCCGATATCGTGGGCGTAATGTTGGCCAGCAACTTTATAAGGCATGATCAAAGATCTTGATACTTGCCCACCTCGCGTGCTGCAACGCCGGGCAGCAGTGGCTAGCGCTAGCCGCGATGCGGTTGGGCGACAAGGTAGAAGCCCGCGAGGCGCTGGAGGTGGCCTTTGAGCTGGAGTCCCGGAACGCCTTTGCTCTACGCAGACTCGGCAGCCTGCTCGTGATCGCCGGGGCCCTGGCCGCCGGGGCTGAACGGACACCTCTAGACACTGGCGGCGGCGTCAGACGACCTGATCACGGCCTTCAACCTGGCCCAGGCATTGCTGGAGCCGTATAATCTAGACGAGCATCGCGACGAGGCCGATCGGTTGCTGCTGCAGTTGATCGAGGCCCAGCCCTACGGCGAGCCGGCAAACATGGCCAAAGATCTGCGGGGCAGCATCGCCGCCCAGGACCTGCGGCAGGTGCAGACCGATGGTTTGCGGCAGGACCCGGTGAGCTACGGCCTCCAGCCCCTGCAGATGTTCGAGGGGTTGGACATGGACCAGCCGCAGTTCATGTCGGTGCTCAGCGAGGTGGCGGCCATGGGCCAGGGCGGGCTGCAGATCAACGAGCCCGCTATCGCCCGCAGGCTCAAGACCCTGCCCGGCAGCTGGAGCGACCTGGCCCTGGCCTGCCTGATCCACGTGGGCATGTAGCCGCAGGCCCGCGAAGCGGTAGTGGCTGATGCCCGATGAGGACTCAGAGCTGGGGATCGAGGAGGAGTACCAGGAGGCGGTGCGATTGGGTGGAATGGGATGAAACTGACACTGCCGATCCCGGATGCGCCTCAGCCGTTCCTGAATCGCACCGTGGCTCGAGGCACAAAGGGTTTCTGGAGGAGTGCACAGGCCTCAATGGAAGCCACCAACGTGGTAACCAGCAGGATGAACACCTGCTCATCAGCGCTAAGCCCGGCCTGGCTCTGCAGCAGAGGCGCCAGGGCCATCCACAACGGTGATCTCTCCGCCTCTGGATACACCCGCTGCAGCCGCTTCTGGTGGCGCGGTTCCGCCAGTGTGGGGTCGCCTGCGCTGTGGGCGAAGTCATTGCGCACGCTGCGGACGGCGTGAAGGGCCTGCTCGATCGATGGTTCGATCAGCCCCAGACGTGCCGCGAGGCTGATCTTGGCGCCGTAGCTACCCAGGGAACGATCGGGGGTGAACAGCTTGTCTTCGGGGTCCTTGCTCGGTGCCATCACCGCCTTTAGCAGATGCTCCAGGGCCAGGTCCAGCCGAGCGACGCCTACCAGCACCAGACCGCGCCCGCGCTCCGCCATCATCTGCACGGCCACATTGCGGGCCTGCTTGGCGGCCGCCAGGGTGAGCGGATCAGGGGTCATTCCTGCTGGCCTTGATCGCGTAGGTCTTCGTAGAGATTGGTGTGATTGAGCAGGATGTCGATGATGCCCTCTTGTACCTCGGTAGAGTTGAGGGCCTGGGTGCTCATCAACTGATGAGCGTCAAGAGCGCCGATGATCGCGTCCAGCAACGCCTTGTTCAGATCGGGTGAATTGGAGAACTGTTCCTTGCTGTTGGCGGCTGCCTGCTGTTGCAGGGTGGAGGATTCCATCAGCTTGCCGCGGATTACGGAACACACATAGGGCAGCTTGTCGTTATCGCCGAGATCGCCACTGAACAAATCATTGAGCTTGGCGATGATCTCCGCCAGCTCGACCTTGTCTTTGTCCTGAACCCCACCACCACCTGGGGCCATGCCTGGGATCAGGAGGCTGTCGCCTTGGCTGAGGTCGAGCTTCTTGGTGCCGAGATTGCGGAGATGGTGGTGGGTGAGCACCACCTTGGAGAGATCCACCGTGTTGATCTCGCGCTCAAACTCCAGCAGTGGAAGAAGCGCTTTGTAGAAGATTGCCCGCTTCTCAATGCCGGTGTTGGCGTAGTCGAAGATCTGAGACAGAAACGTGTAGAAGCGCACGTAGGTGCCCATGTCGGTGCGGAACAGCGTGAGTGCGTCGAGTTCGTCTTTGGCACGCTTCTGTGCGTCGGCGTCATTGATCTCTTCTGCCTGGCGATAGGCGATCCTGGCTTTCTTGTACAAGGTCATCAGCCGCTGAGCCACAGGATCGATAGCCCCGATCAGCTGGCTCTGCCGCACCTTGTCAGTGCGGGTGGCATCCAGCAGCACCTTCACCACCCGGTCAATTTCGAACTCGTCGTAATGGCGCTGGGCATCGAGCTTGGTCTTTAGGTCGAGGATCAGAATGGGATTAGTGGCCTTGGCCAGCTCGGCGGTGGCGTAGTAGGTCTTGAAGGCTGCCAGGATGTCGTCTGCTTCGTTCACAAAGTCCACCACGTAGGTGGTGTCTTTGCCCGGATGGCAGCGGTTGAGCCGAGAGAGGGTCTGCACGGCCTGGATGCCAGCCAGGCGGCGGTCCACGTACATGCCGCAGAGCAGCGGCTGATCAAAGCCGGTCTGAAACTTGTTGGCCACCAGCAGGATCTGATAGTCGGCGCCGTTGAAGGCCTCGCGGATGTCGCTCTTGAGGCCGGGGTTGAGGCTTTGACTGCGTTCCGTGAAGCCATCGGGGCCGCTCTCCTCATCGCTCACCTCGCCGCTGAAGGCCACCAGGGTGCCGAGTGGGTAGCTCTTCTCCTTGATGTACTTGTCGATAGCGAGCTTCCAGCGCACGGCCTCCTTGCGGGAGCCCACCACCACCATCGCCTTGGCCTTGCCATCCAGCAGCGGCCAGACAAACTGGCGGAAGTGCTCCACCACAATCTGCACCTTCTGGGCAATGTTGTGGGGGTGAAGCTTCACCCAGCCCATCAGCTTCTTGAGCGCGGCGCTGCGCTCCACCTCCTCACTGGAAAAGCTCTGACCCTCCTGGGCGAGCTGGAAGGCCAGCTTATAGGAGGTGTAGTTCTGCAGCACATCGAGGATGAACTTCTCCTCGATCGCCTGACGCATTGAATACACATGAAACGGTGCCGGCAGGTTGCCCGGGCCAGCCGGTTCAGCAGGGTTTGGACGCCTCCCGAAGAGCTCCAGCGTCTTGGCCTTGGGGGTGGCGGTGAAGGCCACATAGGTGATGCCGGCCTCCCTGGTGCGGGCGCTCATCTGGGCTGCCAGTAGGGTCTCGATGTCCAGCTCGCCGCCATCGGCCAGATCGGCAGCTTCGGTTGCGGAGAGCACCTGCTTGAGCTTGTCGGCGGCCTGGCCGGTCTGGGAGCTGTGGGCCTCATCGGCGATCACCGCGAAGCGCTTGCCACTGGTGGCGGTGAGCTCCTGCATCTTCTTGATCAGGGCTGGGAACGTCTGAATGGTGCAGACCACGATCTTCTTTTCGCCGGAGAGGGCGGCGGCCAGCTGGTCGCTCTTGATGCCCTTCTCAGTGGTGATCGAGGCCACCACCCCTTTGCGGCGCTCGAAGTTCTCGAGAGTTTCCTGCAGCTGGCTGTCAATCACGCTGCGGTCGCTCACCACCAGCACGGTGTCGAACAGCTTCCGGTCGTTCTCGTCGTGGAGATCGGCGAGCAGATGGGAGCTCCAGCCGATCGATGCAGTTTTGCCGGAGCCGGCTGAGTGCTGGATCAGATAACGCAGGCCGGCGCCTTCCTCCAGCACAACCTTGAGCAGCAGCCGGGTCACGGCCAGCTGGTGGTAGCGGGGAAAAACCAGCCGTTTGATCTGCTTTTTCTTGTCGCGCTCGGCGATGCAGTAGCGGCCCAGGATCTCAAGCCAGCTATGGCGCTCCCACACCTCCTCCCAGAGATAGGCGGTGCGATGGCCCGCCATCACCGGATTGCCGGCGCCGCAGTTGGGCCCACCGGGGTCGCTGCCCTGGTTGAAGGGCAAGAACTGGGTGCGGGGGCCTTCCAGCCGGGTCGTCATCTGCACCTCGCGATTACTGACGGCGAAATGCACCAGGGCGCCACTGGGGAAGGAGAGCAGTGGCTCCGGAGCCTGGCCGACGGGCCTGGGGTTGCGGTCGCTCTTGTATTGCCACACCGCGTCCGCGATGTTCTGGGTGTTGTCGGTCTTGAGTTCGGCGGTGGCGACGGGGATGCCGTTGAGGAACAGCACCAGATCGAGGCAATTCTCGTTGTGGGTGGAGTAGCGCACCTGCCGCACCACCCGCAGGCGGTTGGCGTTGTAGCGGGCCAGGATCGCCGGGTTGAGCCCGAAGGCCGGCTTGAACTCTGCCAGCTTGAGGGCCTTGGGCAAGCCGAGCACCTCCACCCCGTGGCGCAGCAGATCGAGGGTGCCCACTTGGTCGAGCTGCTGGCGGACGCGCTGCAAAAGGGTGCCCTCGGCTTTGGAGCCATGGTTCTTCTGCAGCACCTGCCAGGCGTCAGGCTGGGCCTGCTGCACCCAGGCGATCAGATCGGGTGGGTAGAGAGCGAGCTCACGGCTGTAGGCAGCGGCGCTGCCTTCTTCGTAGAGCCAGCCATGGGCGCCGAGGTGCTCGCAGATCTCGCGCTCGAAGGCGACTTCGTGGTGGAGGCTCATCGGCTCCAAACCTCCTGGATCACTTCAGGTCGCATCCTGGACAGAGAAAGGTGGATTCACGAGCAAAGGGTCCTTGAGTCGCTCCCTGGCCGCCATGAGTAGGCCGGAGGTTCCAGCCGCTGGATCAACCCGCTGGGCGATGGCATCCAGGATTTCGGGTGGCGGAAAAAAGAGAAGGCCAGGCTCAATCAAGGCGGCACTGCTACTTGGTGGCGCTCAGCTTAGGTCGTACCCCAAGCTCCAGGGGTAGCCCTCAAGACTATGCACGGGGTGCATAGTTGTCGAAATTCGGATGATCTAGGGATCTTGGTTGAAGTGAGCATCATGAGGCTGCTTGCTCACTGCTGGTGGGCTAATCCAATGACACGGCAGCGGCCTGCGGCTCCCGCTGCAGCTGGTGCAAGGTGAGACCCTCGCCGTTCTTCCATTCGATCCAGCCGTTGGCGCGGCGGGCCATCAGGGCAATGGCGGCACCGGACGGGGTCTGAAACAGGTGGTCTTTGGTGAAAACCAGGCCGCCGTTGCCGTTGGGCTGCATCACGCCGCGTTCGATCAGCCGCTGGCGCCACTGTCTCTGCGCAGGGGTGGTGGAAGGGGTCATGGCCTCCCGGGCTGTGGAGCCTTCGAGCACCACGAAGCCTTCGGCTGTGTAGAGGCCTCGCCCCTCCACGCCCGTACCGGGACTGCGGCAGAAGAGCATGTCGGCTTCGCGTGAAGACGACGAAGCTGCAACGACGCGATCAAACAGCGGAAAGCCGAGGCTGGTGATCAGGGTGTGGCCCGTCTCGAAGATTTCCAGGCATTCGGCTTCCAAAGGGGCAGGTGTATGGGGCTTGAAGCCGCTATTGCCGTTTTCGTCCGCGAAGCGTTCGGCATCGCGAATCTGCTTGATGGCATGCCATTCCAGGAACAGCGCATGGGTCTGGGTGAGGCTGTTGGTGCGGGAGATCAGCACCAGGGCACGATCCCAGAAGTCCTTCTTCTGGTTGTGGATGCTGAGGCGGGCGCCCAGGTCTCCGGTTTGGCCCACGTACACCAAGCGGTCGCCGCCTTCTGTGGCTTCGCCGAGGAGGAAGTAAACCCCCACCTGGCGGCTCTGCTCCATCGCCAGGAAATCGGCCAGCAGACTGCGGGGCACCTCGATCACCTGCACGATGCGGGTGGTGATCTCAGCGATGCGAATGCCGTGGGGTTCGCCGCTGGGCAGAAAGATCTGGATCGTCTTGGGGGTGCTGCTCATGCAGCCTCAGCCTCGGGCACCAGGCCACGCACATCGATCTGGCCGGTGACGGCGGCGGAGATCAGGGCGGAGCGGCGTTCTTGTAGGAGAAGAATGGCTTGCTCAGAGGTTCGCAGTAGACCATTTAACTCCTGCTCTTTCTCTTCGAGGAACTCCAATAGCGGCCCTTGCTCATCCTGAGGCGGCAAGCAAAGAGGAAAGCTCGTAAACATCGGCCTTCTTAGGGAGTCAACGGTTGACTTGGCTCCTCCCTGAAGTGCAACCTTAAGAGTTTGCGGAAAAACCGTCTAAGCAGTCGTGTTTTCCCATCTCCGAGCTGATTTCTCGGTGATTTCGTCAGATGGGTTCAGTTCAAGCGCTCAGACAGCCCGATTTCGCAGCATTTGGACTGT
>NZ_JAGQCD010000073.1 GCF_024345975.1 Cyanobium sp. Cruz-8D1 | reverse complement strand
GGCACGCGTGGCCGATGGAGCGGGGAATCTGGGTACGGCTTCTGCTGCTCGCTCCTTCATCCTCGATACCACCCCGCCAGCCACCACCGCTGCGATCACTGGCGTCAACGACAACGCCGGCCTGATCCGGGGCACGGTGGCCGCTGGTGGTCGTACCGACGACCGCACTCCCACCATCACCGGAACGATCTCCAGAGCCCTGGCAACGGGGGAAACCCTCCGCATCTACAACGCCACCGCCCTGCTCGGTTCCGCCACCGTCAACAACACCGCCCGCACCTGGAGCTACACACCCACTCTTCCCGCCACTGCCGGCACCACCTACCGCATCACGGCACGCGTGGCCGATGGAGCGGGGAATCTGGGTACGGCATCAACGGCCCGTTCATTTGTACTTGACACCAGTATTGAATCGACGATCTCCTACACTCTCAAAGCTGGCGAGGAGATCCTGAAACTCACCGGCAGCCAAACCATCAATGGCACCGGCAACAATCTAGACAACACCATCATCGGCAACGGTGCCAATAATCGTCTCACAGGCCGTGGCGGCAAGGACATCCTCACCGGGGGTGGTGGCACGGCAGATCGTGATGTGTTTGTCTTCTTGCAGCTCAGCGACTCGTTGCTGCTTGATCCAATCAGCGGTACGGGCGGTTATTTCGACGAGATCACTGATTTCAATCGCAACGATCGCATATCAGCTCCGAGCTCCGTGACAGCCTCACGGCTCACCACTTCTGTTGGCACTGCAGCATCGATCGCCCCTGCAGCGATTGCTGCAGTGCTCACCAAAGCAGCGTTTACCGCCAATTCAGTGGCTGCTTTCACAGCCAGCAGTCATTCCGGTACTTTTATCGCAATGAACGATGGTCGCGCTGGTTTTCAGGCTGATACAGACTCCATTGTTTGGCTGCGCAACTACTCGATCAGTGCCACCAACTTCGTGGAATTTGTTTGATAAAGCCAGCATCACTGAGCGCCAGCTTGGCGGTGGTGCTGCTCCCTCTGTTGGCCACCGCCGGCTGGGCCTGGCCCGCCGATCTGCAGCCGCTGCTGGCGGCGCTGCGTCGCCATCGCTTCTCCGTGCAGCTGGCGCCTCCCCCCAGGCGGGGGGTCTACGGGATGTTCGATGCAGCCAGGCGGACCCTCTGGGTGGCACCGATCACGGGCGAGCTGGGCATCGCCCGTCAGACGTTGCTGCATGAGGCCGCCCATGCCGCTCAGAGCTGCCCCGATGGGGTGCTGCGGCCGGTCGGCTGGAGATTGCCTCTCAACCCCCTGATCGAGCGGGAGGCTTTTGCGGTGCAGGGCCAGGCCAAGGCCGTGGCCCTGATCGTGCGCGCCCTCGATCAGCGCTGCAGGCCCGCTTCCCGCTGACCTCTACACCTGGCGGCTGGGCATGGTGAGGGCCCCAGGGGATGGAAGCGATGAGCCTCTCTGAGCTGGAACGGCTGGTGATCGAGGCAGAAGCTGAACCCTCGCTGCAGCGCACCCTGCGGCGCTGTCGTTCTCGTCAGCAGCTGATCCACACCGCCCGCCGCCTCGGCTACCGCATCACCCAGAGCGACTTGCAGCGGGCCTGGCAGCAGGAGCGCCACGACCTGCCGACCGGCGGCGATCAGCCTGCCGCCGTGGTGATCGGCGCCGGGATCTGAGCCGCCGCGCGGCAACAGCAGACAGAAGCCGCCCCTGCCGCTGCATGAGCCAGACCCCGACCGACTCGCCCTACCGCTGGCGTGCTGCTGACCTAGAGGGGATCCGCATCGCCCTCTCGATCCCAGCTCGGATGGCGGGGATCCGCGCCATCAACGACGCGATGGCGGATCTCGAGCAGCTCTACCCCGACGCCATCCCCACCGCCAGGCGGGAACTGGATGCCATCGCCGCTATCGACACTGAACTGGCCGGGCTGAACCCGGAGCAGCTGATGGCGCCGATCGAAACCCGCCGCAAGGCAGCCGTTGCTGATGCCCTGCCAGAGGACGGCAGTCTCCCAGTGAAAAAGGCAGATGTGATCGAGTTCGACACGGAGCTGCTGCGGGAGGAAACGGTCACCCGTTTTGGTGTGGGGCTCTCGATCGAACAGGCCCTGCGCCGGCAGCGGGGTAGCCATGCCCAGGCCCTAGTGCTGATGCTGCCGACCCTGGCGAACTGGAGCCGCGACTCCCAGCTGAGCAGCGGTGGCGGGAGCTTCACCGCAGCGCTGGAGCGGGGTTGATCCGTGACCAGCACCCCAACTTTGCCCCCCTCGGCGCTGCAGCCCTACGCCAATGCCCGCATCCTGCTGTTCTCCAATGCCATCCCCGGCGTGCTCGATTCGGAGCGCACCGGACGGTTCGTCTTTGAGGGGTTCCTCAAGCGCCTGCGTGGCATCTCGAGCAAGGAGAACGCCCCCGGACTCGACACGGGGGACTTCACCTACGAGGGCTACCTCACCCGCGGGGCGGTGTTGCCGCTGACGCCATCCCAACCCTGGGACTGGCTGGCAGGCGACATCAGCTGGAGCACCAGCGGCATCCGGCCGGTCTCGACCACCACCCCGGCGCTGCTCACCCCCTGCTTCGGGACGGTGTGGCTGGGGCCGCTGGTTGAGCTGCGCACCCCCGGCCTGCTCCCCTCCCCCAGCCGTGGCCAGCTGGGGGCCTTCTCGGTGACCGAGTTCGGAGGGCTCTACGGCGCCGGCGGTATCGGCTCCTTGACCCAACCGCTGCTGGGCGAACGGATCCAGGCCGCGCTCAAGCCCAACCGTGTGGCGGTGGTGGGCACCGGCGACAGCCTCAACGTGCTGGCCGAGCGGCACCTCACCACCGTCACTACCCTGCGGGGCCTGAACCCCACCCTCACCGGCCGGCCCTCCGATCCGCTGCCGGTGGGCAGCTGGCTGTTCATCCCCAAGCGCCGCGCCGCCGCAAACGCCGACACCAGCACCACCAGCCTGCCGGCCGGTTTTTACACGCCTGAAACCCTGGCCACCTACTTGGGGGTCTCCACCTCCACGATCTACAGCTGGAATTCCAGCGGCTACGGCCCGCCCTTCGTGAAGTTGGGCAACCTCGTCCGCTACACCTACGAGGACGTGGAGATCTGGCTGGCCAGGCAGCTGGAGCTCTCGCGGGGGTGAGGCCCCCCGCGGCTGGGGGCATTTGCGGGAACCCGCCATGACCCAGTCGCTTCACATGCCGTTACAATTCACTCAACTAACTGAGGCACTCATGGCTGATCCCGCTCCCCGCTACGGGTTTGTCGAATTCGCCGAGACCTGGAACGGCCGATTGGCCATGCTCGGCTTCGTGATCGGCCTTGCCACTGAGCTGCTCACCGGCCAGGGCATCCTCCAGCAGATCGGGCTCGGTTGATCGCCATGAGCACCGACTACAGCACTGCCATCACAGCCGTCGTCGCCCTGGTGGTGCTGCTCACCGCCATGACCGTCTTCGTGTTGATCCGCCCCAGCGACCTCACTCCAACCAGCAGCAGATAACTGGCGTTTTCGCTCTCCCGCTGATCGGCGCCTGGATCGCAGGCGCCCTGCTGCAGCCCCGACCGGCCGACTGACCGTTCGCCCACGATCACCGCCCCATTCCCACCGAATCGGAGCTTCCAAGACAAACACCCCCGCCAACGGCCAGTGGTTCCAGTACCGGGCCGAGCAGCTGATCCACATTGAGCAAATCAAGCGCGCTGAACTGTTCAATGGCCGCGCCGCCATGCTCGGAATCGTGATGGGCATCGTGGTGGAAGGTCTCACCGGCTCCGGCATCGCCCACCAGATCGGCCTCGGCGACCTGGTTGATGGCTATACCGCCTGCCGCACCCAGTTCCTGCCTTTCTGCTTCTGAGTCCCTGCTCGGTTCACCCGCCCACACCCCCGGCAACCCTGGGGGTTTTGATGGCCACCGCAGCATTTCCGCTTCCATGACAGGCAACCTCCAGGCCATCGGCTTTCTGTTCACCTGGGTGCTGGGCTGGGGTATCGGCGGTTCGCTCATCGATGCCGGCCTGATCAACGCCGGGATCTATTCGCTGGAGGGAGGTCAGCTCGGCACCGCCGCCACCTTCATCCTCTGGAGCCTGCTCTGGGGCGGCGGCGGGGTCTGGCTCTACCGGCGCTGGACCCGGCCTGTCACCCCGGAGCGTTGATTCGCTGGGGCTTTTTGGCCGTATCGATCAGCAGGTTCTGCAGCAGCTCCCTGCTGCTGATCAGCAGGTGGGCCATCCAGGTGCCCGTCAGCTTCGGTTCCGCGACGACATCGCCGCGGCAGTAGCCGATGGCCAGCTCGATCTCCGCTAGCTCAAGGCCGATGTTGCGCACCATCGCTTCGGTGCTCTCGCGGGGCGTGGGGCGAGGTGGTGTCTGCATCGGCTCCACGCTGGCGGCAGTGCTCAACCAAAGCGGTAGTGCTTGCGTACCGGGGCATGCAACTCCCAGGTGCAGCTCAGCCCGGCGTCAAACACCACCAGATCACCGGCGCCAAAGCGCACCGGCTCCCCGCCATCGGGAGTCACGGTCACGTCTCCCTCCAACAGCAGGCAGGTCTCCTGCTCGTCGTAGGTCCAGGGGAAGGTGCTCACCTCACAGCCCCAGGTCGGCCAGCTCGTCACACCCAGGCTATGCAGCTGAGTTGGATCCGGGTTGGAGGTGACTGTGATACCGGAGGCCATGGCGTGTGCATGAGAACCGGAGCCATTGTCGGCCGGCGCCCCTGGCAATAGATCGAGAACGCAGCCCGGACGGGGCGTTCATCCACGACAGCCGCGATGGGTCATGGCCACTGCCACTCCTTCTTCCACCTCCAGCTCCGCCCCCGCAACAAGCGGCCAGGGCGGTGACGACAACTACGCCGCCACCGGCCAGCCCGGTGAGGTCACGACAGCCGGTGTCCCCATGGGCGACCCCAACGCCGCCGGCGGCCAGGGCGGTTCTGCCGCCAGCGGCGGCGACAGCTCCGGCGCTTCTCCATCGGAGGGCGCTGCTCCCCCGGTGGACGACAGCCGCCTCACCGAACCCCTGCGGGCCGAGCGGCGGAAGAGCAACCAGCTGGAAAAGGAGATCCGCACCCTGCGTCAGCAGCTGAACCGCTTCTCGGAGATCAACCCCGAGGAGTACGCCCGCCTGCAGGAGGCCGAACGTCAAAAGCAGATCCTTGAACAGCAGATGGATCTGCGCGAGCGCCAGATGGAGGAGGCCTCCGCCCAGAAGGTGGCTGCTGTCTCTGCTGAGCGCGATGAGGCCAAGCAGCAGGTGCTCCAACTACGCAAGGACCGCCTGCTGGAGCGTGTCTTCTCCCAGGCCGAGGGCCGCACCGGCGGTGACGCGCGCGGCACCTTCTTTGACATCTTCAAGGGGCAGCTGGGCACCTGCTTCCGGCTAAGCAACGGCAATGACGGCAAGGACGTACTCGAACCGCTCGATGGCCAGGGCAAGCCCCTGCTCGGTGATGACGGCCGGCCAATGACCACCACCGAGTTCCTTGATCAGATGCGGGTGCACCCCGTCTACGGCTTCCTCTTTCAGCAGCGGGGCCCGGCTGGCATGCAGGCCGCTGGTGCATTGACGGCCTCGGGCATCGCCAGCAATGGCGAGCCGATCAACCCCCAGTCGATGTCGGCCTCTGAGCTCTACCGGGCGTCCTTCGCGGTGAACGGTCGCGGTGCTCGTCGCTGAGACCAGTCGATGGCACGGCGGCCCCGCAGCTTCTACGCCGGACTCTCCTTCCGGCCACCCGAGCCAGTGGCTGCTGCCGCCCGCCGTGCCCTGGAGCGCCGTGCCCAGCAGCCCCCCTCCAACCGCGGCATGACGCCGGTGGGGCTGGCGCGAGCCCGGCAGCTGCTCAACCGTCAGCAGCTCTCACCGGCGACCATCGACCGGATGGTGAGCTACTTCGCTCGCCACGAGGTGGACAAGCAGGGCTCCAGCTGGGATCAGTACGGCAAGGGCCGTCAGGCCTGGGATGGCTGGGGCGGTGAGCCAGGCCGCCGCTGGGCCACTGGCGTCGCCCGACGGATGGATGCTGCAGAGCAAGCAGCCCAGCGCTCAACCAAGCAACCCCGCCGCCGCTGAGGCACAACTGAGCGGACCCCGGAAAACACCGCCGGGCAAACGATCAACACCCCAAAAGGGGAGAAACAGACGCGAAAAAAATCGCAAAATTTCCTCGTATTTCGCGTTTCAAAATCAGCTCCCTGCAACTCCCTGCAGAAGCCCGCAGGTCCATGCAGAAGAATCCAAACTCGGGGGTATTCCCCCTGTTTCCGGGAGCGGTGCAGGGTGCCTCGGAAATTTTTCAGGTTCTGGGAAATCCCCCCCCCTTCAGCCTCTGCTGTCCTGATCGGCCACCAGCAACAGGCCGCCCATGATCGCCAGGTTCTTGAACAGCTGAATTCGCTCCATCTTGTCGGCCACGTCGCCGTGGAACAGCACGGTCGTGGGCACCAGGAACAGCAGCAGCAGCACCGCTCCGAGGCGGGCCTTCCAGCCGCTGATCACCAGGGCCGAACCCACAGCCATCAAGACCATGGCCGCCACCAGCAGCACGGGCGCCAGCGGTAGTCCCTTGGCGGCGATGGCGCCGGCCACAACGACAAAGCCCGTCAGCTTGCCGATCACGGCCTGGATGAACACCAGGCACAGCAGCACCCGGGCGATGCGGTTCAGCAACGAGGGCTGGTAGCTCTGCTGGTTCATCGGGGTGAGGGCTGCTGTGGGCATTGTGTGGCCGGTGGCCAGGGTCCGGGCGTTGCCCGCGATTCGCCCTGCATGCCTGTGCTGCCCCGCAGGGAAAGGCCCCGGGGGCCTGCAGGCCCGCCGGGGCAGGGGCCGCAGCCCCTGGCGGCTCAGAGCACCGAGACGGTGCCGAGCCGCCGGGCCTGCAGCTTGCGTGCCCACTGATGGGCCAGAGCCGCCGGCATGAAGCGGGGCTTTTTGACCGGGCGACCACGACGGCCATAGAAGACCGTGAGGCGCTCAGCACCGGAGGCCTTGCTGCCACTGGGATAGACATGCACCAGTAACTGGCGGATTTCGCAGCTGGGGGAAGAGAAGGCCAACACGAGAGAGGCGAGGGACACCCGCGTCAGGCCTCGGCTGTAGCGGCCCGCAGGGACGAGACGGCTGGGGCAGCGGTTCCTGGCCCTCGCTGATCGGTGTTGCCGACTTCCCCCAGCAGTGCTGAGGCCTCCCGCCGGCTGGTGCCTGGAGAGAACCGGCTGCGCTGCAAGTCCCTTGGCTCCGCGTGTTGGTGAGCGGTCTGGATTCCCGCCGCCGTCATCGCTGCACAGGGTGGACGACCAGCAAGAAAGCGAGGCCCCCAGGGAGCCCCGCCGGCTGGAAGCTGAGCCCCTCAGAAGGGCACCAGTGCCTCCAGCCCCGGATCAACCGGCACCCCCGGCAGGACGCACTGCTGCTCAACGAGCACCTGAGCCGCCAACTCCGCCAGGCGCGGATAGCGCTGAGTGCAGAAAGCCAGATCATCCAGCACCTGCCAGGAACACTGCTGCAGAGCGGACTTGCGGGAAAGGAGGGCCATGGATGGGCATCGCGTAGGACCCCTCCGCCAGCGGGGGCGGGTCAAGGGCCGGCCACTTCGTCTGGTGCGGAGCGCAGCGCAGCCAACGTCCACAACGGCCGGCTCGTATCACCCTTGACGCGTCCCCCGATCATGAAAAGGGCCGGAGCGGCGCCCCATCGAGAGCTGCTGGCTGCATCGCCGCCGTGCTGCTCGCCCCCATGGGGAGAGCCGACCGGACATTGCTTCTGCTCCTAACGTGGATGGACCCAATCAGCAGCGATGGGATCCTTCTCCTTCACCACGCACATCAAGGAGGACCGGACCCTGCAGCTGCCGGCCGGAACCCCCATGGGTCGTGTGACCGTCGCGATCACGCCGGCCGATGAGGCCGCTCCGACAGGCCGCCGGCTCCTGGCCAAGCTGCTTGACCTTCAGGCCGCCACCCCGACTCGAGAGGGCCTCAGCAAGGAGCAGATCGATGCTGCCCTGGAGAACGAGCGGGCTTCCTGGCGGTGAGGCATGCGCCTGTAACTCGATTCCTGCGTGCTGATCTACGCCCTTGATGGCGCCCTGCACCTTCAGCAACGAACCCTCCAGCAACTGGAGCGCTACGCCCAAGCGGACTTGGTGATCAGCGATCTGGTGCGCATGGAATGCCTGGTCGGTCCGCTGCGCACTGCCGATCAAATCCGACTGCTTGCCCACTCCTTCGGAGAAGACTTCGTCTTCCGCAGCTTTTTCTCCGATTGCAGCGTGGTGCCCCTGCATCCGGAGGTGATGGAGCGGGCCGCGGAACTGCGCGCTGCCACCCGCCTGCAGACGGCGGATGCGATCCATTTGGCGGCGGCTGTCCACTGGGGCTGTGATGCGCTGCTCACCAATGACCGCGCCTTCCAGCTCGCCCAGGCGCCGATCGAGGTGCTGCGACTGGAACCGGATCAGCCCATGAGCCCACAGACCTGACCTCTCGGCGGCTAAGTACTGATGCCTAATTGGGCAGGGCAGCCAAGGCGCCAGCCCGGCACAGGAGCGGGAGGAATGGCGACCACTCTTTGGCAGAGGAGCCACTTGCTCGACTGGCACAAGTGGGCGCCTAGACCGGGGGGGGGCAGTCAATGTGCAGCATTGAGTTACGTTTTTGATGCGTTTACCAGTTGCCTTGATCGCTGCTGCTTCGTTGACCACGCTATTCGTCCCGAATGCGGCACGAGCCTTAACCTGGGATTGGTCTGTCACTGGGACCACGCAATCGGCGCAAGGAACCTTCACCACCGCTGGCGCAACTGCCCAAGCTGGCTTCACTGAAACCATTACCGGCGTTACGGGAACATACATTCGCTCAACCACTGGTGTGGATGACGGCACGTACACCATTACAGGACTAAGTGATTACGCAGGCGCACTTAATACTTTTCAGTGGGATGGATCTAATGCATCCTCCTTAAGCGTAACTAATGAAGGAATTTCCTTCACCACTAATTCGCTCATTAAATTCAATATCCTTTACGGTAATTCTGGCTTTAGGGAACTTCGAAAAATCAACAAGGCACTTGATTGTGGCATGATTCCGATTATGATCGGTTAAGCAATCTTCACAACAACTGTGGGTCAGAGAGGCTTCTGGGACGAGCAGCAAAGAGTCACAAAGC
>NZ_JAGQCD010000072.1 GCF_024345975.1 Cyanobium sp. Cruz-8D1 | reverse complement strand
TGAGGCCCAGCCAACCGCCGCACTCAGCCGCAGTGGCCTGGTCGTATCGGCGACGCAATGGAAGGCCCTGACAGGAACTGGGCTATAATTGGCTGTTGGAATCTGCCGCGTAGCGGCTTAGTTCAACGCTGATTCGGCGGTCCGCAGAAGCTGCGGGGTGCCGGCTCTTTGCCGCATAAGCTACCTATCATTACCTCCTCTATCAGCCTTAAACCAACTGGAGCAAGGCATCTCGGGTATCGCCACCTGCTTCATGGATTGTTACGCGGTCCGCAGAAGATCCTTCTGTTCCTCAGAGCAGGTCAGCGGGGCTTCGTACCCCAGATGTACCTCTATGCAGCACATGGGTGTAGACCATGGTGGTTTTCACATCGCTGTGGCCGAGCAGTTCCTGAATCGTACGGATGTCGGCGCCCTGTTCCAGTAGGTGCGTGGCGAATGAATGGCGGAAGGTGTGGCAGGTCGCCGGTTTGCTGATCCCCCTCAGCCACCCCATCAGCGCACTGGGGGCCCCACTGAATCCTTCGCTGGCAACAGCCAGCAGTGATGCCAGCGACTCGTGTCCCCAGGCCCTCCTCCTGCAGCGATTGCACCTTTGCCCCCCTGGAGCCAGCACCCAACGCTCCAGTCACTGCAGCCCTCCCTGCAGATCACCGCCGACTGCTGGGCCCTGCTCGCTGCTCCTGACGGCACCAGCCGCAAGGAGCACTATCTCCCCAGGGGCGAAAGAGAGCCGGAGATCGCCTACCGCAAGCGCCTCGATGCCGCCCGCCCTTCGGGTTTCTTTCGCGATGCCCTGCGCACCTACGCCGGCATGCTCAGCCGGGGCAGTTGGATCAGCCTCCACGCCAGCTTGAGCTTGGTGCTCACCGACGTGGATGGTAGGGGCACAGACCTTGGCGTGTTCCTCGCTGCGGCTGACTTGCTGGTGCTGCGGGATGGTGCAGCCCTGGTGCTGGTGCTGCCGCCCGAGCACAGCTGGCCCTCGGAAGGTGACCGCCAGGAGGCCCTGCGCCGGGGCGATCGGCTGTCGCTGCCCAGGCTCCAGCTGGTGCCCCGTGCCAACTGCCTGAACTGGGAGCTGCCCGTCTCCTACGGCCTGCCGGGCCGGATCATCTGGCGGGAGCCGCTGAACCGGCCCATCGGTGCGGAAACACCGGGGAGTGAGGCAGTGGTCACGGAGCAGATCCAGGCCCTGCTGGGCGATGCCGATGCCCCCGACCGCTGGCAGTACCGCAGTCTCTCTCTGCTCACCGTCGGCGATGCCGTGACCGGTCTGCAGCTGGCCCACCATCCGGTCTGCGCCGACCCCCAGGCCGGCAGTGGCTGGCGTTGTGACGAACCGGTGGTGACCACGTTTGATGGCATCAGCCGGCTGCCGGCCTGCTGGTATACCTCTGATGGTTCCGGGTTTGGCGAAGGCGACCTGCCGCACCTTGGCCTGGCCCACCAGTACCTCAACCACTTCCGCTGCAAGAGCGAATACGAGGAGCTCCTATCCCGCACAGCGCTGCCGGTGGGGGTGCGCAAAGGGATGGTGGACGCCATGGGCAACAGCCAGGCCGGCCCCGTCGTGCTGGGCCCCAACACCTGCATGGACCTGCCAGCAGACGCCTCCTTTGAGTTTGTCGAGATCCGGGCGCGGTCCCTTGCGGAGCACCGGGCCTGGCTGCAGATCCTCGATGACACCATGCGCCGCGACGCCCTGATCCCCAGCCAGAACCGCGGCGCCGCCCGCACCGAGATGGAGATCAGCCTCACCGCCAGCCAGAGCTATGCGCTGCTGCAGGCGATGGCGATCCAGAAGGCGTCGCTGTTCTCCACCCTGCTGCAGCACTGGACGGCCCTGACCGGTGACCCCCTCACCTCCGGTGCCGGCCTGCAGGTGACGGTGAGCCCGCTCACCCCGCCGATCCAGCCGCAGCCCCAGGTGAAGGAATGGATCGAGTTGTTCGACAAGGGGGTGATCAGCCGGGAGGAACTGCGCCACCAGCTGGCGCTGGCGACGGCCAATGCAATCAGTAGCCCGACGCTGGATGACAGTCCAGCCACCAGGGCCGGGGAGGGGGAAGAGCAGGGCTGATTCAAAGTCTGTCCCAAGGTTCCTTGCCGGGGCTGTCAGCATGGGTTGAGGTCGGCGGAATCGCCCCTGTTCTGTGCTTGAAAGCGCTTCTACCGCAACCGATCTCGATCTCATCAGCTATCTGAGGTCGATCCCAGATGCGCGGATGCGGCGCGGGGTTCGGTTTCCGGCCTGGTATCTGCTGCTGGTCTCGGTGCTGGGAATCCTGAGTGGTTGCCAGAGCTTGCGGGATCTGGAGCGATTCGCCATCCGCCACCACGCCGTGCTCACCGAGTCGCTGGGCATCAAGCTCAGGCGTCCGCCGTCGGACTCCTCGTTCCGCTACTTCTTCCACCAGGTGGATGTGGCGGCCCTATGCGCTGCCATCCGTGACTGGACGATCGCCCAGATCCCAGGCGGGGCAGCCGATCTCGATCAGCTGGTGTGTGACGGCGAGACCCTGAGGGGCTCTATCGAGCCGACCAGCGGCGGTGGTTCTGCATTCATCGCCCAGGTGACGCTCTACTCGGCAGCCCTGGGCGTGGCGATCAGCCAGGCCTGCTACGCCACCGGCGAAAACCATGAGCGGGCAGTGCTGCGGCAGCTCCTTGGCGAGCTGGATCTGGAGGGCGTGCTGATCCAGGCGGACGCGCTCCATACCCAGCGCCCGTTTTTCGGCAGCTCCAGGAGCAGGGGGCCGACTTCCTCCTGACGGTAAAAGCCAACCAGAAGATTCTCCACCGCCAGATCCGCAGTCAGTTTCAGGGAATGCGCAAGATCCCTTTCGTGGCGAAGGATCACGAGATCAGCCATGGCCGCGACATCACCTGGACGCTGCGGGCAAAGGAGGCACCGCAGCACATCCTCGAGAGCTGGGTGGGCACCAGCTGGATTTTGGAAATGACCGCTACCGGCACCAGAGACGGCAAGCCGTTTCAGGCGCAGCACCTGTTTCTCACAAGCCTGCGCACCACCCCAGAAGCACTGCTGCAACTGGTGCGAGACCGCTGGAGCATTGAGTGCTGGCACTGGATCCGTGACACCCAGCTCCACGAGGACGCCCACCGCTACCGGGGCAATGGCGCTGGTGCGTTGGCCAGCCTGCGAACTGCAGCACTCAACCTGTTGCGGCTGGCTGGTTTTCAGTCGATCCGCGCTGGGATGCAGGCGGTGATGCACGACATCAAGGCGCTGCTGGCGATGGCGATGCGTCAGCCAGCAGTACCCGACCCATGCTGAAACTTTGAATCAGCCCTGGGGGGAAGAGCGTGTCGCAGACGGAACAGCCCAGGGTGCAACAGCGCTGAACGGGAGCTGACACTGATCAGCACTCGCCACCACAGCCTGCGAGCAGGTCAGTTCCGGCAGCAACGGTATCCGTAGACACGCAATAAGTTATGCAGTTCTTGCGTGAAATGCGGCAAATCCCGCAGATCGACTGCGCTGCAATGATTCAGCGTAATGGTTGATCAAGGCTGACGGGCACCTCGAAAAATCGCAAGACTGCTTGATAACGTCCGGATTTAGATTATACTAGGCCATACAGATTACATGCTTTCTATGGGCCAGCGAGGTTTCTGGGACGAACAGCAAAGAGTTGCAAAGCTCCAAGAGAAGAAGCCGGTTCTGATCCGTCTCGCAGAATCGATTCCCTGGGAATCTTTCCGCCCTTTGCTTGACAAGGGCTATAGCCAGGAGCGCAAAAGCAATGCTGGACGCAAGAGAATCGACCCGCTGATTCTTTTCAAGATGCTGGTGCTCCAGCAGCTATTTAATTTAAGTGATGAAGAGATCGAATTCCAAGTAAATGACCGTCGCTCCTTCGAGGAGTTTGTTGGTCTTGGGGTGATGAATGACATACCAGATGCCACCACAGTCGCCTTCTTCAGAGAGCGACTGCGCAAGGCGGGAGTTATCGAGGAACTCTTTGAGATGTTTGAGGAATACCTGCGCTCTCAGGGTCTCCAAGCCCGGGGTGGTCAGATCATTGACGCGACTCTCGTCCCTGTTCCCAAGCAACGCAATACCCGCCAGGAGAACAAGGAAATCAAAGCCGGAAGGCTGCCAGAGGGCTGGGATGAAAACCCAGACCGCTTGCAGCAAAAGGATTTAGACGCTCGCTGGACACAAAAGAACGGCCTCAGTTACTACGGTTACAAGAACAGTATTTGCATCGATGTTGACCATGGATTCATACGCCGATATGCTGTCACTTCTGCCAATATCCACGACAGCCAGATGCTTGCACGCCTGCTTGATCCAGAAAACGAGCATGACTATGTCTGGGCAGACTCAGCATATTCCGGCGAATGCTTTGATGCTCTTCTGAGTCTCGGTGGCTTCGAAAGCCTGATCCACGAAAAAGGCGCTCGCAATCATCCGCTTAGCGACGCAGCCAAGGAATTAAATCGTCTCAAGTCGTCAATCAGAGCTTGTGTCGAGCATGTCTTTGGCTGCATGACCATGTCCATGGGTGGAAAGCTGACAAGAAAGATTGGGCTAGAAAGGAACGAGGCTTGGTGGGGCCTCAAGAACCTGACATTTAATTTCCTGCGCTATCTACAGCGCTCTGCCCACGTAGCAGTGGTTGCATGAGTCACTCATAGAAGTGCTACGGCTCAGGAAAACTCGTCAATAGCGAATATAATGTATTGATGCTCAGCCGCCTCCTTGGCGGCTTTTTTATGTCCGCAAGATTTCCCATTTTTACTGATTATTCGAGGTGCCCTGACAACAGAACCGGCGCGCTATAATTAACAGCACAATGAATTGTTGAGCCGCGTATCTGCTGCGTGCTGCCTCTCCTTCCCACCCCCGGGAGCCCATAGCCATGGACCAATCCGCCAGCGCCAGGCGTCTCCTGGACCTGCTGCTGACTCATTGGCAGGAGCGACCCCAGCGATGGCCCCTGGATGGCTGGATCAGCCGCTCCGAGGTGGCGATCAGGTTGGTCGCAAGGCCTTTCGCCCCTCTCCACACCAACCGCTGGTCTGCTGCTTCCGCCCGGCACAGCTGCAGTAGTGACTGGGCCGCAGACCGCGAGCATGGATTGTCTGATCCATGACATCCCCGGCCCAACCACCACCAGCCCCTGAGCTCAAGCCCGTCGACGTGCGCTACGAGCACAGCCAGTCCCTCCCCGCCCTGCTGGAGCACCTGGATCTCTCGGTGCTGCTCTCCACCTACCAGGCCGGGCGGGTGGTGAGCGTGGGCAGCCACCGGGGAGACCTGCGGCTGGGCTTCTCCCGCTTTGACCAGGCCATGGGGCTGAGCCGCACCGCCAGCGGCATCGCCGTCGGCACACGAGATGCGATCTGGACCCTGCCGGCCAACCTGGAGATCGCGGCCTACATCCAGCCCGAGGGCGAGCACGACATCGCCTTCCTGGCCCGGAGCTGTCACCACAGCGGGCCGCTGATGGGCCACGACCTGGCCTGGGGATGCGAGCGGCTGTGGGAATCCCTGAGCCACAGGCCCAGAACAGAGGTGCTGATGCAGAGCGATCCTCGCAATCCGCGCTGCTGGCTTGAGGCCGGATTGTGGACGGTGGGCGTGATCCATGCACTGGCCCGGCTTCTGAGCTCTCTGGAAAAGGCGCTGGGGTGGTTGCTTCCTCCCCCTGCCTCTACCGGATAGGCCAACGGAAATCATCCATCTCTTCTCGACTAACACCACCCCCAACATCAGCCTTGGCCACCTCTTACCTCAATCTTCTCGAGACGCACCTGCAGGATTGGCGAGAGCTTCTGATCGTGTGGGCAACGAACGGCACTCTCTCGCGGGCCGCTCAGACCGCATTGCAGCTGGAGGGGGAGCCGGAGAAGCTGCGTGAGCTTGTGGGGGAATGGAGCCAAGGCGACTTCAGAAACCTTCCGCCGGTGGTGTTGCTGCCCGCCGGCGACATGCCTGGTGCGGCTGGAGCTTATGCAATCAGCACCCGCACGATTTATTTAAATCAGGACTGGTTGCAGAGCGCAAATCGGGAGCAGGCTTTAGCGGTGCTGACTGAGGAGTTGGGGCATCATCTGGATGGGTTGTTGAATGCCAGTGACACGCCGGGGGATGAGGGGGAGCTGTTTTCAGACTTACTGACAGGGAGGCTCCCACCTCTACAAGACAAGGCTGGTTATTTTGTGGAAGACGATTCAGCAGCAATCACGCTGAACACCCAAGAGCAAGATATAGAGATGTCTGCATTTCTGCCGATATCCTTACCGATTCAAAGAGATCTTGAAATTGAAGTTTTCGACCCTGATGCAATTGGGCCTGACCGCATCACACTCATTAGAATCGCAGTATTGATCAATGGAGTTTCGAGCGGATTGTCAGACTTTTCTGCTTTCGGCAAATTTCTCAATACGCTCTATGAATACAAGGATCTGATAGGCTTGTTTTATGATCTTCAGAAAACAATACAACAGGACAAAAGTGATTGGGAGCTTGCGGCATCACGTGAAAAGTTTATCAAGGATCTTGTCTCCATTAGTGTGGGCGCTTCAATGGGATTCTTTGGCCCTCCAGGGATACTAGCTGGACTCGCATTTGGCATTCTAGTAGACTATGGAATAACCAAGCCGCTCGTCGAGAGCATTACTGCTCCGCTTCAGTTATTCGAAGGCTATTATGGAAAAATTCCTGTCACTGAAGCGTTGCTAGATGGCAAGTTTGATGCATATCCAGCAATTTCAGAGCTGGCAGCTAGATATATTAGTGGAGGTGATACGGGTTTAACCCGCGATCAGTTTAATCAGCTCCTTCAAGAGCAAGGCCAGTACGAAACTTTTTTGACAATTATATCCGCTAATTCAAATGGCGGAACGAGTGGGTTGCCACAATATGGAGCAGGCGAAAGCTCTATGTATCTTTCCATTGATGGCAAGCTATCTTTAAAACCAGGGAGCGGAAATATTGTTGAAGATGTTAGTCAATTCGCTATGTATGAACTCATCTTGGAGGGTGCAAGCATCAAGGGCAGCTTGGCCAATGAGCTTACTTATTATTATGGAACGATCATAGATCTAAGCATTGAGTTAACAGGCATTGTCAATATTGACACTAGAAGCAGCACTCAATTTCTTGGTGCAACAAACAATAGGGGAATAGTTAATCTAATTAATGGCAGCACTTTTGTAATCTCACAGGGAAGCTTTTCAAATACCGGCATACTTGATTCCAGGTCGGGAAATGTCGACTTTTGGATTGACGTTAGCGAGCATGGTGTCATCAAAACTGATGAGAATGCTGGTGGTCTCGTAAGATTTAGAGGCGGAATCCATACATTTAATTCGGCTGCAAAGTTCACAGGGAAAAACTTCTTGGCTGACTACGATGCAACGATAACCGGGGTATGGAGCAATGAGTTAACCTTTGCTTCTGGAACAATCAAAAATCTTGAGATTAGCGCGGATGGCATAATAAACATCGATCTATCTGCCTCTAATGTTAGTTCTGCCACATTGCTTGGTGTTTTAAATAATAAGGGAACAGTAAATCTTTTACGTAGTTCCGTTCCATATAGTGGAGGATATGGCTTGGTCTTTGGAGATGAAAGAGGCAAAGTAGACTTTAGTAATTCAGGAATCTTTAATTCTGGGGATTCAAATGGCTATGAAGTTTCGCTTGCGACTCTCCAAGAAGCCGGGAGTACGTTTAATAATAGTGGAGTTTTTAATGTTAAATCCAACACCTATGTCGGTCTTGACTTTGTCAATACTGGAACTATAGCTAACACTTTGGGTTACACTCTTGTAATCTCACAGGGAAGCTTTTCAAATACCGGCATACTTGATTCCAGGTCGGGAAATGTCGACTTTTGGATTGACGTTAGCGAGCATGGTGTCATCAAAACTGATGAGAATGCTGGTGGTCTCGTAAGATTTAGAGGCGGAATCCATACATTTAATTCGGCTGCAAAGTTCACAGGGAAAAACTTCTTGGCTGACTACGATGCAACGATAACCGGGGTATGGAGCAATGAGTTAACCTTTGCTTCTGGAACAATCAAAAATCTTGAGATTAGCGCGGATGGCATAATAAACATCGATCTATCTGCCTCTAATGTTAGTTCTGCCACATTGCTTGGTGTTTTAAATAATAAGGGAACAGTAAATCTTTTACGTAGTTCCGTTCCATATAGTGGAGGATATGGCTTGGTCTTTGGAGATGAAAGAGGCAAAGTAGACTTTAGTAATTCAGGAATCTTTAATTCTGGGGATTCAAATGGCTATGAAGTTTCGCTTGCGACTCTCCAAGAAGCCGGGAGTACGTTTAATAATAGTGGAGTTTTTAATGTTAAATCCAACACCTACGTCGGTCTTGACTTTGTCAATACTGGAACTATAGCAAATTCGTTCGGTTCAACACTATGGTTTACATCTCAGCTGGTCAATCATGGTATATTTGATTCCAGATCGGCAAGTGTTCATTTTTATTCAGACTACTTACAGTCCGCCGGCAAAACAATCATTCAAGAAGATACATTATTGACACTTGCTAGCGGCACTCAATTTTTGCTCGATGGTGGACTTTTGACTGGTAATGGGACAATCAATGGCAGCATACGTAATTCTTCCATAATTAATCCAGGAGTCTCGATTGGTTCTCTTGTTATTTCGGGAAACTTTCTCCAGACAGGTACGGGAATGACCAATATTGAAATTGGTGGAACAAGCAACTTCGACTCTCTCCAAATATCTGGCGAAGCTTCCCTTGACGGTCTTATTAATATCTTGCTTGTCAATGGTTTTGTCCCAAAGCTTGATGATTCCTTCAAGATCGCAAACTTTACAAGTATCTCAGCAGTGTCATTATCTTTTTCTGGTCTCAGGATCAATGATGCACTCTCCTTTCAGTCCGATGTTCTTGCGGACGGAATTTATTTAACTGTTGTTTCATCGTCTCTCCCCAAGTTCGCCGACATCAGCAGTGTTACGGACAACGTTGGTCTGATCCAGGGCGTTGTTGCTGCTGGCGCTCGCACTGACGACACCACACCAACCATCACAGGCACCATTAGCGCGGCACTGGCTGCCGGTGAAACCCTGCGCATCTACAACGGCAGCACCCTGCTCGGCAGTGCCACCGTCAACAACACCGCCAAGACCTGGACCTATACCCCCACCCTGCCCGCTACCGCTGGCACCACCTACAACATCACCGCACAGGTGGC
>NZ_JAGQCD010000071.1 GCF_024345975.1 Cyanobium sp. Cruz-8D1 | reverse complement strand
GCTGATTCAGGCCCATCGATGGGCATGCTCAGCAGAACAAAAGAGCCTCAGCAGCGATGAAGAGTTCAGCGCGGCCAGAATTCGCCGTGCTCAGAGGCTCGATGCTCTATTGGCAACAAACTCCTAGTTGCAGCCGAGGCAGGGAGAGCCGGTCACCCTTGACGCGGGACACGAGGGCTTCCAGCCGGTCGCCTTCTGAGGGCCAGCGGTGCTGGGGCGGCAGCTGCAGGATCAGGCAGCCGCCATCGCGAAGGGTGAGCAGGTCAGCAAGGAACAGGAACACCCCCAGGTCGGTGCCCTGGCCATCGACATCAGTGGCCACCCGGCTCAGGGAGTCGGGCAGCTCCTGCCAGGCCAATCGCGACAGCATCCCGGCGTAGGTGCGCAGGGCATCGCGGTAGAAGCCGGTGGGGCGGGCTGCCTCCAGTCGCTTGATGTAGCAGGCCTCGGGTTCTTCTATGCCGCGGGTTAGATACAACGGCCGGCGGCTAGTGCCATCAGGGAGCTCCAGCAGAGTCCAGCAGTCGTAGACCAGTTGGAGGCGGTCCCTCAGGCCGGAGAGGGTGGGGTGCTCCAGCCAGGGGGGCTGGGCAGGCAGTGCATATGGGGAAGTGAGACTGCTGAGTGTGGTTGTCCTGCGTCGGCGGGTGGTGGGCACGGGCTGCTGCTTGTAGTCACAGCTCTTGCCAGTTGTGGAAATGAGTCGCGGGATGAACTATGCAGGGTTTGCATAGTTTCGGTCAGGGCATCAGGGCAAGCAAATAGATCAAGCGGCGGGGATTGGGTTCTTGACAGGGTTCGTATTAGAACCCGGCTTGATGAGCCATCCGCCTTAGATTGACTGCCATGCAGCGGGCCTAGAACTAAGTTGGCAATGACTTCGGTTTCTTATGCGGACCACGAAGTGCCGAGCTCTTTCTTTGTGTGGGCCCGAAAGTTCAGCACTGGGCAGACCTATTGGCATGTCGAGGATTTATGAGCGAACATCAGCAGGCCATTGACCGTGCCTACGAAAATGTGAAGATTGGGGCCTGGGAGCAAGTGCTATCTGGATGGCTAAACATTCCTTGCTTGGCGCGGGAATGTAGCAGGTACCAAAAGTCATCTTCTGGCTGGACATTCTTGCATCAGGCTGCGTATTTTGGTCACGAGGCAGCATGTCGCGAGCTTATTCGCTTGGGCGCGGCGGTCGAAACACTCTCTCGTGAGCGGCTCAGTGCAGCAGATGTCGCGGACGAACGCAAATATACGGCTTTGGCAGCACTTCTGAGGCGAGCTTCCTACAGCTCGAAGTCACTTTGGGCAACCCCCAAGGATCCGAACTTGCCTCCAAGTAGTAATCTATGGGAAGAGGCTGCGGAGCGTCGAACCTCAGATGCACTATGTGTTGCTTATGCAAGCGGTGTAGTGAGTATTGCAGCGGGTTCGCGCTACTTTGTGGATTCTTTTGAGCGCACGTTGATCGGTTGGCACGGCACTTACGATCCACCTTGTGGAATGGACGGTGAGCCATTGATTTGAACATGCGGGAAGAATTTACTTACGCCATAGCCCAACAGGTTTCTCGGAAGGTCGCTCGCTGTCACTCGTGCCGCTTGTAGTGGCGTTCACTCAACCGGGAAAGCAACCACTCGTACTGAACAGGCGTCAACAATCTGAATCCAGTGCTCCCGGCTGATCCCTAATCGCACCAGCATCTCGGCAACTCCTACTCCTGAGGTCAGCAACCGCTGCCCCCGCGCATGCAGTTCCCGCCATGTCGGTGGGACCTTCAGCAGGAACCCGTTGTCCCGCAAAAAGTGCGTGATCTCCCCATTGGCATAGGTGCGCCCGTAAGGACGGAACGGGCCTCGTGAAGGGTCGTAGCGGCGCGACGCTTTGATCAGTCCGATCATTGCCAGTTGCAGCAAGTCCTCCTTGGGGTGAACAGTGCGGCGAGCGAAGTTGCCAGCGATCTTCTCCGCCAAGTCCATGTGCTCCAGGGCCAGGGCATCAGCAGCGGCGTGGGGCCGCACTGGCCGCTGTCGCTGTGGCCTGCAGCGTGGAGGCCGCTGACCCTGCGCTCTGGGGTGGTGATGGAGTGGTGCCTGAAAGTTGATCACCAGCTGCTGCGCACGTGCATGGCATGCCGGCCGGCGGTAGCCCCGTTGCTTGAGCATTTGCGCCGCACCTGCGGCATCACCCACCAGTACAACTGTCATCGGGAGCACCAGCTGCACAGCAGCCGGAGTCAGCACGGCAGGGAGTGGGCTTTCCTCTGCAGAAGGCGTGGGATATTCCCGCACTGCGGACACCAGCGGCACGCTCACCGACTCACAAGCAGTGGGGTCACCACCGGCTGGATGCCTTGGGCTTTCCAGTAGCGACCCTCAAGCCACAGGGCGCCATGGCAGAAGGCATCCACCAGGTCCTTGCTGCCTTTGGGAAAGCGGATCGCTTCTTCCACCAGCGGTTGGGCGCGGTGGTGAAAGCGGATTTGCCCCGCCTCCACCAGGGGGGCTACGGCATGGGCGCGGGTTTCCTTGCTGCCGCGGGCCGTGATCGGCAACATTCCCGGCACGCGGCGCCGGAGGGTTTGCAGCACCGCCGGGCCATTGGCGGCGTCCTCAATCAGCACGGCATTGGGCCGCAGGCCCTGCTGCTCCAGTGCCTGCAGGCAGCCCAGCAGGAAGCGGATCACCTCCGGCAGGCCAAAGCGATGCCGTGCTGCCCAGAGCACCTCCATCTCCAAGGCTGTGATCTGAGGCAGCCCCTCAGGTTCACCGCTGCGCGGGTTGATCGCTCTGGGGGGTGGTGCCAGCAGGCCCACCAGGCAGAAGCCGCAGTAGTCGCTCTCCGCCTCCCCCTTGAAGCTCAGGTCACACGAGAGGGCCAGCAGGGCGTACTGCCGCTGGCGGCCAGCCGCCTGGCTTGTTGCTTCCCTCGGGAATGGGGGCCGGATCCAGTTGCGCAAGAAGATCGAACCAGACGCCGGGCTAGGCCGCTGTTGGTACAGCGCTGCCCACCAGTAGGCACCAAGGCGGGCACGGATCTTGATCAGTTCCGACAGGGGGAACCGCTCCGGACACAGCGCCTCGCCCCTCTCGCGCCAGTCCGGAATCAGCGTGCAGGTAGGCGGCAGCTTGGGGCGCTCAGCCGGGTCCTCTGCAACAGCTGGTAGGTCCAGCACGGTCCACTGCTGGGGCGCCTCGCCGAGCTCCTGCTCATACAGCCAGCCGATCACGTCCTGGTGGTCCCAGCGGGTGAGCACCACCACCTGGGCTGAAAGGTTTGGCTGCTCGCTGCCGTCTGGTCCCAGCACCATGGCCGGTTCGGCCCGGGTAAGCCAAACCGAGCGGAGCCAGTCGATCAACTTCTGCCGCAGCGCAGGACTGGCGGCATCACCTGGTCCCTTGTAGGGGTCATCAATGATCCCCAGGCTGTAGCCCTTACCCGTGAACGGGCCATCGACGCCGGCGGCAATGCAGCCACCGCGCTGACGAGTAAGCCAGTTGCCCACCGCTGCTGAATCACGGGCCAGCAGGTGACCGGTCACCCGGTAAAAGTGGCGCGCTTCTCGGGAGTGGGCATAGGCCAGCTCAGCTGAATACGAGGCAATCGCCGCAAACAGGTGCGGGTAGCGCTGCAGGAAGTAGGCCGGGAAGAGCTTGGAAACCAGGAGGCTGTTGTGGGTCACCGTCAGCTGACGGCCCACGACATAAAGCCCATCGGCGCGGTCCACCTGGATGCAGCGTCCCCAGCGGGGTGAGGCGGGATCGTGATCGATGCGAGCAATCGCGGCACGCCGTTGCGGCGCCAGACGGGAGATGGCCTTGCGAGCAAGCCGGGTAGGGATCGGCAGGGTCGGCTGAAAGCCCACCGTGACTACCGTCTTGCGGCCCACCACACCGCTACTGCTGGTGCACGGTGGCATCTCCGTCCGGTAAGGCCGGAAACCCAGTCCCTCCGCCAGGTCGAGCACTCCTGCGGCCAGTTCCGGACTGGTGGAGGAAAAGCAGACCCGGGACTTGCAGTCGACCGTGCCATCGCTGTCGATCAGCCCCGCCAGCAAGGCAAGCCGCTGGTCCAGCGCTGAACGCAGGAACTGCTCGGGAATGTGTTTGTGGTGCAGCACCCCAGCAGCCAGCAGGTCAGAGCGCAGGGGGCTGGGATGCCCCTTCCTGGTGAACAACCCCGCCAGTGAGGTGGCCTGCACCCGCTCGTAGCGGGGGCTGCGGTGGTGATGCACCGCCGAGACCGCGTAGCCGGCTTGAACCATGGCGGCCACCGGCGCCAGGTCATGGCGGTCATGGGTGACGAGTGGCTTGCCAGCGGTGCCATTTCCCAGCCAGTAGCCGAGGGAATAGGGATCCATCGGCAACGACTGCCGCTGGTACTGCAACGGCAGAACGAGGGGCAGCTGGAAAAGAAAGCGGGAGCCGCGGCGGCCGAGCTGCCCGCTGTGCAATGGCTGTGCCGCAAGCTCCCTGGTTTCGAGGGTCTCCCAGCGGCGGCTGCGGCGGTTGCGCACCTGCCACTCATGGCGCGGGTGGCACCAGATCTCCTCACCACGGGTGGTGGTGACCTTCATCGTGGCTTGCTGCTCCTGCGACACGGCCAGCACTTGCGTCGGCTGCCCATCCGGCCCAAAGACCAGATCGCCAGGCCGTAGGTCGCCGTGGCGCCGCCAGCCAGTGGGTGTCGGCACGGGGGTGTCGTGGGCGCACAGCTTCCCTAGCCGCGGCTGACAGGTGACGATCAGCCGGCTGATCTGGCCATCGGCCACCTGCTGCAGCAGATCGATCAGCACATCGGCCCAGCGGTGAAAGCCATAGCGGGGGTAGGCCTCGGCAATGAAGCTGCGCAGGCTCTGGGGTTCTGGAGGTTCAGCAGCCGTGGTCGTGGGGAGGTGCAGCAGGCCGGCGTCACCCCAGGGGTCGAGCTCGCTCAGCAGCAGACCGCCTTCTGCAGAGGCCTGTGGCGTGAGCACCGGTGCTGGCATCGCGGTGCTGGTGCTCGCAGTCATGCCCTCGGCTCCGGTGGTTTGATCGGTGCGCGCAGCAGGCCGCCGATCTCGGCGATCACCCGGAAGGCGCCCACCGCGGCAGAAAACTGCTCGGCATCCATCGCCCGGCGGGCGCATTCATTGATGGCGAAGATCTGCTCGGCCTGGTGACGGCGGCGATCGTTGATCAACTCCTCCACCATCCGCTCGCGGGCGAGGTTGAGGTAGCGATTGACCGTCTGCGTGTTAGTGACCCCCCAACTTTCACGAGCTTTTTCGACGGTCAGCACCAGCGGGATTCGCTGGGCGATCCATAGCTGCGCTTCCGCAACCCTGCGCTCCACCTCCAGGCGCGAGGGCCGCTGTGATGGCTGGGCCGCCTTTCCCCGGGGGCGCCTGGGCGGATTGGCGTGCCCGATCGGCCGAGCCGGATCGGTGGGCTCATACAGCGGCTGGCCGTTGTCGTCCTCCGCGCAGGCGGCAGCGCGCAGCTCCTCCACCGGATCAGCAGCGCTGAAGTTGTGGGCGCGCGGCGGCATCAGCTCAGAACGGCAGGGGCTGGGTTTTCGGGGGGCGGATGGTCCAGAAGGGCTTGCCACGCTTCTCCGTGGCGCTGCCCTGCTGAATGGCCCTGTCCTTGGCGGTCTTGAGCTGCTGCTCGATCTGCTGTACCGCCGCCGGGAACTCGTAGCTCAGCCGCCCACTGCTGTGGGCAAAAGCCCAGTCGTTGTGGGAGAAAGACGGATCCAGCCGGCCGGTGGCCATCGCCGTGTTGAGGGCCTCAAGCAAGGGCTCGAGCTGCTGCTCCAGCTGCTTGTGCTGGGCCTTGAGTGCCGTGATGGCATCGAGCAGCGCATCGATGGCGTCCAACCCATCCGTCGCACCGTGAGGGGCGGCTGTCGGCGCCGAGGCAGCTTCAACAGGGGCAGCAGGCATCACCAGGAGCGCAGCATTTAGGGGCCAGCAGACAAGAGCCTGCCAGCGCCTCACTGTATGGGCTCTGTACTAAGAGCCGCAATCGCAGGGGCTGTTAATTCCTAATCAGCGCTCCCCGTGCTCAGAAGGGTCTGTGGGCGAGGCAGTAGCCGCTCCAGGCTGCGGCCCAGGCCCCCAGGCACTGCTCACGGCTGTAGAAGGTGCTGCAGAAGGCCTCACCGGGCTTGCTCCAGATCGTCTGGCCCAGCTCGTAGTGGTTCCCCTGGGCCGCCTCCAGCACCATGTAGCCGCCCAGCTGGGCGGCGGTGGAATAGGGCCGGCCGTGGGACGAGAGGGTCTTGAGGTCGTAAAGCACCCGCACCTCGTGGCCCCGGCGCTCACTCAGGGCCGGTGAGACGTAGGCACCGTCAAAGGCCCCTGCCACGTTGCGAATAAGGCAGCAGCTGAGCCGCTCGCTGGCGATCACCTGCACCTCATCCCAAAGCGGCAGCTGCAGCAGCGGCAGAATCCAGTCCCGGTACTGGTGATGGCCGCTCAGGGTCTCGACTTCCAGTAGGGCATCGCTGGCGCTCCTGCCCACCAGGAAACGGGCCTGGCTGTAGCGCTCCAGGGCCGCGTGCACCGTGGTGCCGCGCGGCTCCCAGATCGGTCGCTTGGCCTCGATCGAGCGCTTGGCGTAGTCGCTCAGGCCATGGGCCAGCACGCCAGTGATTGACACCGGGAACAGGTGCTCGCCCAGCCAGTAGCGATGGGCTGCCTCATCCCGCCAGAGACAGGGGATCGGGTCAAGCCAGGTGGCGGCGACGTGAACGGCCACTCGATCAGGCCATCCGGGTACAGGTGGTTTTGCCGTCTTCTCGCATGAAGCCAAAGCCAGTACCGGGGTTCTCTCGGATGTAGGACCTGGCCAGCTGGATCACCTGTTCACGCGGCAGGTCAACAGCGAACTGCTGGCCAACGGCCAGACAGTCAAAGGGCAGGTCGTGATATGTCATCTCAGCAGAGTAATTGGAATCAGGGTCTAACGATCTAACACGGATCCAACGGTCGTGCGTTAGATCGAAACTCCATGCCACCACAACGATCTGACCACCCCTCTAACAAACAAACATCTATTTTAATAGAGATATATATGAGAGGGGGTCTCTCTCGGGTGCACACGCACTATGCGTATAAGGGGGTGTATCGGCTGGCGCAAGCGTTAGATCGTTAGATTTCCCCAAATCCACTGTGCCGCAGTGGTTTTGGGGCTAACAGTCGCTGTTTGAGAGCTGTTCGATCAAACGTTTTCCAGGTCAGCGGCATCGATGGTCACCATGACGCAGCGTTTTGTCCCGATGCCTGCGAAGTGAACCACACGCTTGGGGAGGTAGGCCCCGTCGATACGTCTGAGCGCGGAGCGGTGGGCACCACCGCTCCAGGGGGTACTGCGGAGCACGTGGTCGAGCTGGGCGTTGGCATTGGCGACCGCCAGGAAATGCCCCTCGGCGCGCTCTCCATCCGGCAGGGGTTGGCCAGCTCGGAACACCCGCAAGCCGTAGCGGCCGAGCACCGGCACCAGCCGGTCCCAAAGGGTGCCTGACAGCGACTCCTGCAGCGCGACGCAGCGGACCATCTCACCAAAGGAGGCCTCTGCCCCGACGTCATGCCGCACGATCTGCTGGAGGATGGTGTCGCGGCACTTGATCTCATCAGCCTCAGCGTTATCAGGCTGCTGGTGTTGCCAGTCCATCTGATCAAGCCACTGGTCAGCCATTGCAAGGTCAAGGGGTCCTCCTCCACCTGCCTCCAGGCTCCAGGCCCCTGCCAGCAAGGTCCCGTGCTGGTCTCCAAAGCGCTGGCCAAAGCGACGGCCAAGGGCCTGAGCCAGGACGCGAGCGTTCTGGATGATGGCGGGTAGATGGTGCAGCGTGCGATTGATCAGCGCCCTGCCGTTGTCGATCGTGGCGACTGTTGCGATCTCGCGCTCGAAGTCAAGCCATTCACTTTTCTCCATCTGGTCCTTGCGCAGGCCGAGCACACAGAACCGGTCGATGTCGGCCTTCTGAATCAGCGACACATTGATGGAGGAGACGCAGAACATCGAGCGGATCTCGAAGCTGTTCGCGCCGCCGGAGGTGGTGCCTTTGTAGATCTTGCCGCCTTCTGAGCTGGCGATGCGGGCCAGGGCCAGCACGTTCTGAACGATCAGCTTGTCCTTCTGCTCGTTCTGCTCAAACTCATCGAAGACCACGGGGATGGCATCGGACTTGAGGGTGCCGCGCAGGCCGGCCTCGGTGGTGCCGCCAGTGGCGGATTGGACAACGCCACCCAGCAGGGGGCGGAGGAACAACTTGAGGATCGTGGTCTTACCGGTGCCGGCCCCACCGGTGAGCCAAATATGGGGACGCCAGTTCAGGGCGCCGCAGACGGGGGCCAGGACTAGCCAGCCGAGGAGGAAGTGGGCGGAGGCTGGCATCTCCCAGCGGAAGCGCTCCGCAATGAAGCGGATCTGCATCGCATCGGCATCGAGGAGGGGCAAATCGCCAGGGCCGTCGAGGTGCCGGGCCTGCTCGTAGAAGAAGCGGGACGCCGGCGGCTGCAGGACGGAGCAGGGACGGCCGTCCACATTGAGGCGATCGCCGAGGTGAAAGATGACGCGACCCTCATCGAGCCAGGCGCCCCGGCCCCGTACCCGCTCAGGGTCATAGACGCCGTTGCTGGCCTGCTGCTCAAACAGATCCGAGGCAGCAGCAGCCCAGTTGATCCCACTCTTGCTGGGGTAGAGCGTCTCCCAATAGCTAAGGGAGGCGAGAGCAACGAGGTTGGTAGCGGTGTGGGCGCTGCGCGAGAGGCGCATCACCTGGCCGGTGTTGTGCGGTTGGTAGTAGTAGGAGTCGCCGTCGAAACCGAGGCATAGGAAGGGCGCTGCCGACCTCGGTACTGCAGGGGCAGGTGGGGCAGGGCCACTGCCATCGGCGCCGGAGGCTGGGGGCGCCCATGGCTGGGCTGTTTTCGCCAGCCGCTGCGCGGCCTGTCGGGGCGTCCAGTCGGCATTAGCCAGATCCCAGCCCTGCGGCAGATCCGCCGGTGGTTCCACCAGCTGCACACTGCAGCGCTGCTGGCTCAACAGAGCAGCAAGCCGCGCCATGGCCTTGCGGCCGGGCGCGTCGGCATCGGGCCAGAGCGTCACCGCCCGCCCCGCCAGCCCCAGTGGGGCCAGCGGCTGCCAGTCCGCCTTGGCGATCGCGTTGGTGCCGTTGGCCCAGCTGATCACCACGTGCTGCGGGAACAGCAGCGCTGCTGCATCGGCGGTGCCCTCCCCCTCCACCACCAGCACCGGTACATCGGGGCGCACGCTCAAGCCCGGCAGGCCGTAGAGGGGCCGGGGTGCAGGCCACTCGCAGGAGAAGGGATCGCGGCGGCTGGGGCGGTGCCAGCCACCATCGAGCCAGACGCGATGCAGAAAGGCCTTGCGGCCCTTGCCGCCAAGGCAGAGGCGCTGGATCCAGAACAGCTGGTTGCCTGCCGCATCGCGGTAGCACCACTGGGCGATGGCCCCCTGATCCAACGCCGGTGGCGCAGCGTCAGGAGGCGGGAGCTCGGGTTGGCGCCAGGGCCGACTGCCGTGGCCCGGTAGGCCTGTGGCTGCAGAAGGCTTGCCGCCGGATCCGTTACCGGTGCTCACCGGCTGGGGCCGATGCCGCCCGGTCCCGGCCGGCTCCAGGAGCAAGTAGCGCTCCACCTCCTCGCAGGCCTGGCGAAAGGTCCAGCCGCGCACCCGCATCAGCAGGTCCATCCCGGTTCCGCCGCCGCCTAGGTGGTCCTTGCCGCCGCACTGGTTGCAGAACCAGGAGCCATTGCCGTCCTTGTCATCAAAGCGGTAGCGGTCTCGCCCGCCGCAGGCAGGGCAGGGCTGGTGGTGGTTGCTGAGCTGCTCGGCGTGCAACCCCGCCAGCACCTCAAGGAGCTCCCGCCCTGACTGACGGACACATCTCAGGTGAGACCGTTATGCGATCCCCATTGGCGCCGTGGGGTGAGGAGGCGGTGGCAGTTCGATCCGCGAGAACCAGGGCCGTTTCTGCCGTCGCCTGACCCTGCGGCT
>NZ_JAGQCD010000070.1 GCF_024345975.1 Cyanobium sp. Cruz-8D1 | reverse complement strand
AGACCGACGAGCGGACCTGATCTTCCCCGCCACTGGCACCCTCAATCACCACATCGCCCGCATCATCAACCGTGTAGGTGTCATCCCCTACCCCGCCAATCAGCGTGTCGGCTCCGGCGCCGCCATCCAACCAGTCATCACCCGCTGTGCCAAACAGCTGATCATTACCAACACCACCATCAAGATGCTGTGATTGGGAACTATCGGAGCTACTAGACACAATGTCATTCCCACCGCCAGCAAACACCACGTGACGATCAGCTCCAAGCCAAACGGTGTCATTGCCAGAAGTCAGGCGAAACACGCCTTGACTTTCCAGCACGTTGTTGGCTGTGTTCCATGGAATGATACCCTCAGCGAGGAGATCAGCAAAAGGTGCAAGTCCAATGTTTTGCAAGACTCCAGATACTGCTGCGATGAAGGCTGCCGATTCTGGATCTCCTCCAACGTCCTGAGTTATTTCCCGAGCCAGCGGCAGAACGGCGGCCCAATACCCCGCTATCGCAATTGAGTCACCAGCCGGAGCTTTGATCTTGAATTCAGTCAACAGCTCCGGAGGTGTCAGAAGGGTCAGAAGTCTATCGATCTCAGGCATATAGACAGCACTATCTGCCATGGCATTACCCAATGGGCCAGACATCAACAGCCTGGCTAGGATTCCATCGACAAGACCATTCCAAGAGGCTGTCAAGCTGCCAACGGCCTGTGCATTCGGGTTTCGAATGCCTTGTACGCTAAACTCGGTGCCTAGAAAGGCTTCTAGTGCCGCCAGCTTTCGACCATCAAACAATCCACCTCGTGAAGACGGGTCAACGGTCTGAACACCGGCCCATCGGTATAAAATTTGCTCAGTCTGGTTGCGGGCGTTGGCAAGATTAGCGAGGTTCTGCGAAACAAAACCGGCAACCAATGTGGCTAGGGCGCCATCTGCCAACATGACAGAGCGTAACGATCTGACATCGCCTTGCCCGCGTATGTCAGGCAGATTGTCAATGGTGATATTTCCCGTCAAACCAACGGAGGAGTTACTAGTAACATTTGAGACATCAAACCATATATCTGCGATCAAGCCAGTGGAACCATTTGTATATTCAAAGATCGACTGTTCGTGAATTCGGTTGCCTTCTGCTGTGAAGTTCACAGCTGTGTATTTCAGATCGATAGATCGGATGTTTAACGAAGCGAGTGTGCGCAATTCGCCCGCGTCTGTAGCGCCATTGCTATTGGCATCAAGCCACACACGGAACTGCGACCAGACTGAATCATTCGCATTAAGAATTCGATCATTATTAAGGTCATAGGTGAGCAATTCCGCAAAGCCAGAGCGGCCTAGATCTCCAATCAGCTCATTGATGTTATCGATTTGCCCGTTGGCATTATTGTCAATTGCCAGCAGGCCATCCGTGGGTTTTACCCAACCCGTTTGCTCCTTGATGCCATCACCATCCATGTCGAAGAAAACATTAGACGACGCCCGCGGCGTGAGCTCAATCCCGTTGCCATCCAAGTCAAGAACAATTGGATCTATCAGACGGCGGAGTTGGTCGCGAAGAGCCTCGGCAAAACGATCTCCGGAATTGTCAATCCAATCACGTAAAGCTCTGGGCGGCAAACCCATGCGGTCACCTACATAGTCAGCTATATCTCTAAGGTCACTGTCGGATAATGGAGTCAAATCCTTGCCGAGGGCAGGGGTGTTGATTCTTTCAACATCATCTATGTTGGAGCTAGGCAGAATATCTCCTTCAAATCCGCTCGGGTTAAGTCCAGCTTCCTCCAGTGCTTTCCAGGTAAAATCAATGCAACTATTTGATAGTCCGTTGTATATGCCTGGATTGACTGCCTTGCTATCGCCAAACTGCTTTAGCTTATCATATTGCTCTTGCGATATCTCAATGTTTCGAGAGAACACTTTGCTTTGATACAAAGTGTCGTCATTGTTGCCGACCTTGCCTGGTCCTCTGGGTGCTCCGTCTTGCTTGGGGGAATATCCGTATGATTTCTTCCCACCGTTCCCATCGTCTATTGTGTACCACATATGGCCAAATGACGATGTTCCTCCTGTAGATAGAACTGCACCACGGTCCGCGACTTTTACTGTTACCGTTGGCATGTTGTGATTGTTGCTATGAAATGATTCTGAGATCATACTTGGATCCGCCAAATGCCGCCATAGTCAAGATCTTTCCTCAACATATCTCAACTTGAGCTTGGTGAGTTAATGATACGGAGGCTTTGGAGATTCATCCCTCTCACAGGAAAGCGGCTTTGTGATCGCAGCTATGGGTTGGGGTTATTGGCGGCAAGTGGCTCAGCTACAGTGACTACGAGCAGGCCACAGCCAAGAAGCGAACCTAAAGTGAGAAGTTTTTGGCTGGGATGAATGACGTGGACCCCAGAAACTGAACCAGCCCTTATGAGAGCCACCCTACCGGCCAGACTTGGCCAGGAGAAGCTCCATGAAACACAAGCGCCACACCCCCCAGCAGATCATCCTCAAGCAGCGCATCGCTGAGAAGCTGCTCAACCAGAGCCAGACCGTCGCCGATGTCTGCAGGACCCTGGAGCTTTCCGCGCCCACCTACCACCACCCGGCGGCGGGGGTTTAGGGTGTCACACGGCGCAAGGGCTGCGCGAGTGCGGGCGGCGTCCGGAGCCCAAAGCCGCGTGGGGCAACATGAGCAATCACAGCCCGGTCCCGCACCCTTGCGCGCGCGTGGTTCTGGAGCCCCTCGCCGCCGCCGGGCTGGGTGGGGCAGGTCACGGCTGGCGCGGGGCCTGCCCGCGACTGCGGTAGCAGGACGATCTGGGGCCTGTTCTGCAGAAGCGTCTGCTTGCGTGCTGCTGCCTGTCCCCTTTCAGGAGCAGCTCCTTGCAAGACACGTAAGCCGTAAGAATCCTCAGAACCACTGCAGCAACAGGGAACTGCGTCTTACGCGCCTGGTGTTTGTGGCTCAGGTCGGACCCATGCGGCTCGACCTGGGGCCTCCGCGACACCTGCTGTCCTGTGGAGCACCCGCTTAAACCGGTACTCACGTACTGCTGCTGCGCACATGGCAAGCACCCGCCTCTCGCGCACTGCAGCGTCACGCGACGAGCCCATCGAGGACTGGCCCTACCTCGATGTGACCGTGCTGCTGGCCAGCCGCAGCCGCACGGTCTGCATGACTTGCCATTGGTTTCGCCACCACGCCGGGGTGAACTGCATCCCTGTGCTTACCTGTCAGCTGCACCAGGGTCTGCTCGTGCACGGGGAGCACCTCACCCGCCGTTGCCAGGGTTGGACTCAAGACATGACGCGCCAGCGGGGCTGGTGCCCGGTGGTGGGATGAGCAGCCGGCGCGCGGTGGTGGGTGTGATGGGTGCCGGAGAGGGCGCCTCGGCTGAGGCCGTGGCCCTGGCCGAGGAACTGGGGGAGTGCATCAGCTCCAGGGGATGGGTGCTGCTCACCGGTGGCCGCCCGACGGGGGTGATGGCAGCGGCCAGCCGCGGCGCGTCGCGGGTGGAGGGGCACCTGGTGGTGGGGGTGCTGCCGGATGAGGGGAACGGTGCCGACAAGCAGCACACAGCGGAGTTGGATCTGGCCGTGTTCACCGGCATGGGCAAGGCCCGCAATGTCATCAATGTGCTCAGCGCCGATGTGGTGGTGATCTGCGGTGGTGGTGGCCCCGGCACAGCCTCAGAAGCCGCCCATGCGCTCAACGGCGGCCGGCCGATGATCTTGCTGGCAGTGCCGACGCTGTGGCGTGAGTTCTTCTGCTCGCTCAGCGAGGGAGTGGAGAGCACCGGTGATGTGCAGGAGTGCTGTCGGTTGATCGAGGCCAGGCTCCGATAGGCATGAGCCAGCGACCCACGCGCGTCCCCCTGACCCCGCAGGAGGGTTGGCTGATCCATGGCCACCAGGTGCTGCGCTTTCGCCCGACCCGCTGGGAGCGCCAAGTGCAATTGCTGGAGATCACCAGCGGTGAACTGCTCGCGGATCAGGAGATCCCGTTGCTGAAATCACGCCAGGAGCTGACTCGGGCGGAGGCCCTCAAGCTCTGGGCTGAGAAACGCCAGGCGGGCTGGGTGCAGTGCAGCCCCCAGTGGTGATCACCGTGACTGCCCTGAGCGAGCCATTCCCACCAAGCTGATCCAGAACCGATGGCCCACTCTTTGCCGATGAGCAGCAGCCACCAGCCACGGCGTTACCGCCTGGTGGATCACCACGGCCACCCCCACCTTGAGCTCGATGAGCACTTCGATTCGATCGAGGAGGCCTGGGCGTTCGCCACCGACTGGTGGCAGCAGCAACAGCCCCCTGGCGAAGCGACTTCCCAGATTGGCCTTGGGTTGGAGGTGAGCACCGAGAGCGGCAGCTGGCGCACCCTGCGCCACTCCCAAGGCTGAACCCTGCAAAGGTGAGTCCACAGGCCACTCCCGCCCTGCCGCGACCGTCTCCCACCGATCCTTCCCAGGCCAGTCCGCAGCCCACTGAGGTGCTGGCGGGATCGATCGAGCGCGTCACCTTCCACAACGCCGAGAACGGCTTCTGCGTGCTGCGCATCAAGGCCCGCGGCCATCGCGACCTGGTGACGGTGGTGGGTCACGCCGCCGAGATCAGCGCCGGCGAGTGGGTAACCGTCAGCGGCACCTGGGTGAACAGCCGCGAGCACGGCCAGCAGTTCAAGGCGGCGTTCCTCAGGGCTTCGGCGCCCACCACCGCCGAGGGGATCGAAAAGTACCTGGGTTCGGGAATGATCCGCGGCATCGGCCCGATCTACGCCAGCAAGCTCGTGGCGGTGTTCGGCGATCAGGTGTTCGAGGTGATCGAGCAGACCCCCGAACGCCTGCGGGAGGTACCTGGCATCGGCCCGGTGCGGGGCCAGCGGATCAGCCAGGCCTGGGCCGATCAGAAGGTTGTGCGCGAAATCATGGTCTTCCTGCACAGCCATGGGGTCGGCACGGCCCGGGCCGTGCGGATTTTCAAGACGTACGGCAATTAGGCAAGCCCTACTAAAGAAGTCAGTCATTGCAAGGACTCTGGAGCCATCAGAGAAGAGGCTTGGGCCACACCTTGGGCCACGCTTCCTGACCCAGTGGCAAGAACACCTTTGGGGCTGCGCTGGAAAGCCAGAGAGCTTCAAGACCAAACTAGATAACATCGACTGTCGCGAGCTCATCGCTTTGGAGAAGGGCGTGGTCGAGAGTCCGCAACGTCCTTGCAAGCGAACCGAAGCCGAGCCAATGAACAAGAGGCGGATTTGCGGAGCCCTTGAGGCCACCCGCACCATGAGGAGGCCTGTGCGCAGCCCTTCATCACAAAAAAGAGGAGGAGGGGGACTTTCAGCGCCACGGCATCGCCACGCTGCTCACCATGGCGGGGATCAGGCCGTGATGGACGAATTGGCCAGTTGCTCACTCAGCCCTGCCTTCCAGGTCGATCGGATGCATGCATCGTGAAGGACTCCTTGACAATATCGTCTCAACGCAGTTAGTTTCCTAGATGATGCTCTGCAAATAAGTGAGTAGTATTAAGAGTTCTTAAAGTCCAGTTCCACCTACCCCGTACAAGCCAGTGAACTTACTCAAGAGCCCACTCAGCGCCGCCTACGACGATCTCGCCTTTCTGGCGAAGAAAAGTAGTTTCTGGGATATATTTAAAGGCGTTTTTGGCACCAACTACAATTCAGGCCTTGCAGAAGCTATTCGCAAGCAGTGGCAAGAGCGAGACTTTACCCAGATTCCCAAAATCGTCGTAACGACGACCTCTGTCTTGGGCAGAGCGAATGCGGCCTACTCGAAAGACGCCAATACGATCTATGTTTCCGATCGCTTCCTCTCAATAGCTACGGCAAACGAAGTCAAGGCCGTGCTGCTGGAGGAGATCGGCCACTATGTGGACGCAGTTGTTAACACCACCGATACCAAAGGGGATGAGGGGGAGTTGTTTTCCCTGCGAGCCCGTGGCCTCACGCCTACGGCCAAGGATCTTCAGCGCATCACCACCGAGAACGACAGCGGCACCATTGTGCTGAATGGTCAGGCCCTCGCCGTGGAAATGGCTGTGCCTGTGGTGTATGAAAGTGTGCTCATCAACAAGAGCAACCTCAACAACTTTGGTTCGGGCACTTCTTTCTATCTGATTTCTGGTCTCAATGCTGCTTGGACTCAGAATTCAGGCAGCAACATCATCCTCTATCTCTACAATGGAGTCAACAAGCAGGCTATTGCCAATGAGGCTTACGCTGGCTCGATGGAATTCGACATCTCTGGAGGGACTGTCGTCTATGCGAAAAAGGGGATGGAATTTGACATCTCTGGAGGGACTGTCGTCTATGCGAAAAAGGGTGATATCTACCAGTACAGTACAGGCGTTACCACCCGGCTGACGACCACAGCCACCAGCGAGTTTGCGCCCATCGTTGATGGATCCACCATCGCCTGGAAGGGAGTAGGAGCCAACAGCAACGAGATCTTTCGCCGCAATGGTACTACCAATGTCCAACTAACGAACAACGCCTTTGATGAAGAGTCGATGCAGCTCTCGGGCAGAAACCTCATCTGGGCTGCCTGGGATGGCACTGATTATGACATCTTCTTGAATAACGGCACCACAACAAAAGCCCTCTCCAGCAACAACACCGACGATTACGATCCTGTGATCGCCGGTAACCGGGTGGCCTGGTTCAACTGGACGGGATCTCAGACGAATCTCTGGTATCACAATGGCACAACCAGTTCGCAGATCACCACAGGCGAGGACGTTCTGGATGTGGTTTTGTGCGGCAACAACCTGGCCTACGTGGTGTTCAACCCAGGATCCAGCACCTACTCTATCAAGTTCTATAACACGACCACCAAGGTATTCACCACGCTGGACAGCGATCTGATTTTCCAGCCCACCCCTGTGAGCTTGCAGAGCAGCTCCACCTGGATTGCCTGGAATGAGTACAAAACCTTGCCGGCAGGTGGTGTCTCCAGTCAGCTGAGATTGTTTGATGGCAGTTCCACCGTGAATATTGGAACTCCCAATGCCGTTTCCACATTCAAGCTGGTTGGAAAACGGCTCGTGTATTCAGAGACTGCCACCTCTGGACTTGGTGGTACATCTGCCCTTTTTCTATACGATGGCAGTGGCGTAACCCCATCCACGACCCAGCTGACTTCGACTGAATTCAGCTACGGACTACTGAATCTGGATATCGTCGGCAATCAGATCTTGCGTGAGCGTGCTGAATACAACAGCACCACATTCGGTCAGCAAATTGGCAACTCGCTGCTGCTGATGAAACCTACCACCAAACCCATCCTCTCTGCCGCCAACGTCAAGGTGGTGGAGGGCTTGTCATCACCTCAGTCGGCAACGGTCACCGTCACTCTATCCGCCGCCAGTGCTTCAACAGTCAGTGTCAAGTACCAGACCTTGAATCCTTCCTCGGGAGGTGATGCTATTCCTGGCTTAGACTACACAGCAACCACGGGAACCCTTGTCTTCGCCCCTGGCCAGACCACGGCAAAGATCACCATCCCGATTCTTGATGACACCTTTGCCGAACCGGATGAGACGTTCCAGGTTTTGCTGACGGATCCCATCAATGCCGTGGTGGCGCCGGGGTTTGCCCAGGCAACCGTAACGATCACCGACACCCTGGAGAAGACCGGAACCGCTGGCCAGACGATCGTCTTGCCCAATGGCGTTGAGAACCTGACACTCACCGGAGCAGCCAATATTCACATTAACGGGACTGGCAATACTGGGAACAACATCATCAGGGGAAACAGTGGCAACAATATCCTCAATGGTGGCGGAGGTAGTGATCAGCTGATCGGCGGGCTTGGCAATGACACCTATATTGTCACTCAATCTATCTTCTCTTTCCCTGGCAACCCCAATCCGCCCATCAAGGAAGAGCTCAATCAAGGCATCGATATAATCTCAGTTGATGCAAGTTCTGTTTTTTCCATCACGCTTCCCGACAATGTCGAGAATCTTGTTGTTACAGGCTCAACGCCCGCGTTCATCGCGTTCACGGCTTCTGGCAATGAACTGGCGAACCAGATAACGGGAAATCTTGGAGACAACTTCTTGGATGGTCTTGGTGGTATCGATACAGTAAACTATTCCTTGGCCACCGCCGCCAACGCAGCGGTGACGATCAGCCTCGTGGCCGGTTCGGCCTCCGGTGGAGGTGGCTTTGACAATCTTACCGGATTTGAAAATGTCATTGGATCCACCTTCGACGATACGATTACAGGAGACAACACCTCCAATGTGCTGAGGGGGCATCGTGGGAAAGACACCTTGACGGGGCTTGGCGGGGTCGACAAATTCGATTACCGGGTCTTGAACGAATCTCTGTTGGGCGCCGCCAACAATTCCTTTGATCGCATCACTGACTTCAATGCAGCCGCCGGGGGAGACAAGTTGCTTGTTCCCGTGGCTCGCGCTGGTTTCCTGTCTGCAGGCGCCGTTACGACCCTCAACAGCTCTGGTGTTGCAGCCAAGCTCACCGCTGGGACCTTCCTGGGCAATTTCGCTGCCTCCTTCACCTTTGGCACCGGGCCTGCGTTGCGCACGTTCGTGGCCATCAACGACGCCACGGCGGGGTTTTCGGCCACCACCGATGCCATCGTCGAGGTCACCGGACTGGTGGGCACCTTGGGACTCGGCAACTTCGCCACGGCATAGAAGCGGCTATGACGGCCGTCTTTTCCCCATTGATTTGTGACCAACTTCAAGTGGGCTGATGCGGCACTGGCCAAGGCCAGAGTAATATTCGCTTTCAGGAAGGTCTGTGATGGGTGCAGGTATCACAGTGCCCATTCCCCGAGGTGCAGGAAGCGGTAATGCATCCCTAACCCCAATACCCTTTAAGACGTGATGCTCCTGGGCTCCAGCTGACCAATTGCCGAACCTATTGAAAGCTAAGCTACTGCCACCATTCATCGGGGATCATATGGCACGCCTGGCAAACACTCCCTCTGTGCATTCCTCTAATGGTGGCATTAGCCTCTGAAGCAGACACGGTGATCTCCGTAGGCGATGGCGACATCTTGCGCGTCGAAGAAGCCGGGAGGAAGATCACGATCCGGGTGGCCTGCATCGACGCCCCCGAGAGGGCTCAGGCCCCCTACGGCCAGCAGGCCCGAGACGCCCTCCAACAACTGCTGCCGGTCGGGTCCACGGTCACGCTGAGAACCCAGACCAAAGACCGCTTTGGACGGACCGTCGCTGAGGTGTTCACCCAGAACGGCGCCAATGCCGGCCTCAGCCTGGTCCAGCAAGGCAACGCCTTCGCTTATCGCCAGTACCTGCACCAGTGCGACCAGTGGGCCTACCTCGATCGGGAGCGACTGGCCGAGCGCTATCGGCTCGGTGTCTGGCGGTTAGCAGGCGGCATCGAGCGCCCTTGGGACTTCAGGGCTGCCAGGCGGGGTTTGCAGAGCCAGCCGGTGCCAAGACCTCAGCGGCCGGTGAACCTCACGATCATCAACGGCGGGTCTACTTCAGGGAGCAGTTCAGGAAGGCGGTGGTACTGCAGGACCGTGGGGTCTTGGGAGCATGCCCAGGAATTGCTGCGGCAAGGTCACACCTACCTGGATGGAGACAGTGATGGCGAAGCCTGCGAGGCGCTGCGCTGAAGGGTCGGACAACCGCACCTTGCTGCTCTGGCTGATACCTGCATCTTCGTTATGGTCCAGCTAACCGTTGCTGCACCAACATGGCCCTCGCAGGACCTGAACTGCTCGCCAAAGTCAAGGAGCTGGGCGATGCCTCCAAGTCCGATCTGGTGCGAGCCGCCGGCTATGTGAGCATCAAGAAGGACGGCAGCGAACGGCTGAACTTCACCGCCTTCTATGAGGCCCTGCTGGAGGCGAAGGGCGTGAGCTTCGGGGACGGTGGTGGCAACGGCAAGGGTGGCCGCAGCTTGAGCTATGTCGCCACGGTGCAGGGCAACGGCAACCTGCTGGTGGGAAAGGCTTACACCGCGATGCTCGATCTCAGGCCCGGCGATGAGTTCGAGATCAAGCTCGGTCGCAAGCAGATCCGCCTGGTGCCCGCCGGAGGGGCTGACGAGGAGGAGTGAACCCTCCGGCAGCGGGCAGGGCCGACTGAAAGTCAGTCACAAGGCCGATTGCGGTGCCTTTATTGGGCTGCTGTCCTCGGTTGGATTGCTCCTCTCTCTTGTCCAAGCCCGCGTCGCCTTCTGATCTGATCGGCTTTCTGCAGTCGCTTCCTGAGGGCCGCAAGCGCCGGGGCGTGCGCTATCCCCAAT
>NZ_JAGQCD010000007.1 GCF_024345975.1 Cyanobium sp. Cruz-8D1 | reverse complement strand
GTTCCACCCCTTCCGGGGCTCTCGCGGCACGTCGCCTCCCGGCGACTCAGAAAACTTACAGCACTGTCGGCTCACGCCTCTCAGTCTCAGTAAGTCCGCGTCCCGTTTGAGCTCTCGCTCTCTGGGGTGCAGTCCAAAATCATATCACCTGGTTGGGGGCTTGGGCGTCTCGAGGGCTTCAGCCCAGGGCATGAAGCGGTCCAATGTCTCCTGGCGGTTGGCCACCAGGACCGGAAAATTCGTCTCAGCCAGGTCCGTCCCGGCCTGCAGCCCTTGCGGACTTGGTCCAAGCCAACGCAAGGGACACCCCAGTTCCTCCAGGACCACCCAGGCCGCCGCCAGGTCCCAGATCTTCGGTGTGGCCTCCAGGGCCGCCATGGTCTGGCCCATGGCCACCGACACCAGGTTCAAGCTGGCCACGCCCAGCAGGCGAATCTTTCCAGGAAAAGGACGGTGCGGCAGCTTCTGAAGCACCCGGATCGATCGGCTGCAAAGGGAGGCACAGCCGGCATTGTGCAATTGCTGGGCCGGCGGCGGAATGGGTTTGCCGTTGCGCCAGGCGCCCAGACCCCGGATCGCCACGATGCGCTGACGCAGCGGCGGCACATCCAGGATCCCGAGCACCGGCACTCCGGCCTCGAAACGGGCCATCGAGATCGCCCAATAGGGGATGCCGGCGGCGAAGTTGGTGGTGCCATCCAGCGGATCCACCACCCAGTAAGCAGGACTCGCGGGCACCTGCTGGCGGCCTTCTTCGCTGAGGACGCCCTCTCCAGGGAACAGCTCCGCCAGCCCCTCGACCAGCGTGGCGTCGCTCCAGCGATCACAGGCGGTGATGAAGGAGCCGTCCGCCTTCAGATCCGGGTGGCTGTGGCCGAAATCGGCGCGCTGCCGCTCGGCGACCCGATCAATCAAGGTCTCCAGCCGAGGATCGAGGGGTTGTGGGGAAAGAGGCGTCATCCCAGTTCCAGCTCCAGGACCTGGCTGAGGCTGCGGGAAGTGTCCTCCCGGAACTGACGCACGTTGACGCGAGACAACAGAACCAGGGCCGCCAGGGCCACCAGCAACTCCACCCCCAGCACCAGGGCGAAGGCGCCATAGGGGCCCTCCCCAAGGGGCAGGGAGCGACCGATGTCGTACAGGCCACCGCCGAGCAGTTTGCCGATCGCCCTGGACAGGGCCTGGGCCAGACCCCAGACCCCGACGAAGGTGCCAGCAGCCTGAGGCAAGGTGAGATCGAGCATCAGGCACAGGGCGCTGTTGGTGCCGATGCCCGCCGCCAGACCGAACAGCACCATCACGGCCTGAAGGAAGGGGATCCTCGCCGTCAGGCCCGCCACGATCAGCAGCAGCAGGGACAGGGCGATCAGCTGGCAGCCCAGACGAGCCGTGGCCATCTTGCCGAGCCGGGGAACCACCCAGAGACCCGCCAGCAGCAAGCCCACCAGGGTGCCGACGCCCCAGAAGGCGTTGAGCTGGGCCGTGGCGGCGATCGGCATGGCGAAGACCTGGGCGCCATAGCTCTCCAGCACCGGATCCTGCAGGAACAGCGCGAGGGTGAACAGGATCAGGAAGGAAAAGAAGATCAGCACCTGGCGGCTGGAGGTGATCAGAGTCCAGGACTGCCTCAGGCCGATGGCATCCTCCCGCCGGGCCGTTGTCCCGTCGCTGCGCTCGCGCAGGGGCGATTCCATTCCCCAGGTGGCCACAACCGTCAGCAGCATCACCGTCGCCGCCACGATCGTCATGAAGCGGGAGAGGGTCGCCTGCAGCACCACCGGATCGCTGACCCCGTCAAGGGAGCGCAGGCTCACTCCGATGGCCACGGCGCCGATGACGATGCCGACCGTGAGCATGCACCAGATGATGCTCACCGCCCGGGGCCGCTCCTGTTCGCTGGTGCGGTCAATCACCAGGGCCAGGTAGGGGGTGGTCGCCAGGGAAATCGCCAGGCCATAGAGGGCAAACAGGCCGCAGAGGGACGCGATGCCAAGGGCGAGGCCGGGCTGGCTGCCGTCCTGCAGCAGACGTCCGACCTCGAAGATCAGGGGTACCGACAGCACCGCCAGCAGGCAGAACGCCGCCGTGCCGATCAGGACGTAGGGAACCCGATGCCGGGAGGCCAGGGGATGGGCATCGGAGATCTGGCCGAACAGCACCCGCGACGGGGCCACGAACTGCTCAAAGGCCAGGGCGCCACCCACCAGCAGTCCGGGAAAGCCCAGCTCACTGAGCATGATCCGGTTGAGCAGACCGGAAAAGATCACCGCCAGGCAGCCCAGGCATCCCTGGAAAAGACCCAGGCGCATGGTGGCGGGGAGGGTCAGGCCGGAGCGGAGGTGGGACGACAACGGGCGTCAGGACCCCGGCGGCATGGCCTCGCGCCCGATCGGGCTGCCGGCCCGGCAGGCGGGAATCAGGGGCTGGGGCTCCACCGGAATTTCCGACGAACCTGCCGCCCTCGGGCTGGTGGCCGGCAGGGACTGGCGCTGGCACAGGCCAACCTGGTCGAGGCCGGTGAAGCGCCGCAACCGGGCCAGGGCCTTGTTGTAATCAGAGATGGCCGTCGACCAGCGCACTTCGGCCTGGGTGAGGTCGCGCTGGGTGTCCACCACCTCCCGCTGGGTGGTGACGCCGGCCTGGAAGCGCAGGCGGGCCAGCCGCAGGGATTCCCTCGTGGAGATCACCTCGCGGGAGGTGGTGGTGATATTGCGGTTGTTCTTCTCCAGCTCGTAGAAGTTGGTTTCCACCTCCTGGCGGATGGCGTCGCGCTGCTGGGCGAACTGATAGGTGCTCTGCTGGGCCACCTGCTTCTGGCGGCGGTAGTTGGCCCGGGCGGCACCGCCGTCGAACAAGGTCCAATTGAGGTTCAGACCCACCGTGTTCTCGACCGACCAACCCTCGTTGCCGAAGTTGACCCCGGGGGTATTGAGGTTGGCGAACTGAACCCCCCTGGTGCGACCACCGGTAAGGCCGTAGGCGATGTTCAGAAACGGCTGGACCCGGCCCAGGGCGGTGTTTGCCTCGCTGTTGGCGATGGAGATGTTGAGCAGGACATTGTCGAGCTCCTCGCGGAAGGCATAGGCAGCAACGATGCTCTCCTGCAGCGAGGGCAGCCAGGAGCCCACCACCCGGGAAGGCTCCTTGGAGGTGGGCGTCACGTCCTGGGGCAGATCGAGCAGGGCAGCCAGGGCGCGGCGGGCGATGGCCTGGTCGGCCAGACCCTGGGTGAGGACCTGCTGATCGCGGGCCAGCTGGGTTTCCGCCTCCAGCACCTCCAGCTTGGTGGCCACACCGGCCTGAAAACGGGCCTTGGCATCCCGCAGGCTCACCAGGGACGAGCGCACCGATTCCTGGCCGATGCGGACGGTTTCGTCGGAGACCTGGAGGTTGAAAAAGGCCTCCGCCGCCTCCAGGCGCCGGGCCCGAAGGCCGATCAGGTACTGGTTCTTGGCCTGCTCGAACCTGTCGCGGGCTGCGGCGATCTGCGGCGTGCGGGTGGGATTGATCAGGCCCCAGCTGGCCTGGATCACCGCCGACATCCGCCAGATGCTGGTGATCGTGTTGCCGGGCTGCTGGCCGGTGCCCGTGAATGCACTGCTGAACTGCTCCCCACCGGTGTAGGTGGGCAGGCTGCTGGCGTTGAGCTGGATCGTGGGGTACCAGAGGGCGATCTGGGCGCGCAGGGCCGACTGGGCCTGCTCCACCTGGCTGGCGATCGCCTTGAGCTCGGGGTTATTGACTTCGACCAGGGTTTCCACATCGGCCAAGCCGAGGGGGCGCAGTTCACGGATGCGGACCTGGGCCGGCTTCACCGGCAGGGCCAGGGGATTGGGAGCCCGAAGATCCTGCAGGGCGGGGGGCAACTCCTTGGCGGCGGGAGCCAGCACGTTGGGGTTGGACTTCGGCCGGGGTCCCTTGACCTCCGGCGCCAGGGGCAGCGGCTCAACAGCCGGAACCGCCTGGCTTACAGGGGCGGAAGCCGGCTGGGCCCCTGCCGGCAACATCTGCAAGCCGACCGACGGAAGCACCACCAGTGCCGCGAGCAGGAGTGGTTGGGGCCTCACGTTGAACCGTTCGCTTCCGCCCGAGCTTAAGCATCTCCCCGTGGGGTGCCGAGGCAGGCGGCCACCAGATCGTCCGCACCCCCCAGCAACCGGACCGGCACGGGCAGGCGGAGGCGCAGCTCCGCCAGCGTGGTGTCGTCGAGAAACACCTCCTCCCCCTCCCGCAGCATCACCCTGGGCAGCAGCAGTTCCTCACCCAGGTCATGGCCGCCGAGCCCCTCGATCAGGTCGGAGCCCGTGAGCAGCCCGGTGACCACCTGCTCCTGGCCCCAGTAGGGACTGGGCAGGCCGTGGAGCAGCAGCTCCAACCCCTCAACGCTGTTCAAGCGCTCCACCACCGGTTGCAGCGCCTCCGCCACCAGCCGTCCCACCACCCAGCTGCAGCGACGGCCGGTGGCGATCCGGCTCGGCAGCTCCAGGGTGGCTTCCTCCAGATCCTCGAGGAAGGCGCGGATGCTGCCGACGCCGTTCTCCTGCTGGGGCAGGTCCTCGTAGCTGGCCCGGGGAGGCAGGGGCTGGCCGGCGATCAGGAACCACTCATCGGAGAGCCAGGCGAAGCGGCTGCCGCTGCTGGCCTGGAAGATCCGCTGCAGACGCTCCACCCGAGCGATCACCTCCAGGGCCCCATCGCGATCGACCGGTCGCAGCGCATCGCCATCCGGCCGGAAGCGGGTCAGACCCACCGGCACCACCGCGGTGGACAGCACCGCCGGCCAGGGTCCGGTGGCGAAGCGCGCCAGGTCGGTGAGGGTGCGCTCCAGGGCCTCCCCGTCGTTCAGCCCCGGACACACCACCACCTGGGCGTGGATCTGCAGGCGCCGCTCGGCGAACCAGGCCAGCTGCTGCAGCAGCAGGCCGGCCCGCGGATTGACCAGCAGGCGGCTGCGCAGCTCCGGGTCGGTGGCATGGACCGACACGAACAGGGGGGAGAGGCGCTGCTCTTCAATCCGGCTCCAGTCGGCCGGCGTCAGGTTGGTGAGGGTGAGGTAGGAGCCGTAGAGAAAGCTGAGCCGGTAGTCGTCGTCCTTGAGGTAGAGACTGCCGCGGCGCCCCGGCGGTTGCTGGTCGATGAAGCAGAAGGGGCAGTGGTTGTTGCACTGGCGCAGGCCATCGAACAGGGCTTCGCTGAAGCCCAGCCCCAGCCCCTCGTCCAGGTCCTTCTCCAGCTCCACCACATGCAGGCTGCCATCGGGGTCTTCCACCTCCAGCACCAGCTCCTCCTCCCCCTGGAGCACCTGAACGTCGATCAAGTCCCTCGGCCGTATCCCGTTGATGCTTCGCAGGCGATCACCCGGCTGAAAGCCGAGCTCCTCGGCGATCGATCCCGGCTCCACCGTGGCCACCAGCGCCGGCCGGGGTTGGTTGACAGGCCCGGCAAGGGCAGAGGAAGGCTCCTTCCACACGGGCGATGACGGCGAGGACGACAGAACTGTGGCTCCAGTGTGGCGGCCCCGCCCGCTCAGGGGGTGACCCCCTCCAGGCCCCGGAACCCCAGCAGGATCACCAGACCGAACAGCAGCCGATAGATCACGAAGATCCAGGTGCTGTTCTGCTGCAGGAAGCGGAGCAGCCAGGCGATCGCCAGCCAGGAGACCACCGCCGCTGCGGCGATGCCCACCAGCATCGGAATCACACCGCCGGTGGCCACCGAACCGACGGCCGTCTTGAGCTCCACCAGCCCCGCCAGGGTGATGGCGGGGATTCCGAGCAGAAACGAAAAGCGCGCGGCGTCGGCCCGCTGCCAGCCATCGAACAGGGAGGCCGTCAGGGTGCTGCCCGAGCGCGACACCCCAGGGATCAGAGCCAGGGTCTGGGCCAGGCCGACCAGCAGGCCGTCGCGGGGGGTGACGGCCTCAAGCAGGCGACGGCGACGGCCCACCAGTTCGGCCACCGCCAGCAGCAGCGCCATCACGATCGAGACGATGGCGATCGACGTCAGGCTGCGCAGGGGGGAGGTCTCGTAGCCGGGCAGCAGCAGCTTGATGGCCAGACCCGCCAGCAGGATCGGCACCGTCCCGATGGCGATGGCGACACCCAGCCGCGCCGGCGGATCGTTCCACTGGCCATGGCGGAAGGCGCGAGCCACACCGGCGCCCACCTCAGCGAGGTCCTTGCGGAAATAGCCGAGCACGGCGGCGATGCTGCCCAGCTGGATCACGGCTGTAAACGCCACTCCGGGATCTCCCCAGCCCAGGAACACCGGGACCACCTTGAGGTGGGCCGTGCTGCTGATCGGCAGGAACTCCGTCAACCCCTGAACGATCCCCAGAACGAGGGCGTGCCAGCAGGCCTCGGCCAGGGGCAAGGAGGCGGCCGTCGCGACCAGCGGCATGGGGGGAGCCGATACTGCGGCTGACCCTATGGCCGGACGGGCCACGGAAGCACCCACCCCGCCCCTTAAGGTTGGTCAAGTTTCTTCACAACCAGGTGATCGGGGTCCCACCCACCCTTGCGACTCGCCCCACGGCCCTGCCGGGTCTTCCGATCGCTCCTGCCTCGGCAGCCATCCCGGCCGCCGCCGTGCTGCCGCTGACGGCTGCCCTGCTGGTCACCGTGCCGGTGTTCCTGCAGGCCCCCTGGGTGCGCTCCGCGCCGATGGCGGCGGCCCTGTTCACCCTCCCCCTGATGGCCCTGGCCCTGCTGCTGGAGCGCCGGGGCCAGGGGCAGTGGCAGCAACTGGGCGTGCTCCTGGTGGGCTTCTGCGGCAGCTGGCTGGGCGGCTGCCTGTTCTGGGGCTGGTTCCGGCTCCACCCCGTGATGCATCTGCCGATCGAAGCCTTCGCCCTGCCCCTGGCATTGGCTGGCCTCGGAGGCCGCTGGCGGCTGGCGGGCGCCTTTTACCTGAGCTCCCTGCTCGGCACCGCCAGCACTGACGGGGTGATCGCGGCTGCCGGCATCATGGACCTCTGGCCCCAGGTGCTCAACGCTCCCCTGGCCGAGGCGCCGCTGCTGCTGCAGGGGGCCGCCATCGAGGTGCTGCAGCCCTGGCCTTTGGCCTTGATCGGCCTGACGGCGAGCCTGCTGGTGCTGATCTGCCGGCGCTTCTGGCTCCTGGGCGGGCCCTGGCGGGTCGCCGCCGCGGCCCTGGGCACCACCCTGGCCGTCGACACCCTGTTTCTGGGCGCGGCCCTGGTGGCCCCCCACCTGAGCGGCCTGATCTGAAGATCTGCAAAAGCAAGGCCGCCTGCCGAGAGAGACCACGGGGCTTTCTGTAACGTTGCACGGGTGGTCTGCGGATCACCGCCCTGTCCCTGCCAGGGTCCCCTGGTTCTATCCCTAAAAGGAGTGTCGTGATGAAGCGGCTGCTTGCCTGGTTGATGAGTGGTGTGGTCCTGGCTGGTCTGCTCGTTACCCTGCTTCTGCCCGGTGCCGCCCTCGCTGCGGAGCGCCGCAACGAGATCGACGACAAGATTGCCGAGAGCGGCGGCAAGGTGGATCTCAACAACGCCTCGGTCCGCCGTTTCCAGCAATACCCCGGCATGTATCCGACCCTGGCCGGCAAGATCGTCCTCGGTGGTCCCTACGAGAACGTCGACGACGTGCTGGAGCTGGAGCTGACGGACCGCCAGCGGGAGCTCTTCAACAAGTACAAAGACAACTTCACCGTGACCCCGCCCGCGATTGCCCTCAACGAAGGCTTCGATCGCATCAATGACGGCGTCTATCGCTGAGCCTGCGGATCTGGGGCCGGGCCCCTGCCGCCCCAGCTCAATCCATCGTCTGCGAACCGTCGTCAATACGACGGTTTTTTTGTTGGCGGCAGGACGGCCGCCGCCCGTCCCATAGGCTCTCCACCACAAAGCAGGGTGTAAAGGGGTGAAGCAGCCGCTTGGATGAGCCGGATCCGCGCATGGCCCCCCACTGGGACGTGGTGGTAGTGGGCAGTGGCGCCGCAGGACTGATGACCTGCCTGGAGTTGCCCCCCCACCTGCGGGTGCTGCTGCTGAGCAAATCCAGCAGCCCCCCCTCCGCCAGCCGCTGGGCCCAGGGCGGCATCGCCGCCGTCACCGGAGCCGAGGACAGCTTCGCCAGCCATGTCGCCGACACGCTCAAGGCCGGTGCCGGCCTGTGCGATCCGGAGGCGGTGGAGGTGCTGGTGCGGGAGGCACCAGCCTGTGTCGAGCGGCTCGTGCAACTGGGCATGGCCTTCGACCGCACCCCTCAGGGTCTGAGCACCACCCTCGAAGCCGCCCACAGCCACCGCCGGGTGCTGCATGCCCAGGACCGCACTGGCGGCGCCCTGGTGGATGCCCTGGAGCGGGAAGTGCGGCGCCGGCCGGGGCTAGAGCAACGCAAGGGAATCCCCGCCCTGCAACTGTGGGTGGAGGACGGCCGCTGCGTCGGGCTGCAGGTGCTCGAGGGGAATTACCTGCGCTGGCTGCGGGCCGGTGCGGTGGTGCTGGCCAGTGGTGGCGGCGGCCATCTGTTTGCCCACACCACCAACCCGACCCAGGCCAGCGGCGATGGCGTGGCCATGGCCTGGAGCGCCGGCGCCAGGGTGCGGGACCTGGAGTTCGTGCAGTTCCACCCCACGGCGCTGATGCTGCCGGACGCCCCCCATTTCCTGATCAGCGAAGCCGTGCGCGGCGAAGGGGCGCGACTCTTCGACGACGGCGGCCATTCTCCGGTGGCACAGCTGGAGGGGGGCGATCTGGCCCCCCGTGACCAGGTGAGCCGCGCCCTGGCTCGCTGCATGGCGGAGCAGGGGGTGACCCATCTCTGGCTCGACCTGCGGCCGGTGGGCCGCGAACGGCTGGAACGCCAGTTCCCGACCATCCTGCGCCGCTGCCGAGAGCTGGGGCTTTCGCCCTGCGACGCCCCGATTCCCGTCGCCCCGGCCGCCCACTACTGGATGGGGGGCGTCGGCACCGACCTGGAGGCCGCCACCAGCCTGAGCGGCCTCTACGCGGTGGGGGAGGTGGCCAGCACCGGGGTGCACGGGGCCAACCGCCTGGCCAGCAACTCGCTGATGGAATGCCTGGTCTTCGCCCGCCGGCTGCGCCATCTGCGACCCCAGCCCCTGCCGCCTGCGCCGCGGGGCACGCCCATCGCGGCCCCGCAGCTGAACCGGGCTGAGGTTCTGTCGAGCCCCGATGAGGCCAGCCTGATCGCGGCGATCGGCGACCTGCGCCGGCTGTGCTGGCAGGTGGCCGGGGTGGAGCGGCGCGGGGTGGATCTCATCGGTGCCCTGGGCCGGGTCCGCAGCCAACGCTCCGGCCACGAACGGTCTCCCCTGCTGCGCCGGGCCCACGACCTGCCGCCCGGCCAGGAACTGCAGCTGACGCCCGACCAGAGCCACCGCCTGCTGCTGCTTCAGGATCTGCGCCAGCGGCTGGTGCTGGCGGAACTGCTGATGGAGGCCGCCGCCTTCCGGGGGGAGAGCCGGGGCGGCCATTACCGCACCGATGCCCCTGCCCCCCAGCTGTTCTGGCGTCGTCACACGATGCAGCGACGGGGCCGATCCCCCTTCACCGGTCCGGTGGGCCAGAGCTGAGGGGAGCGCGCCTCAGTTGGCGGGGGCTGCGGGGTCCCTGTAGCCGCTCAAGGCGGCGAGCTGGGCGAGGGTCTTCTGGCCGGAATCCAGCTGGCCCTTGATTTCCCAGGTGGGGAAGCCCTGGATGTTCTTGCTGGCGCAGAGCGCCGCCTGGTTGTCGCGGCCATCGGGCGCGCACTCGATGATCTTGAGCTTGGCCGTGGCCTCCTTGCCGAAGAGCTCCTTCTGGTCGTGGCAATGGGGGCACCAGTAGGCCGAATACATGGCGGCGCCGGTGCTGGTGAGGTGCTCGGCGAGGGCCAGGGTGGCCGGGGTGCTGGCAGCGACCACCGGCCGGGCCATGCCGGGGCCGGTGGTGGCCTCGGGGCGGTTGAGGGAGGTGGCCCAGCCGAGGCCGATCAGACCAACGGCCAGGACGGTGAGGACACCGCGGAAGAGCAAGGCGCCGGTGTCCTCCCACTCTCCGCCGATCAGGCTCAGCACGAACAACGACAGACTGATGACGGCCGACATCAGACAGAAGGTGCAGAAGGCCTTGATCTGAAAGGCCATCACCCCCACCAGCACCAGGCTGAAGATCGCCATGCCGGCGCTGAGCAGGAACAGGCCCCACCAGCTGAGTCCATTGACGCTGGTGCGGGCCTCGCCCTTCAGCACCAGCGGCAGCAACGCCATCACCAGCACCGAGCCATAGGCCAGGAAGCCGAACAGGGAGAGGGGCTGGCCGAAGACACTCCCCCAGGGGCTGTTGAGCACCTTGTCGCAGCCCTCGGCGCCGCCGGGGCAACTGAGGTTGCCGATCACGCCCCAGCGGTTCAGGGTGATCGCAGCGGTGTCGATCACACCGATCGTGGCCAGCACGGCCATCACCACCCGCGCCCAGCGGCGACCCGGCTCGGGTCGGCGGCGATTGGTGAGGCGGCTGGCGAGGCGGGTGGAAGTCACAGGCACGGACGAGTCGTGGGGCGATTCTCGCAGCCGCGGGGGCTTGCATAGGGTGGAGATCGGCGTTGGCGCCCACTCTCTTGATGCCGGCAAGCCGGACCGTCCCCCCCCCCCCCTTTCACCCGCAACAGCATGTCTCCCCAGCCCAGCCAAGAACGGCCCACCGTGGCCTTCACCCACCTGGGTTGTGAGAAGAACCGGGTGGACACGGAGCACATGCTCGGCCTGCTGGCGGAGGCCGGCTACGGCGTCAGCGCCGACGAAAGCGAGGCACGGGTGGTGGTGGTCAACACCTGCAGCTTCATCCAGGACGCCCGCGCCGAATCGGTGCGCACCCTGGTGGAACTGGCCGAACAGGGCAAGGAACTGATCATCGCCGGCTGCCTGGCCCAGCATTTTCAGCAGGAGCTGCTGGACTCCCTGCCGGAGGCGCGGGCGATCGTCGGCACCGGCGACTACCAGCACATCGTGGAGGTGCTGGAGCGGGTTGAGGCCGGGGAGCGGGTCAACAGGGTCAGCGCGGTGCCCACCTTCGTGGGCGACGAACACCTGCCCCGCTACCGCACCACCTCCGAGGCGGTGGCCTACCTCAAGGTGGCCGAAGGCTGCGACTACCGCTGCGCCTTCTGCATCATCCCCAGGCTGCGGGGCGACCAGCGCTCCCGCCCGATCGAATCGATCGTGGCCGAAGCCCACCAGCTGGCCGCCCAGGGCGTGAAGGAGCTGATCCTGATCAGCCAGATCACCACCAATTACGGGCTGGATCTCTATGGCAAACCGCGGCTTGACGACCTGCTGCGGGCCCTCGGGGAGGTGGAGATTCCCTGGATCCGGGTCCACTACGCCTATCCCACCGGCCTCACCGACACCGTGCTCGCCGCCTACCGGGACGTTCCCAACGTGCTGCCCTACCTGGACCTGCCCCTGCAGCACAGCCACCCGGAGGTGCTGCGGGCCATGAACCGTCCCTGGCAGACCGGGGTCAACGGCGCCCTGCTGCAGCGCATCCGCGAGCAACTGCCGGACGCCGTGCTGCGCACCACCTTCATCGTCGGCTTCCCCGGTGAGACCGAGGCCCATTTTGAGCATCTGCTGGCGTTCGTGGCCGAGCAGCGTTTCGATCACGTCGGCGTGTTCAGCTTCTCCCCCGAGGACGGCACCGCCGCCGCCGAGCTCGACGATCCGGTGCCGCCTGAGATCGCCAGTGAGCGGCGGGACCGGCTGATGGCCCTGCAGCAACCGATCGCCGCCGCTCGCAACGCCGCCTGGGTGGGCCGCATCGTGGACGTGCTGATTGAGCAGGAGAACCCCACCACTGGCGAGATGCTGGGCCGTTGCGCCCGCTTCGCCCCTGAGGTGGACGGCGAGGTGCATGTCAGTCCTGGTGAGGGCGGACTCTGCGCAGCGCCGGGGACGATGGTGCCGGTGCGGATCACCGCGGCCGACACCTACGACCTGCGCGGCGAGGTGGTGGGGGCCGGCGCCATGGTGCGTGAGGCCCAGGCCACAACGCGGAGCGGGGCTTGAGCCCCAGCCCCGGAGCCGGCTGGCTGCAACGGCACCAGCGCCCCCTCTTCCTCGTCGCCTCCGGCCTGAGCACCTCCGGATCCTTTGCCGGGCTGACGGCCAAGGGCTGGATCCTGATGGCCGGCACCGGCAATCCGCTGTTGCTGGCCCTGCATTTCGCCGCCCTGGCCCTGCCCAGCCTCCTGGTCAGCGGCCGGGCGGGGGTGCTCACGGATCGGCTGGGCTGCGAAACCATGCTGATCCGCTCCCAGTGGGGTCTGTTCGGCGGGGCCACCCTGGGGGCCCTGGCCATTCCCTTGCTGCAGGGAACGGGGCAGGTGGTCCTGCTGCTTCTGAGCACGCTGGTGGTGGGCGTCTCCAGCTCCTTTGAGCTCACAGCCCGCAGCAAGTACTGCTCCCTGCTGGTGGAACGGCCGGAGCAGGTGGCGCCCTATCTGGCCAGCTTCTCAGTCGTGTTCAATGTCGGCAAGCTGGTGGGCCCTCCCCTGGGGGGCTGGCTCGTGGCCCTCTCCGGGCCCGCCATGGCCCTGGCGATCGATGCGGCAACTTATCTGGTGCCGATCGCCACCGTGATCTGGCTGCTGCGGCCCCACCGGGAGCTGGAGCAGCGCAGCGCCGGGGGGGAAGGGGCCAGCCTCGGGGCCGCCTGGCGGGAGTGCGGTTCGACCCTGCGCCATGTGCTGCGCTTCACCACCGTGGCCTGCCTGGTGGGCTTCTTCCATCCGGGCCTGGCCCCCCTGATCGCCGCCGAAGTGATTGGCCCCTCGCCGCAGGACCTCGGCCTGTTCACCAGCGTGCTGGCGGCCGGCAGCATCGCCGGCGGGGTGGTGCTGCAGCGCAACAGCGCCGCCCTCAGCCAACGACCGGTGCTGCTGCTGGGGGGTTGCGCCGTGGTGGTGTCCCTGGCTCAGCTGGGGATGGCCACGGCCAATGGCGGCCCGACGGCCCTGGCGATGGCGCTGTTGATCGGCGCCGGTACGGCCGGCCTGCTGGCCGGTTCCAGCCTGATCCTCCAGGTGGGGGCACCCATGGCCCTGCGCGGCCGCATGGCCGGCCTGGGGCAGATTGCCTTCCTGGGCGGGGGCGGGGTGAGTGGCCTGGTGGCCGCCGCGTTGACGGTGACCATGGGACTCCAGGCCACCTTCGCCCTGCTCGGCGGCCTGGGGCTGGTGGTGGGCGTGCTGGAACTCGGGCGGAACGGAGCGCTCAGGCTCAGATCAGCCTGACGCCCTTGAGCACGACGGTGGCCAGGAAGGCGGCGGTGAGCCCGCCACCGACGAGCGCCAGATAAATCACCACACCCACGGCCGCTGCTGCGAGGAACCAGTTCATTACAGCAGAGGATCCGCCCCCTCCCACCCCCACGGCCTGGCAGGAGGCGGTAGAACGACCAGATATTTCCCGAAACCTCCTAAGGTTGCGACGCAGCGGAACCTGCTCAAGACACCCTTTCCGCCGCCGCGCAATCGCCCACGGCCCCTCCACAACTCACCTGCAGCATGCGCACCCTTTTCATCTATCCCGAATTCCCGAAGACGTTCTGGAGCTACGAAAAGATTCTCGAGCTGGTGAACCGGAAGGTGCTCCTACCGCCGCTCGGAATGGTCACCGTGGCCGCCCTGCTGCCCCAGACTTGGGAGATGAAGCTGGTGGATCGCAACGTCCGGGAGGTAACCGAAGCGGAGTGGAACTGGGCGGAACTGGTGGTGATCTCCGGGATGATCGTTCAGAAGGCCGACATGGCCGCCCAGATCGCCAGGGCCAAGCAGCGGGGTCTGCCGGTGGCGGTGGGCGGCCCCTTCGCCAGCTCCACCCCAGACGCGCCTGAACTTAAGTTGGCCGACTTCAAGGTGCTCGACGAGGGGGAAATCACCCTGCCAATGTTCATCGAGGCCATTGAACGCGGCGATCGTCAGGGCCGATTCAGTGCCGATGGGGAAAAGCCGGACGTCACCGGCACCCCCATCCCCCGCTTCGACCTGCTCGAGCTGGACGCCTACGACTCCATGTCGGTGCAGTTCTCTAGGGGCTGCCCGTTCCAGTGCGAATTCTGCGACATCATTGTGTTGTACGGCCGCAAACCCCGCACCAAGGCTCCTGATCAGCTGGTGGCCGAACTCCAGTACCTGTACGACCTCGGCTGGCGCCGCTCCATCTTCCTGGTGGACGACAACTTCATCGGCAACAAGCGCAACGCCAAGTTGCTGCTGCCCGAGATCAAGCGCTGGCAGGTTGCCCACGGCTACCCCTTCAGCTTTGCCACCGAAGCCTCGGTGGATCTCGCCGCCGACGAGGACATGATGCAGATGATGGCGGAGGCCCGCTTTGACAGCGTCTTCCTCGGTATCGAGACGCCCGATGAGGCCAGCCTTGCGACCGCCGGCAAACTGCAGAACACCCGCAGTTCGCTGGAGGAATCTGTTGACCGGATTACCTCCTACGGCATCCGCGTCATGGCGGGATTCATCATCGGCTTCGATGGCGAGAAGCAGGGCGCCGGCGATCGGATCGTGGAATTCGTCAGTCGCACCGGCATCCCCGCCGCAATGATGGGCATGCTGCAGGCCCTGCCCAACACGGGCCTCTGGCATCGGCTGGAAAAAGAGGGCCGTCTGGTGCAGGAGAAAACCGACGCCAAAGGCGTCAACCAGACCAACCTGCTCAACTTCGTGCCCACCCGGCCGATCCGTCAGATCGCCAATGAGTACGTGGATGCCTTCTGCCGCCTCTACGAACCCAACGCCTACATCGACCGGGTCACGCATTATTACCTGAAGATGGGCCAGCCCCGCTGGCAGCAGTTCGTGCCTGCGGCGGCCTTCGGCAAGGCCAGCCTGCCCAGCTGGACCGATGTCCGCGCCCTCTTGATCGTGATCTGGCGTCAGGGCCTGAAGCGTGACACCCGTGGCCGTTTCTGGCGTTCCCTGCTGACCATCGCCCGCCGCAACCCCAACAACCTGGAGCAGTTCCTGGTGACCCTTGCCCACAACGAGCACTTCCAGGAGTACCGGGGCGTGGTGACCCGCGAAATCGAGGACCAGCTCGCCGCCCTGCCCCCGGAACCACCCGAAGGCTCCCGCGAAACCAGCCGCGAACTTCAGCCTGCCTAGTCCTGTTCATAGGGCAAGCCCTGCACGAGGCAGAACTCGGCCTTCTGGAGCTCCCGACCCAGGTAGAGGGCATGGTCCAGCCTCGACAGGGGATGGGGGCCCTCTGCCTCGGTGAGGGCGATGCCGAGTTCCTTGGCGGTGCGGCCCCGGTAGATGGCCATGGGCACGCGGGGATCGCTGCCCCGACAGCTGATCACCTCGCCGGTGTCGGGGTCGGTGGCCAAGCCCCGCTCATCGATGCCGTTGGCGTAGTGCTCGGCCACCAGCTCGCCGGCGGCGGCATCCACTGTGATCAGGAAATAGCCCGAGGGGTCGAGGGCGATGAAACGCTGCGAGAGCGCCTCATCCAGGTTCAGGCGTGGGTACGGGTCGCGGTGCATGGGGGGGATCGTAGGCAGCGGTGAAAGGGAGTTCGGCGTTCATCGCCGCGATCGCCTGGTGCATCTCCTGGTTGGCGCCCGGCAGCCAGTCCCGCAGGATGGCGTCGAAGCGGGGGTCGTACCAGCGGTGCAGGCTGGCCCGGGGCTGGGCCACGAAGCCACGGCGCCGTTTGTGGTTGCCGCCGGCCCCGGGATCGAAGCTCTCCAGCCCCCGCTCGATGGCCCAGGCGATCGGGGCGTAGTAGCAGACTTCGAAGTGCAGGTTGTCGAGTTCGATGTCACTGCCCCAGTAGCGGCCCCAGAGGCCGGTGGCATCGTGCACACAGAGCGACATCGCCAGGGGCTGCATCGGCTCGCCCCGATGGGCACTGAACAGCACCAGGTGCTGGCGCAGGTCGGTGGCGGCCGCTTGGAAGAAGGACTCCGTGAGGTACTTGCTGCCCCAGGGTCCCCAGCGGCTGCAGTGCTGTTCGTAGAACCCGTGCATCCGCTCCAGCAGCGGCGGTGGGATGTCTTCTCCAGCCAGGGGCGTGACGGTCAGGCCCGCCTCCGCCACCGAGCGGCGTTCGCGGCGGATGTTGCGCCGCTGGTTGGCATTGAAGCTGGCCAGATAGGCCTCGAAATCCCCATGGCCCGGATTGCGCCATTCGCTCTGCTGGTTGATCCAAAGCGCGCAGCCGGCGGCCTCCGCCAGGGGCTGCCAGGCCGGATCCACATAGAGAAAATTGCAGCTGAGAATGCGCTGCCGGCGGCAGAACGTGTCGATCTCCGCCAGCATCAACGCGGTCAGGGCGGCGGCGTCTTCCCCGGGCGCCACATGGAAGCGGTAGCCCTGCACCGGACTCACCGGACTCATGCCGACGAGCTTAGGGTAATAGCGCAGGCCCAGCTGACCGGCCAGCTGGGCGAAGGATTGGTCGAAGACAAACTCCCCGTAGCTGTGGCCCTTCAGATACAGGGGCGCCAGGGCCACCAGCCGCCCCTGACGCCAGAGCCCCAGATGGCAGGGCTGCCAGCCCTGGCGGGGCACAATGCTGCCGCTGGCCTCCAGGTGGTGCAACCAGCGCCAGCCATAGAACGGGCGATCCACGGCCGCTCCCAGCGGCCCACCGTCGCCCCCCACCAAGGCCTGCCACTGGTCTTCAGGGATGTCCTGCGTTGCCTTGTGCCAGCAAACTTGCAGCTCGGCCATGGCCGGTGGCGACGCAGGGGGGACGGGGCAGGCGCAAAACTAACGGTTGACTCCCTGCGACCGAGCGTCCTTGCCCCGCCATGGCCAAGCCCCTGCGGATCCTGATGCTCCTGACGGCGGCCACGGCGCTGGTCCTGCCTCCGTTGCCGGCCAGGGCCGGGCTGCTGCGGCCGGTGCTGCTGCTGCTGCGTCCCCAGCTGGAGAACCAGCTCACACGGGTCTGCGTGGAGACGGCCTCCGCCGGCAGGGCAGACCTGGAGAAAAGCCTGCAGGATCCCTGCCGCAAGCTGGCGGTGCCCACCAGCAAATGCCTGATCGAGGAGACCGACAACAGCGGCCGCAGCCTGGGGGTGCTCACCGAAATGGTGAGCGGCCGCTTCGGCGATGACAGCGAAGAGGTGGTCAAACGCTGCCTGGCCAGGATGTTCGGCCTCCCCACCGACAGCCTGCGGGACATGCCGCTGCGGGAACTGGGCAAGCGTTTCGGCAGCGGCAGCCTCGGCCTTCAGGAGGTCGCGCCCTGATTCTCGGGGCGCCGCCAGCGCAGCAGCAGTTCGTCCCCCGGCAGCGCCCGGTGCTCCACCAGCCGCCAGCCGGCGCGGGCCTGCGGGGCCACCCGGGCCTCGGCCGGCAACCAGCCATGGGCCCCTCCGAGCAGCCGGGGGCAGACCGTGAGCTGGAGTTCATCGAGCAGGTCTTCGGCGGCCAGGGAGGCCGCCAGCTGCGCCCCCCCCAGCACCACGAGCCGTCGCTGCCCCAACCCCACCAGAGCCTCCAGGGCCTGGCGCCAGCCCTGCAGGGGTAAGTGACGCTCGAAGCCCACCGCAGGGGCAGCGGGGGGCAGCGGAGAGGCCTGCAGCAGCCAGCGGACCAGGGGCTGGCGGAAGAAAGGCAGAACGGCGGGCAACCGGCCGCTGCGGCTGACCGCGATGGCGATCGGCTGGGCGGAGCGGCCCTGGCGGCGGCGGGCCTCGAGCAGCGGGGGCCGGTGGATCAGACAAGTGCCACCGTGACGCCGCAGGGTCTCGGCTCCTACCAGGACGGCATCCGCCCAGGCCAGCGCCTCCTCCAGCACCTGCCGATCACCGGCACCACCTAACTGAGCGGCCCCGCCTTCGGCCGGGGCGAGGCGACCGTCGAGGCTCACGGCCAGCACGAGCCGCAGCTCGGGCCGAGGGCTGTTAGGGCGGGGAGCCGCCGCTGCCGCCGGACTCAAACGGCCGCAAGCGCTTCGAGGGCCGCCGGCAGCATCTCCAGCTGGGGAGTCTCGGCGAAGACCTCGGCGGCGTTGTTGGGGCTCTCCTGCAACCGCACTTTGTGCAGCCGGGCGCCGGTGGCCGCGATCGGGGCACTGAGCAGGTCGGCGATATGGAGAGCAATGTTCTCGGCCGTGGGAACGCAGCCGGCGAAGTGCTCCACGTCCTTGTTCAGGAAGGTGTGGTCGAAGGGCTCCACCACCAGGTCGGCCACCAGCTGCTGCAGCGCGGCCAGGTCGCAGACCATGCCGGTGCGTGCATCGATCGGACCCCGCACGGTGACGTCGAGCAGGTAGTTGTGGCCGTGGCCGTGGGGGCGGGCGCACTTGCCGTAGATCGCCTCGTTTTCGCTCTGGCTGAGCTCGGGTCGGGCCAGGCGGTGGGCCGCGGCGAAGTGGGTGCGGATCGAGAGGAAGGCTTCCATGGGATCGATGGTGGGACCGCAGAGCACGTCGGCCCAGAGGTTGGTTTGTTCGTGGAGCCGCAGGGCCACCAGCGGCAGGTGGGGGGCCAGCCGCTCGCGGATGGCCAGCAGCAGGGCTTCGGTGGTGGGCAACCGCCCCTCGGGCCGGGAGAGGTCGAACTCCGGCCAGACATCGTTAAGGAAACGGAAGTCGAGGGGGTCCGTCACCTCCCGTCGGATGGCGTGCTTGACGTCGGAGAGGTTGAGGACCATGCCGTCGCCGTCGAGGGGACCACCCATCGCCACGCTGAGCTCGTAGTTGTGGCCATGGCCAGGGGCCAGGCTGCAGCGGCCGAAGCGACGGGTGTTCTCGGCCTCGTCCAGCTCCGGCAGCCAGTAGAGATGGCTGGCACTGAAGGTGGCCCGGCGTGTGATCACGCAGGGCCGGCCGCGCCCGTGGGCGGCGGGGGTGGGGGAGGGTGCCGCGGGAGGGGCGGTCAACCGGGTTGCGGTCATCGCCGAGGCCCAGGGGACGCCCATCCTAGAAACGGGGTCAGGACCGCCGCCGACCGCGACCCCATGGCCCCTGATGCCACCGCTTCCCCCAGCCACCGGGCCCTGGCCCGCCGCCTCGATGGCCTCAACATCTACCTGGTGGGAATGATGGGGGCCGGCAAGAGCGCCGTGGGGCGGCCGCTGGCCGAAGCCCTCGGCTATCGCTTCATCGATGCCGACGTCACCCTGGCGGAGGCCGCCGGCCGGCCGATCGCCGAGATCTTCACCCGCGATGGCGAGGCGGCTTTCCGCGCCCTGGAAACCACCGTGCTCAATGGCATCGCCAGCTGGCATTCCCTGGTGGTGGCCACCGGCGGTGGGGTGGTCACCCGGCCGGAAAACTGGGGTCACATGCGCCAGGGGGTGGTGGTGTGGCTCGAGGCCCCCGAGGCGGAACTGCTGCGGCGTCTGGCCGCCGATCCCACCCCCCGGCCCCTGCTCGACGCGCCCGATCCCGCCGCCCGCCTGGAGGCCCTGCTGCGCGAGCGCCGGCCGCTCTACGCCCAGGCCGACCTGACCGTGGCGCAGCAGGGGGGCCTCCCCGCCGAGGTGGCGCTGCAGGTGCTCGATGCCCTGCCCTCGGTGCTGCGCGACCCCCGCCAGGCCCCAGAAGACCCCGCCTGAGCCCGGACCAAACCCCACAGTGGCCCTCAGGCGGGGGGCTCCAGCCGCACCGCGAACCACTGGATCGAGCATCCGGGCGCCAGCTCCAGTTCGCAGGCGGTGTCGAGCAGCCGAACGGCCCGGGCTTCCGGATCGGCCAGATCGGCCAGGTCGGCAGGCGGATCGCCCAGGGCCTCCACGTGGGAGGCCAGCCACACAAGGGTTTCGGCCGCCGTGAGAATGCGCTCGCCCTGGCCGGGCTCCAGCACCACGAAGTGGTCAAGCTCCCGCAGCAGCGGATCGGACAAGGCCAGGTCAGCGGCGAAGCCCATCCTGGCGGGTGGGACGCTCGATGGGGCGGAGAACCTCAGTCCCGCCCGACCTCGGCGAGCAGCCGATCCCGCCAGGCGAACAGGGGCTCGAGCACGGGGTTGTCGGCGATGCCTTCGACACCCCGCCCCGCCAGGGGCGCACCGGCACAGACGGGGAACTTCAGCAGGTAAAGCTGGGCGGCCACGGCGAGGTCGGCCAGGGTGAGGTCGTCGCCCTCCAGGTAGGGGCGCTGGGCCACGAGCAGGGCGAGCTGCTCAAGGCTGCGGTGCAGCTGGCGCACCTCACAGGGCCCCAGCAGGTCGCGCATCGCCTCGGTGGCGGAGCCGATCAGGCCCCCTGGCAGGGCTGCCACCAGATCGCGCAGGGGGCCTGGGGTGGCCTCGGGCAGCAGGGCCGTGCGCAGCACCGGGTCGCTGGCCGCCGCCTGGAGCAGGGCCAGGCGGGCGCCCCGGGCCAGGGCGGTGTCGGCCCAGTCCTCCAGCAGCAGCACCCTGGCGCGGGCGATCGGATCGGCCGGCAGCAGGGGCGGCTGCGGGTGGCTGGCCTCCAGGTGCAGGGCGATGGCGGTGGAATCGGGGATCACCTCACCGCCGTCGACCAGCACCGGCACCTGGCGCTGACCGGAGAGACGGAACAGCTCCAGCTGGCCCAGGCCGGGGGTCACCTCCACGATGGTGGCCTCCAGACCTTTGCGGGCCAGCAAAAGCCTCACCTTCTCGCAGAAGGCGGAATGTCTGAACTGATGCAGCTCCATGGACCCTCGCTGACGGCTGTACGTGGCCCCGGGCGGCAGAGTAGCCAGCATCCGACCAGGACCGCCGCCAAGGCCATGAAAGAGTTTTTCGTCAATGTGACCCGCTATCCGCGCTATCTGATCGCCTTCAGCCTGGGGGTGTTCAACTCGGTGTTTGAACCCCTGGCCCGGCGGCGCAGCAACCCTGTGACGGCGGTGGCCCTGGTGGGCGCGCTGATCAGCGGGATGGTCAGCCTCAGCCTGGTGCTGCGTGCCATGGTGCAACCCGGGTCGGTTTCGTAGTCATGGCACAGAGCCGACGGGTGGAACGGGTAGCGGCCCTGATCCGCCGCGAAGTGAGCGAGTTGCTGATGAGCGGCATCAAGGATGAGCGGGTCCAGCACGGCATGGTGAGTGTCACCAGCGTCGAGGTGGCTGGCGATCTGCAGCACTGCAAGATCTTCGTGAGCATCTTCGGCAGCGCCGAGGACCAGGACGTGGCCATGGACGGCCTGAAGGCGGCCTCCGTCTACGTGAAGGGGGAACTGGGCCGCCGCCTCAAGATGCGCCGCACACCGGAAGTGGCCTTCGTCCACGACCGGGGGCTGGAGAAGGGCAACACGGTGCTGGGGCTGCTGCAGCGCCTGGAGGCCGAACGGCGCGAGCGCGGTGGCGAGGAGGGCGAGGAGTCGATGGCCGAAGCGGAACCCGTGGATCCGGCGGGCGACACCGACACCGACTCTGAGACCGAGGCCTGAGCCGCCCCATGGCTGCGTTCTTCGATCCACAACCGAGCCTGGATCGCACCGTCGCCGCCCTGCTGGTGGTGCGCTGCAGCGGCCATCCGGCCGATGGCCAGCGGCGCTATCCCCGCTGGGAACTGGACAACGCCAGCCTGCAGCGCCTGCTGCGGCGCGGGGTGGGCGGGGTGATCCTGCTGGGCGGCAGTGCTGGTGAAGTGCGGCTGCGCACACGCCAGCTGGCGGCCTGGGCCAGGGAGCCCCTGCTGCTCTGCGCCGATGTGGAGGAGGGGGTGGGCCAGCGCTTTGAGGGGGCCAGCTGGCTGGTGCCACCCCTGGCCCTGGCAGGGATCCACGCCACAGACCCCGCCCTGGCCCTGGATCTGGCCCGGCGTTACGGGGCCTGCACGGGCCGGGAGGCCCGCCAGCTCGGGCTCAACTGGGTGCTCGCCCCGGTCTGCGATGTCAACAACAACCCGGCCAACCCGGTGATCAACGTGCGGGCCTGGGGCGAAGACCCGGCGACCGCCGGTGCCCTGGCCGCCGCCTTCTGCCGCGGCGCCCAGGCCGAAGGGGTGCTCGCCTGCGCCAAGCACTTCCCCGGGCACGGCGACACCGCCAGCGACTCCCACCTGGAATTGCCCCTGCTGCCGCACAGTCGCGCCCGCCTGGAGGCCGTGGAGCTGCCGCCATTCCGGGACGCCATCACGGCTGAGGTGGCCGCGGTGATGACCGCCCACCTGCTGCTGCCGGCCCTCGATGCCGAGCACCCGGCCACCCTGTCGCGGGCGGTGCTCACGGGTCTGCTGCGCGAGGAGCTCGGTTTCGAAGGGCTGATCGTCACCGACGCCCTGGTGATGGAAGCGATCGCCGGCCGCTACGGCGCCTCCCAGGCCGCCGTGCTGGCCCTGGAGGCGGGGGCCGACCTGGTGCTGATGCCCGGCGATGCGGGCGGGGCGATCGACGCCATCGTGGCGGCCGTCCACAGCGGCAGGCTGAGCCTGGAGCGGCTGCAGGCCAGCCTGGAGCGGCGGCGCCTGGCCCTGGGGCGCTGCCCCGCCGGCGATGACCCCAGCGCCCCTGCCCCCCTGGGCGGCCTCAGCAATGGCCCCTCCGCCGCCGACCAGGCCCTGGCGCTGGAGCTGGTGCAACGCAGCCTGGACCAGCGGGGACGGGGCCCGGTGCGCAGCGGCCCCGGGGTGAACCTGATCCGGCTCGACAACAGCCTGGGCTGCCCGTTCCTGCCGGCGGGCGCTCCGGCCCTGGCCCTGCCGGCGGCCGCAGGACTGCGGCCCTGCCTGATCGACGGCCAGGGACCCTCCCCCTGGAGCGGCGATGGGGAGGCCCCCCTGGCCCTGGAGCGGCTGGGCGAGGGGCCGGTGCTGCTGCAGCTGTTCGTGCGCGGCAACCCGTTCCGCGGCCGGGCCGACGGCCCGGATCCCTGGCCGGCGGTGATCCGCCAGCTCCAGGCGGCCGGCCGACTGGCGGGCCTGGCCGTGTATGGCAGCCCCTATGCCTGGCAGGCCCTGCAGCCGCTGCTGGAGCCGGATCTGCCGGCCGCCTGGTCTCCGGGCCAGATGGCCCTGGCCCAGGGCGAGCTGCTGGGGCGCCTCGGCTTCGGTCCGAAGCCAAGCGGCGGCACGGCGCCCGGCGCAGCCGTTGGGGTGGACTTCACCGACTGAGCCCTCACCGGCACCTAGCCTCCTGGCACGTCTGTCCTGCCCCGCAGCGCCGATGCTGAGTCTGTCGATGATCGTGCGCAACGAAGCGGAGCGGCTGGAGCGCTGCCTGCAGTCGGTGGCCGGCTTCGTGGACGAGATGGTGGTGGTGGACACCGGGTCCGACGACGACACGGCAGCGATCGCCGCCAGCTGCGGCGCCAGCGTGCACCTCCTGGCCTGGCCGGGGGACTTCGCCCCTGCCCGCAACCACGCCCTGGATCTGGTGCGGGGCGATTGGGTGCTGGTGCTGGATGCCGACGAGTGGCTGCGGCCCGAAGCCCGCTCGCCGCTGCGGGCCCTGATGGAGCAGCCCCAGGTGCTGCTGATCAACCTGCTGCGTCAGGAAGTGGGGGCCGCCCAGTCCCCTTTCTCCAGTGTCAGCCGCCTGTTCCGCCGCCATCCCGCCATCCGCTGGAGCCGCCGCTACCACGCCATGGTCGACGACAGCGTGGCCGCTTTACTGGAGCAGGAGCCCCACTGGCAGGTGCTGGCCTGTGGGGAGCCGGCCCTGGGGCACGGGGGCTACCGCCCAGAGCTGCTGGCGGCCTCCGGCAAGGCCGAGCGCCTGCGCCAGGCCATGGAGGCGGAGCTGGCCACCAGGCCCGGTGACCCCTACGCCTGCGCCAAGCTCGGCGCCCTGGAGGTGAGCCAGGGCCAGCGCGCCAGGGGCATCGCCCTGCTGGAGGAGGGATTGGCCCGGGTCGGTAGCGGGTCGCTTGCTGAGCACTACGAACTGCTGCTCCACCTCGCCATCGCCCGCAGCCCTGGGGAGCCCGCCGCCGCCGCGGCCCTCTACCGCCAGGCCCTGGCGTTGCCCCTGGAGGAGCGACTCACCCTGGGGGCCCGGCTCAACCTCGGGGCCCTGCTGATGCGCCAGGGGGCCCTGGAGGAGGCGGCGGCCCTGACGGCGGACGTGACCCGCCTCTGCCCGGAGCTGCCCCTGGCCTGGTTCAACCTGGGCCTGATCGAGCGCCAGCGGGGCCGGCTGCTGGAGGCGATCAGCGCCTACCGGCAGGCCCTGGCCCTGGCACCGCTGCACGCCGACGCCCAGCGCAACCTGGCGGCCGCCCTGCTGCTGGCGGGCGACATTGCCGGGGCCAGGGATGGCTTCCGCCGGGCGATCGCCCTGCTGGAAAGCCAGGGCCAGCCCCAGCAGGCCCTGGAACTGGCCCAACGGGCCGGCGCCCTCGTCCGGCTGGACGCCTGATGGACAGCCCACTGCCACTGGCGGGCCGGATCGTCGCCGTGACCCGGGCCGAAACCCAGCTGGGCGCCGCCCGCCAGCTGTTCGAGCAGGCCGGGGCCAGCGTCATCGACCTTCCGGCCCTCGTGATCGGTCCCCCCGATCTCTGGGGCCCCCTCGACGATGCCTTGGCGGAACTCGACCAGTTCCACTGGATCGTCTTCTCGAGCGCCAACGGGGTGGACGCGGTGGAGCAGCGGCTGCTGCGGCGGGGGGCCTGCCTGGCCCGCAGGCCCAGGGGGGTCCGGCTGGCCGCGGTGGGCCGCAAGACCGCCCAGACGCTGGAAGACCTGGGAGCCCCCGCCGATTTCGTGCCCCCAGCGTTTGTGGCCGACAGCCTGATCGAGCACTTCCCCGTGTCGGGCTGGGGGCAGCGGCTGCTGCTGCCGCGGGTGCAGAGTGGTGGGCGCACGCTGCTGGCCGAAGCCTTCGCCGCCGCCGGCGCCCGGGTGGTGGAGGTGGCCGCCTACGAAACGCGCTGTCCGGCGGGGCTACCCACCGGGGCGCTGCAGGCCCTGGATCGGCGCGGGCTCGATGCCATCACGTTCAGCAGCGGTAAGACCGTGGAGCACACCGCCCAGCTGCTGGCCGGCAGCTTCGGCGACGCCTGGATCCAGCAGCTGGAGGGGGTGCAGGTGATCTCCATCGGCCCCCAGACCAGCCGCCGCTGCCTGGAGCGGCTCGGACGGGTGGATGGGGAAGCGGATCCCCACGACCTGGAGGGTCTGGTGGCGGCCTGCAGCCTGGCCCTCAGAGGTCGACCTTGACCTTGCGACTGCCGCTCTGCAGGATCAGCTGACCGTTGGCCACATCCACCGCAGCCACGCTCCAGCCGGCGGGCAGCAGATCGGTGTTGCGGCCACCCCGGTCGCCCCGGCGCAGGCTGCCGCTGAGTTGCTTGTAGGTCACCACCGCTTCGCGCTGGCCGCCGCTGTCAATCACGCCGGTGACGCGGAAGTCCTGCAGAAAGGCCGGTGGAGGGAGCGATGCGGCCGCCCCAGCGCCGGCCGCGGCTGCCGCCGACCCCGGAACCAGCTGCGGCACCAGAGCACCGAAAGGATCCTTGCGGCCCAGAGGGAAGGCCGCTACCACCTGCTGGGAGGTGGGCAGAGGGGTCAGCCCAGCGGGTACGGCCCCTGAGGCCACTGCGGCAGGGGCCGGCCTGGGCGGAGCCGACGGCGGTGGGGCTTCCACCGTGGGCGCGGCAGCGCATCCGACCAGCAAGAGGGGAGCCAGCGCCCAGAGGTTAAAGCGGCTTTCACCCTTTCTCCACCAGGTCGCGAAATCGGTCAAGGTTGGCCTGCAATTCTCTGGTGACGATGCCCCCCATGATGGTGGGTTCCATCAGGGGCGCAAGCGCACCAGGCAGTTCATAGCTCACTGTGAGCTTGACGGCCGTGCGGTCGGGCCCGAGGGGATAGAAGCGCACGCCCCCCTTGGTCGGCAGGCCACCCACCGATTCCCAGTGCAGCCTCTGCAAGTGGACCCGCTCGGTGATCCGGGCCTTCCAATGGAAACGGAAGCCCTGGGCCGCCAGCGTCCAGTCGGTGAGGTCGGGGTCGTCGAGGGTGACGACCGATTCGATCCAACGCATCCAGCGGGGCATGGCCTCCAGATCGCTCCACACCTCCCAGACCCGGGCCACCGGGGCCTGGATCTCCGTGGTGACGCTGTGCTCGAGCCATTTGCCCATGGGTTCGCTCCTAGGCCACCGCCGCGCAGGTGGCCAGGGCCACGGGCTGGTTAAGGATCGCAGCGGCCGCCAGTCGACCGCTCATCGTGGCCCCTTCCATCGAGTCGATGTAGTCCTGGCGGGTGTAGCTGCCGGCGAGAAAGAAATTGGCCACGGGGGTGCGCTGGTCGGGGCGGAAGGGCTCCATGCCGGGGGCTTCCCGATAGAGCGACTGGGCCAGTTTCACCACGTTGCTCCAGACGAGCTGCAACCCCGCGGCCGAGGGAAACAATTCACGCACCTGGCGATCGGTGTGGGCGACGATCTCCTCGGTTTTCAACGGGATCCAGGGATCCCCCGGGGTGAGCACGCACTGCAGCAGGGAGCCCAGCCCCTCCCGCCGGTAATCGGCCGGGCTGGCCAGGGCCAGATCGGCGAAGCAGCTGAAGTCGGCATCGGCCGTGTAAAGCAGATTGTCGAGACCGGTCGGGCGGCTCAGATCGGCGCGGCGGGCCTGGGGGCCGGCCCCGTCACCCAATTCGGTCACCCAGCCGTCGTAACGGAGCTGCACGGTGGCCACCGGCACCGTTTCCAGTCGGTCGATGGCGGCGAACTCAGGGAAACGGCGCCAGGCCTGGGGCAGCAGCCGCTGGGCTCCGGGCACGTCGCAGGCGGCCAGGTAGACGTCGGCCTCCACCCGCTTTTCGCCCTCCGGGGTGCCCAGCAACAGAGAGGTGACGACGGTCTGGCCGTCGCGCTCCTCGTGGCGGACCTCGCTGACCCGGTGGCGCAGGTGCAGGCGGCCACCGCGGGCCTGGATGTAGTCGAGGATCGGACCGGTCAGCCAGCGGTGGGGGGACCCCTTGAGCAGGTTGAGCTTGGAGGCCTCCGTTTTGGAGGCGAACATCATGAAGATGGTGAGCATGCAGCGGGCCGAGATAGCCTCGCAGTCGATGAATCCCAGCGCGTAGGCAATCGGGTTCCACAGCCTCTTCAGGCTCCTGGAGCTGCCCCCATGGCTCAGAAACCATTGCTGGAAACTGATCGCATCCAGCGAGCGGATCACCGTCATGGCCCCGTCGTAATCGACCAGCCCCCGGACGATCGGACTGGTGCCGAGCGCCAGGGCATTGCGCAGCTTGTCGATCCAGTCAAGCTGGGACGTGGTGAAAAAGGCTTTGAGGCCGTTGAACGGAGCCCCCACGGGAAAACGGAAATCCAGGGCCCGCAGGTCCCCGCCGCGGTTGACGAACAGGTGCCAGTGCTCCTTGGGCAGAAGGTTGTCGAAGGCACCCACCTTGCGCATCAGGGCGAAAAGGTTGGCGTAGTTGAAAAAGAAGACGTGCAGCCCCATCTCGATGTGGTTGCCGTCCGGGTCCTCCCAGCTGCCGACCTTGCCCCCCATGAACGGGCGGGATTCGTAGAGGTCCACCGCATGACCGGCGTCGACCAGATCGACGGCCGCACTCAGACCGGCCAGACCCGCACCCACGATGGCAACCCGCACCCTTGGAGTCCCGCGAAGATCCTGACTCTATGGACTGGAGCCTACCCACCGAGGATGGATCTCCATAGAGTGGACTCTCACCGCGTCGTCCGGCGGCCCGATCCCTCCCATCCGACCCCCCAACGCCCGATGAGCAGCCCCGTTCAGACCCCCAGCGCCACAGCAGCCGTCACAGCCACCGCCGGCGTGGACGGCAAGGGCATCCTGATCACCGAGCCCGCCATGCGCCAGCTCGGCACCCTGATGGCCTCGCAGGGGGGCGACAAGGTGCTGCGGGTGGGCGTGCGCTCCGGCGGCTGCAGCGGCATGAGCTACACGATGGATTTCATCGAGGGCGCGGAGATCCTTGGCGACGACGAGACCTACACCTACGAACCCGCCGGTGCCCCGAGTTTCCGGGTGGTCTGTGACCCCAAGAGCCTGCTGTACATCTATGGCATGCAGCTGGATTTCTCTTCGGCCCTGATCGGCGGCGGCTTCAACTTCACTAACCCCAACGCGTCCCAGACCTGCGGCTGCGGCAGCTCCTTCGCTGTCTGAGGCCGGCCCCCCCGTCGGTGGCGCCACGGCCCCATGGCGTGGGAGTCTGACGAACCCCTTCAGCCACCCCCCGCCGCCATGACGGCCCCGCAGGACTCCCGCTTCGACCAGGCCATCGCCCGCTACCAGCAGGGGGCGGCGCCCGAAGACCTGATTGATGAGTTCCTGCAGATCACGGCCCAGGAACCGCGCCAGTCGGCGGGCTGGACCTGCCTGGCCTGGTTGCAGTTGCTGCTCGACCAACCCCAGGCGGCGCTGCCCTCGGCCCGCAACGCGGTGAAACTCAATCCCCAGGACCCCCAGGCCCGCATCAACCTGAGCGTGGCGATGCTGGAGACCGGCGCCAAGGGGGTCAGGGAGCACATCGACGTGGTCAAGCGCGTGATGCTGATGGCCCCCGAGCTGGCGGGCGAACTGCAGGGCTCGATCGCCGATGGCCTGCAGCGGCGGCCAGGCTGGCAGGCCCTGGAGAAGGTGAAGGCCTGGCTCAGCTGAGCGCGGGCCGGCCCTGGGCGAGGGTGTCGAGCACGGCTTCAGCGATGCGCCGCGAGCCCCCCGCTGGCCCGACCCGCTCAACGGCGGCCAGCGCACAGCGTTCCGGCAGATCGGTGTCGGCCAGCAGGCGCAGAATCAGCCCGGCGGCCTGCTCAAGCTCGTCGCTCTTGGCCGGACGCCGCCCCACGGTGTGGACGGTGGGACCCAGCAGCCGCATCTGGGATTCGGCGAAGGCATAGCTGAACTGGGGGCCGCGTCCCACCAGCTGCACCACCGGCCGTCCGAAGCCCACCGCCTGCTCCACAGCGGTGCCGGCCATGCCCACCACCAGATCACTGGCAGCCAGAATCGACGCCAGGGCGCCCGGAAGCAGCTGCACCTCGAGATCGGCGGCGGCGGAGCGCAGCACCCCATCGGACAGATGCCAGCCGATCGACGCGGCCATGGGTTCCAGCTGCCGCCAGTTCGGGCTCTCCACCACGGCGACGAGAAAACGCCAGCGGCCATCCCCGACCAGGCCCCCCAGCTGGCTGCAGAGACGCAGCATCAGCACCAGATTGTGCAGCGCCTCCGGGAAGCGGCTGCCGGGCACCAGCGCCAGGGTGCGGCTGCCCGGCAGCCGGGCCACCTGGCCGGGGTCAGGGGCGGGCAGATCCATGATCGGGTAACCAAGGAACAGGGCCTTGGCCAGGCCCTGGGCCTGGAGGTCGGTGGCGGTGAAGGCATCACGGGTCAGCACCAGCCGCACCCGCCGGCGGCGGCAACACCAGCGGGTGAGGGCGGAGAGCCGCAGCCGGCCCTCGTAAAAGCTTGAGGTGGAGACCAGGAACACCACCGTCGGCCGCCCGGTGAGCAGGGCGAAGATCAGGGGGACATGGTCACCGATGCTGACCACCAGGTCGTAGTGACGGCCCTGGCGCCAGGCGATCCAGAGCTGCGCCACGCTCTGCTGCAGCCAGCCGGCCGCCAGATCCTTCCAGATGTTGAGGCCCTGGTACACCATGCCTCCGGACGGCAGGGTCCGGCCCTGGAACAGGAGCGGCAGACCCCGGCCTCCATAGGCCGAGCCGGCGCCGACGATCGGCAGGGCCGCCAGTTCCAGCCCGGGCGAACACTGGCGCAGACCATCGGCGATCAACCCCCCATTGAGATCCTCCCCATGACCGTTGCTGATCAGCAGGATCCTGGGAGCAGGGGAACGGGGCACACGGGACACCAAGTCCGGACGAGTTTAGGTTTGGGCACAGCCGGGATTTCCGCCTCCTCCCGGTTCACCCCAACGGCATGAGCACTCCCGCCACGGGCCCCGGCGCCCAGCTGCGCCGCGTCCTCGACATCGTGCTGGTGGCCGATGTCTTCCTCGTGCTGGCCGGAGCCCTCTTCTTCGCCGTAGCGGTGGTGCTGCATGGCCAGCAGCTGGACGGGCCCCTGGAACTCTTCCAGCAGCTGTGGCAACCGCTGTTCACCCCGGCGATCGGCCTGCTGATGGCCGCAGCGCTGCTCAGCGGTGCTCTGGGCTGGTGGCAGCGGCGAGGGCAGCGCTGAGGTCGGTGAACTGGAAGTGGAAGCCCTGGGCGAGCAGCCGTTCGGGCCTGACCTGCTGCCCCTCCAGCACCACCTTGGCGCCATCACCGAGCAGCAGTTGCAGCAGGGGGCCAGGCACGGGCAGCAGGCTGGGCCGTCCCAGGACGCGGCCGAGGGTGGAGGCGAAAATCGCCATCCGGGTGGGCTCCGGTGCCACGGCGTTATAGGGGCCGGCGTAGGCGACGTCTTCCAGGGCAGTGGCGATCAGCCGGCAGAGATCGTGGCGTTGAATCCAGCTCATCCATTGCTGGCCGCTGCCCACCGGCCCGCCGAACCCGGCCCGAAACACGGGCAGCATCTTGCCGAGGGCCCCGCCATCGGCTCCGATGACGATGCCGACCCGCAACACCACAACGCGGCAGGCCTCAGGGGCGACCTGGGTGGCGGCTTCCCAGCGGGCGCAGAGTCGGGCCAGGAAATCGTCGCCCGGCGGGCTGGCTTCCGTGAAGCACCCGTCCAGGCTCGTGCCGTAGTAGCCCACCGCCGATCCGCTCACCAGCACCGAGGGAGGCTTGGCCAGCCCCGCCATCGCCCGCACCAGCTGCGAGGTGGTGACCAGGCGGCTATCGAGCAGGCGCTGGCGGTAGGCAGGCGTCCAGCGCTGATCGGCAATCGACTCCCCGGCCAGGTTGACCACCCCATCGGCCGCTGCCAGGGCCTCGAGCAACGGGGGCTGGCACCAGCTGGCCGGATCGGCAAGATCGAAGCAGAGGTTGGTGATCCTGGGATCGGCCGCCTCGCTGGCCGGCCGGGGCCGCCGGCTCACCAGGGTGAGCTGGTGACCAAGATTGAGCAGGAACGGCACCAGCTCCCGGCCGACGAAACCCGTGCATCCGAGCAGAAGCAATCGCATGCCTACAGGTCCGTCGCAGTCCAGTGCCGAGGTTAGGTTCCGGCAGCCCTACCCTGGGCCGATCGCACCTTCCCAAGATGGCTGACTCCACGCCTGCCGCTGCCTTGAGCCTCAAGAAGGGTGCCCTGGTAAGGGTGAACAGGACGGCCTACACCAACAGCCTTGAGGCGGGAGCCAGTGATCCGGTGGCCCCTAGCTACCTGTTTGAGGGGCCCGGGGAGATCCTTGCCATCCAGGGGAGTTACGCCCAGCTGCGCTGGAGCCGGCCCGTTCCTGATGTGTGGTTGCGGCTCGACCAGCTCGAGGCGATGCCCGCCGCCTAAAGCTCCACCCGGCGCCGTTCCTCCTTCAGCCGGCTGCGGCGCAGCCGGGCTTCGCGCAGCATCTCCTTGCCGTCATGCAGGTAGCTGTCCACGTAGCCCATGGTGTAACGCTCCAGCTCCACCAGGGCATCCTGCACCTGGCTGAGGCAGTGGTAGAGGCTGAGGCCGAATCCCCTCGCCGCCGCCGGGCAGGCCCGGGAGCGGTAGAGGGCTTCCACTTTCTCCATCCGCGAGCGGCTCTGTTCGAGAAAGGCGCAGAAGACCTCCATCAGCTCGTCGTCGTAGGGGTCGGCCGCCAGGGAGCGCAGCTGGGCCGGGAAGGGGTTGATCACCTGGCCGATCAACCGATCAATCGGCACGTACACCTGCTGGAGCCAGCCCAGAAGTTCCTCGTCGCTGGCCGCCCCGGCGCCACGGCGTGGGCCTGAACCATGTCCACCGGGGCGCGGCGGAACCGCCACCCCCAGGCCGGAGCCGTGGTCGTAATGGCGGCGACGGTCGCCGTCCCTGAGCACCTCCCAGGCGGCATTGAGGGCCAGGATCGTGCGCTGATCACCGCCGGCATCCGGGTGATGCCGTTTGACGAGGGCTCGGTAGGCGGCCTTGATCTCGGCGGTGGTGGCCCCGGGGGGGACCCCAAGGGTGGCGTAGTGGTCGGCTGGGGTCCTGGCCATGCGCTGGCAGCGCCGTCTGGACCCAGCATCGCCGATGGGCCAGCCCGCCGGCGTCCAAAAAAAAGCCCCCCTTGAGGGGGGGCAGGGGGTTGTGAGGAAGGGTGAAACCGGAGGATCAGAACTTGAACTGGGTCTGGATCAGGGCGCCGAGCACGCTGCTCGACTGGCCAGCGGTGGTGAACTGACCGTTGGGGCGGCTCAGATAGAACAGAGCCGGGGTCACGCTGATGTTGTCGGTGACCTGGAACCGATACCACCACTCCCAGGCGTAGTTGCCGTCCTGGGGGGTTTCGCCGTTGCGCAGCGAGGTGGCGAACACCGGCTGACCCACAGCCATGCCGAGGGCATTGCCCTTCATGAACACGTCGGACCATTGCAGGCCCACGCTCCAGGACTGGCTGGCGGCGCGGTTGGTCGACTCACTGAAGGTGGGGACCCGGCTGAAGCCGTTGGGAAGGTTCACCGTGGTGCGTCCGACCCGAACCGCGGAGGTCAGTGGGTTCAGCTCCGGCTGGGTCAAGGCGTTGTAGCCCCAGCCCAGGTTGATGGAGGGGAGCCAGCCGCTCTTTTTGGGCTGCCAGGCCAGGGTCGTGGCGAAGTTGTTGGAGTAGGAGGCACTGCCGCCGTTGTTCTCGATTCCAGCGGGGGTGGTGATGTTGGTGCAGTCCACGCCAGGCTGGGCGAACTGGGTGCCCCTGCGGAAGTTGGTTCCACACTGGACATAGCTCCAGGCAAAGGCGAAACGCCATTGCTTGCCAGCGATGCCGGCCTGGGTGGTCCAGGTGCCGCCACTGCGCTCAGTCAGCAGACCACCCTGGTTGGGGTTGCCGTTGTCGCCCCTGGGGGCGACGTAAGCCGTCGAAAGAGCAAAGAAGGGCTTACCTTTTTTGACGTTCTGTTTCCACATCAGGCCGAAGGTGGAACCGGTGGCCTTGTTGTAGGTGCCGGGGGCACCGTGCAGGGTGAAGACATCAAGGATGCCGCTGTTGTAAAACCAGGGCGTCACGGCCAGGAACTCGGTGTTCCGGGCTTTGGCGCCGAGAAGGGCCGTGAAGTCGCGGCCGATCGGGAAGCGGTAGTACAGACGATCGATAGAAACGATGTCGTTGCCGGTGCTGCCGGCAGCACTGCCCACGTTGGAGGAGAAGGCCCGATCCAGGGCCATCAGGTTGTAGGGGTTGCCTCCGAAGGGGCTGTTCTGGAAGTTGCCGGCCCGCAGACGGGTGTAGAGCAGGTCCTTACCGGTGAAGCTGGTGAGGAGGTTGAGGCGGAGGTCATAGTTGAACACCGTGCCCCCCCAGTCGCGGCGATTGTTGGCGGGGAAGCGGTTCGCATTGGCGTTGGTGGCCGGCAACGCACTGTTGGGGTTAGCACCCAAGGGCAGGAAGGCCGCGGTGTTCGGGTTGCCCTGGCTGCCGCCGAAGCTGTTGGCGCCGATCACGAAGACGGCATCACCCTGGAGCTTGGTGGTGGTGGAGAACTGGGTGGCTTCCAGCTCACCCACCTTGGCCTCCAGGCCATCCACCCGGCCGCGCAGCACGGCGAGTTCCTTCTCGAACTCGTCCATCAGCCGCTTGAGCTCGTCGGTCACTTCCGTGATGCGGTCGAGGCAGGCGTTCAGCAGGGCCGCCGCCTCAAACCGGGTCATGGCCTGGCCGCCCTTGAAGGTGCCATTGGGATAGCCGGCGACGCAGCCGTAACGATCCACCAGGTTGGAAAGGGCCTGGAAAGCCCAGTCGGTGGGCTTGACGTCGGAAAACTGGTTGACGCTCGTGACCTGGTTCTGAGCTTCCCAGGCCTTGAAGCGATCGATGTCCTGCTGCTCCATGTAGGTGGAGATCTCTGCCCTCTGGGTGGGGGCGATCTCACCGGCGGAAGCGGCAAGTGGCGACAGCAGCCCAAGGGCTACCGGCGCCAGCAGAAGTTGCTGGAAGGGTTTCATTGGTCCTCACACCAAAAGAGGAATTCCCGCGAAGGGGAAGGCGCAAAGGTATCGGAATCCATAGGCCCCGCAGCAAGGCCGCATCACACCGGCTTGTATCGCAGCTGACATGACGGGGCAGGGGGCCCGCCGAACGCCCCGCTCGAACCGGTGCTGAAGCGGTGGGAGGAAGAATCAGAAGCGGAAGTGGACCTGGATCGGACCGCCGCGCACGCCGCTCGACTGGCCCGGGGCGCCAGAGGACCTCGCAGGAAGGGTCTTACTGGTCCTGCCATCAACAGGGGCAAGCCCCGCGGCAGGATGCCCAACGGCCACCACCAGAGAGCGGGGACGGAATCGGTTCCGGTCACAGGGACGAAAAAAACCGGCTGCACAGCAGCCGGTAAACGTTGAGGTTGGTGTGAGGAGAAAGGGATCCTGAAGGATCAGAACTTGAAAGTGGTCTTGAGGAAGCCGCCGGAGTTATTGAAGTCGTTGCCATTGATGTTGTCGGTGACCTGAAACTTGGACCACCACTCCCAGGCGTAGTTGCCATCCACGCTAGCGGTGGCGGTGGTCTGGAAGATCGTGGCCAGCGGCGTGCCGTTGCCGCTGTAGGGGCCGGCACCGCCCGAAGAGTCGGTGTAAGCCGCCGCGATTCCCCAGTTGGAAACGGTGCTGGCGATCTGGGCCGTACCCGTCTGGGCGGAACAGGCGTTGCCGATGCCACCGCAGTTGGGGGTGCCGCAGAACACTTCGAAGCCGGCTTCCGAGGCGTTCAGGCCGACGCTGGGGCCGCCGAAGGGAGACTGGGCAGAGTGACCGGCGCGCAGGCGGGTGCGCAGCAGGTCCTTGCCGGTGAAGCTCGTGTCGACGTTGAGCTGGATGTCGTCGTTGAACGCCGTGGCGCCCTGGGTCTGACACGCCTGGTTCGCCCAGGTGTTGGGGACATCGCCCACGCCGTCGCCGATGGGGCCGATGCTGAAGCTGGCCTTACCGGTCAGCTTGGTGGTGGTGGAGAACTGGGCCGCTTCCAGCTCACCCACCCAGGCCTCCAGGCCATCCACCCGGCCGCGCAGCACGGCGAGTTCCTTCTCGAACTCGGCCATCAGCCGCTTCAGCTCGTCGGTCACTTCCGTGATCCGGTCGAGGCAGGCGTTCAGCAGGGCCGCCGCCTCAAACCGGGTCATGGCCTGGCCGCCTTTGTCGGTGCCGTCCGGGTAGCCGGCGACGCAGCCATAGCGCTCGATTCCTCACACACTAAGGAGTGCTGTTCCTTTCTGGAACAAGGCGAAATCTACGGCTTGTTTCTTGGCCTGCAAGCGGCAAGCCAGCTCGAAGCAACCTTCACGTCAACGGCCGGAATCAGATGGTTGGCCGACACAAAAAAGCCCGGCTGAAAGCAGCCGGGCCCGTGGGAGGACAGTTTGTGAGGGGGATTGATCCTGAAGGATCAGAACTTGAAGGTGGTCTTGACGAAGGCGCCGAAGTTGTTGAAATCGCTTCCGCCAGCACCAGTAGGAACGCCGCCAATACCGACGTTCTTGGAGACCTGACCTAGAGGAGCACTCAGGTAGTAGAGGGCCGGAGTCACGCTGATGTTGTCGGTGACCTGGAACTTGTACCACCACTCCCAGGCATAGTTGCCATCAACAATGGCGGTGGCGGTGGCAGGACCACCGAAGACGGCGTTGCCACCGCTGACAGCCGTGAGGAAGGTGGGCTGACCGACGGCCATACCGGCGGCGTTGCCCTTGATGAACACGTCATCCCACTGCAGACCCACGTACCAGGACTGGCTGGTGGCCTTCGTGATCCCGGTGGTGGAGACGATCCCCCCGTCGGCGAAGTTGGTGCCGTTGAAGTTGTTGGTGTTGATGCCCCAGCCGGTGCTGATGGAGGGAACCCAACCGGAGTTGCTGGGCTGCCAGTAGCCGCTGATGCCCACCGAGTTGGTGGCGTTCGCGTTCAAGAAGAGGGTGTTGGCCAGAGGCGTGGCGTTGCCGGCATAGGTACCTGCACCACCCGAGGAGTAGGTGTAGGCCGCCGCGAGACCCCAGTTGGAGCCGGTGTAAGCGACTTGGGCCGTGCCCGTCTGGGCGGAACAGGCGTTGCCGATGCCACCGCAGTTGGCGGTACCAGCGATCGGGTTACCCGAGTCACCGTTGGCGGAAACGTAGTTGGCGCTGACGCTGAAGCCGCCGCTCTTCCACCACAGACCACCACCAGCACCCAGGTTGAGGCTGTAGGCACCGGGAGCACCGGCGTAGGTGAAGATATCGAGGACGGTGTCAGCCGGGTAGGCAGAAGGCCACACGGCGAGCATGTCGTCCTGACGCACGCGGCCACCGACGGTGGCGGTGAAGTTGCTGCCCAGGGGGAACTGGTAGAAGAGGCGGTTGATGGCGACCACGTCACCGCAGTCGGCGCCGGTGCCGCAGTTCTCTTCGAAGGCAATTTCCGTGGCGTTCAGGCCAACGACCGGACCGCCGGCCCATGGGCCATCAGCGAAGTTACCGGCGCGCAGGCGGGTGCGCAGCAGGTCCTTGCCGGTGAAGCTGGTGTCGAAGTTGAGTTGGATGTCGTAGTTGAACGCCGTGGCGCCCTGGGCCTGATTGGCCCGATTCGACCAGGAACTCCCAACGGGGAGGATCGGAACACCAGGAGTGATCACACCGTTAGGAGCGATTGTGGCGGCCGAAGTCCCGAAGAAAGCAGAAGCCGCAGGGCTGATTCGGGCGTTACCGCCGTAGCTGTTGGCACCCATGATGAAGGTGGCCTTACCGGTCAGCTTCGTGGTGGTGGAGAACTGGGTGGCCTCGAGCTCACCCACCTTGGCCTCCAGGCCATCGACTCGGCCGCGCAGCACGGCGAGTTCCTTCTCGAACTCGGCCATCAGGCGCTTGAGCTCGTCGGTCACTTCGGTGATCCGGTCGAGACAGGCGTTCAGCAGGGCCGCCGCTTCGTAGCGGGTCATGGCCTGGCCGCCTTTGTAGGTGCCGTTCGGGTAGCCGGCGACGCAGCCGTAGCGCTCGATCAGGTTCGACAGCGCCTGGAAGGCCCAGTCGGTGGGCTTGACGTCGGAAAACTGGTTGATGCTGGTGACTTGCTCCTCGGCGGCGTACTTGTTGACGCCATCGATGTTGAGCTCAGCGGCCTGGACCGCCACAGGGGCGAGCAGGCCAAGGGCTGCAGGTGCAACCAGCAGTTGCTGGAAGAGTTTCATGGGTTCCTCACACGGAAATGGCGCAATGCGCCTGTCGCACAATCACCCAGGTGGGCCTGACCATCCAGTCACCATGTGCCAGAAAACACAACGTCCGGTACCCGGGGGTGCTGCCAGAGTGCCGCCCATGAAGGCCCTGTGGGCGACGCTGCCCTTCCTGCCCCTGTTGCTGACGGCGGCGCCGCGCAGCTTCCTGGCCCACGACGAGGGCTACTACGCCCTGCAGGCCCGCTGGATCACCGAGAGCGGCCAGTGGCTGGCTCCCCCCTGGTGGGACCAGGTCGTCTTCGATCGCAGCATCGGCCTGCCCTGGCTGATCGCCGCGGCCTACCGGCTGCTGGGCGTGGCCTCCTGGGTGGCCCATCTGCCGTCCCTGGTCGCCGCCGTGGCCTCCCTGCTGCTGACGGCGGCCCTGGCCCGGCAACTGCTGGGTGGCGAGCGCAGCGGCTGGCTCGCTGCGGCCGTGCTGGCGCTCACCCCCCTGTGGCTCGACTATGCCCACCTGGCCGGCCAGGACATGCCGCTGCTGGCCCTGGAGCTGCTGGGAATCCTGGCCCTGCTGAGGGCCGGTGACAGCCCTCAACGGCACTGGACGATTCTGGCCGGACTCTGGATCGGCCCGGCCTTCCTGATCAAGGGCTTCATGGTGGCGCTCCCCGTGCTGGCCCTGCTGCCCTTGGCCCTGCTGGAGCGCCGGCCCGTGCTGCGCCGGCCCGCCTTCTGGCTCAGCCTCACCCTGGGCTGGCTGCCGGTGGCCCTCTGGCTGGGCCTGAGTCTGAAGGTGCTCGGTCTGCCGGTGGTGGCGGGCCTTTGGCAGAAGCTGCTCTACCTCTCGGAGAGCGACGTCTACAGCGCCGGTCCGCTCTATTACCTCTGGAGCCTGCCAGCCAACACGTTCCCCTGGAGCCTGTTCGCCCTGGCGGGCTGGTGCGGCTGGCTGGGCGCGCCCATGGACCGGACCCGGCGCCTGCTGTTACTCCTCTATCCGCTGCTGATGCTGCTTCTTCTCAGCGCCTTCCGTACCAAGACCACCTATTACGGGTTGCAGCTCACCCCTTTTGTCGCCCTGGCGGCAACAGCCGGCCTGCGCTCCTGGAGCCGCGGAGACGGCAAACCTGGCCGCTGGGCCAGCCTGGGCATTGGTGGCCTGGGAGTTGTCCTGGTCCTGGTGGCGGCGTTGGTGCTGTGGCCGGGAACGCCTGCCGGGGTCCTGGTGGCCAATGGGGTGGCCGCCCTCGCGCCGGCGCCGGCTCTGTTTGCCGTGGCGGCGGGATGCCTGGGGCTGGCCTGGGCCCTGGTGCCCTGGTGCGGCCGTGGCCGGCGCCGACTGGGGGCCCTGCTGATCGGTCCCTGGCTGGCCCTGGCCGTGCTCGTTCAGGCTGGCCTGTTCACGGACAGAAGCCCCCTCCAACGGCAGGCCCTGGCACGCCCTGAGGCGGCGGCGGCCCTGGCGGCCGGGCCCATTGCCGCCGCCGCCGGCACGCCCCTGAGCGGCGGGGAACACGCGGGGCTGATCCTGGTGGCCCTGGCCAGCCCCAGGCTGATGTCCCGCCTCGGAGCGCCGGAGCAGGTTCCTCCAGGGGAGCGGGTGTGGATCCGGCGTCAGGAGCTGCCGGCCGGATGGCCCGTGCGGCTGCAGGCCCCCGAGCTGGAGCCCTGGGTGCTAGCCGAAGCGTCAGGAAGGGCCCGATGAGGCTGGCGCGCGGTCGGGACGGTTGGATCCTGCTGGGGTTGTGGCTGGCGGGGCTGCTCGTTGATGTCCTCTGGCTGCAACGCCACGACCAGCCGCCGGCCTGGGATCAGGGGGAACACCTGAGCCGCGCCCTGGGGGTGTGGCAGGTACTCGGCGAGGCCGCTCCCTTGGATCCGCTTTGGTGGCAGCGGCTCTGGGCCGAAACCCCCACCTACCGGGGGCCCTTCACCTATCTGGTGACGGCACCGGTGTTCAGCCTGCTGGGGCCTGGCTATGGCAGCGCGATCCTCTCCAACGGCCTGTTCCAGGCGCTGCTGCTGGGGAGCCTGTACGGCCTGGGTCGTCTGGCCCACAGCCGGGCCGCCGGCCTCTGGGCCGCCTTTCTCTGCGGCATCTCCCCGGCCCTGCTCAACCAGCGCAGCGACTATCTGATCGATTTCAGCCTGACGGCCGTTCTCACCGCCACCTGGTGGCTGCTGACCGTGCGTGTGCTCGCCCGCCCCCGGCACCCCTGGCTCTGGAGCCTGGGCGGCGGCCTGGGCCTCGGGGCCGTCGTTCTGACACGCCCGACCGGCCTGGTGCTGCTCTGGCTGCCCCTGCTGGGCCTGGTGTGGATGGCCCTCGTTCCCCTGCTCCAGCGCGGCCGGAAAACCCGCTTCGGCCGGCTGGCCCAGCTGCTGCTGGCCGCCGCCGCCGCCACGGCCATGGCCTGGCCCTGGTGGAGCCAGAACTGGTTGACGATCCTCTCCACCGTCAACAAGGCCCGCCAGTGGGGGGTGCTGTATCAGGACGGCCTGGAGGCCAACACCCTGGCGGGCTGGCTGTTTTACCCACGCCTGCTGCCCACGATGGCCGGGGCCGCCCTGGTGGCGGTGGTGGTGGCGGGAGGGTTGCTGAGCTGGTGGACCCGCCGCCGCACCCCAGCCTCCCGTTGGCCCTGGCCACAGATCGCCTGGTGGCTGAGCTTTCCGCTCGGGGCCCTGCTGCTGGCCACCCTGATGAGCACCAAGGATTTCCGCTTCGTGCTGCCCCTGGTTCCCCAGCTGTGCCTCGGCCTGGGAATCGTGCTGGCCTCGGCCGCCGGGCGCTGGACAACCGCCTGGCGGCTGGCGGTGCTGGGGATCGGGGTCTGGGGGGCCCTGGCCAGCCAGTTCGCCCTGGCAGCCAACCCCACCGGGTTCCCGCCGCGCCCCCCCATCTCAGGCCCCTCCTGGCCCCTGGAGGCGATCGTTGCCACGATCCGGCAGCGCAGTCCGCACCAGCTCTCCACCCTGGCGGTGCTGCCCGACAGCCAGGGCCTGAACGCCTTCAACCTCGACGCCGAAGGTCGCCGTCAGGACTTCCGCGTCGCCGCCCGCCAGACCGTGGCTCCCCTCGACCAGCTCGACGGCGACCTGGCCGGCTTCGACTGGTTCCTGCTCAAGGGGGGCGATCAAGGGGTGATGAGCGACGCGCGCCAGGCCACCCTCGATGGGATGGTGCGCCGCTCGCCGGCGTTCCAGGCCGCCGGCCGCTGGCCCCTGCCCGACGGCAGCAGCGCCGAACTCTTCGAGCGGCGGCAGCTCAGCCTGGAGGTGACACCGGTGGCCTGCGGGCCGGATCCCAGCCTCCAGCTGGATCTCAGCGTCGAGCCGCCCTCCCCCCTGCGGCCGGGCAGCGAGGCGGTGCTGCTGAGCCGCCTGCGGGGGCCGGCGGCGGCGCTGCAGGACGGCCTGCTGCTGCTCGACTGGCGGCCGGACTGGCGCCACGACCGCGGCATCGGCCAGGGCATGGTGCGCGCCGGCACGGCGGCCTGCCTGGAGGTCCGCGAACGGCTGGCCCTGGTGGTGCCGGCCGGGCTGCCCGACGGGACCTACCGGCTGCGGGCCCGCGCCACCGACGGCCAGGGGCGCCCGCTGGCCCTGCGCAGTGCGCCGCTGACGCTGACGGTGGCGGCGGGTGCTGACGGCGCCGGTGGGCGAGACAGCGGGGCGCCCCCCAACCGCATCGACCAGCTGCTCGCGCTGGGGAGGTTGCTGCGTCGGGGTGATCTGGATCTCCTGTTCCAGCAAGTGGGACAGATCAACCAGCGCGATCCCCAGCAGACCTACCTGGCCCAGGGGGAGCGACTGCTGCAGGTCCGGCTCCAGGAGCGCCCGCCCGACGCCGGTGAGGGCGATCTGGAGGACCTCTATGGTCTGGCCCTGGCCCAGGCGCTGCAGCGGCACGCCGATGGGGCCGTCGACACCCTGCAGCGCATCGTGTCCCTCGAACCCACCAATCCCCATGCCCTGATGGCCCTCGGCTTCGTGCAGCTCTACCGCTTCCACCCCGGCCAGGCCCAGGTGGCGCTCGATGCCGCCGCCCGACTCGACCCCGGCAACCGCACCCTGCGGACGCTGCGGGCCGTGGCCAGCGGCCTGCGGCTGGACGTGGCCGGCACCCTGGCCCTGCTGCGATGAACGGCACGCTCGAGCCCGAGGGACTGCAACGGTTCCACCGCCGCAACCGCGCCTATTACGCGGACCTGGACCGTCTGCACCAGGTGCTGGTCGCTCCGGGCCTGAGGGTGCTCGAGATCGGCTGCGGTCTGGGGGATCTGCTGGCCGCCACCCACCCGAGCCACGGGGTGGGCATCGAGCGCGACCCCGCCATTGCCGCCGCCGCCCGGGCGGCCCATCCCCATCTGCGCATCGTCTGCGCCGAAGCGGCGGCCATCACCCCGGAGGCGATCGGGGAGAGCGAACCCTTCGATGTGATTCTGGTCGCCAACACCCTCAACACCCTCGAGGACGTCCAGGGGGTGATCGAGCGGCTGGCGGCGTTCTGCCATGACCGCACCCGGCTGGTGGTGAGTTTCCACAACTGGCTGTGGCAGCCCCTGCTGAAGACGGCGGAAAGCCTGGGTCTGCGGCAACCCCAGCCCCCCGAGAGCTGGCTCACCCCCAGGGACGTGCAGAACCTGCTCGATCTGGCCGGCTGGGAGGTGCTCAAGCAGGGCCATCGCTGCCTGCTGCCCCGCCGGATCCCCCTGCTGGCCCCCCTGGCCAACCGCTGGCTGAGCCAGCTGCCCGTGCTGGAGCAGTTCGGGCTCACCCACTGGCTGGTGGCCCGTCCTGCCACCCCGGCCCAGCGCAGGCCCAGTGTCAGTGTGGTGATCCCGGCCCGCAACGAGGCGGGCAACATCGCCGCCGCGATCGACCGCATGCCCCTGCTGGGGTCGGCCACCGAGGTGCTGTTCGTCGAAGGGCACTCCTCCGATGACACCTGGGCGGAAATCGAGCGGGTCTGCGCGGCCTATAGCGGCCCGTTGCAGCTGCGCGCCCTGCGCCAGAGCGGCCGCGGCAAGGCGGATGCTGTCTGGCTGGGCTTCGATCAGGCCGAAGGGGAGGTGCTGATGATCCTGGATGCGGATCTCACCGTGCGCCCCGAAGACCTGCCCCGCTTCTACAAGGCCCTGGCCGAGGGACGGGGGGAGTTCGTCAATGGCTGCCGGCTGGTGTACCCCCGAACCAGCGCCGCCATGCCACCGCTGAACACGGCCGCCAACCGTTTCTTCGCCGCGGCCTTCTCCTGGCTGCTGCGCCAGCGGCTGAAGGACACCCTCTGCGGCACCAAGGTGATCTGGAAGGCCGACTACGAGCGCCTCAAGGCCGGGCGGGCCTACTTCGGCGACTTCGACCCCTTCGGCGATTTCGACCTGCTCTTCGGCGCCTCCAAGCTGAATCTCAAGATCGTGGAGGTGCCGGTGCGGTACCAGGAGCGCAGTTATGGCAGCTCCAACATCGCCCATGTGAAGGAGGGGCTGATCCTGGCGAGGATGTGTCTCTATGCCGCCCAGAAGCTGCGCTTCACACCATGAGCGCGCCGGAGTGCACCCCACGTCTGTGCCCCCGGCGTCGCCCCTGCCGCTGATGCAGAAGCGCTGGTTCCTGGGGCTGGTGGCCACCCTGGTCCTCTACCTGGGGCTCAGCTTCTGGTTCGGCTTCGCCGACGTGATGCGCTCCCTGGCGGCGCTGCCCTGGTGGTGCTGGGGACTGGTGGCGGCGCTGGTGGCCCTGGGCTACCTGCTGCTGTTTCAGCGCTGGCAGTTTTATCTCAGGCAGCTGGGACACCCCCTGCCCTGGCGTCCCAGCTGCCGGATCTACGCGGCCGGCCTCGCCCTGGTGGCCGCTCCAGGCCGCAGCGGCGAGGCCCTGCGCGGGCTATGGCTGCAGCGTCGCCACGGCATCCCGATGCAGGTGGGCGTGGGGGTGACCCTGGCGGAGCGGGTGACGGACCTGGCCGGAGCCCTGCTGGTGCTGGCCTGGGGGCTAGGGGGCCGCGTCCTGCCTGCCCTTGTGGCCGGCGGTGGAACCCTGGCCATCGGCGCCTGGCTGCTGACCCACCCCGCCGCCCTGCGACGCCTGGAAGCGTTCCTCGACCGGCTGCCGGCCCATCGGCGCTGGAGGGGACTGACCCGGCTGCTGCGGGAAGCCCTTGGAGCGGTGGGCCGTCTGCGCCGGCTGCTGCGACCCTGGCCCCTGCTGGTGGGCACCGCCCTGGCGGCACTGGTGTGGCTGATTGAGGCGGCGGCGCTGATGGGCCTCCTCCAGATGCTGGGGGATCCCCTGGCCCTGACCCAGGCCGCCGTGATCCGCACGGCGATGGCCCTCGGCGGCGTCCTTTCCTTCCTGCCGGCAGGGGTCGGCACGGCGGAGGCCACGGCCATCGGCCTGGCGGTGGCCTTCGGCGTCGATCGAGCGGCCGCTCTGGCGGTCACCCTGGTGCTGCGGGTGTGCACCGTGCTGCTGCCCACCGCGGTGGGAGTGCTGGTGCTGGCTCGCCAGGGAAATGACGGTGAAGGGGTGGGCGCTTGATTGAAACCGCTCTCTGTCTGGCCTGACAGGACAGAGCGATCAGACCCGACAGAGTGCCCCCGAAACCGCGCGCTCCATGAACGATGCCCCCGACATCGTGATCTCCAGGGAACCTGGGGAACACGATGTCGGGGGCTCTCGCCGGGTCCGCTCTGGCGCGAAACCGATGGATCAGGAGTTAGCAGCCGTGATCAGCCGGCATTCTCCGCGATCAGCAGACCCTTGATGGGACAACTTGGGGTCATGGACACCTCCTCCTGTGGGTTGGATGCCAGCCGGCGACGCCTGCGGCGAGAACGAAAAACGACAGGAAAAAGAAGAATCACCAAAACACACCGGACGTGGTACCCACTGCATCCGCTTGCACGGAATGAGCACCACAGGGCCGGAAGTCGCGATGGACTCCAATCAGGCGTTTCCGTCGATCACCACGTCACTGCTGACGGAACTCGCCCATCGTAACCAGCTTTTTGGGCCAGCGCCGAGCGGATCGTCGCAGCAGCGGGGGTGAGGGGGGCCAATAAAAAAGGCCCCTGGGAGGGGGCCTGTGGATGAAAGGGAAAAGATCAGAGCGCGTTGCCGCGGGGCAGAACCTCTTCAGGGAAGATGAAGTTTTCGTGCGGCTGGTCGGCGGGAGCCATCCAGGCGCGCAGACCTTCGTTGAGCAGGATGTTCTTGGTGTAGAACGTTTCGAATTCAGGATCCTCCGCGGCGCGGATCTCCTGGCTGACGAAGTCGTAGGCCCGCAGGTTGAGGGCCAGGCCGATGATGCCGATGCTGCTGGTCCACAGACCCATCACTGGCACGAACAGCATGAAGAAGTGCAGCCAGCGCTTGTTGGAGAAGGCGATCCCGAAGATCTGGCTCCAGAAGCGGTTGGCGGTGACCATCGAGTAGGTCTCCTCTTCCTGGGTGGGCTCGAACGCCTTGAAAGTGTTGGCCTGGTCGCTGTCCTCAAACAGGGTGTTCTCCACCGTCGCGCCATGGATGGCACAGAGGAGGGCACCGCCGAGGATGCCGGCCACGCCCATCATGTGGAAGGGGTTCAGGGTCCAGTTGTGGAAACCCTGCAGGAACAGCAGGAAGCGGAAGATCGCCGCCACCCCGAAGGAGGGAGCGAAGAACCAGCTGCTCTGACCCAGCGGGTACATCAGAAAGACGCTGACGAAAACCGCGATCGGGCCGGAGAAGGCGATGGCGTTGTAAGGGCGGATGCCGACCAGACGGGCGATCTCGAACTGGCGCAGCATGAAGCCGATCAGGGCGAAGGCACCGTGCAGGGCCACGAAGGGCCAGAGGCCGCCGAGCTGGATCCAGCGCACGAAGTCACCCTGGGCTTCCGGGCCCCAGAGCAGCAGCAGGCTATGCCCCATGGCATCCGCGGGGGTGCTGACGGCAGCGGTGAGGAAGTTGCATCCCTCCAGGTAGCTGCTGGCAATGCCGTGGGTGTACCAGGAGGTGGCGAAGGTGGTGCCGGTGAGCCAGCCGCCCAGGGCCAGATAGGCCGTGGGGAACAGCAGCAGACCGGACCAGCCCACGAAAACGAAGCGGTCGCGCTTGAGCCAGTCGTCGAGGACGTCGAACCATCCACGGGTGGCCGGTGCACGCCCTAAGGCGATCGTCATGGGAGGAGCTTCACGAAGCGTTACACGAGGATCGTAAAAGACAACCGCCTTTTTGTGCGGCCGACCGCGGCCCAGCCCCGCAGGAATGAGCACAACTACTCATCGGCTCCTCGGTGGCCCACGATTCGCCAGAGTGGCTGGGCCAGCCCTCCCCGTCTTACATGTACGTCGTCGAGATCTCCCTCCGGCTCAGCCCCATGCCCGTTGCCGTTCAGCGCAAGGAGCTGGACGCCGCCCAGGCCCTTTACGGCGAAGTGCGTCAGGCCCTCGAGAACGGCCACCCCAAGGTGCTTGAGCTGACCTGCGAGAAGGACGAGCAGAAGCGGGTCAGCCTTCTGAGCGGTGAGATCGTGGCCGTCCAGATGTATGAGAAGTCGGCGGTCGCCGGCGGCGGCAAGCGGCCTGGCTTCAGCTTCGAGCCTTGACAAGGCCTGCGCCGGCCGAGCCGCCCCTACGCATCGAAGGGCTCAGCTTCGGCTGGGGTCAGGGCCGTCAGGCCCTTCACCAGTGCCGGCTTCGGATTCCGGGGCCGGGCCTGTGGATGCTCGTCGGCAGCAACGGCAGCGGCAAGAGCACCCTGCTGCGTCTGATCACCGGCCTGCTCACGCCCAGCGAGGGGACCATCACCTGCCAGGGCAGGCCCGCCCTTGTGTTCCAGAACCCCGACCATCAGCTGCTGCTGCCCAGTTGCGGCAGTGACCTGCAGCTGGCCCTCCCCGAGGGTCTCGACGCCGGCGAGCGTGCCGCCCGGGTGGCCTCGGCCCTGGCCCAGGTGGGCCTGAGCGGCCTGCAGCAACGTCCCATCCACACCCTGAGTGGCGGCCAGAAGCAACGCCTGGCGATTGCCGGCGCCTTGGCCAGCGACGCGTCGCTGTTGCTGCTCGATGAACCCACGGCCCTGCTGGATCCAGAAAGCCAGAATGAGGTGCTGGAGCTGATCCATCGGCTGTGTCACCGGGGAGCCGCACCCCTCACCGCGCTGTGGATCACCCACCGCCTTGAGGAACTTGAGCGCTGCGACGGGGCCGCCCGCATGGAAGCCGGGGCGATCGGCCCCTGGCAGAGCGGCGCAAGCCTGCGCCGCTCCCTGGCCCCCTTGCCCGTCGGCGGGGCCGAAAGGTAAGGTCATCTGAGCCGGGTTTCCGGTGTTTTCCTCGGTAGCTCAGTGGTAGAGCGGTCGGCTGTTAACCGATTGGTCGCAGGTTCGAATCCCGCCCGGGGAGTTTTTTTCATCCACCCGATTGCGGGCGTCCTGCCCTGTGACAACAGCGGCAGGAGCAGCCTGATGAGCGGGGTCCGTCGGGATCTCCGCACGGGTCAGCGAAAACGGCGAAAATGTAGTCTCCCGTCACTTGTGCTCCCTCCAGAAGCACCACCGACGCCACGACCCCACCCATGAAGCCCTCCATCCTGCTCATCGAAGATGACGGCGACATGCGCGATCTGGTCGCCGGCCATCTCGAGCACGGGGGCTTCGACGTGCAGCGCGCTGAGGACGGCATCAAGGGCCAGGCCCTCGCCGTTCAGTACAGCCCCGATGTCATCCTGCTCGACCTGATGCTCCCAAAAGTCGACGGTCTCACCCTCTGTCAGCGTCTGCGGCGCGACGAGCGCACGGCCAAGATCCCCATCCTGATGCTCACCGCCCTCGGCAGCACCAAGGACAAGGTCAGCGGGTTCAATTCGGGCGCCGATGACTACCTCACCAAGCCCTTCGATCTCGAGGAGCTCATGGTCAGGGTCAAGGCCCTGCTGCGCCGCAGCGAGCGGGCTCCCCTCTCCACCAAGCACAACGAGATCCTCAGCTTCAGCTCCCTCACCCTCGTGCCCGAGCGCTTTGAGGCCATCTGGTTCGATGCCCCCGTGCGCCTCACCCATACGGAGTTCGAACTCCTCCACTGCCTGCTGCAGCGCCACGGCCAGACCGTCGCCCCCTCCCTGATCCTGAAGGAGGTCTGGGGTTACGAGCCCGACGACGACATCGAAACGATCCGGGTCCACGTTCGGCACCTGCGCACCAAGCTTGAACCCGACCCCCGCAAGCCCCGCTTCATCAAGACCGTCTACGGCGCCGGCTACTGCCTGGAGCTGCCCTCCAACGATCAGATGGAACCCCTCGCCACCATCGTCCACGACGCCAGGCAGGCTCGGCTGGAGGCCTCGATCAAGAGCAACGAAGCGGGCTGATTCCTCGGCCCATCGCGATGTGGGAGCGGGTTCATGCCGTGACGCTCACTACCGCCTCAGCGGCCCAGGTCGAGCAGGGCCACCTCCCAGGCCAGCCGGGGTTGCACGTAGGCCAGCAGGTGGCTGCGCAACTGTTCGAGGCGCCGCAGCGGCGCCGGCTCCAGGCGCTGCCTCCAGAGGTGCAGCTGCCACCAGTCGAGCAACCAGAGCTGCTGTTCCCCGTCGAGGGCTTCGCTGAGGTCCCGGGCGAGGCCCAGGGCCTCCATCGGCTCCCGGCCCAGGGCCAGAAGCCGTTCCGCCAGCCCCTCCGGCAGGCCCTGCCAGACCCGTCGGTGGCGCAGCAGGGCTCCTGGGGAGCCGGCGGCCAGTTCGAGCAATTCAGGGGGATCCGCCATGGGCGCCTGCGGTTCCCCATCCGCCAGCGGCAGGCGCTCCAGCACCTCGCGCACTAAGGCGGGGGGCAGACGGGCGAAGGGAATGGTCTGGCAGCGGGAGCGGATGGTGCTCAGCAGCCGGTCCGGGGTCGCCGTGAGCAGGATCAGCAGGCCGTGGCCGGGTTCCTCGAGGGTCTTGAGCAGGGCATTGGCGGCCGCTTCGGCCATCGCTTCGGCCGTCTCCAGCACCACCAGGGAGCGGCCCCCCTCCACCGGGCGGCGGGCCAGGAAACGGGTCACCTCCCGTACCTGCTCCAGGCGCAGCTGGGGGGGGCTGCGGCGACTGATCCCCTGGACCTCGGCCTCGGAGGCCTTCACCAGCCGGCCCTGGTGCAGGTAGGTGGGCTCGACCCAGAGCAGGTCGGGATGGTTGCCCTCCGCCAGGCGCCGCCGCAACGGCACCGATCCGGCGGTGCCACCGGCCAGCACCCCCTCCAGCAGACGCAGGGCCGCCAATCGGCGGCCCACCCCATCGGCCCCCACGAACAGGTAGGCCGGCGCCAGCCTCTGGCGATCGAGGGCGGCCGTCAGCAGCCCCACCGCCTGCGGCTGGCCGACCAGATCGGCGAACAGCTCAGCCATGGCCATGCCCCCCGGGGGCGCCCAGGTGTTCCCTGATCAGGGCGCGGCAGAGCTCCGTGACCTCCTCGATGGGCCCGCCGGCCGCGACCCGCTGCCAGCCCCTCTGGCCGGCCAGGGTGGCGAAGCCATCGCTGACCCGCTGCAGGAAGGCCTCGCCGGCGGCCTCGATCCGGTCGGCGGGCCGATCGCCGCGGCGCCGCAGGGAGCCGGCCAGGGGCAGGTCGAGCCAGAGGGTGAGATCGGGCGCCAGACCACCGGTGGCCAGGGCCTCGAGCTGGAGGATCGTTGGCAGGGGGAGGCCGCGGCCGTAGCCCTGGTAGGCGGCGGTGGAGCCGCTGAAGCGATCGCAAAGCACCCAGTCGCCGGCGGCCAGGGCCGGACGCAGGCACTTCTCCACATGCTGGGCCCGGTCGGCGGCGTAGAGCATCAGCTCGCTGAGGCTGCAGGGGGCGGCAGCCTCGGGCGGCCGCAACAGCAGGGAACGCAGGGCCTGGCCCAGGGCCGTGCCGCCGGGTTCCCGCGTCACCACCAGGCGGGCGCCGGGCGCCATCAGGCCACTGGCCGGCAGCCAGGCGTGCAGGGCCTCGATCTGGGTGGACTTGCCGCAGCCGTCGATGCCTTCCAGCACCAGGAAGCGTCCGCTCATGACGACCGATCCTTCAGGCTGGTCTGCAGCAGCAGGGCATTACCGACCACGGTGATGGAACTGAAGGCCATCAGCAGGGCCGCCAGCTCGGGTGAGAGGCGCAGGCCGAAGCCCGGCAGCAGCACCCCGGCGGCGATCGGCAGCACGATCAGGTTGTAGCCGAAGGCCCAGGCCAGGTTCTGGCGCACCTTGGCCATGGTGCGCCGGGCGATCTCCAGGGCCCGGACGATGCCGTCGAGGCCCTCGCCCATCACCACCAGCGCCGCACTCTCCTGGGCGATCTGGGTGCCCGTTCCGACGGCGATGCCGAGATCGGCGGCGGCCAGGGCGGGCGCATCGTTCACCCCGTCCCCCACCATCGCCACGGCCCCCTGGCGGTGGGCCAGCAGGAGCCGTTCCAGCTTCTGCTCGGGCCGCAGGTCCCAGGCCAGCTCTTCGGGGCGCAAGCCGAGGCGGCGGCCCAGGCCCTCGACGCTCGCCCGCCGGTCGCCGCTGAGCAGCCCGAGCCGCAGCCCCTGCTGCCGCAGGCTGGCCAGGGTGGCGGCGGCATCGGCGCGGGGCTGGTCTTCCACGGCCAGGAGTCCCAGCAGCCGTCCGTCGCTGGCCACCGCCAGCAGGCTGGCGCCATCGGCCTCCAGGTCCTGCTGGAGGGCCTCAAGGCCGGGGTTCATCGCCACACCGGTGCGGGCCAGCCAGGCCAGCCGGCCCACCTGCACCTGCCCGGAGCCTTGCACCTGGCCCTGCACCCCTTCCCCGGGGTGCGTCAGGGCCTCGGCGACGGACAGCAGGGGCAGCCCCTGGCACTGGGCCTGCTGAAGGACGGCGTGGGCCAGGGGATGGCGGCTGTGCTGCTCAAGGCTGGCCGCCAGCTGCACCAGTCGCTCGGCCTCGGCCGCCTCCGCCGGGCTTCCAGCCGCGGCCCCGATCACCCGGACGGCCGTCACCAGGGGGCGACCGACGGTGAGGGTGCCGGTTTTGTCGAACAGCACCGCCTCCAGCCGGGAGGCGGTTTCGATGGCGTCACCGCCGCGGAACAACAGGCCCGAGCGGGCCGCCAGGCCGGAGCCCACGGTGATGGCCGTCGGTGTGGCCAGACCCAGGGCGCAGGGACAGGCCACCACCAGCACGGCGATGGCCAGCTGCAACCCGAGGCTGAAGGGGGTGGCGGGGCTGGCGACATCCCCATGGCCATGGGCGCCATGGCCGGCTGCAGCGACCGTGAGCAGCACCTCGGGCCAGTGCTGGCTGCCCCACAACCACCAGAACAGCAGGGTGGCCACCGCCAGGGCCAGCACCACCAGGGTGAAGCGGCCGGCGATCCGGTCGGCCAGCCCCTGGATCGGGGCCTTGCGGGCCTGGGCCCGCTCCACCAGGTGCACGATGCGGGCAATGGCGCTCTCGGCACCGCTGCGCTGCACCTCCAGCACCAGGGACCCGTCCAGATTGAGCAGGCCGGCGGCCAGCTCACTGCCAGGAGCCACGGAGCGCGGCAGGGGTTCGCCGGTGAGGCTGGAGGCATCCATGCTGGAGCGGCCTTCCAGCACCACCCCATCCACCGGCACCCGGTCCCCAGGCAGCAGCCTCAGCCGGTCGCCCGGACGCAGCCCCCCAACCCGGACCTGGCGGGGGGGACCGTCGCCCAGCAGCAGCAGGGCATGGTCGGGCTGGAGGGCACTCAGTTCCTCGATGGCCCGACCGGTGCGATAGCGGGCCCGTTCCTCGAGGAAGCGACCGGTGAGGACGAAGCCCAGCAGCATCACCGGCTCGTTGAAGTAGCAGGGCCAACCGCTGGCCGGCCATAGCCAGCCCACCAGGCTGGAGAGGTAGGCGCTGGCCACGCCCAGCCCCACCAGGCTGTCCATGCCGGGCACCCCGGCCAGCGCCGAACGCACCCCCCGGATCAGGATCGGCCGGCCCGGAACGGCCAGGGCGAGCGTGGCCACCAGGGCATGGAACCAGGGGCTGCCCAGCAGCTGCCAAGGACCGCGCCAGGGCAGCTGGCCGGCCTCTGCCAGGTGGCCCAGCCCAGAGACCAGCAGCAGCAGCAGGGCCACGAGCAGCTGGCGCCAGTGGCGCCACCACTGGTCGGCCTGACGCCGCTGCCGTTGGCTGGCCGGCTCCAGGGCCTGGGAACGCAGCCGGGCCTGGAAGCCCAGGCCCTCAAGGCTGCCCAGCAGGGCGGGCAGGGGGTCCACGGTGACGCCATCGGGATCGTCGGTGCGTGGCTCCAGATCGACCCAGGCCGTGCGGGTGAGCAGGTTGACGCTGGCCTGGCGCACGCCCTTGGTCTGCAGCAGGCGCTGCTCCACGGCACGCACGCAGCCGCCGCACTTCATGCCCTCCACATCGAGGAGCAAGGGCTCGGAAGCGGTGGCAAGGGGGGTGGCGCTCACGCAGGGGGTGCCGGGGCGATCACGGACCGGCGCCCCAGGCTAGGGAGCCACCACCCCTTCGGCCGCCCGAGGCAGGATGGAGGCACGATCCGGATCTCGACCCTTGCCCCGCTCGCAGCGCAACGACAACTTCATCGACAAGAGCTTCACGGTCATGGCCGACCTGATCGTCAAGCTGCTGCCGATCGATCCCAAGGCGAAGGAGGCGTACGTCTATTACCGCGACGGTCTGTCGGCCCAGAACGACGGCGACTACGCCGAGGCCCTCGAAAACTACGAAGAAGCCCTGAAGCTTGAAGAGAACAGCATCGACCGGGGCGAGATCCTCAAGAACATGGCGATTATCTTCATGAGCAATGGCGAGGAGAACAAGGCCCTCGACTTCTACCGCCAGTCGCTCGACGCCAACGCCAACTCCCCCTCCTGCCTCAAGAACATGGGGCTGATCTACGAGAAGTGGGGCCGGCTGGCCGAGGAAACCGGCGACCAGGACGCCGCCGACCGCTGGTTCGACGAGGCCGCCACCTACTGGACCAAGGCCGTGCGGCTCTACCCGGGCGGCTATCTGGACATCGAGAACTGGCTCAAGTCCTCCGGCCGCAGCAACGTCGACGTGTATTTCTGATCAGACGTCTGCTTCCGACTGGTCGGGGTTGACCCCCAGGCCGGCCACCAGGGCTTCGGCGACCGTGGCCGCCTCCAGCAGCTGCAGGCCGAGGCTGGCCGCCACCGGCCCCAGGCCGCTACCGCGGGGCACCACGGCCCGGGAAAAGCCCAGCCGGGCCGCCTCCTGCAGGCGCAACTCCAACTGGCCCACGGGCCGCAGCTGGCCGCCCAGGCCCAGTTCCCCCAGCAGCACGGTGCCCGCCGGCAGGGTGAGGTCGCGGTAACTGGCCACCACGGCGGCCGCGACCCCCAGATCCGCCGCCGGCTCCTCCACCTCAAGGCCACCGGCCACCGCCAGGTAGCAGTCGAAGCGCGAGAGGGGCAGACCCATGTGCTTCTCCAACACCGCCAGGATCTGGTGCAGGCGGTTGGTGCCGATGCCGGTGGCGGTGCGCCGCGGGCTGGCGTAGCTGGTGGGGCTGACCAGGGCCTGAACCTCCACCAGCAGCGGGCGGGTGCCCTCACAGGCCACGATCGTGGCGGTGCCGGGGCTGGGTCCATCCCCGGCCAGGAACAGCTCGCTGGGGTTGCTCACTTCCACCAGCCCGGCACCCTGCATCTCGAACACCCCCAGCTCGTGGGTGGCGCCGAAGCGATTCTTCACGGCCCGCAGCAGCCGGTGGCTGGCGAAGCGGTCCCCTTCGAAGGTGAGCACCGCATCCACCAGGTGCTCAAGCACCTTGGGACCCGCCAGCATCCCCTCCTTGGTGACGTGCCCCACCAGCACCAGGGCGGTGTGCTGGCGTTTGGCGATCCGCTGCAGGGCGGCGGCACAGTCCCGCACCTGGGACACCGAGCCGGGGGCACTGCCCAGCTCGGCGTCATGCAGGGCCTGGATGCTGTCGATGATCGCCACCTGGGGCCGCAGGGTCTCCAGTTCCTGCAGCACCAGCTCCAGATCGGTCTCCGCCAGCAGGCGCAGACCCTCACCATCGCCGCCTTCGCCTTCGCCAGCCTCCGCCGCTTCGCCAGGGGCGTCCTCGGCCAGGCGCCGCCAGCGCAGCTTCACCTGCTGGGCCGACTCCTCGGCACTGACGTAGAGCACCACGGCCCGGGAGGCCATGGCCCGGGCGCTCTGCAGCAGCAGGGTGCTCTTGCCGATGCCCGGATCACCCCCCAGGAGCACCAGGGAGCCAGGCACCAGGCCGCCGCCCAGTACCCGGTCCAGCTCGCCATAGCCGCTGGCCAGGCGCTGCAGGGGCCGGTCCCCCACGGCCTGGATCGGTTCGGAGCGGCTGGGACGGCCCGGTGCCGGAGCAGCCGTATCGGCCACCGGGCGGCGGCGGCGTGTGTCCGCACTCGGCTCGCTCTGCTCCACCAGCGTGTTCCAGCCACCGCAGCCGGAGCAGCGGCCGAAGAACTGCCGCGTCCTGGCCCCACAGGCCTGGCAGACGAACGAGGAACCGGGACGGGCCAAGGCAAGCGAGCGGGGTGTATGAAGAAAGGTGGCGTTCGGTGAATTCGCGACCTTCCGGCCGGTTCAGTAGGGCGGATCCGTGTTGCATTGTCCTCGCCGCGCAATGACGGCCTCCCCCACCGCCAAGGAAACGATCCTCGTCGTCGATGACGAGGCCAGCATTCGCCGGATCCTCGAGACGCGCCTCTCGATGATCGGCTATCAGGTGGTCACCGCCTGCGACGGCGAGGAGGCCATCGAGGCGTTCCACCGTGTCCTGCCGGACCTGGTGGTCCTCGACGTGATGATGCCCAAGCTCGATGGCTACGGCGTCTGCCAGGAGCTGCGCAAGGAGTCCGATGTGCCGATCGTGATGCTCACCGCCCTCGGTGACGTGGCCGACCGCATCACGGGCCTCGAGCTCGGGGCCGACGACTACGTCGTCAAGCCCTTCAGCCCCAAGGAGCTGGAGGCCCGCATCCGCTGCGTGCTGCGGCGGGTCGAGAAGGACCCCGGCGCCGGAATCCCCAATTCCGGCGTGATCCAGGTCGGCGATCTCCGCATCGACACCAACAAGCGGCAGGTGTACCGGGGCGACGAGCGCATCCGTCTCACCGGGATGGAGTTCAGCCTGCTGGAGCTGCTGGTGAGCCGCTCCGGCGAACCCTTCAGCCGGGGCGAGATCCTCAAGGAGGTGTGGGGCTACACCCCCGAGCGTCACGTGGACACCCGCGTGGTGGATGTCCACATCTCGCGGCTGCGCTCCAAACTGGAGGATGATCCAGCCAACCCCGAGCTGATCCTCACGGCCCGGGGCACCGGCTATCTGTTCCAGCGCATCGTTGAACCCGTTGCCACCGAAGGATCCTGAAGGCGGGGGGCGCGACGGTCGCCGCTTCGCCTCCAACCGCCCCAAACCCAACCGCACGATCCGCCGTCTGGTGATCTGGTACCGGCGCAATGCGGCCGTCACCAGCCTGGTGGGCACCGCCACCGCCACGGCCTCGGGGGCCGCCTCGGGGGCCGTCTCGGTGGCGGGCAGCATGGCCGGCGCTGCCACCAACGTGGCGGGCTCCGTGCTCCAGCCCTTCGTCTTCGATCCGCTGCGGCGTCTCCAGCAGGGGAACCACAGCGGCGGCGGCATCGATGACCGGCAGCGCCTCTGGGTCGCCGTCGACGGCATGGGCGGAGACCACGCCCCAGGCCCGATCCTGGAGGGATGTCTGAGGGCGGTGGGCCTGCTGCCCCTGCGCATCCGCTTCGTGGCCGAGCCGGAGCCGCTGCGCTTGGCGGTGGCGGCGATGGGCCTGGGCCACGACCTTGAAGAGGCGGTGCAGCACGGCCTGATCGAACTGGTGCCCAGCGGCCCCTCGGTGGGCATGCACGAGGAGGCCACGGTGGTGCGCCGCAAGCGCGACGCCAGCATCAATGTGGCCATGGATCTGGTCAAGAAGGGTGAGGCCACCGCCGTCTATTCCGCCGGCAACTCAGGTGCGGTGATGGCCGCCGCGATCTTCCGCCTCGGCCGGCTGGCGGGCATCGATCGGCCCGCCATCGGCGCCCTGTTCCCCACCAAGGACCCCAGCCAGCAGGTGCTGGTGCTCGACGTGGGGGCCAACATGGACTGCAAGCCCGAGTGGCTGCATCAGTTCGCCCTGCTCGGGAACATCTACAGCCGCGACGTGCTGCAGGTGAAACGGCCCCGCATCGGCCTGGTGAACATCGGCGAGGAGGAGTGCAAGGGCAACGACCTCTGCCTGCGCACCCATCCGCTGCTGGCGGGCGACGAGCGCTTCGTCTTCGCCGGCAACTGCGAGGGTCGCGACATCCTCTCCGGGGACTTCGACGTGGTGGTCTGCGACGGCTTCACCGGCAACGTGCTGCTGAAGTTCCTTGAGTCGGTGGGCAGCGTCCTGCTGGACGTGCTGCGGGCCGAGCTGCCCCGGGGGCGCCGGGGCAAGGTGGGCTCGGCGTTCCTGCGCAGCAACCTGGTGCGGATCAAGAAGCGCCTCGACCACGCCGAGCACGGCGGCGCCCTGCTTCTCGGGGTCGACGGCATCTGCGTGATCGGCCACGGCAGCAGCCGGGCGCTTTCGGTGGTTAGCGCCCTGCGGCTGGCCCACTCCGCCGCCAGCCACGGCGTCATGGACGACCTGCACGCCCTCGGCGAGGGGAGCGCCGGAGTGGCAACGACCTGTGGTTGACTGTGCCCACCTGTGAACCGAATGGGTGCCGCTCGGCTCGGACAAGACGGTGACCACGGCCGCCTTGCGGGGGATGGCTCTGGTGGGTTGTGGACGCGCTCTCCCCGCCGCCAGCATCAGTAACGACCAGCTGAGCGAGCGGGTCGACACCAACGACGGCTGGATCCGCAGCCGCACCGGCATCGGCGCCCGGCGCGTGGCTGGCCCCGGCGAGACTGTCACCAGCCTGGCCGCCGAAGCCGGCCGGGCGGCCCTGGCCCATGCGGGCTGGGCTCCTGATGAAGTGGATCTGATCCTGCTGGCCACCTCCAGCCCCGACGACCTGTTCGGCACCGCCCCCCGGGTCCAGGCGGCCCTGGGCGCCCACCGGGCGGTGGCCTTCGATCTCACGGCGGCCTGCAGTGGCTTCCTGTTCGCCCTGATCACGGCGGCCCAGTACATCCACGGCGGCACGATGCAGCGGGTGCTGGTGATCGGCGCCGACCAGCTCAGCCGCTGGCTCGACTGGGACGATCGCCGCACCTGCGTGCTCTTCGGCGATGGCGCCGGTGCCCTGGCCGTCCAGGCCTGCGACCCTGCCGACGACGCCCTGGTGGGCTTCCGCATGCGCTCGGATGGCAGCCGCAACGCCTGCCTCACCCTGGCCCAGGTGGCCGAGCACCGGCCCCTGGTGGCAGACCTCTCCGCCCAGGTGGGGGGCTTCGCGCCGATCCACATGAACGGCCAGGAGGTCTACAAGTTCGCCGTACGGGAAGTGCCCGCCGTGCTGGCCGAGCTGCTGGAGGCCACCGGCACCGCCGCCTCGGATGTGGACTGGCTGTTGCTGCATCAGGCCAACCAGCGCATCCTCGATGCGGTGGCCGACCGCTTCGCCATGCCCGCCGAGCGGGTGCTCAGCAATCTCTCGGCCTATGGGAACACCTCCGCCGCCACGATCCCCCTGATGCTTGATGAAGCGGTCCGCGATGGGCGGGTGGGCGTCGGTGACCTGATCGCCAGCAGCGGCTTCGGTGCCGGCCTCAGCTGGGGGGCCGCCCTGTTCCGCTGGAGCGGTCCCGGCCGCCCGCCAGCCGAGCCCTAATCTCCTGCCGTTGCACGGGAGGCTTGCATGGCCATCGCCTGGGTGTTTCCGGGACAGGGTTCGCAGAAGCCGGGCATGGCCGAGGGGGTGATCGACCTGCCTGGCGCCCGGGAGCGCTTTGATCGGGCCTCAGCCCTGCTCGGCCGCGACCTGCTGGCCATCTGCGCCGGGTCTGAAGCCGGCGGCAGCGGGGACCCGGGCGAACCCAGCGATCTCAACGACACCCGCAACACCCAGCCGGCCCTGTTCGTGGTCGAGAGCCTGCTGGTGGACGAACTGCACCGGCAGGGCCGCACGGCCCAGCTGGTGGCGGGCCACAGCCTGGGCGAGCTGGTGGCCCTCTACGCCGCCGGGGTCTTCGATGCCGAGACCGGCCTGAAGCTGCTGCGCCGCCGCAGCGAACTGATGGCCGCCGCCGGCGGCGGCGCCATGACCGCCGTGATGGGCTTCGACCGCGACGAGCTGGAGCGGGTGGTGGCGGCCACCGAGGGGGTGGTCATCGCCAACGACAACAGCGCCGCCCAGGTGGTGCTCTCCGGCACGCCGGAGGCGGTGGCCAGCGTCAGCGCCACGGTGCGCTGCAAACGGGCCATCCCCCTGGCCGTCTCCGGCGCCTTCCATTCCCCCTTCATGGCCGCCGCCGCCGCCGCCTTCGCGGCCGAACTGGAGGCGGTGCCCTTCGCCGACGCCCGGATCCCCGTGCTCAGCAACGCCGATCCCAGGCCCGAAACCGCCGCCTCGGTGCTCAAGGAACGCCTGCGCCAGCAGATGACCATGGGGGTGCGCTGGCGCGAAACCATGGAACGCCTGCAGAGCGCCGGCATCACCACCGCGGTGGAGATCGGCCCCGGCAACGTGCTCAGTGGCCTGATCAAGCGCAGCTGCCCCGGGCTCGGCACCGCCCAGATCGCCGGCTCGGGCGACCTGGGCCAGTGAGACGCCGCCGCCGGCCACCGGCCGATCCCCCCGCCCTGCTGAGCACGCCAAAGCCGAGCCTGACCTACCGGCTGATCAGCTACCTGCTGGTGTTTCCCGTCTTCCGGGTGCTGTTCCGGGGCCAGACCACCGGCAACGACCACGTGCCCCTGGAGGGGGCCGTGGTGGTCGTGGCCAACCATGGTTCCCACCTGGATCCACCGCTGCTGGGCCATGCCCTGGGCAGGCCCGTGGCTTTCATGGCCAAGGCGGAGCTGTTCCGGGTGCCGCTGCTGGGGCCGATCATCCGGGCCTGCGGCGCCTACCCGGTCGAGCGCGGCGCCGGCGACCGGGAAGCGATCCGCACCGCCACCGACCGGCTGCTGCAGGGCTGGGCCACCGGCGTCTTCCTGGACGGCACCCGCCAGGCGGATGGCCGCGTCAATCGGCCCCAGCCAGGGGCGGCCCTGCTGGCGGCCCGCGCTGGGGTGCCGCTGCTGCCGGTGGCGATCATCAACAGCCACCGGGCCCTGGGAGCAGGCGGCCATGGGCCCCGGCTGGTGCCGATCCACATCCGCATCGGCACGCCGATCCCTCCCCCGGCCTCCCGGCGGCGCCCCGACCTGGAGGCGGTGACCCGGGCCGCCCAGGAGCAGATCAACAGGATGCTGGACCTCGGCCCGATCAGCGGAAGCCTGCTTTCTCCAGCCAGGGAGCCACCCGCTCTTCCACCCACGGCCTGATGTCCTGGCCGCTGACCACCCACAGGGCCGCCCTGGCGCCATCGCCCCACAAGCGCCTGCGGCCCTCGACGACGCAAAGCTCGCCGCAGGGGACAGGCACCGGGGTGAGGTGAATGCCGCGGCTGCCGGCCACGATCCGTCCCACCAGCAGAGCCCGTTCCATGTGATCGGTGGAGGTGACGAGCAGGGCGTGACGGATCCGGGACTTGCGCAGATCGTCGACCAGGGAGGTGAAGTTGGACACCGTGTCCCGGGCCCGATAGTCGAGCTGGACCTGGCGAGAGGGCAGGCCCTCCTTCTGCTGGAACAGCCAGTGGGCGTACTCGGGGTTGGTGCCGCCGGTGACCACCACCGGCAGCCCATCGCTACGGGCCAGGCGGGCAGCGGCCGCCTCCCGATCGGCATCGCCCCCCAGCACCAGGATCATCTGGGGCGGCGGCGGCGTCGGCCACCACACCCCCCGGGACAGCCACAGCAGAGCCAGGCCCGCCAAGCCCACCAGCACGCCCCGGCCCCGGCCAGGTCGCCGCGGGGCGGGGGGGGCGCGGCGGTTCGTCCGCTGGGGAGGACCCGCCGGCGTCGGCTCAGTGCTGGCCGGGCGACGCGAGCGGCGGCGGGGCCGGGGATGGGGTCCGGGGCGGCTCAACATGGGAGCGCCTCCACCGGACTGGTGGGGTAGAGGGGCAGCACCGGCTGCCAGGGGGCGCCCAGGCCTGCGGCGGCGCTGGCGGCACTGAAGCCGAGCAACTGGATCACGTCCTCCGGCAAGCGCACCTCACCCGGCTGGATGGGGAAGGGGGCCAGGGCGTCACGGCCGCGGTGGAGCCTCGGGGCCTCCAGCTCGACCACACCGCCGGGCAGGCCCGGGTCGGCGCCATAGAGCCCCGCCACCACGCCGCGACGGGGCAGCTCCTGCAGCAACCAGAAGGGACCCGCCGCGCTGGGCGGCTGGGGACCGGCGAGCAGGCGGCGGGCCATCAGGTGGAAGCTGCTGATGCCATCGAGGGGCAGGGCCAGCTGCTGAGCCAGGGTGCGGGCCAGCACCACCGTCAGGCGGGTGCCGGTGAAGCCACCGGGGCCGGTGGCCACCGCCAGGCGACCCAGCTGGGGCCAGGCGCTGGCCGGCAGCACCGATTCCAGGCAGTCGAACAGCCCATTGGAGAGGGAGCGGCCCAGGGGGAAGCTCTCCAGCCGCTCCGGCTGTGTCGCCCCGAGGCGCTGCAGCCCCACGCCGAGGCTGTCGCTGGAGCTGTGCAGGGCCAGCAGCCAGGGGCGGCCGTCCGGATCGGGCAGGCCCGTCATGACGGCAGGGGGCCGTCGGGGCGCCAGCGGCGCCAGCGGCCCGGATCGGAGTTGAAATCGGAGCAGGCCCGCACGTCCCACTCCACCCCGACACTGGCCGTGGCAGCGTCGAGATCGAGCACCTGCACGTGAATGCGCGGCTGCCGGGGGCTGAAATCGGGGCTCATGGTGAGGTGGGCGACGCCGTGCTGACGCTCGACCGCGTGGTAGGCCTGACAACGCTCGACCCAGTGGCAATCCACGCAGATGCACATGCCGCCGCGGCCCAGCAGGGCGCCCATTGTGGCGTGCGAGCCGGGACGTCAAGTCTCGGAACTGTGGCGGGCCCTGGCACCGGAGCGCTGGCCTGTGCCCCCCGACCAGCTGCCGGAGGGCACGGCGCTGGTGGGGGGGGCGGTCCGGGACGGCCTGCTGGGTCGGCTGGTCGCCCAGCCGGATCTCGACCTGGTGGTGCCCGGCGACGCCATCGACCTGGCCCGGCGCCTGGGACGGCAGTTCGGTGGCACCTGTGTGGTGCTTGACAAGGAACGTTCGATCGCCCGGCTGGTGCTGAAGGGCTGGACGATCGACCTGGCCCGTTGCGCCGGTAACGATCTCAGGGCCGATCTGACCCGCCGCGACTACACCGCCAACGCCATCGCCCTGCCCCTGGGGGGGCTGGCACTGGACAGCCGAGCGGCCGCCGATCTGCGACTGATCGACCCCTGCGGTGGCCTCCAGGATCTGGCCGCGCGCCGGCTGGTGGCGATCAGCGAGGCCAACCTGCTCGACGACCCGCTGCGGTTGCTGCGGGGGGTGCGGCTGGCCTGCGAACTGGACTTCGCCATCGCTCCAGCCACCTGGGAGCTGATCCGGCGCCACCGGCAGCGGATCACCGCCGTGGCCGGGGAACGGGTGCTGGCGGAACTGGAGCGCCTGGTGGCCTCTGCCCAGGGGCACCGGGGGCTGGAGCAGGCCCTGGAGGCGGGCCTGCTCCAGCCCTGGGGGGCCGCCGACGGGCCCGAGGCGCCGCTGGCGAGCCTGGGGCCCCAGCGGCCGGAAACTTGCGGCCTCACTCCCGCCGAGGCGGCCTGGGCCCTGCCGCTGGCACGGCTGGCGGCCGTACTGGATGGCCCGAGCCTGGAAGGGCTGCGGGCCAGTCGCCGGCTGCAGCAGCGCTGCCAGCGGCTGCGGCAATGGCTCGGCCATCTCCGGCAGACGCCAGGGCCCGCCGGTGCTCTGGCGCTGGAGGCCCTGGCCGAAGCGGAGCGGCTGGCCCTGCAGCGCCAGCTGGAAGAGGAGCTGCCCGCCCTGCTGCTGCATCTGGATCCGCAGGCGGCGCAGCTGGCCATGGGCCGCTGGCGGGATCCGGCGGATCGCCTGTTCCACCCCCGGCCGCCCCTGGATGGAAGCCGCCTGCAACAGCTGCTGGCCATCCCCCCAGGCCCCCGGCTCGGCCAGCTGATCGACCACCTCACAGCCGAACGGGCCTTCGACCGATTGGGCAAAAAGGCAGCGACGGACACAGCGGAGTTGGCGGATACGCGACTGACCGAAGAGGTCGTTGCTGCCGCCCAGGTGTGGCTGGGTTGCCAGGGCGAGGCAAGGGAAGCGGACCCTCGGCGTGATTAACTGCTGAATGCAATGGCGTGATCGCACCGCCTGCCAGAGCTTTTTTCCCTTTCCCGAGCCCCCTCCCCATGAGCGTTCGTCTCTATGTCGGCAATCTGCCGCAAACCTTTGATGCCAAAGAGCTGGAAGCTCTCTTCTCGAGCGTGGGAGAGGGGGTGCGTTTCAAGGCGGTGAACGACCGCGAGACCGGCAGCTGCCGGGGCTTCGGCTTTGCCAACGTTGAGGATCTGGCCCAGGCCGAGGCGGTGATCGCCCAGCTCAACGGCAAGGACTTCGGTGGCAGCACCCTGCGCATCGAGATCTCCGAGCAGCGCCGGGACAGCCGCCCCGCCGCCGGCGCCGATCGTCGCCCCGGCAGCGCCCCCACGGCCGCCCGCAAGAGCGTCAACAAGGTGGTGCATGCCGACGCCGTCGGTGAAGGCGCCCCCGATCCCCGCTGGGCCGGCGAACTGGCCAAGCTCAAGAACCTGCTGGCCAACCAGAAAGCCGCGGTCTGAGGCCAGGGCCGCTTGAGTGGCGTAGGACAGTCGCTTGCCTAGGGGGTCCTTTCCCCCTCCAGGCATCGGAACCGTCGGACAGGACTCCTCTCACGCCACTGTCACCAAGCGCCATGCCCTCCACTCCCCAGGCCAGCGGCGGCACGATTTTCCCGGCGGACTGGCTGGGCACCTGGTCGTGGCAGGGGCAGACGGTGAGCTACGCCCGCAGCGCGCCTGCGGCGCCGGCCCAAGCCGGGGAGTTGCCCGTGCTTCTGATTCATGGCTTCGGCGCCTGCAAGGAACACTGGCGCCACAACCTGCCGCCACTGTCGGGCAACCGTCCCGTCTTCGCCATTGATCTGGTCGGCTTCGGGGCCAGCAGCAAGCCCCCCTCACGCCTCGAGGGCGAACCGGATGACGGTCTGGCGCTGCGCTACGGCATCGATCTGTGGGCCGATCAGGTGGCGGCCTTCGTGCGGGAGGTGATCGGCACGCCAGTCCAGCTCGTCGGCAATTCGATCGGGGGCGTCGTGGCCCTCGCCGCGGCCGCCAGACTCGGGGACGACGCCAGCCAGGTGATCCTGATCGACTGCGCCCAGCGCAGCCTGGACGACCGCCGCCTGAGCGAGCAGCCTCCGCTGCGCCGGATCGGCCGGCCCCAGCTGAAGCGCCTGGTGCGTCAGCGCTGGCTCACGGGCCGGCTGTTCCGCTGGGTGGCCAATCCCGGCGTGATCCGCAGGGTTCTGGCCGTCGCCTACCCCACGGGCCGCGGCGTCGATGACCAACTGGTGCAGTTGCTGCTGACGCCGGCGCGCAGCCCGGGTGCCGAGGAGAGCTTCCGGGGGTTCATCAACCTCTTCCGCGACCGCCTGGCCCCGGACATGCTGGCGGAACTGACCATTCCGGTCCGGCTGCTCTGGGGCGAGGCGGATCCATGGGAGCCGGTAGCCGAGGCCAGGCGCTGGGCCGGGGCTTTTGCCGCCGTACGTGACCTGCGGATCCTGCCCGGCCTCGGTCACTGCCCCCATGACGAGAATCCCTCCCTGGTGAACCCGGTGCTGAAGGAGTGGTTGGCACTCGGGGATCAGCCCTGAGACCGCCCCTGGGCCTGGCCGATGGAACGCCGCTTCATCGCGTCTGGGCGATCACATAGGAGAAGGGAAGATCCAACAATTTGCCGACCCTGGGCACGAAGGCGCGGTGATTGAAGACGTCATAATCCAATCTCTCGATGACATCAAGGATTCCGCGGTACAGACGCAGCGAGGCCCACACGGGCCAGCGGGCATCCGGGGCCAGCCAGCGCACCCCGGCCTCGGAACGGTTGAACCAATCCCTGGCCCGCTCCAACTGGAAGCGCATCAGCGCCTGCCAGTTCTCGTTGAGACGGCCGGCCATCAGATCGTCTTCGGAGTAACCGAAACGGTCGAGATCCTCCTGGGGAAGATAGATACGACCGCGGCCGCGATCCTCACCCACATCCCGCAGGATATTGGTCAGCTGGTTGGCGATGCCCAGGGCCACGGCCGCTTCCGAGGTGTCGGGGCGCTCGCTCCAGGGGGCGGAGGTGTAGGCGGCGTCGACCCCCATCACCTCCTGGGTCATCAGCCCCACGGTGCCGGCCACCCGGTAGCAATAGAGCTGGAGGTCGGAGAAGCTGGCGTAGCGATCACGCAGCACATCCATCCTCTGGCCCTCGATCATGTCGAGGTAGGCCTGCAGGGGCTGGGGGAAGCGCTCCATGGTGTCCACCATCACCCTGTCGAGGGCGTCGACGGCACGGCCGGCGAACAGGGCGCGGGTGCGCTCCTCCCAGGCATCGAGGCGTTCCAGCAGGACGTTGGCCGAAAGGGTCTGGGCCTGGGCACTGTCCATCAGTTCGTCGGTGCGGCGGCACCAGACGTAGATCGCCCAAATGGCCCGGCGCTTGGCCGGGGGCAACAGCATCGTGCCGAGATAGAAGGTCTTGGCCCAGCGCGCCGTTTCCTGCCGGCAGGATTCATAGGCGTCCTGCAGATCGGAGGAGAGGCAAGGGGGCAGCGGGGCCAGCACACTCACACCGTCGCCAGGCTCTGGGCCGGTGTCGGCCCCTGGCCCCGACTGCCAAGACTGGCGTCCACGGCGGCGGCGCAGAGCTTGCCGCTCAGCACCGCTCCCTCCATCGAGGCCAGGTAGCGCTGCATGGTGAAGCAACCCGCCAGGAAGAAATTGGGGATGGGGGAAGCCTGGGAGGGCCGCAGCTGCTGGCAGCCGGGCACGGTCTTGTAGACAGAAAGCGGCGTCTTGACGACCACCGACTTGCGCAGCCGGGCCGGGGAGGCGCCAGTGAAATGGACGGGGAACAGGCGCTTGAGCTCCTCCAGGGTGGCGGCCACGATTTCTTCATCGGGGCGGCCGATCCAGTCGGCGGCAGGAGCAAACACCAACTCGAGCATGGAGCGCTCGGAATCCTCGTACTCCCGGCAGGTGTTGCTCATGTCGGCATAGACACTGAGCAGATCCGAACGACTGAACAGCAGGTGGTCGATATCGGTGAGCTTGCGGTCGAACCAGAGATGGATGTTGATCACCGGCACACCGCGCAGGCCCTCGAGCTTGCTGAAGTACGGCAGCGTCTTCCAGGGCTCGGGCAGCAGCAGCTTGAGCGGATCGACCGGCATGGCACTGACGTAGGCATCGGCCTGGATCTCGCGCTCGGGTCGGCCCTTGATACCGCCAATGCGGAAGCCGGTGACAGCCCCGTCCTGGTCGATGCGGATCTCCCGCAGGGGCGAGTCCAGATGCACTTCTCCCCCACGGGCCTCGATGTAATCCACCATCGGCTGGCAGAGCCGCTCCGGCGGGTTGCCATCCAGGAACGCCATGCGGGAGCCGTCAGTTTCCTGCAGGAAGCGGTTGAGCGCGGTGAGCACCACCGTGCTGGAGATCTCCTCAGGGTTGATGAAGTTGAGCGCCTTGCTCATGGCGAGAAAAACTTCATCGTTGACACGCTCAGGAATATTATGAATCCGAAGCCATTCACTCCAACTGTACTTGTCGCATTCCTCCACATAGGCCTGGCCGCGCAGCATCGCCGGAACCAGGCCAAGACCGAAGGCGATCTTCTCCGGCCAGGTCAGCATGTCATTATTTCCCAGGATCGCGGCCATCCCATTGATCGGGGCCGGCAGGTCGGGAAAATCAAAACGGCTATAGGTACCCGGCACTTCCTTCTGATTGAAGATCATCGAGTGAGATTTCCACTGCAGGCGATCCTCGATGTCCAGCTCGGCAAACAGTTGGCGCATATTGCGATAGGCGCCAAAGAAGATGTGCAGACCGGTTTCGTACCAGTCGCCATCGGCGTCCTGCCAGGCCGCCACTTTGCCGCCCAGCACATCTCTGGCCTCAAGCACGATCGGGGTATGGCCGGCGTCACAGACGTATTTGGCGCAGGACAGGCCGGCCAGCCCGGCCCCGGCGATGACAACCCGCATGTTGAACCACAGATCAACAGCAACCTTATCGGGCCCTCCCGGGCAGGGGCGACCGGCGCCAGGCGGCGGCGGCGGCGAAATCAGGCTCCGGCCTATCTAAAGTCGATACAGCACTCAACCGGTGCCGACCCCCTTCAACGCATCCCCGCCCCCGAGGCCGAGCCCATGGTCGAGACGCTGCTCAAGTCCACCACTCGCCACATCCGCCTGTTCACGGCGCGGGTGGAGAACGACGATCTCATCCCCGACCCGGACCAGCTGACCCTCGACATCGATCCCGACAACGAGTTCCTCTGGGACGAGGCCGCCCTCGAAAAGGTGCGCAGCCAGTTCAGGCAGCTGGTGGCGGCCCAGGCCGGCCAGGAACTCAGCGACTACAGCCTGCGCCGCATCGGCTCCGAACTGGAAGGCCTGGTGCGCCAGATGCTCCAGGCCGGCGAGGTGAGCTACAACCCTGAGGCCCGGGTGCTCAATTATTCGATGGGCCTGCCCCGCAGCCCGGAAATCCTGTGACCCGCTCCCGCAGCAGCAGTGGCCGACCCGAGCCGGGCGGCTATGACGTGCGGCCCGACCGCTACGACCCCCGCGCCGATCGTTACGACGAGCGCACCGACCGCTTTTCCACGGGCTACGGGCGCCGGGAGGATCCCCGCACCGGGGCCAAGGGGCGTCGGGAGATGAACGGCGGTGGTGGTGGCGGCCGTCCTCCCTCCGGCAACGGCGGCGGTCCCCCGAGCGGCGGCGGCCCCAACATTCAGCTGAACGTCGCCACCGTGGCGGTGCTGGCGGGGGTGCTGGTGGTGGGCATCGGCATCGGCAGCGCCGTGACCAGCACCACCCAGGGCAACCAGGGCAACATCGCCAGTGCCCAGCAGCTCGACATGGCCGTGCCCGACCCCGAATTCTGCAAACAGTGGGGCGCCAGCGCCTTCGTGATGGACATCGAGCTGTACACCACGATGAACCCGAGCAGCAGCTTCGTGACCCAGCCGACCCTCCAGCCCGGTTGCGTCATCCGCCGGGAGAACTGGTCGGTGCTGCAGAAGGAAGGGGCGGTGACCGCTGAGCAGATGCGCCAGTGCAAGCAACGCATGAACACCTTCGCCTACATCGGCTCGGTGCGCGACAAACCCGTCGTCCGCTGCGTCTACCAGACCGACATCTCCGGCAACAAGTTCCAGACCAGGGGGGTCGCCGGTGCCGCCGATGACGCCGTCGGCCTCACACCGGAGGCCGATCAGTTCTGAGGCCGTTGCGTTCGGCCAGCCCCGGCGAGGCCTGCACCTGGCGCAGGGGGCTGTCTGGGCTGGCAAACACCGGCAGCACCTCGCGGCGGAAGGCGTCGGCGGCCCGGGAGCAATAGCGGGCCGGATGGGTGATCAGCTTCAGCTGGCGCCGCACCATCAGGTCGGCCACCTGGGGGCGGTACAGGGTGCCGGCGGCCAACTCCCGCTCGATCGACACCACCGGCAGGAACGCCGCCCCCAGCCCCGCCTGGACAGCGTTCTTGATGGCCTCGAAGGAGTTGAGCTCCATTTCGATCTTGAGCCGCTGCACGTCAAGCTTGGAGCGGCTCAGCAGCTGGTCCACCATCTTGCGGGTGGTCGACTGGGCGTCGAGGCAGACGAATCCCAGGCGGTAGAGATCGTCCTTGGTGAGCTCGGGCAGCCGGGCGAGGGGATGCTTGGGGGGCAGCACCAGGGCGAGTTCGTCATTGGCGTAGGGCACCACCTGCAGCAGGTCGTTGAGATCCGCCGGCAGTTCACCGCCGATGATCGCCAGGTCGATCTGCCCGTTGGCCACGCTCCAGCCGGTGCGGCGGGTGCTGTGCACCTGCAGCTGCACCGCCACGTCGGGGTACTTCTGGCGGAACAGGCCGATCATGCGGGGCATCAGATACGTGCCCGTCGTCTGGCTCGCCCCCACCACCAGGGAGCCGCCGCGCAGGTTATGGAGGTCGTCGAGGGCCCGGCAGGCCTCCTGGCACTGGCTCAGGATCCGGTCGCAGTAGCTGAGCAGCAGGTGGCCGGCTTCGGTGAGCTGGGCCTTGCGGCCGCCGCGGTCGAACAAGGACACATCGAGCTGCTTCTCCAGGTTCTGGATCTGCAGGCTCACCGCCGGCTGGGTGACATACAGGCTGTCGGCCGCTTTCTTGAAGCTGCCCTCACTGGCGATGGCCCGCAGGATGCGGAGCTGGTCGAGGGTGAAAGGCAGATCTGCCATGGGTCGGGGAGGCCTCGGGGGGACCGTTCGCCGGAGCCGGCAGGCCGTGATGAACTCTAGGGGGCCTGCCCGGTGGCAAGAATCGGCCTGTCACATCCGCTCCCGGACGCCGCACCCCCATGCCCTCGCTTCCCCTGCTGACGGCGGACCCCCAGCACAGCAGTGTCGTGATGCTGGCCCTGCTGGTCCTGTTCGCCCTGATCCACAGCGGCGGCGCCTCCCTGAGGGTCTGGGGGGAGGCGCGCATCGGGGCCCGGCTCTGGCGGCTGCTGTTCGCCGGCCTGAGCATCCCCTCGGCGGTGGTGGTGGTGGGCTACTTCCTGGCTCACCGCTACGACGGCCTGAGGCTCTGGAACCTGCAGGAGCAGGCCTGGGTGGTGCCGCTGGTCTGGACCGGCACGGCGGTCAGTTTTCTGTTTCTGTATCCGGCCACCTACAACCTGCTGGAGATTCCCGCCGTGCAGAAGCCCCAGGTGCGGCTCTATGCCACGGGGATCATCCGGGTGAGCCGCCATCCCCAGGCGGTGGGTCAGGTGCTCTGGTGCGCCACCCACCTGCTCTGGATCGGCACCAGCTTCACGCTTGTGGCCTGCGTGGGCCTGATCGGCCACCACCTGTTCGCCGTCTGGAACGGGGACCGTCGCCTGCGCCACCGTTTCGGGCCGGCCTTCGAGGAGCTGCGGGCCGCCACATCGGTGTTTCCCTTCGCCGCAGTTCTGGATGGCCGTCAGACGCTGGTGGCGGCGGAATTCCTGCGGCCCTCCCAGCTGGGGATCGTCATCGCCATTGGTGTGCTGTGGTGGGCCCACCGCTGGATCGGCCTTGGCGCCACCACCTTCTCGCGCACCGCCCTGGCTCACTGGCTGGGCTGAAGCTCCCGCCCACCGACCGGGGTCGATGGGCACGCCCCCACAGAGGCGAGGGCATTCCGGTGGGCCTGCCTACACTCGCCCCAATAGAGCCTCCAGGATGCCCTCCGCTTCCGAACTTGCCTGGCTGATCCCAGTGCTCCCCCTGCTGGGGGCCTGCCTCACCGGCCTGGGGCTGATCACCTTCAACCGCACCGTCAACCGCCTGCGCAAGCCGGTGGCGTTGCTGCTGATCACCAGCGTGGGCATGGCTGCGGTGCTCAGCTTCGCGATCCTGGCCGAACAACTGGCGGGAGCGGGCGGCACCGAAGTGCTGTTCGACTGGGCCGGCGCCGGCAGCTTCCATCTGCAGATGGGCTTCCGGGTGGATGCGCTGGGGGCCGTGATGCTGTCGCTGGTCACCACCATCGCCCTGCTGGTGATGGTCTATTCCGACGGCTACATGGTCCACGACAAGGGCTACGTCCGTTTCTTCACCTATCTGGCCCTGTTCAGCAGCTCGATGCTCGGGCTGGTGATCAGCCCCAACCTGCTCGAGATCTACGTGTTCTGGGAGCTGGTGGGCATGTGCTCCTACCTGCTGGTGGGCTTCTGGTACGACCGGGACGCCGCCGCCAACGCCGCCCAGAAGGCTTTCGTCGTCAACCGGGTCGGCGACTTCGGCCTGCTGCTGGGGATCCTGGGCCTGTTCTGGGCCACCGGCAGCTTCGGCTTCGAGGAGATCGGCGAGCGGCTCTCGGCGGCCGTGGCCGGCGGCGGCCTGCCCACGGGGGTGGCCGTTCTCCTCTGCCTGCTGGTGTTCATGGGACCGATGGCAAAGTCGGCCCAGTTCCCCCTGCACGTGTGGCTGCCCGATGCCATGGAGGGCCCCACCCCCATCTCGGCCCTGATCCACGCGGCCACCATGGTGGCGGCCGGCGTCTTCCTGGTGGCCCGCCTGCAGCCGGTCTACGAGCCTTTTCCGCAGGTGCAGCTGGTGATCGCCGTGATCGGCACCATCACGTTGTTTCTGGGCGCCACCATTGCCCTCACCCAGATGGATCTCAAGAAGGGGCTGGCCTACAGCACCGTCTCCCAGCTGGGTTACATGATGCTGGCCATGGGCTGCGGGGCCCCGGTGGCGGGCATGTTCCACCTCGTCACCCACGCCTTCTTCAAGGCGATGCTCTTCCTCGGCTCCGGCTCGGTGATCCATGCCATGGAGGAGGTGGTGGGCCACGAGCCTGTGCTGGCCCAGGACATGCGCCTGATGGGCGGCCTCAGGAAACACATGCCGATCACCTCCGCCACCTTCCTGGTGGGCTGCATCGCGATCAGCGGCATCCCTCCCCTGGCGGGCTTCTGGAGCAAGGACGAGATCCTCGGCCAGGCCTTCAACAGCTTCCCGCTGCTGTGGGCGATGGGCTTCCTGACCGCCGGGATGACCGCCTTCTACATGTTCCGGCTCTACTTCCTCACCTTCGAGGGGCCCTTCCGCGGCCTTGACGCCGGCCTCCGTGCCCAGTTGCTCAGCGCTGCGGGCCAGGCCACTCCGGAGTCCACAGAGGACGGCCACCACGGTCACGCCAGCCATCCGCACGAATCCGGCTGGCAGATGGCCGCCCCGCTGGTGGTGCTGGCGGTCCCTTCGGTGCTGATCGGTCTGCTCGGCACCCCCTGGAACAGCCGCTTCGGCCACCTCGTCGATCCCGTTGAAGCCGCCGAGGTGGCCGAGCATTTCAGCTGGGGGGAGTTCCTGCCCCTGGCCGGGGCTTCGGTGGCCATCTCCAGCCTCGGCATCGGCCTGGCGGTGCTGGCCTACGCCCTCCACCGCATCGACCTTGGCACCGCCGTGGCGGGACGCTTCCCGGCGATCAACCGGTTCCTGGCCAACAAGTGGTACCTCGATGCCATCAACGAGAAGATCTTCGTGCAGGGCAGCCGCCGGCTGGCCCGCCAGGTGCTCGACGTCGACTCCAAGGTGGTGGATGGGGTGGTCAACCTGACCGGCCTGCTCACCCTGGGCAGTGGCGAGGGGCTGAAGTACTTCGAGACCGGCCGCGTCCAGTTTTATGCCCTGATCGTGTTCGGCGGGGTCATCGGCCTGGTGCTGCTGTTCAGCGCCTTCGGCTGAGCCCCCTCTGTGTGTGACAACGCCCATGCGGTGGGTGTTGTGGAGGCCGGGATTTCTACACTCCGGCCAGATGGACAGCACCGTTCTGTGCCCTTTCCCTGGCTGAGCACCGCGATTCTGTTCCCGATCGGCGCCGCTCTGCTGATCCCCTTCGTTCCCGACAAGGGCGATGGCAAGCAGGTGCGCTGGTACGCCCTCGGCGTGGCGCTCACCACTTTCCTGGTGACCGTGGGGGCTTACCTGCGCGGCTACGACCCTGCCGACCCCGGACTGCAGCTGGTGGAGCGGGTGCAGTGGCTGCCCGATCTGGGCCTGGCCTGGTCGGTGGGGGCCGATGGCATCTCCATGCCGTTGATCCTGCTCACCAGCTTCATCACCTCCCTGGCCTGCCTGGCGGCCTGGCCGGTGACCTTCAAGCCGAAGCTCTTCTACTTCCTGCTCCTGGCCATGGACGGCGGCCAGATCGCCGTGTTTGCCGTGCAGGACATGCTCCTGTTCTTCCTGGCCTGGGAGCTTGAACTGCTGCCGGTGTACCTGCTCCTGGCCATCTGGGGCGGCAAGAAGCGCCAGTACGCCGCCACCAAGTTCATCCTCTACACCGCCGGCAGCTCCCTGTTCATCCTGCTGGCGGGCCTGGCGATGGCCTTCTACGGCGGCGGTGCCCCCAGCTTCGAGTACACGGTCCTGGCCGCCAAGGAGTTCGGCACCGGCTTCCAGGTGCTCTGCTACGCCGCCCTGCTGATCGCCTTCGGCGTCAAGCTGCCGGTGGTGCCGCTGCACACCTGGCTTCCCGATGCCCACGGGGAGGCCACCGCCCCGGTGCACATGCTCCTGGCCGGCATCCTGCTGAAGATGGGCGGCTACGCGCTGCTGCGTTTCAACGTGCAGCTGCTGCCGGAGGCCCACGCCCAGTTCGCCCCCCTGCTGGTGATCCTGGGGGTGGTCAACATCATCTACGCCGCCCTCACCTCCTTCGCCCAGCGCAACCTCAAGCGCAAGATCGCCTACAGCTCGATCAGCCACATGGGCTTCGTGCTGATCGGCATCGGCAGCTTCAGTGCCCTGGGCACCAGCGGCGCCATGCTGCAGATGATCAGCCATGGCCTGATCGGCGCCAGTCTGTTCTTCCTGGTGGGAGCCACCTACGACCGCACCCACACTCTGCAGCTCGACGAGATGGGTGGCATCGGCCAGAAGATGCGCAAGATGTTCGCCCTCTGGACCGTCTGTTCCCTGGCTTCCCTCGCCCTGCCGGGCATGAGCGGCTTCGTCTCTGAGCTGATGGTCTTCGTGGGCTTCGCCACCAGCGAGGCCTACAGCCTCAGCTTCCGCATCGTGATCTCGGTTCTGGCCGCCATCGGCGTGATCCTCACCCCGATCTACCTGCTGTCGATGCTGCGGGAGATCTTTTTCGGCAAGGAGAATCCCGAGCTCGTCTCCCACAGCCAACTGGTCGACGCCGAACCGCGGGAGATCTATGTCATCTCCTGCCTGCTGGTGCCGATCATCGGCATCGGTCTGTACCCACGCCTGGTCACCGACAGCTACCGGGCCGCCATCGAGGCCCTGGTCGACCGGGAGGCCATCGCCCTGGTGAAGGTGGGACGAGCCCCCGTCCCGGCGGTGATGGCGGCCGGGGCCTTCGGCACCCTGCCCCCGGCCCTGCTGCACGCCCCGGCCCTCGGTTGACCCCCAGCCGCAGAGGGCCGGTTACGAAACTCTGCGCAGGGCCGAGGTGATGGCGCCATCCTGCGGGGAGGATGCCTACGCTCCTCCATCGCACAGCGAGGGTCTCCATGCGGCAGATCAATTTCCTTCTGATCTTCAGCTTCGGCTTGGCCACGGTGATGTTCACCCTGGAGAACACCACGGCCACCACGGTGCATTTCCTGCCGGGTGTCAGCTCCACCCTGCCGTTGGCCGCCCTGCTGCTGCTGGTGGGCGGCATCGGCGCCACCGCCGCCTGGATCTACGCGGTCTGGAGCGGTGTGGTGCGCAAGGTGGAAACCCTGCAGAGCAACGGTGACGCGGAGGCCCAGCAGGTGCGGATCAGCGAACTGGAGAACGATCTGCGCCGCTACCGGGCCACCGTCGACGCCCAGCTCGGCCTGCTGCCGGCGGCCGGAGAGAGTTCTGCCCTGTCCCCCGAGGACGAGGGAAGCCTTTCGCTGGCCGCCGACTGAGGCCCTAGGGGACAGTTCGGTGCTCACCGCGACTGGTGCCAACGGGCCACAGCCGGTAGCTTGCGCTCGGAAGCCCCCCCGAGCAGGACAACGCGCGTGGCAGAAGCGGGCGCCAGACTCGCCATCCGGTTGCTCCAGGACGCGGCCGAGCGGGGTGACATCGACCCCTGGGACGTCGATGTGATCGCCGTCGTCGACGGCTTCCTCGACCAGCTGCGCCAGCGCATCGAACAGCCCAGGCGGCTGGCCCCCCAGGGGGGGAGCTACGAACGGGATCTGGCCGAATCCAGCGAGGCGTTCCTGGCGGCGTCGGTGCTGGTGGGGCTGAAGGCGGAGTTGCTGGAGTCGGCCACCTTCCCGCCCGAGCCCCTGCCGGAAGACCCCTTCTGTGCCGAGGACGCCGCCGCCGATTGGGACCCGGGAGCGCTGGCGCTGCCCCGGCGGCCGGAGCGGCACCTGCAACGCCGTCCGGTGGCCCCCCCGCCCCTGCAGCGCCCCGTCACCCTGGGAGACCTGATCCGGCAGCTCGAGGACATCGCCGAGCGGCTCGAGCAGGACGGGGGGGAAGGGCGCCCCAGGCCCCGCGCCCGCCGTTACAGCGAACGGGCCGCGATCGCCCAGGTGGCCTCCCTGGCCCACCGGGAGAAACTGCCGGAGACCACCGCCGCCCTCAGCCGCTTTCTGCTGCACTGGACACCCACCGCCGAAAGCCTCGAATGGGTGGGCTTCGATGCCTTGGTGGGCGCCTGGGCGGAAGCCGTCGAAAGCACGCCCGCCGCCTCGCCGGCGGAGGAGGACCTGGACCGGGATCGGGTGGGGGTGTTCTGGGCCCTGCTGTTCCTCTCCTCCCAGGGCAAGGTGGAGTTGGAGCAGGCCGGCGGCCTCTACGGTCCGCTCAGCCTGCGGCGCCGGCGCGAGGAAAGGGCCGAAACGTTGAGCCTGCCGCGGCTGCCGGCTCAGGGGTCAGATAGGGGGCCGGCTCTGGAGGCAGTGGCAGCCTGAGTTTTCTCCTTAGGCTGGCTTTACAACTCCGACATGAAACGACGCCGATGAAGGCGATGATCCTGGCGGCAGGCAAGGGAACACGGGTGCGGCCGATCACGCACACCACCCCCAAGCCGATGATTCCGATCCTGCAGAAACCCGTGATGGAGTTTCTGCTCGAGTTGCTCCGGGAGCACGGCTTCAACGAAATCATGGTCAACGTCTCCCACCTGTCGGAGGAGATCGAGAACTACTTCCGCGATGGGCAGCGCTTCGATGTTCAGATCGCCTATAGCTTCGAAGGACGCATCAGTGACGGGGAGCTGATCGGTGAAGCGATGGGTTCGGCCGGAGGGCTGAAGAAGATCCAGGACTTCCAGGCCTTCTTCGACGACACCTTCGTGGTGCTCTGCGGCGATGCCCTGATCGACCTCGACCTCAGCGAAGCCATGCGGCGCCACCGCGAGAAGGGGGCCATGGCCAGCCTGATCACCAAGCGGGTGCCCCGCGATCAGGTGAGCAGTTACGGAGTGGTGGTGACCGATGAGGCCGGCCGAGTGCTCTCCTTCCAGGAGAAGCCATCGGTGGAAGAGGCCGCCAGCGACATGATCAACACGGGCATCTACATCTTCGAGCCGAAAGTCCTCGACTTCATCCCCAGTGGAGAACCCTTCGATATCGCCGCCGATCTGTTCCCAAGGCTGGTCGAATCCGGGGCCCCCTTCTATGCCCTGCCCATGGAGTTCGAGTGGGTCGACATCGGCAAGGTGCCGGATTACTGGCAGGCGATCCGCAGTGTTCTGCAAGGGCATGTGCGTCAGGTGCAGATTCCCGGCAAGGAGGTGCGTCCGGGGATCTATGCGGGTCTGAACGTGGCGGCCGACTGGGACAAGATCCACGTTGAGGGGCCGATCTTCGTGGGCGGCATGACCCGCATCGAGAACGGTGTGACCATCATCGGGCCGGCCATGATCGGGCCCAGTTGCCACATCTGTGAAGGCGCCACGATCGACAACTCGATCATCTTTGATTATTCCCGGATCGGGGCCGGCGTTCAGCTCGTCGAGAAGCTCGTCTACGGCCGCTATTGCGTCGACCGCAACGGCGACCACTTCGATCTGCAGGAAGCCGCCCTCGACTGGCTGATCACCGACGCCCGCCGCCAGGACGTGGGCACGCCGTCACCGCAACAGAAGGCCATGGCCGAGCTGCTCGGCACTGACCTCGCCGCCAGCGGTGCCCCCTAGGCCCGCCAGCTGAAGGATCTGGGGGATGCGGTGCTCGGCCTTGATCGCCATCAGGTGCACACCCTGGGCGATGGAGCGGTAGGCAGCCACCTGTTCGGCGGCGATCGCCACGCCTTCCGCCGCCGCATCCTCGGCGCCGGCGAGGCGATCGATCAGGGCTTGGGGGATGCGGGCCCCGGGCACCACACGGTTGATGAACTGGGCATTGCGGGCCGACTTGAGCAGAAACACCCCGGCCAGCACCGGCAGACCGAGCGGGGCGGTGATCTCCTCCACGAAGCGGCGCAGACAGGCCGTGTCCATCACCATCTGGGTCTGGACGAAGCGGGCTCCGGCCTCCTGCTTGCGCCGCACCCGGGAGCACAGTCCGCTCCAGCTGGGCGACTGGGGATCGGCGGCGGCGCCGGGGAACAACGCCGTGGCCCCATCCGGCAGCGTCCCCTTCACCGGATCCTCGCCGGCGTTGAGGGTCCGCACCAGCTGCAGCAGCCGCACCGCCTCCAGCTCATTCACCGGTCGGGCTTCAGGCTGATCCCCGGCCCGCACCGGGTCACCGGTCAGGCAGAGCAGGTTGCGGATGCCGAGGGCATGGGCGCCGAGCAGGTCGGCCTGGAGGGCGATGCGGTTGCGGTCGCGGCAGGTCATCTGCAGCACGGGCTCGATGCCGGCCTCCAGCAGCAGGCGGCACATCGCCAGGCTGCTCATTCGCATCACCGCCCGGCTGCCGTCGGTGACGTTGACCGCCTGCACCAGGCCCCGCAGCGCCGCCGCGGCCTCGAGGGTGCGGCCGGCGTTGCCCCCACGGGGCGGGGTCACTTCCGCTGTGATGGCGAAGCGGCCTTCCGCCAGGGCCTGTCGAAGCTGCAACGGCGATCTCCATGACAGGGTCATCATGGAGCAGACGCTGCCTAGAGTGAGTGCAACCGCCGAGGAGCCGATGGCTGAGCGCAGGCCCCCGGCTCCATCGATGCCCCCGTCCCCGGAGCGGCCCATGGTGCATGCACGCAGCGAGTTATCGGAGAGGGAACTCGAGATCATTGAGCTGGTGGCCACGGGCCTCACCAACCTGGAAATCGCCGGCCAGCTGACGATCAGCAAGCGCACCGTCGACAACCACGTCAGCAACATCTTCACCAAGACCGGCGCCAAGAACCGGGTGGCCCTGCTGAACTGGGCCATGGACCACGGCAAGATCTGCCGCGATGGTTTCAATTGCTGTGCCCTGCCCCACGACGACGCGACCAGGCCCGGCTGATTTCAGCTGTCCTGGGGTAGCAGAGACTCCCGCTCGGCCACTGGCCACGACGCCAGGGGACGGTGGGCCAAGGCGGCATTGCTGAGCTCGCGGCGGCCGGTGATCTCCCTGGAACACCAGGCGGGAACGGCAACAGCCTGATCGGCCCGCTCCAGTTCCACCTCCGCTACCACCAGGGGAGCATTGGCGGCCTCAAACACATCCAGCACCCAGTCGCCGCCGGGCAGATCCAGGCCATAACGCGTCTTGCAGAGCTGATGGGCACTGCCCTCCAGCAGGGCCTCAGCATCGGCGGCCGGGATCGGGTACTCGTACTCCTGCCGCGTCAGGGCCTGACCGACGGGAGGTGACTCCGCCGCTCCTGCGGCCGGCAGCTTGAGGGTGAGGAACGCCTCCATGGCGCCGTCCGGGGCCTGGGCCAGCCGCACCCGCAGGGTGAGTTCCCCGTTCCCGGTCACCAGGTAGCCCTGGCGGATCGCCCTGGCCCGGTGCGCGTGGGAGCGCCACTGGTCGCCGCTGACGAGGAAGCGACGCTCGATTTCCAGGGCCATGGGGAAAGGGACTTCAGGGCGGAGCGGAGCTGGTCAGTTGCGGGACGGTTCGCCGGCAGTGAGGCTGCCGGCCCAGTGGAGCTTGTGGGTGAGGGTGCTGTAGTACGAGGGGCTGTGCTCCAGCTGGAGCATCAGCACCGGGTGGCGACCCCGCTGCAGGACGCAGCGATCACCCGGTTCCAGCACGGTGGCATGGGCGCCATCCTTCCAGAGCTTCACCCGACGGCTGGCCTCCCCCAGGGGCCAAACCGAAAGCCGCGATCCCGGCGGAACCACCACGGCCCGACTGGAGAGGCTCATCGGGCAGATCGGCGTGACCACGATCGCTTCGATGCCCGGATGCAGGATCGGCCCACCAGCGGCCATCGCGTAGCCGGTGGAACCGGTGGGGGTGGCGATGATCAGGCCATCGCCCCGGTATTGATCCACCACCTCCCCGTCGATCTCGAGCTCCAGCATGCAGGTGGGCGAGAGTTCATCGAGGCAGGGGCGGAAATAGAAGTCGTTGAGGGCGCCGTGGGGGCCATCACCGACCTCGTTCAGATCCCCGTCGACGGAGGCATCCCCGTCCTGGGGCACGCCGTCCCCCCGGTCGATCCGGGCTTCCAGCATCATGCGCTTCTCGATCGCGAAGCGGTCGTCGCGCAGGCGTTGCCAGAGGTTGTCGTCGGGATCCTGGCTGCCGGCCTCCCCGTTGGCCTCGCCCCGCAGCCGCAGCAGACGCCGTTCATGGGTGAGGAAGCCCAGGTGGCCGCCAACGTTGAAGCTGAGCAGCGGCACGGCAAAGCTCGCCAGGTGGCGGGCCGCCGCCAGGACCGTGCCATCCCCGCCGAGCACCACGGCCAGGTCGGGGAGTTCGGCTTCGGTGGCGAGCAGACCAGGGAACGGATTCAGCCCCAGACCGCTGACGGCGGTGGTGACGATCACCCCCTGGGAACGCAGATCCTGGGCACAGCGTCGAGCCTGGCGTTGGGCCGCCTGGCTTCCCTTGCGAAGAATCAGCCAGACCCTCTCAAGCCGCATGGGCCGGATCGCGCGACACTTGCACCGTTACCAGCGCAACAGGTTGAAGCGCTCCATGTCGACTGTTTCGCGGTTGCGATAGAGCGACAGGAGGATAGCCAGACCGACGGCCGCCTCGGCCGCCGCCACGGTGATCACGAAGATGGCGAAAACCTGGCCGCGGATGAGCTGGCCATCGAGGTAGTTGGAGAAGGCCATCAGGTTGATGTTGACGGCGTTCAGCATCAGCTCGATGCTCATCAACACCCGCACGGCATTGCGACTGTTGATCAGCCCCCAGACGCCGACGCAGAACAGCATCGCCGCGACGGTGAGAAACCCCTCGAGCGGGATCGGTGAGGCGAGGTCGGTGCTCATGGCTTGGAAAGCAGCGTGGGCTCTGGGGTGGTCGTCTCGATCAGAAGTGGCGTCCGCTCCTTCTCGATCAGCCCCTGATCGGCGGGCTCACCGGTGATCACGTCGGTCGTGAAGACGTCGCGACGGGCCAGGACAATGGCACCGATCATCGCCATCAGCAGCAGGACCGACGCCAGCTCGAAGGGCAGCAGGTAATCGGTGAACAGGTGCTCGCCGATCCGGATCGTGGCCTCTTCGCCGACCGGAGGGGGCCCCGGCAGGGCCCAGGCGGTGGTGAAGGCCACCCGCAGCAGCAGGGCGAACAGGCCGGCGCAGACCGCCCCCGACAGCAGACGACGCACCAGCAGGCCGGGGATCGCAGCGAGGGTTTCCTGCTTGTTCACGAGCATGATCGCGAACAGGATCAGGACATTGACGGCGCCCACATAGACGAGGATCTGGGCCGCCGCGACGAAGCTGGCGTTGAGCAGCAGGTAGAGCCCGGCCACCGATAGAAAGACACCGCCCAGAAGGAAGGCGGAATAGACGATGTTGGGCAGCAGGACGACCCCGATCGAACCGACCACCGTGGTGGCCGAGAGCACAGCGAAGCAGATCTGCTGGGTGGTGGAGGCGATCGACATCAGGACTCTCCAGTGCTGTCGGAAGGGGCGGCGCCGCTCGAGGCTGTCTCCTTTTGCAAGGCCTCCAGCACCTGGGACGGCAACTGGCCGGCCCGGGGCTCACTGGCGGGCACCCCATGGGGATCGAGGACACCCTTGGGCAGGTAGGCCAGCTCCCGCAGGGCGAACACCGCCGGATCAGACGTGACGCTGGTGGGCAAGCGGCCGAGGGCGACGTTGTCGTAGTTGAGGCTGTGGCGGTCGAAGGCCGCCAACTCGTACTCCTCGGTCATGGAGAGGCAATTGGTGGGGCAATACTCCACGCAGTTGCCGCAGAAAATGCACACCCCGAAGTCGATCGAATAATTACGCAGCTCCTTCTTCTTGGTGGCCTTGTTCATCACCCAGTCGACCACGGGCAGGTTGATGGGGCACACCCGCACACACACCTCGCAGGAGATGCACTTGTCGAGTTCGTAGTGGATCCGACCCCGGTAACGCTCGGAGGGGATCAACTTCTCGTAGGGGTACTGCACCGTGATCGGCCGCCGGCGCAGGTGGTCGAAGGTGACCGCCAGACCCTGGGTCAGGGTCTGGGCCGCGCTCACCGCCTCCCGGGTGTAGTCACCGACTTGTTTGAGAAACCCGAACATGGCTGGGGGCGAGGGGGTTACGGGATGGGGACCATGATGGCCCAGGGTGGCGGCGCTGTTGGTATCCGGGCAGCAGCTTCAGCCGCCGAAAGCCGCCGGGAAGGCCAGCTTGAGGCCGGCGGTGACCAGGAGGTTGACCAGGGCGATCGGCAGCAGGAACTTCCAGCCCAGGTCGAGCAGTTGGTCGATCCGCACCCGTGGGGTGGTCCAGCGCAGCAGGATGGCGAAGAACACCAGCAGGTAGGCCTTCAGGATCGTGCTGACGATGCCGACCGAACCGGTGATCACCTGGACCAGGGGGGCGTCGGGGGAGACTCCCAGCCAGCCGGTGATCCACTCGACGGGGATCGGGAAACTCCAGCCCCCCAGGTAAAGCACCGACACGAGCAGGGCCGAGAGCACCAGGTTGATGTAGCTGCCCAGGTAAAAGAGGGCGAACTTCATGCCGGAGTATTCCGTCTGGTAGCCGGCCACCAGCTCCTCTTCAGCCTCTGGAAGGTCGAAGGGAAGGCGCTCGCACTCCGCCAGGGCACAGATCCAGAAGATCACGAAGCCGACGGGCTGGCGCCAGATGTTCCAGCTGAGGATGCCAGCCCCCGTCTGCTGGGCGACGATGTCAACGGTGCTGAGGGAGTTGCTCATCATCACCACCGCCAGAACCGCCAGGGCCAGGGGGATCTCATAGCTGATCGACTGGGCCGCGGCCCGCAGCCCACCGAGAAGGGAGTACTTGTTATTGCTGGAGTAGCCACTCATCAGCAGACCGATCGGCTGGATGCTGCTGAGGGCGATCCAGAGGAAGATGCCCACGCCCACGTTGCTGATCAGCAGGTTCTGACCGAACGGCACCACCAGCCAGGACAGGATCACCGGCACCACCACCAGCACCGGGCCGAGGCTGAAGAGCACGGAGTCGGCCCGGGCCGGGATGATGTCCTCCTTGAACACCAGCTTGAGACCATCGGCCAGGGGCTGGAGCACACCCAGGGCACCGGCGTATTCGGGGCCGATGCGCTGCTGCACCGCCGCGGAGATCTTGCGCTCCAGCCAGACGCTCACCAGGACGCCGACCACGGCGCCCACCAGCACCAGCACCATCGGCAGCGGCAGCCACAGCAGGCGGGCGGCGCCGGCCGTGAGGCCCAGGCCCTGGGCCAGGTCGATGAAGCTCGACTGGAGATCGAGACCAGGGGGAGCGACGGCGGCACCCAACGGGCCAGTGGACAGCATCAGAGAACTCCGGTGGAAGGGAACCTAGGGGGAAACGGGGTCAGCCAGGAACCGGACGGCTTTCCAGGGGCAACCAGCCCCGTTCGGCGGAACCGGTGTAGATCTGCGAGGGACGGTAGATGCGGTTGGCACCCAGTTGTTCCTTCCAGTGGGCCAGCCATCCTGCCGTACGGGCGATGGCGAAGATGGGGGTGAACAGGTCGCGGGGAATACCTAGCTTTCGATAGACAAGACCGGAATAGAAGTCGACGTTCGGGAAAATTCCCTTCGGCCCGAGGCGCCGCTCCGCCACCTCCTCGAGCTTGAGGGCCACGTCGTACATGGCGTCATGGCCGAAGCGCTGGAAGAGCTCCTCGGCCAGGCCCTGCAGGATCACGGCCCGGGGGTCCTTGACCCGGTACTCGCGATGGCCGAAGCCCATGATCTTCTGCTTCTGGGCGATGGCCCGATCGAGCCAGGGCTCCACCTGATCGGTGCTGCCGATCTGGTCGAGCATGTCGAGGACGTCCTCGTTGGCGCCACCATGCAGGGGCCCGGCCAGGGTGCCCACAGCGGAAGCCACCACGGCGTAAGGGTCAGTGAGGGTGCTGGCGGTGACCCGGGCGCTGAAGGTGCTGGCGTTGAGGCTGTGCTCGGCGTGCAGGATCAGACAGGCATCGAAGATCCGTGCCGCCAGGGGATCGGGCTCCCGCTCCGTGAGCATGTAGAGGAAGTTGGCCGAGTAGGCGAGGTCGTCCCGGGGCTGGATCGGATCCTGACCCTTCCGGATCAGCTGGAACGCCGCCACCATCGTGGGGATCTTGGCGATCAACCGCACCACCGCATCGACGATGTACTGGGGGTCGTACAGGGCACGCCGGGAATAGAAGAGTCCCAGGGACGCCGCACTGGCCTGGAGGGCATCCATCGGATGGCCCGTGGCCGGGAAGCACTTCATCATGTCCCGGATGCGGAAGCTGAGCCGTCGGTGCATCTGCACCTCCTGCTCGAACTCCCGCAGCTGGAAGATTGTCGGCAGCTCCCCCCAGATCAGCAGATAGGCGGTTTCAAGGAAGCTGCTCTGGTTGGCGAGCTGCTCGATGGGGTAGCCCCGGTAGGTGAGCAGTCCACATTGCCCTTCGATGTCGCAGATGGCCGACTGGGTGGCCGGCACCCCTTCGAGCCCAGGGCGAAAGGCCGGCGGCGCCGGCGCCGGCGCCGATGGCGAGGGAGGGGTTCCCTGAGGGTCGTTCGCCTCTGGGGTGCTCTCCGCCGCCATACCGCTTCCTGTGGATGAGAAGAACTTAGGAGCAGGAACCGTCACCTGACGTAGCGCCCGCTGCCGGCTCAGGGGCGGGGAAGCCAGAGCCTGGGGCGCATCAGCCACTCCAGACCGGCTTTGCCGGCGAGCGAGCTGCCAACCTCCAGCAGCGGAAGGCGCAGCAGCGCCAGGCCTGCCTTGCGCAAGGCGATGGCGCCAGGCGGGGCCCCGAGGAGGCGGGACGCCAGCAGCCCCAGATCCGGCTCATGGCCCACCAGCAGCAGGCGGCAGGATGGCGAAGCACCGCCCTGGGTGAGCCAGCCCTGCAGCAGGGGCAGGGGATCGCCGCCGGGCTCCAGGGCCTGGGCCAGTTCGATGGCAGGGGCCAGGCCGACCATCCGGGCGATCTCCGCGGTTTGCCAGGCGCGGGCCAGGGGACTGGAGAACAGCCGATCGGCACGCAGACCCAGGCGGTTGGCCCGCTCCAGCACCGCCCGGGTGCGGGCCCGGCCGGCGGCGGTGAGCTCTCGCCCCGCATCCGTTCGGGTGGGGCTGCGTTCCTCGGCGATGCCGTGGCGCAGCAGCAGCAGCTCCCAGGTGTGCGGCGCCATGGTCAGGATCCTCCGAAGTCGAGGCGAGCTTCCAGCACCAGGACGCCTGGCTCTCCCCCCAGAGCCAGAGCCAGGCCGGTGACGGGCTCACTGAGCGGGCCCCCGGCCAGGGCGGTGAGGCGCTGCCACGGCCGCCAGGACGCCAGCACCTCGCGGGCCCGCGGACCGTCGAGGGCCCACTGCAGGGGGGCCTCCGGAACGGCAAGGGCCTCCAGCTGCCCCTGCAGGCGGCCGGCCCCCTTCGCCTCAGGTCCATCCAGGCTCTCCAGCTGGCCGAGGGACTCGCCCCACCAGGCCTGCTCGCCCCGTTGCCAGCGCCAGCCCAGCAGCGGCGCCTGCAGCTGCTCCGACCTCTCCGACCTGCCGTCGCGGCGGCCCGGGACGGCCTGCAGCCGCGTCCAGGCCAGCAACGGGTGGCCGTCGACCTCCAGGGGCGCCGCGATCAGGCCATCGACCGCCAGGGCCGCCTCCAGCACCGAGGGATCGGGGCGATCGGCCGCCGTGCCCAGCAGCCAGCGATCGCCGCTGGCTGCCGCCAGCAGCGGCCCCCCGTCGGACCCCACCACCAGGGCGGGCACCGGACCTGCCGCATCCGCCGCCCCCACCAGGCGGGCAAGCAGCGGCCGCAGCAGGGGGATCATGGCGAGGCTGGCGGGATCCTGCACCAGGGCGAGGCTGGAGGCCGGACGGTGCAGGGCGGCCAGCAGGGCCTGGCCAAGGCCGGCGTCGGCGCCGACCTCCGGCAGGGCGATCTCCGGCGGCAGCCCCAGCAGGGCGGACAGCCGCAGGCTTGGCCCCTCGGGTCGCAGGGCCAGCAGCAGCGCGCCGGGCCGCTGGTCGGCGGGGGCCGGCAGCGGCAGCCCCAGCCAGCGCTCGAGGGCGCCGGGGGCGGCCTGGAGCAGGGCGGCACCGGTGCCGAGCCGCCTGAGCCCCTCCTGGAAGGACGCCTGGCCAGCCTGGTTGAGTTCAGGGATCTGGGACACATCCAGCGCCTGCTCCAGCACCCCCCGCCCCGAGGCGATCAGAACGAGGTCGTCATCCACCAGAGCCGTGGCCAGCGGCATCGGTGTCCGGCCCAGCAGGGCGCCCTTGCCGCTGATCAGCCCCATGCCCCTGTAGGTGCTGATCTGAAGATCGGTGCCCGCCAGGCTGCGGGTCTGCCAGAACCGTTGCAAGAACAGGCGGGCGCCGTCGTCGTCACGGCTGCCCAGGGCCAGCAGCCAGCCCCCCCTGGAGCCCCCTGCTGCGATGGCTGAGTCCGCCTCGAACAGGGCCAGACCCACCGGCGCCGCCAGCCAGGAGCGCAGTTCACTGTCGTAGTCGAGGCCCGCCGCGGCGAAGGCCCCGTCACGCAGCCGGCCGACCGCCTCGGCTGCCTGGCGTCGCTGGCGGGGCGGGGCGACGGCACGGGCGTAGTCCAGGGGCTGGTCGCCGTCGCTGAACAGGTGGAAGCTGAGGGGCGCATCCCTGGGCACGAACTGGGCCGCCCGCGGGACCACCAGCGGCAGGCGCTGCAGCCGCAGGGCGCTGCGTTGCCACACCAGCCACCAGCCACCGAGCCCCAGTCCGAACACCACCAGCACCAGGGCCAGCAGCACCGCCAGGAAAGGGCGGGCCTTCATGCGTTCTCAGCAGGATGGGACCATCCTGACGCCACCCCCCCTCCGACGCCCGCCATGGACGAGCCGAACCGCCCGGGGACCCCCCGCACCCTCACCGCCACGGACCTGCAACGGCGCCTTGAGGCGGGGGAGCCGCTCCGGATCGTCGACGTGCGCGAAGACGGCGAACTGGCCCTGGCCAAACTGCCCCTCGAGGTGCTGCATCTGCCCCTGAGTCGCCACCGGGAGTGGCTGCCGCAACTGGAGACCCTGCTCGACCGGCAGCAGCCAGTGGTGGTGCTCTGCCATGCCGGCATCCGCAGCTGGGACTTCGGCTGCTGGCTGATCCAGGACCAGGGCTTTGGGGAGGTCTGGAACCTGAAGGGGGGCATCGACGCCTGGAGCCGGGAGGTGGATCCCCTGGTTCCCCGTTACTGAGCGCACCTGACGGGCCTGGGAAGGGACCTCACCTACCTAGGATTAATGATCGATTTCTTTGCTGTTTTCCCCCCGTCCTTGGACACGCTGCCGCGCCGACAACAGGAGGTCCTACGGGCCACGGTGCGGCACTACGTGGATACCGTCGAGCCCGTGGGCAGCCACACGCTGGTGCGACGTTTCGGGCTGCCCGCCAGCCCCGCCACGGTGCGCACGGCCATGGGGGCCCTGGAACAGCGCGGCCTGCTGACCCAGCCCCACACCTCCGCCGGCCGGATCCCCAGCCAGCGGGGTTATCGCCTGTACGTCGATCAATTGCTGCCAGCCCCGGGGGCGGCCGCCCTGCAGCTGGAGCGGGAGCTGGCCGGAATCAGCCTGCAGTGGGCCGCCCTGGATGATCTGCTGCTGCATCTGGCCCGCCGCCTGGCCGACCTCACCGGCCTGCTCAGCCTGATCACCCGCCCCCAGCGCCCCAGCCCCCTGCTGCAGGCGGTGCGGCTCGTGCCCAGCGGCGACCGGTTGCTGGTGTTCCTCGTCCAGGGGCCCGACTTCAGCACCAGCCTGAACCTGCGCCTTGGCGCCGGCCTGGAGGAGGAGCTGCCCATCCTGGAGCGCTGGTGCAACCAGCAGCTCCGCGCCAGCGGCGACGGCCGCATCCCCTGGGAGCGGCTGCCGGCCGAACTGCGCCGCAGCGGCGGCCTGCTGCGCCAGGCCCTGGAGAGCCACAGCCGCATCCGCGGCGAGGAGCTCGACGCCGTCGTGGCGGCCGGCCTGGGGGGGCTGCTGGCCCAGCCCGAATTCAGCCACAGTTCCAGCCTGCTTCCGGTGGTGCAGCTCGTGGAGCATGGCCCCCGCGCCCTGCTGGGGCTCAGCGACAACCCCGAGGCGATCGCCAGCCACGCCATCTTGATCGGCACGGAGCATCCCCATGCGGCCCTCGGGCAGTGCGCCGTGGTCCAGGCCACCTACCGGACGGGCCACGGCGGTCGCGGCCAGGTGGCCCTGGTGGGGCCGATGCGCATGGCCTATGCCACCGCCCGCGCGGCGGTCCAGTCGGTGGCCTCGATTCTGGAGAGACTGCTCAGCTGATGACCTATTGCCTCGGTTTTCTGCTCCAGAGCGGCCTGGTGTTCGCCTCCGACTCCCGCACCAACGCAGGCGTGGATTACATCTCCAGCTACAGCAAGATGCATGTGCTGGCGCCGGCTCCTGATCGGCTGTTCGTGCTGATGGCGGCCGGCAATCTGGGCACCACCCAGGCCGTGCTTAACCGCATCCGCCGCGACATCGAGAACCATGGCGCCGGCCCCAGCCCCCAGTGGGGCCGCCCGGACGACACCCCAGCCGGACCGAGCATGCTCACCGCCCGCTATCTGTTTGAGGTGGCCGATTACATCGGCCGGCTCAATGTGATGGTCCAGAAGGAGTTCAATCCCAACCTGCGCCAGGCGGGAGCCAGCGGCGAGGCCAGCTTCATCCTCGGCGGCCAGATCGCCGGCCAGCCCCACGGGCTCTACATGGTGTATCCCCAGGGGAACGCGATCATGGCCACCGCCGACACGCCCTTCCTGCAGATCGGCGAAACCAAGTACGGCAAGCCCCCCCTCGATTACATCGGCCGCCCCGACCTCTCCCTCGAGGATGCGGCGCGCCTCTGCCTGGTGTCGGAGATCGTCACCCGACGCTCCAATCTCACCGTCGGGCCACCCTTCGAGATCGCCCTGGTGCGCCGCGACGAGTTCAAGGTAAGCCGTCACCTCAAACTCGAAAAGGAGGCCCCGGAGATCCAGCACACCATGGATGTATGGGCCCGCCACATGCAGGAAGGGCTCAACAAACTGCCCCGCTTCCCCTGGGAGCAGGACCCGCTCTGAGGCAGGATCAGAAGGGACGCTCCATCCCAAGCGTTCGCAGGTAGAAATAGACCTGCAGCAGCAGACCGACGGGTGCGCTGGCAAGCCAGCCATAGACGCTCCAAGAAACCACCTGAATTCCCCAGAACGCAAATCCCACAGGGGCGATCCATACCGGCAGGACGACAGCTTGAAGTCGCGGTGGAAATCTGGAGAGTGAGGCCCATGTCTGTTGCCAGTCCAATGGGATTTCAATGGCGAGAATGAAGGCCGACATCAGACAAAGAATCACCCAGCGCCCATGGTCCCAGGCGGAGAAGAAGACGGGCGCCATGCAGAGAAACTGCAGCAGGGCTGCCGCCACAAAGAACCAGGCACGGATCCGCGACTGGCGTCCGATCACCGCCGCCAGCAGAACGACACCACTGACGCTGGCCAGGAGAACGATCAACCAGAGCGGGACGCCGTAATGGAGCTCGGCCAGCACGCCCTGGGAATCGGCGATGTACTTTTCGGCTGGAAGCGAAAGCCAGGCGATGGCCCCCTGGGGTCCAGGGAAAAGGACACCCGGATCGAAGGCGCCCCTCCAGGACTGGGCGATGGCCTGAACCCGGGAGTTCGTGCCTCGGAACCACAGCACCGCAGCCAGGGATAGGAGCGGAAGTACCAGCCAGGTCAGGCTGGTCGTGACACGACGGACGACACAGGTCACACCGGAACGGCCCCCGGCCAGGGCACGCAGGAGGATCAGAGCCGAGAACGAAGGCAGGGCCAGGAAGGCGATGACCTCATGGGACAGGATCCCCACCGCCAGAACCAGGCCCGCCAGGAACCCATGCCAGGGCTGCCGCTGGGAACAGATCAACCGCACCGCCCAGGCCAACAGCAGCAGAACAAGAAGATCCTTACGAATCAGGATGCGATCGATGAACACTGGATAGCCGAGCAGGGGGGTTGACAGCAGGACCCATCGGGGCACGATGCCGGCAGATCGACGCCACAAATAAACACTGAAGACGGCATAAAGAATGATGCAGGCCGTGACAATGCTGGCATTGGGCGCCACACCCAATTGTTCATACAGCCCATGGATGAAGGCGCCCGGCAAACCCCTGCGCTGAAAACCTCCGGCGTAGTTGGTCAACCACTCCGTGAGTCCATAGTTCGTCGTGAAATCGAGTGTTCTCCCGGCGAGGTGGAACACATAAACCAGGCGCTCAGCAAGACGGGCCGCGAACGCAAGGCCGAAGGCGAGAAGAAGAAGGCGGTCCAGCCGATCATGGCCCTGGCGATCAGCCGTGTGCTTCGCCATGGCGATTCGCCAGTATGGAAGCCGAGCTTACGTCGAGTTTCCGATCCCGCGTCCCCATCCCAGGCCCCAGAGCTTGGCCAGTGCCTGCCCGGCGCGGTGACCGGTGCCGATCAGGCCCCCATGGCATCGCCCAGCTTCTCCGCCACGGTGTTGACGTCCTTGTCGCCGCGGCCGGAGAGGTTGAGCACCACTTCGGTGCCGGGGGCGAGGGTTGGGCAGAGGGATTCGAGCCAGGCGAAGGCGTGGGCCGTCTCCAGGGCGGGGATGATGCCCTCCAGCTGGCTCACCCGTTGGAGGGCCTCCAGGGCCTGGGCGTCGGTGACGGCGGCATACTCGGCGCGGCCAATGCCCTTGAGATAGCTGTGCTCCGGACCCACACCCGGGTAATCGAGGCCGGCGCTGATCGAGTGGGCCTCCTGCACCTGGCCTTCGTCGTCCTGCAGCAGCAGGCTCATGGCGCCGTGCAGCACCCCCACCCGCCCTTCGGTGATGGTGGCGGCATGGCGACCGGTGGCCACGCCCTCGCCGGCCGCCTCCACGCCGATCAGGCGCACGGAGGTGTCCTGAACAAAGGGATGGAACAGGCCCATGGCGTTGGAGCCACCGCCCACACAGGCGATCAGCACATCCGGCAGTCGACCGAAGGCCTCCAGGCACTGGGCCCTGGCTTCCTGGCCGATCACGGCATGGAAGTCGCGCACCAGCATCGGGTAGGGGTGCGGGCCGGCCACCGAACCGAGGATGTAGTGGGTGCGCTCCACGTTGGTGACCCAGTCGCGGATGGCCTCACTGGTGGCGTCCTTGAGGGTGGCGCTGCCGGCGGTGACCGGCTGAACCGTGGCCCCCAGCAGCCGCATCCGGAACACGTTGAGGGCCTGGCGGCGCATGTCTTCGGCGCCCATGTAGATGACGCACTCCAGCCCGAAGCGGGCACAGACCGTGGCCGTGGCGACGCCGTGCTGGCCGGCGCCGGTCTCGGCGATGATCCGCTGCTTGCCCATCCGCAACGCCAGCAGGGCCTGGCCCAGGGCGTTGTTGATCTTGTGGGCGCCGGTGTGGTTGAGGTCTTCGCGCTTCAGCCACAGGCGCGGGCCGCCCTCCGGACGGCGGTAGTGGGCGGTGAGGCGCTCGGCTTCGTACAGCGGCGTTGGACGCCCGACGTAATGGCGCAGCAGGTGATCAAGCCGGGCGGTGAAGGCGGGGTCGGCCCAGGCCTCAGCGGCGGCCGTCTCCAGCTCCGCCAGGGCGGGCATCAGGGTTTCAGGAACGTACTGACCGCCGAAGGGACCGAAACGGCCCAGTCCATCCGGGCGGACCGACGGCTGCAGCTCGGCGGGATCAACGCGGCGGGAAGGGACGGTGCTGGTCACCGGCGGTGCCTACGGGGATGGTCCAGAGTAGGGAGGCACCACCCGGCATGGCTGGGACGGACCCTGGGATTCCGATGGGCCCGGCAGAATCACGGGCGGCAGTGGGTGCCGACCCCGTTCCAAACGAACGCCAGAGATGCTTCCCCACCACTACCTCTCGTCCCTGACACTGGCGGAACGGTTGCATCGCCAGAAACCCGAAGTGGCGGGCCAGATTTACTCACCGGAGATGCTGCACTTCCTTCGAGACGGTGTGATCATCTTTCCCCAGGTGATCGACTCTGATCTCCTCGATCGGATCGACGCCGACCTGGACGCCCTGCCACGCCTGGCCCAGACGTCCCTGCTGCACGGCATGATCGGCATCGACGGCAAGGTGGATCACTACGAAGCCAGGGTGCTGCGCAATCTGCCAAAACTGGGTATCACGGATCTGCGGCAGGCGGGCCCCGGGCTCAAGCTCAATGACCTGCATCGCTACTTCGATTCAGCCCGCGACCTTGCCTTCTCAGAGCCCATCATCCGGTTTCTCGACGAGCTGTTCGGATCGGCACCGGCCCTGATCCAATCGCTCACCTTCTGGAAAAGCAGCGAGCAATCGCTGCACCAGGATTTCTCCTACGTTCACCATCACAAGCGGCTGGGCCATCTGGCCGCCGCCTGGATTCCCCTGGAAGACATCAGCGATCAGGCCGGACCGCTCGTTTACTACAAGGGCTCCCATCTCCTGGAAGGCCATCAGTTTTACGACTGGCACCAGGGTGGAATTCTCGCCAGCCGCGACACCGACCCCCAGACGGCCGCGGGGTACGGCCAGTACCTGGAGACCCTGATCCGCCAGCAGGGCTGGTCACCGAGCATCTACCTGCCCCGGCGCGGCGATCTGCTGATCTGGCATGGGGCGCTGATTCACGGCGGCACCCCCATGGGCGATCCCTCGCTCACCCGCCGCTCCTACGTCTGCCACTACACGGCCGCCGCCAACCACAAGGCCCTGGCCCGCCATCGCGTCGGGGAGGGCGTCGACTTTTCCGAACCGCCGACCTTGCCCGAAATGATGCGCCCCCGCTCGCTGCCTTCCCGGCTGGTCTCCGCCGCCGGCCGCCGCATGCAGCAGCTCTTCAGGGAGGTCCGCAACCATGCCTAAAGGCGGCTGGAGGGAATTCAGCGGCTCAGAGAGCCTGCAGCGGCCTCCGGCCCCTGGCGGCCCTGGCGTGGCCCGGGCCCAGCAGCGCGTGCGGGTGCAGCGCACCAAGGCGGGCAAGGGCGGCAAGCTGGTCACGGCGATCACGGGGCTGGACATTCCAGATGCCGAGGCGCGCGCCCTGCTGCAGCGGCTCAAGACCCGCGCCGGCACCGGCGGCACCCTCAAAGACGGGGTGATCGAACTCCAGGGTGACCAGGTGGCCCTCAGCCTGGCCGAGCTGGAGGTGCAGGGGTTCCGCCCGAAGCAGGCGGGGGGGTAGGGGAGAATGCGGCACAAAGCTCCTGTCCGTTCTGTGTCCGAGATGACCTCGCCGTCCAAGGCCACCAACATCGTCTGGCACCACTCCACCGTGAGCCGCGCCGCCCGGGCCCACCAGCGGGGCCACCGCAGCGCCATCCTCTGGTTCACGGGGCTCTCGGGAGCGGGCAAGAGCACCCTGGCCAATGCCGTGAACTCGGCCTTGTTTGAGCAGGGGCTGGCCTGTTACGTGCTCGATGGCGACAACGTGCGCCACGGGTTGTGCAGCGATCTGGGCTTCTCCGACGCCGATCGCGAGGAGAACATCCGCCGGATCGGTGAGGTGGCGAAGCTGTTCCTGGATGCCGGCGTGGTGGTGCTCACCGCCTTCGTCTCCCCCTTCCAGGCCGACCGCCAACGGGCCCGTGACCTGGTGGAGTCGGGCGATTTCCTGGAAATCCATTGCGCCGCCGACCTGGAGGTCTGCGAACAACGGGACACCAAGGGGCTCTACGCCAAGGCCCGGGCCGGGGAGATCAAGGAATTCACCGGTATCTCGAGTCCCTATGAAGCCCCCGAAGCCCCCGAGCTGCGGGTGGCCACCGGCGAGCAGAGCCTCGACGACTCGGTGGCCCAGGTGATGGCCGAACTGGAGCGGCGCGGCATCATTCCGGCTCCGGCAGAGCCCTGAATGGCTCTGCCCTCAGGCGCAGGGCCCAGGCATCGAGGAAGGTCTTGGAGCAGCTGGCGACTGGCACCGCCAGCAGCAGACCCAGCAGTTCCCCCAGCCCCAGCAGCCCCCCCAGCCGGGCGCCGATCGGCAGGCTGATCAGCAGCCAGGCCGGCTGCAGTCCCACGATCGACCCCATCAGGCGCGGCTGGATCACCTGGTCGACCACCTGGCCGACGCTGATCGCCACCGCCAGCACCTCCAGGCCGGTACGCGGATCCTGGAGCGCCAGCAACACGCTCACCCCCACGATGGTGAGGGCACTGGCGTAAGGAATCAGGGTGGTGAAGCCGATGGCCACCGCAAACAGCACCCCATAGGGGATCCCGAGCAGGGTGAACACCAGGCTCTGGGCGCCGCTGAGGATCAGGGCCAGCACCACCTGGCCAGCGAAGTAGCCCCGGAAGGTGCGGTCGAGGGTGCTGAGCACCAGGGCGCGGGTGCCGCTGGGCAACCACTCCACCAGCCCCCTGGCGATGCCCTCGCCCCCCAGCAGCAGGAACACCGCCAGCACCAGGACGATCACCGTGTTGACGGTGATGCTCACCGTGGCCCCCAGGATTCCCAGCACCTGCTGGCTGAGCTGGGAGGCGATCTTGCTGGTGCGGGTGATCAGATCGCTGCTGATCCCGCCGAAGTCGGTGGGCAGCCCCCGCTCGGTGGCCCAGCTCTGCAGCTGCCCCAGCAGGGTTTCCCCCTGGGCCAGCCAGCTGGGCAGGGCCAGCACCAGGTCACCGAGCTGCTCCACCAGCCGGGGCACCAGCACCAGGGCCGCCAGCACCACCACCGAAAGGCTCAGCCCCAGCACCAGCACCAGGGCCAGTGGCCGCGGCAGACCGCGCTGGATCAGCCAACGGCTGGGGATGTCGAGCAGGAACGCCAGCAGGGCGGCCGTCAGGAACAGGGCCGGGAAGGGCGCCAGGGGAACCAGTAACTGGCGCAGCACCCACAGGTTGAGCACCAGCAGGGGCAGGGCCAGGGAGAACCGCAGCCAGGGGGGCAGCACCAGCCGCTCAAGCATCAGCGGGAGCCGGGCACAGCCCCGGTGAAGCAACGAACGCTGCTCAGCTTGGCCTGCCGGGCCGGCAACCGCCAGCGCTTCACCCCTGGCCCATGGCCTCCAGGTAGGCGGCGCTGCCCAGGGCCTGCAGGCGCCCATCCTTGGCCACCACCTGATCATGCAGTCCGCGCCGGTAGGCCTCCAGAGCTTCAGCGAGCACCGGATCGGCGATGGCCAGGATCGAGGCCGCCAGCAGGCCGGCATTGAGGCCGCCGCCGATGGCCACCGTGGCCACCGGGACACCCGCCGGCATCTGCACGATGGAGTGCAGGGAATCCATGCCGGAAAGGGCCTGGCTGCGCACCGGCACACCGATCACCGGCAGCAGGCAGAAGGCCGCCACCATGCCGGGCAGGTGGGCGGCACCGCCGGCCCCGGCAATGATCACCCGAAAGCCGCGCGAGGCCGCCGCCTCGGCGAAAGCCGCCATCTCCCATGGGGTGCGATGGGCCGAGAGCACCCGCACTTCGCTGGCCACCCCCAGCTGCTCCAGGATCCGCACGGCCGGCTCCAGCGTCGGCAGGTCGGAATCACTGCCCATCACGACCGCGACCCGGGGCGGTGGGGCGGGCACGGAAGCGGCGGGGGTGGGATCCATGGGGCAGGGACGGCGAGGATGGCATTGTCCCGTCCCGCGGCTGCCCGGATGCGTTGGCTGACCAACCTGCGACTGGCAGGCGATGACCCGGCCTGCGGCGAGGCGGAGCGGCGCTGGCAGGTCGGTGTCGACCGCGACGGACTGATTGCCCGGGTGCGGCCGACGCCGCCGGGGAGCCGGGCCGCCGGCGAGGACTGGGGTGGCGACTGGCTGTCCCCGGGGGGTGTGGACCTGCAGATCAACGGCGGCCTGGGCCTGGCCTTCCCCGAACTGACCCACGGGGACCTGCCCCGCCTGCAGGCGCTGCTGGCGCACCTCTGGCGGGATGGGGTGGAGGCCATCTGTCCCACCCTGGTGACCTGCGACCCGCAGGACGTACGCCAGGCCCTGACGGTGCTGGCCGAAGCCCGCCGCCGGCACCGTCCGGGGCACTGCCGGCTGCTGGGCGCCCATCTGGAGGGACCGTTCCTGGCGCCGGAGCGGCGCGGTGCCCACCCGGCCCAGCACCTGCAGGCCCCCAGCCGGGCTGCCCTCGACAGCCTGATCGCCGGCTTCCATGCGGGCCCCGAGGCCGATGTCGCCCTGGTGACCCTGGCGCCGGAACTGGAGGGCGCCACCGAGGTGATCGACGACCTGCGGGCCGCCGGCGTGGTGGTGAGCCTGGGCCACAGCGGCGCCAATGAGGAGCAGGCCAGGCAGTCCTTTGGGCGGGGGGTGGGGATGCTCACCCACAGCTTCAACGCCATGGCCGGGCTGCACCACCGCGCCCCGGGACCTGTGGGGGCGGCGTTGCTCCAGGGGGAAGTGGCCCTGGGGCTGATCGCCGACGGTGTCCACGTGGCTCCGACCATGGCCGTGCTGCTGCAGCGGCTGGCGCCCCACCAGCTGGTGATCGTCAGCGATGCCCTGGCTCCCTACGGGCTCGCCGACGGCAGCCACCGCTGGGACGAACGGCTCCTGCTGGTGCAGGACGGCAGCTGCCGACTGGAGGACGGCACCCTGGCGGGGGTCACCCTGCCGCTGCTGGAGGGGGTGCGGCGGCTGGCCGGCTGGAGCGGCCTGGTGCCGGCCTCGATCGCCGCCGCCACCCTCGCCCCCCGGCGCCTGCTGGGGGAGCGGCGGCCGCTGGAGCAGCTGCTGCTGGGGTTGCCCCTGGTGGACACCCTGCGCTGGAGCACGGCGGCTGACGGGCGCCTGGACTGGCGGCGTCCGGACACGGCGGCTGGCGAGCCCTAGGGGGGTGACCTTGGCCCCAACTCCCTAGGATCCGGCCCACCCGAACGGCCCTGCGCCCCATGCCCCCGGAACCGCAACCCCCCGCGTCAGCCGAGACACAGGCTGAGACGCAGGCCGAGAAAGCCGAGGTGCAGGCCTACTTCGAAAGCACCGGCTTCGAGCGCTGGAACCGCATCTACAGCGACAGCGAGGAGGTGAACCGGGTCCAGCGCAACATCCGCCTCGGCCACCAGAAGACGGTGGATGCGGTGCTGGCCTGGCTGCAGCAGCAAGGCGATCTGTCGAGCCGCAGCTTCTGTGATGCCGGCTGCGGGGTCGGCAGCCTCAGCCTGCCCCTGGCCGCCCTCGGGGCCGGCTCGATCGCCGCCAGTGACCTCTCGGCGGCGATGGTGGCCGAGGCCAGCCGCCGCGCCGCCGAGGCCGGTCTGGCCTCGGAGCGGCTGAGCTTCAGCGCTTCCGATCTGGAGAGCCTCCAGGGTCGCTACGACACGGTGATCTGCCTGGATGTGTTCATCCACTACCCCCAGGCGGCCGCCGAAGCCATGGTGCGGCACCTGGCCGCCATGGCCGAGCGCCAGCTGATCGTCAGCTTCGCCCCCTACACGCCGCTGCTGGCGGTGCTCAAGCAGATCGGCCAGCTGTTCCCCGGGCCGAGCAAGACCACCCGCGCCTACACCCTGCGCGAAGACGGGATCGTGGCGGCCGCGGCCGCCGCAGGCTTCCGCCCCGTCCACCGCAGCCTCAACCAGGCCCCCTTCTACTTCTCCCGCCTGATCGCCTTCGAGCGCGGCTGAGCTGGCGCTCTCCCGCCCTGGCCGCCATCAGCCCGAACCCCACGCCGGCAGGGGCGCCTCCCACGTGAAGCTGGCCCCGTCGGGTCCGGCCAGATCCAGCCGATGGGCGTGCAGCCGGTAGCCCCCCTCCCCCGGCAGCACCTCCGCACGGGCCGATCCACCGGCCAGATACAGGGGATCCCCCAGCAGCGGCGCCCCAATGGCGGCGCAATGGATGCGGATCTGGTGGGGCCGGCCCGTGGCGATCTCCACCTGCGCCAGATCCCCGTCCGGATGACGCCGCAGCATGGTCAGCAGGCTGCTGGCGGCCAGCCCAGCAGGGGAGGCGCACCAGATCGTCCCCAGCAACGGGTGGGCCCGACGGCCGATGGCCGTGGTGATCGGCAGGGGAACGCCCAGCTCCAGCTCCAGGGCCCCCGGCCGCAGCAGCGTGCGATAGAGCTTGCGACAGGACGGGGCCTCGCCTTCGCCCGCGGCGCTGCTGTCCCGCAACCGCTGGCTCAACCAGGCGCGGGTGGCGGGGCGGCGGGCGCAGACCAGCAAGCCGGAGGTGAAGCGGCCGAGCCGGTGCACCGGCCGCGGGGGCGGCGCCCCGGCCGGCCCGGCGGCGCTCTGGCGCTCCAGCAGCCGCAGCAGGGTGTGTTCCAGGAAGCCACCCGCCGGCAGCACGGGCAGGCCGCTGGGCTTGTCGATCACCAGCAGATCGCCGTCGTCATGGATCACCCCCCAACCCACCGGCACGGCGGGCTCCAGCCAAGGGGAACGCCGCCAGAGCAGCCGGTCGCCCGCGGCGAGGATCGCCTCAGCCCGCAGCGGCTCGCCGTTGCGGCTGATCTCGCCGGCGTCGAGGCGCCGTTGCCATTCGGCCGCTCCGGAGTGGGGGTAACGGCCGGCGTAATAGGCCACGATCCCCCTCCCGGCCCCGGCGAGGGGAACACGGTCGCGATAGGTCCAGCCGGCGTTGCGCTGGGCCGGCAGCCAGCCCGGTGGCAGGCTCAGCGGTGGGGGGTGGAGGGCCTCAATCCACCAGCCCGTGCTCGAGGGCGAAACGCACCAGCTCGGTGCGGCTGGCGGTGCCGGTCTTGATGAACAGCCGGCTCACGTACTTCTCCACATTGCGGATCGAGGTTTCCAGCCGGCGGGCGATCTCCTTGTTCATCATTCCCTCCGCCACCAGCTGCAGGACGCTGGCCTCGCGGGGGGTGAAGTCGAGTTTGACGTCGGTGACGGGCTTGCGGGCACTGGCGCCACCGCCGCCCAGCATCGAACGGATCTCGGTGATCTGGCGGGCCATGGCACCGATGTCGGCATCGGCGAAACGGGCCGCCTCCGCCAGCAGCCGCTCCTGGCGGCGCACCACGTTGCGCACCCTGGCCACCAGTTCATCCGGGTCGAACGGCTTGGGGATGTAGTCGTCGGCGCCGGCCTGGAAACCGGCGATGCGGTCGGCCGTCATGCCTTTGGCGGTGAGAAAGATCACCGGCGTGCCCCCGAGCCGCTCATCGTCCCGGAGCCGCTTCAGCAGGCCGTAGCCGTCGCAGCGGGGCATCATCACGTCGGTGATCACCACATCAGGCATCTGGGCCTGGGCCGCCGTCCAGCCCTCCTCGCCGTCGTTGGCTGTCGTGACGGCGAACCCCTCGTCTTCCAGGTAGGCCTTGACCGCCGTGCGCAGTCCGGGCTCGTCGTCCACCAGCAACAGCCGCACCGGGGTGCTGGCGGCGGCCTCGAGCGTCTCCTCCGACCCGGACGGCTCGGAGATGGGGCCGGCGGCGGCGGAAGGGTCTTGGCTCATGGGTCCAATCTATCGACCGGGACCAAGCACCACCTGTTCCCGTTCCGGCAACCGGCCGCTGTAGCCGAGCTGGAGGGCCAGGGGGCCGAGGCTGGCGGGATCCTTGCCGGCCTGGGCGGGCACGCAGACGGCCCACCACATGAGGTGGTCGAGGCGATTGGCCGGGGTGATCACACCGCCGGGATTGAGCTCACGAATGATCAGCCGGCGCGAAGAGCCGGTGATCCTCAGGGGGCTGGTGAGGCTGCAACCGATCTTGTCGGTGGCGACGGTGACCCGGTCATCGAGCTCCTCCCACACCTGCACGCGCCACATCCCCGGCTGGGCTGGCTCGGGAACCAGGCCGTAGACGCCCACCACCTCCCGGCCGCGGTGGGTCACCCGGTCCAGCAGCACCTGGAAGCCCGGCGGTCGATTCTCGGCGTTGCTGCGCGAATCCTCCTGGGCGGCCGCGGGCCAGGCCACCCCCACAGAAGCCGCCACCAGGCAGGACGCCGCCAGCAAGGCCCGGCAAAGCGCAGCCCCCAGCCGCAGGGGCAGGGCACCGGAGGAGCGGGGACGGTTCAGCATGGCCCCATGCTGACCTACCTCGACCACCACGCGAGCACCCCGTGCGATCCGGCGGTGCTGGCGGCGATGGCGCCCTGGTGGAGCCAGAACGCTGCCAACCCCTCCAGCCGCCTGTATCGGCCGGCCCTGGAAGCGGGGGCGGCCGTGGACATCGCCCGGGACCGGGTGGCCGAGGCTCTGGGCGTGGGCAGCGACGCGGTGATCTTCACCAGCGGCGCCACCGAAGCCAACAACCTGGCCCTGCGCGGGGTGGCCGAGGCCGCCCTGGAGCGGCGGGAGCCCCGCCGCCGGCTGGTGACCCTGGCCAGCGAGCATCGGGCCGTGCTGGAGCCGCTGGCCTGGCTGGAGCGCCACGGCTTTCCACTCACCGTGCTGCCGGTGGGGGCCGATGGCCTGGTCGCCCCCGAGCGGCTCGCCGAGGCCCTGGGCCCCGACACCCTGCTGCTGTCGGTGATGGCGGCGAACAACGAGATCGGCGTGCTGCAGCCCCTGGCCGACATCGGCGCCCTCTGCCGCGAGCGGGGGGTGCTGTTCCACTGCGACGCCGCCCAGGCGGTGGGTCACATCCCCCTGGCCATGGCCGACCTCGGCATCGACCTGCTCAGCCTCAGCGGCCACAAGTTCTATGGCCCCAAGGGTGTCGGCGCCCTGCTGCGGCGCCCGGGGGTGCCCCTGGCCCCCCAGCAGCTCGGCGGCGGCCAGGAGGGCGGGCTGCGGGGTGGCACCCTGCCGGTGCCATTGATCGTGGGCCTCGGCACCGCCGTGGCCAGGGCCCTGACCGACCGCCAGGAGCGGGCCGAACGCCTGGGAACCCTGCGCGACCGGCTGTGGAAAGAGCTGGAGGCCCTCGGCAGTGTGCGCCGCAACGGCCACCCACTCCATACCCTCCCCCACAGCCTCAGCATCACGGTGGAGGGGGTGGACGGCACCCGCCTGCACCGGCAACTGCGCCGCACCGTGGCGGTGAGCAGCGGTTCGGCCTGCAGCCAGGGCAGCCCCTCCCACGTGCTGGCCGCCCTCGGCCTCGACCGCCGCGCCGCTGGCGCCACGGTCCGCTTCGGGCTGGGACGGGGCACCACGGCGGCGGACATCGATGCCGCCGTGGCAGCCGTTGGCGCCGCCGTGGCGGAGTTGCGAGTGCCTGTCTAGCTTTCTGGTCTATAACCTTGGGTTGATGACCACGCCCGTCGGCCGGCAGGGGGCCCGGCTCGACTTCGGTGATGCCCTCCAGGAAGGCTGGCGAGCCTTCAGCCGCAGCCCGGGGCCCTTCGTTGGCTTCCCCTTGGTGGTGATCGCCCTCCAGTTTCTGATCCAGCCCCTGCAGAGCCGCATCAGCAATGGCGGTGTGGCCTCCAGCGATCCCCTCGACTGGCTCCTCTACCTGATCGGGCTGACGGCCAACCTGCTGCTCAACCTCTGGTGTGCCATCGGACTGGTGCGCGGCGCCGGCAGCGCCCTCCAGGGCGGCCACCCTTCCCTGGGGCAGTTGATGCGCTGGGACGGCGAGGTGTTCCTGCGGCTGCTGCGGGTCTGGCTGCTGCTGGCGGTCGTGGTGCTCGTGCCCCTGATCGGCCTTGTGCTCCTCGTGGGCGGTCCCCTGGCGCTGCTCGGGGTCTACGCCGAGCAGCTGGTGCCGTTCAGCCGCACCCTGGTGGAGGTGCTGGGCCTGAGCCTGGCGGTGGTGTTCGCCCTGCTCCTGGGCGTGCTGCTGCTGGGGGTGATCTATCTGGCGATCAACCAGAGCTTCCTCACCCAGATCGTGTTGTTCGAGCGGGCCGGCTCCCGCTCCGCCCTGCAACGGGGGCGGGCCCTGGTGGACCCCAGCTGGCTGATGGTGCTGCTGCTCACCCTGATCGAGGGCCTGCTGCTGCTGCTGGGTCTGCTGGCCTGCCTGGTGGGGGCCTTCGTGGCCTGGCCCCTGGTGGTCTGCATCGCCACGGCGGCCTACCGGCAGCTGGTGCTGGCCAGCGGTGGCGCCGATCCCCTGCCGCCCCACCCCAGCCGCTGAGGGCGACGCAGCCGCACGCCTCAGGCGCCGAGGCGGGTGGCGAAGGGGCCTGCGGTGAGCAGCACGAACCCCAGCACCCCCACCAGGGCCAGCAGCAGCTGGGCCAGCCGACTGACCAGCATCCCGGCCACCACCGCCAAACCCACCAGCAGGGAGCGGCGCAACCGCCCCAGGCCCGGCGGCCCCAGGGAGGGCGGGGCGGTGAGCAGCTCGCCGAGGCTGGCCCCGAGCAGGGGGCCCACCAGGGCCCCGAGCAGGGGCCCACCCACCGGCAGGGCCGGCAACAGCCCCAGCAGGCCCACCACCAGGCCGAGGCCGGCGCCGACATAACTCCAGCGGGTGGCCTGCAGCCGGGCCGGGCCGAGCAGCAGGCCCAGGGCCTCGGCCCCCCAGCCCAGGGCGAGCAGCACGACACCCAGCAGCAGGACCGGCCAGCCGGCGGCCCAGCCCACGGCCCAGCACCACAGCAGGGCGCCCAGGGGCAGCAGGGTGAGGCCGGGGGCCACTGGCAACACGGTGCCGGGGATGGCCAGGGCCTGGATCAGCAGGGCGATCCACCAGAGGACATCGACACGATCGAGGCTCGGCAGGCTGGCCGGGGTCATGGCGGCAGGATCAGGCCACGCGGCGGGCCAGCCTCAGCTTGGCGGACCGGCTGCGGGGATTGGCCTGCTCCTCCTCCTCACTGGCCACCAGGGGCTTGCGGGTGAGCCGCTCCAGGCGCGGATCGGCCAGGAAGGCCGTCTTGACGCGCCGGTCCTCGAGGGAGTGGAAGCTGATCACCGCCAGCAGACCCCCCGGAACCAGCCAGCCGGGGGCTTCAGCGAGCAGATGGTCGAGGGCCCCGAGCTCGTCGTTGACGGCGATCCGCAGGGCCTGGAAGGTGCGGGTGGCCGGGTGGATGCGGCCGTGGCGCGCCTTGGGGGGGAAGCAACCGGCCACGGCATAGGCCAGGTCGGCGGTGCTGCGGCCGCTGCCGGCCCAGGGGCGCTCGGCCACCAGACGCCGGGCGATGCGGCGCGACAGGCGTTCTTCTCCATAGGCGTGGATCAGATCCGCCAAGGCCGATTCCTCCAGCCGGTCGATCAGTTCGGCGGCGGTTTCGCCGGCGTCGGGGTCCATGCGCATGTCCAGGGGGCCGGGAGCCCGGAAGCTGAACCCCCGGCTGGGCTCATCCAGCTGGGGACTGCTGACCCCAAGATCGGCCAGCACGGCCAGGGCCGGCTCGGCGGGGAGGTGGTCGGCGAAGTTGGCGGCTTGGATCGCAATCCGATCGCCAAAGGGGGCGAGCCGTTCGGCGGCCGCGGCCCGGGCGGCGGGATCCCTATCGAGGCCGATCAGCCGCAGGGCGGGATGGGCCTTCAGCAGCAGGGCGCTGTGGCCGCCGCCGCCGAGGGTGCAGTCGATCAGCACGCCACCGCCGGGTCGCTCCGCCAGCAGGGCGGACAGCGGGGCCAGGCCCTCCTGCACCGCATCCGCCAGAACGGGCACGTGCGCAAAGGACCCCGAAGCCACCATCACCCTATCCTGGCCTGCAGGGGTGGCGGCCCCCGCCGCCCCTGGTTGAGGTCCTTGCTGAGAAGGCGCCAGCCGCGCTCGGCGGTCTCGATCGCCTCGTGCAGCAGGCGGCCGAGGGTGAAGCGGATCGCCAGCCTCTCCAGCTGCGCCGCCGGCAGCCGATCGAGCCGGGGATCGTTGAAGCGCTCCTCGAGCCCCTGCCAGGCCGGGGGCAGCTGCAGGGGGGAGGCGGGAGGCGGCGGCAGGGACCCCGCTTCCCGGCCGATCAGGCGGCTCCAGAGGGCCAGGCGTGCCGCCAGCACCCGCAGCAGCTCGGCCTGATCGGCCTGAAGCGATTCCAGCAGCGCCCCGGCATCGGGCTCCAGCGGGGGCTGGTCGGCGAGATCGCGGCTGGCGCTGAGCAGCCGCGAACCGGCCCCCTCCAGGGTCTCCACCAACCGGTGCAGGGGATGGCGGAAGGGCTTGGTTCCCAGCTCCGCATCGAGGGCCGGCCGCTGGCCGCGCAGCTTCTGCAGGGTCGCCTGGCGGGCCCGCAGGCGGGCAGCGCCCTCCACCGGATCGGCGGGCGTCGCAGCCGGGGGCAGGGCCGCGGCCTCGAACGCCAGATCGTCGGCCAGGCCGGCGAACAGCTCGGCCAGACTCGCCAGCACGGCCCTCTGACTGCGGCTCGGCCAGAACAGGCGCAAGCTCAGCAACGCCGCCATGATGCCCGCGACGGTCCAGATCAGCCGCAGCGGCAGCCAGGAGCCGAGCTCGTTGTCGTGAACGATCCAGCCCATCACCATGATCATGCCGCCCACCTTGTAACCGACCTTCAGTCCCAGGGCGCCGCCGATCAGCCGCAGCGATCCCAGGGCGATCGCCAGGCCCACGGGCATTGGCAGGCCCTGCAGACCGCGCACGCCGACCACCAGCAGAACCCCGCCCAGCAGCGAGCCCAGGATCCGCTGGCGGCCCAGCTCCAGCGAGGAGCCATAGGTGCCGCTGCAGACCGCCAGCACCGCCAGGGGGGCGTAGTAACCGAAGGCGAGGCCACTGAGGCTGCTGAAGCCGTTGACCAGCCCGGTGGTGAGGGCGAGCCGCAGATCGACACGGGTGATCAGGGGCATGGGGCGACACCACGCAGGCGGGCGAGCTCCTGACCGCTCTCCAGGAGCGGGCGCTGCTCCTGGGCCAGGGCCAGCAGGGTGAGCAGCGAACGGCCGCTGCCGGCGGCCAGGGCCGTCCAGTCCTCCAGCGGGATGACCGGGAGATCGGCACCGCCACCCCCCTCGCACTGGGCCGCCAGCACCTCGATGGCAACGCTGAGCGGGCTGGGACAGGCCGGATCGGGAGGCGGCGGATCGCTCGCCACGAGCAGCCGCTCCCACTGCAGCCAATGCAGGCGCAGGCTCTGCCAGAGCTGCAGCCGGCGGCGCCAGTCACCCGCCTGCAGGCGCCGCCAGCGCGGCCCGCTGAGCTCCTGATGCAGCAGGGTCTCCATCCGCTCCAGGCCAGCACCCAGGGAGGCTGGCGGCAACGGGCCGGGGAGGCTGCCCGCCCCGGCCAGCCAGCGCCTGTAGCCCGCCAGCTGGCCGCGCAGCAACGCCACCAGCTCATGCTCCGCCGCCTCGAGCTGCTGCAGGCCATTGCGGGGCCAGAAGATCAGCCCCACGGCAATGGCCACGATGCAGCCGATCGAGGTGTCGAGGGCACGGTTGAACACGTAATCCCAGTTGAGGGCGGCGTGGCCGGGGATCATCAGGAACATCACCGGGATCAAGGCGGCCGTGCTCAGGGCGCTCTGCCAGCCCAGCAGCCGCAGCATCGGGGCGATCAGCAGCAGCGACAGGAGCACCCCGGGCCAGCCGGCGGCGATGCCGTGCACCAGAAAGGTGATCAACCCACCGGCCGCCGTGCCCAGGATGCGGCCGGTGGCGGCCTTCACGGTCAGATCGTCGTTGTCGTCGACCACGATCACCACCGCCAGCAACGGGTACCAGGCGAAGGCAATGCGGTCGAAGCGCTCCACCAGAGCCGCGGTGATCAGGGCCGCCACCGCCAGCTTGAGGCTGTTGCGCAGCAGCTGCGCATTCATGCGGGGCCAGCAGGGTCGTGGTCATGATCGCCCCAGCGCAAGCCCCCCAGCTGCGCCGGAGCCCCACCCGGATCAGGCTCCGAGCCAGGCCCGCATGGCTTTCGCCTACTTAGACTCCGCTCCAACTCGGACCCGGCCCGTCGGCCGCCCTCCTTCATGACCCAGCTCGAGACCCGCACCGAGCCGATGGTGGTCAATTTCGGCCCCCATCACCCGTCGATGCACGGGGTACTGCGGCTGGTGGTGACCCTCGACGGCGAGGACGTGATCGACTGCGAGCCGGTGATCGGCTATCTCCACCGCGGCATGGAGAAGATCGCCGAGAACCGCACCAACGTGATGTTCGTGCCCTACGTGAGTCGCTGGGACTACGCGGCGGGCATGTTCAACGAGGCGATCACGGTGAATGCGCCGGAACGGCTGGCCGACGTGCCCGTGCCGAAGCGGGCCAGCTACATCCGGGTGCTGATGCTGGAACTCAACCGCATCGCCAACCACCTGCTCTGGCTCGGCCCGTTCCTCGCCGACGTGGGGGCCCAGACACCCTTCTTCTACATCTTCCGGGAGCGGGAGATGATCTACGACCTCTGGGAGGCGGCCACCGGCCAGCGACTGATCAACAACAACTACTTCCGTATTGGCGGCGTGGCCGTTGATCTTCCCTACGGCTGGCTTGAGAAGTGCGCTGACTTCTGCGATTGGTTTGGCCCCAAGATCGATGAGTACGAAAAACTGATCACCAACAATCCCATCTTCCGCAAGCGGATTGAAGGGCTCGGGGTGATCGGCAAGGAGCAGGCGATCAACTGGAGTCTGTCTGGTCCGATGCTGCGGGCTTCCGGTGTGCCCTGGGATCTGCGCAAGGTGGATCACTACGAGTGCTACGACGACTTCGAATGGTCCGTGGCCTGGGAAAAAGAGGGTGACTGCTACGCCCGCTACCGGGTGCGGATCGAGGAAATGCGCCAGTCGCTGAAGATCCTGCGCCAGGCCATCAGCATGATTCCCGGTGGCCCCACCGAGAATCTCGAGGCCCGGCGGATGGCCGAGGGCAAGAAGAGCGAGTGGTATGGCTTCGACTACCAGTACGTCGCCAAGAAGGTAGCTCCAACCTTCAAGATTCCCGACGGTGAGCTCTATTGCCGCCTGGAGTCGGGCAAGGGCGAACTGGGTGTCTTCATCATGGGCAACAACGACGTCACCCCCTGGCGCTGGAAGATCCGTGCCGCCGATTTCAACAACCTCCAGATCCTGCCCCACATCCTCAAGGGGGCCAAGGTGGCCGACATCATGGCCATCCTCGGTTCGATCGACGTAATCATGGGCTCCGTCGACCGGTGAACAGCGTCGGTCGGCGCTGGATTCGCCGGCTGGAGCGCTGCGGCCCCCTCCTGCCCCTCGGGGTCACAGGCCTGCTGGTGTTGAAGGGGCTGCACCCAGGCCTGCCCGGATTCAGCTGCCCCCTGCGCGCCCTCACCGGCCTTCCCTGCCCCACCTGCTACCTGACCCGGGCAACGGCAGCGAGCTTGGTGGGGCGCTTCGACGACTCCCTGGCCCTGCACGCCTTCGGGCCGGTGCTGGCCGCCGGCCTGGTGATCTGGTCGCTGCAGGCCCTGCGGACCGGCCGGCTCGTGCCCCGGGTCCTGCGGGGCCGCCACCTGGCCGGCATCGGCCTGCTGCTGTTGCTCTACTGGGCCGCTCGGATGGGTCTGACCTACGGCGCCGGCCTGCAGGCTTTTCCCCTCCCCTAATCCAGCCGGGAGGCCACAGACCGAACCCACAACCGCCACGGCGGCGCAAAGGGCCCACCTACGCTGAAGCCTGGATGGACCTACCCGTTGCTCCCCGGTCCACACCAGACACTCCTTGCCCCACCCGTCCAGCACCGCAGCACCGGCCGGTGCCCAGCCTCTGATCGCCCAGCCCGACTACGCCAAACAGCTCCGCCCCCTTCTGCCAGCCGACGCCTTCACGCCCGATCGGGGCACCCTCACCATCCTCGGCCTCAATGGGGCGATTCTGGCGCTGGGCTGGGCCATGGCCCGCCAGCTACAGCTCAGCCACTGGCAAGGTCTGATTCTGTTTCTGCCCTTCGCCCTGGTGATGGGCAATGCCGTGGTGGTGATGCTGTTCGGCACCCACGACCTGATGCACAGCAAGGCCATCCGCCAGCCCCAGCTGCGCTGGCTGGTTCAGCTGCTCGGCCTGGCCCTGTTGTGGATGCCGCCGACCCTGTGGAAAGCCGTTCACAACCGGGAACATCACGGCAAGACCAATTCCGAACAGGATCCGGATCGTAACTACAACGCCAACCAGCCAGCGAGCTGGGGAAAATGGATCCAGAATCTGTTTGTGCCATCGCTTGAAGTGCACCCGTTCTGGCTGACTGTGGGCATGACCTCAGCCTGGGGTGTGCACGCCTTCCGAAACCTTTCATCGGTGCTGCTGTTCAACAATGGTTCCACGCGTTATCCGGTTTTCTCCTTCCGGGTGAGCAGCCGGGAGAGGCGCCAGATTGCCATCGAACTGGCCGTCATCGTGTTGATCCACGCGTTAATCATTAGCTTCATCGGTCTACGCCCTGTGCCCCTGCTTCTGGGCTACTTTCTGCCCATCTGGATCGGCTACAGCGTGGTGATGGCCTATATCTACACCAATCACATGGCCTGCCAGGCCACCGAAACCAACGACCCCCTCATCAACAGCATTTCGCTGAAGATGCCAGCCATTTTTGACACACTTCACTTCAACTTCTCCTATCACACCGAGCACCATATTTTTCCGGGCATGAATCCCGATTACTACCCCCATGTGAGGGCCCTGCTGCAGGAGCATTATCCGGATCGCTTCAATCTGCTGAGCGCCCCCCACGCCTGGCAACTGCTGAGGCAAACCCCCCGGCATTACCTGGATGCCACCACCTTCGCCAGCAGCTGTGGGGCCATCACCCAGCCGTGTCCGCTCAGCGTGCCCACGGCTCCAAAGGCCGGGGCCTCAACACTCAGCTGAGCACGCCCTGGTGATAGGCGGCGTTCTGGATGTAATACGTGGCCACCGGAACTGCGACCAGAGGGCCCAGGCCGCAGTTGAAGATCGTCACCACCAGCACCAGCAGCCAGGCGATCAGTTCAATGCCCGCGAAGGTACGGCCCTTCGCTGATCCATACACGGCCTGAAATGAGGCCGAGGACCGTGAGCGCCAGGGAGGCCACGACACCGATGACCGTCAGGACAATCGTGACCACCCAGATCAGCAGGATCGTGGGGATGTGGGCCAGGAAAGCGGCCCAGGCCTTGGTGATGGTGGGCGGCTCGTAGGCGATGCCGGCGGCCAAGGGAGGCATTCCGTTCTGCGCGGAACCTAGGGGCGTTCCAGGAGGCCAGCAACGGGCAGGGTGCCGGCGGCGGCAAGGGGCGCCAGGATGGGCTCATGGGCAAGATGGCGACGCCACGGAGGTTGATGTCCCCATCCAACCCACCAAGCACGCCGGCGGACTGGCTGCTGCTCTGCCGCACCGTGCGCTTCGGTGACACCGACGCCGCCGGGGTGATGCACTTTCACCAGCTGCTGCGCTGGTGCCATGTGGCCTACGAGGAAAGCCTGGAGCGGTTCGGCGTGGCGTCCGGCGCCATCTTTCCCGGGCCTGGCCGGACACCGCCCGTAGCGCTGCCGATCGTGCACATCAGCGCCGACTTTCTCAGGCCCCTCGTCTGCGGGGATCCCCTGGCCATCGAGTTGCGGCCCCTGCAGCGCGATCGCGGCAGCTTCGAGATTCGCTACCGCTTTGTGCACGACGGCAAGGAAGCGGCCACCGGCCTGACCCGGCACCTGGCCATGGAGTCAGCCAGCCGGCAGCGGACGGATCTCCCCGGCAGCCTCGTGAAATGGCTGGAGGCCAGTCGGCCGGACGCCTAGCGGCGGTTCAGCAGGGCCCACACCAGGGCGGCCAACTGCAGGGGCAGCAGCGCCCCCGTCAGGGCCAGGGGGTGCAGGCCATCGTGCGGCGTTGCCCCCAGGGCCACGAAACTGACCAGCCCACCCCCCACCAGCAGGGCGAGGCCCAGCCGTGGGTGGGGGGCCGCCATCAGAACCACTCCCGGGTGGCGTCGATGTACTGGGCCTGGAATTCCTCCGTCGACTTGGTGAGGTAGATGACACCTTCAATCACCCCGATGATCCCCATCACCGACGCGCCGAAGCCACAGGTGAGCACCGTGACCAGCAGCATGATCAGCCCGGGTTTGTTGTAGCCCAGAACGAATTTGTGGATACCCAGCGATCCCAGGAAGATGGCCAGCAGCCCTGCCGCCAGCTTCTTGTTGCTGGTCTCGACCTGTTGGCTGTCGGTCATCGGTGCGGGTGCCATTCAGAAGGCTTCTAGCGAGTCCAGCCACCGCTGCCAACGTCCCCGTTCCCATTTGCCCGCGGCGGTGGGTGCCAGCGACGGGCAGAGGTGCCAGGAGCGGGGCCGCTCGGCGGGCGGCCAGGCGGCCGTGAGGGCCTGCAGCGCCCCCAGCAGTTCCGCCCCTTCGCCCTCCTGCCGGGGGCGCACCAGGGCCACGAGCTGCTCGCCCCATTCCGGATCGGGCCGGGCCAGCAGCAGCAGCGCGTCGAGGCCCGCCCCCGCGCATTCCGCCTGGGCCTGCAACCGTTCCTCCAGCCGCTCCGGGAAGACCGTCTCGCCACCGCTGTGCAAGGCCCCATCCAGGCGGCCCAGCACCGCCAGTCCCTCGGCGTCGAGCCGCCCGGCGTCGCCGCTGCGCCACCAGCCGCCCGGTTGCAGCGGCAGGGGCAGCAGCCGGCCCGCCACCAGCCGGCCGGGGCTGAGGCGGCCGCAGCGCACCTCCACCGCGCCGGTGGCACCATCGAGGCGCAGGGCCACGTCGCCCAGGGGCTCACCACAGCCCGCGGCTCCGGCCAGGAACCGCTGCGGCGGCAAGGCACACACCATGGCGGCGGTTTCGGTGGCGCCGTAGCAGGGGGCCAGGGGCAGGCGGGCGCGGCGGGCAGCGGCGGCCAGCGGTGCCGGCAGGCCCGCACCCCCGACCCAGATCACGGCACAGCCCGCCAGCCAGGCGGTGGCCTCGGGGCTGGCCAGCAACCGGGCCAACTGGGTGGGCACCAGCGAGAGCAGCACCGGGCGATCCCGGGGCAGGGGGCAGGCCTGGGGCAAGTCCTGCGGCCGGCGCAGCAGCGACGGGGCCAGCCAGCGCCACGCCCCCCCCCAGTGGCGGGCGCGCACCAGGGGCAGCAGGCCGCTGACGTGGTGCAACGGCAGGGGGTCGAGGTGCAGGCAGGCGGCCGGCTCCAGCCCCAGGGCCTCCACCCAGGTGACGGTGGCCTCGGCGGAAGCCTGCAGGTGGGCCAGGGGTTGCAGACACCAGTGACGCCCGCCGGCGCTGCCACCGCTGCCCACCACCACCGCCGCCCCGAACCGGGCCAGCGCCGCCATCTCCTCGGTGGCCCCACCCAGGGCCTCGGCCAGCTCCCCCTGTTGGCCGGGCCCGGCCAGGGCCACCAGGCGCTGCTGTCCCCAGGCCTGCTCCAGCTGGGCCGCCGCCGCCTCGGGGTCAGCCCGGGCGGGTTCGAACAGCAGGGGCGCCCAGGAGGGGTCGGCCACGCAGGGTCTCCGCTTACCGCCACGCTAAGGGCCCCGCCAGGGGCTCAGGCCGCCGCCGCCCAGACCCGCTGCGGGTCATGGGCGAACAGGGGGCCGCCGGGCGACCAGTCCGGGGCCAGGCCGGGGGCCACCGGCGTCGGCCCGCGCCATTGCAAGGCCGCCAGGTGGGCCGTCCAGCGGGCGCCGATGCCGGTCTCGAAGCCGGTGCTGAGCATCAGCCGGGGCACCCCCTGCTGCAGCTGGCCCAGCAGGGGCCTGGGATCACCGTCCTGGGACGGGCGCCGCACCTGCCAGCCACCCCAGTGCTGGCGGAGCTCCGGCCACCGCCGCAGGGATTCATCCAGGGCCACGGGAATCTTCAGGGCCAGCCGCTCGTGGCCCTCCTGGTCGCCGGCGGCCAGGGGCTGCTCCAGCCACTCCAGCCGCGGTTCCTGCGCCAGCCGCTCGGCCCAGGCGGCGGCGGTGGCCCGGTCCCAGCCGCCGTTGGCATCGAGCCGCAGGCGGCCAGCCGCCGGCAGGCGCTCGAGCAGCCGCTCCAACCACTGCCGCTCCAGCCCATCGGCTGCCACCGCCACCTTCCACTTGGCGGTGAGCGCCGTGGCCGCTGGGCCGGCGAGCCGTTGTTCTAGAGCCGCGAGCATCGCCTCCCCGGCCGGGAGCAGCCAGGCCGACGGCGGCGCGGCGAGCCAGCCGCCACCGGCAGCCGCTCCCACCGCCCCATCGCATTCCGCCAGGGCGGCCCCCAGGGCGAAGGCCAGACTGGGCGGCAGGGCCGGTAGCCTGTCCTCCAGAGCGCTCCGCTCCACGGCAGGGCCCAGAGCCTGGAGGGCCTCCGCCACGGCCGGCGTCTCGCTGGGCTCCAGCGGCGCCGCCTCCCCCCAGCCGACGCCGCCGTCCGGGGCCTGCAGCCGCAGCAGCCAGCCCCGCTTGGACGCCAGCCGACCGCTGGACGTCTGCAGCGGCCTGGGCAACTGGAAGGCGAAGGGCCGAATCTCCAGCCCCAGCCACCCCTCGGGCCTTCCCCCGGCCGCAGGGGCGCTCACCGGCCCGCCAGCGCCGTCAGCCAGGGGCCGAGGGCCAGGCCGCAGGCGAGCCCCAGGCCGTTGAGGGCCTGGAAGCGCAGGGCCAGGAACTTGCTGCCGATGAGGCGCTCGGGCCGGTGGTGCTCCTCGCCGAGGAGCCGGATCAGGGCCCGGGCCGGCGGCAGGCCGATGGCCCCCAGCAGGGCCGTGGGCGGCCACCAGCCCAGCAGCACCGGCGCCCACTGCAGCGCCAGGGCGGTGGCCACGAACCAGGGCACCAGGGCGGCGGCCCGCTGGCTGCCGAGGCGCACCACCGGCGAACGCTTGCCGTGGGCGGCGTCCTCGTCCACCTGGTGGAAATGGGAGCAGAACAGCACCAGGCAGGTGGCCACCGCCGGCCCGCTGCCCAGCACCAGCGCCGGTCCCCATGGCGCCCCACCGGCTCCCTCCCCAGCTGGGGCCAGGGCCAGCAGGGCGGCAGCCGTGGCGCAGGGGCCGAAGGCCAGCCAGCAGAGGGGTTCCCCCAGGCCGCGGTAGCCAAGTCGGAACGGTGGCCCCTGGTACAGGTAACCCAGGCCGCAGCAGAGCAGCACCAGCAGCAGCACCACGGCGCTGCTGCGCAGGGCCACCAGGGCCATCAGGGCCAGCCCGAGCAGCAGGCAGCCGTTGGCCAGAGCGAGCACCCGGTCGCGCCGGCCGGTGAGGTTGACCACGGAATGGGGCTTGCCGTGGGTGTCCACGCCGGTGTCGGCATCGAAGACGTCGTTGGCGAGGTTCTCCCAGGCCAGCAACAGCACCGCCGCCAGCAGGAACAGCAGCAGCTGATCGGGCCGCAGGCCCAGCCCCTGGCCGAACCGCCAGCCGGCGGCCAGCAGCACCGGCATCACCGCCACGGCGTACATGGGCCACTTCACGGCGGCGCGCCAGAGGCGACCGCGATCGGCGGCGGCGATGCTCCCCGCGGCGTAACGGCTTGCGACGACCTGTGGCTCAGACATGGGGGCCGCGGGCGTTCGGCGGGGAAAGGCCCATACATTTGAGCAGCCTTCCGCCCCGGTCCCGCGGCCCCTTGGTGCAGGCCCCTGCCAGCTTCTCCGCGCTGCTCTCGGCAGCCACCGCCGCCAGCCGGCGTCTGGAGGAGGAGGGAGTGCTCAGCCTCGGCCTGCCGATGGCGGCCCTCGACCCCCTTGTTGCCCTGCCCCACCTGGGTGGCAGCGGCGACTTCCGCTTCCTCTGGGACGGCGCCCCGGGGCTCAGCATCGCCGCCGCCGGCCAATGCAATGGCCTGGAGCTGAGCGGTCCGCGCCGCTTCGAGCTGGCCCAGCGTTTCAGCAGCCTGAGCCTGAGCCGCCTGGCCCGGGAAGCAGCCCCCTGTCCGGCCCTGGCCAGGCCCAGGGTGCTGCTGGCCTTCGCCTTCTTCGAGAGCCCGCTGCACCCCGGCACCGGTGCAGCGGGGGTGCAGGCGGTCCTGCCCAGCTGGCAGCTGAGCCGCCAGGGCCGCCACTGCTGGCTGCGGCTGCAGCGCTCCCTCGGCGGCGGCATCACGGCCCGCAGCGTGGCCGAAGAGCTCTGGGACACCCGCCAGCGACTCGAAGCCCTGGACTCTTCAGGGCACTTCGGGACGAGCCGGGGCCTTCCGGTGGGCATCGCCCATGGCTCCAACTGGCAGGCGGGCTACCGCTCCGCCCTGGATCGGGCCCTGGAGCTGGTGGAGCGCGGCGAGCTGCAGAAGCTGGTGCTGGCGGTGCGCCAGCAGCTGGTGCTCGATGGTCCGCTCGATCCCCTCAGCCTGCTGTCGCACCTGCGCCGCAGCCAGCCCGGCAGCTGCCGCTTCCTGTGGCAGCAATCGGAGCGGCAAGCCCTGGTGGGGGCCTCACCGGAGCGGCTGCTCACCCTGCGGCAGGGCCAGTTGCGCAGTGATGCCTTGGCCGGCACCGCCCCGCTGGGGGAACCAGCCGACGACCTGCTGCAGTCGGGCAAGGACCGCCACGAGCATGAGCTGGTGGTGGAAACGATCACGGCCGTGCTGCAGAAGGCGGGCCTGGAGCCACGGCGGCCACGGCGGCCGCGGCTGGCCCGGCACGGCTCCCTGGTGCATCTGCACACGCCGATCACGGCCTCACTGCAGGGCCAGGCCCCACTCACCCTGGCCGAAGCCCTGCACCCCACCCCCGCGGTGGCGGGCCTGCCCCGGCGCGAGGCGATGGCCTGGCTGCGCAGCCTCGAGCCGTTCGAGCGGGGCAACTACGCCGCGCCAATCGGCTGGATCGACACCGAAGGCGATACGGATCTGCGGGTGGCCATCCGCAGTGGCACCCTGCGGGGCCGGCAGCTGGAGCTGACAGCCGGGGCGGGGCTGGTGCGCGGATCCCACCCTGAGCGGGAACTGCAGGAGGTGGCGCTGAAGCTGGGGGTCCTGCAGCAGCAACTCAACCTGCCGCTGGCCACCTCCTTCAGCTGACCAGCAGGCGCTCGATGACCTGATCGGCCAGGGGGCGGCGCCCCAGCCACTCCACCTCCCGCACCCCGGTGGGGCTGGTGACGTTGATCTCACTGAGCCGGCCATCGATCACGTCGATGCCGACGAAGAAGAGCCCCTCGGCCCGCAGCACCGGGGCAAGCTCGGCGCAGATGCGCTGCTCGGTGTCGCTCAGATCGGCAGCGACGGGGGCGCCACCCAGGGCCAGGTTGCTGCGGAACTCACCCGCCTTGGGCAGCCGATTCACGGCGCCCAGGGGCTCCCCATCCACCAGCAAGATCCGCTTGTCGCCGGCGCTGACCCCCGGCAGAAAGGCCTGAACCATGACGGGCAGCGTTTCCTGGAGGGTGACCAGCTCCAGCAACGCCCGCAGGCCGGGAGCCGCCGCCGCGGCCCGCACCACCCCTTGTCCGGCCCGCCCCGCCAGGGGCTTGAGCACCACCTCCTCGTGACCTGCGGCGAAGGCCGCCAGCTGCTCCACCCGCGCACTCACCATCGACGGCGCCATCAGATGGCTGAAGCGCAGGGCACCCAGCTTCTCGTTCCAGGCCCGCAGGGCCGCAGGGCGATTGAGGACACGCACACCGGTGGCTTCAGCCATCTCCAGCAACTGGGTGGCGTAGAGGTAGGCCTCATCGACGGGTGGATCCTTGCGCATCCAGATCCAGCGGAAATGATCCAGCGGCAGCTCGCGGGGCTCACCGGCCTCGAACCAGGGGTCCGGCACGGTCCAGCCCTCCGGCGTGGCGGCCATCTCCGCCAGATGCAGCGGCTGGGCCCAGGCCCGGGGGCAATGGGCGCCATCGGCCCTCCCGGCGGTGGAGAGATCCGCCTGGGTACAGGCCCACACCGCCAGACCAGCCCGCTGCGCCGCCTGCATCAGGGCCACACTGGAATCCTTGGCCGGCCGCAGGCGCGTGATCGGATCGACCACGAACAGCTGGGCGTCCCGATTGCCGATCACGCGACCAGACGCAGCAGGGCGGCCAGCTCACCGCCAGCATTCAGTTTTTCAAGCTCGGCGTAGCCGCCGATGGCGATGCCGTCGATGAAGATCTGGGGAACGCTGGTGCAACCTCCCGAGCGCTTCATCATGGCGAGATTGTTGATTTCATCGTCGTCGATGATGAATTCGTTGTAGGTCAAACCGAGCCTGTCCAGCAGACCCTTGGCCCGGACGCAATCGGAGGAGAAGCGGTAGGTGTAGATCTCGACCTTGGCGGGCGGCTTCACCTCCACGGCGTCCTGCCCGGATACCTCTGGGGGGACTCCTGGGATCTCCATCCAGTCTCACGCGGCCATCTCCGCCCAGCCTAAGGGGGAGACACCACGCCCCACCTGATACGGTCGTGGCACAAGACTTGCTGGTTGCGGTGCTCGACCTCACCGATTTCAAGCGCGACCTCTCCGAACTCACCGACCGCCTGGGCCATGCCCAGGACTGTCTTTGACGTACCGGCTCTGAAGGCGCGTCAACGGGACCTCGAGCAGCTGGCCTCCCAGCCCGGCTTCTGGGACGACCAGGCGACGGCGCAGAAAAAGATGCGTCAGTTGGATGACGTCAAAGCCCAGCTGGAGCAACTCTCCGCCTGGCGGGCCAGCATCAATGACGGCCAGGCCACCCTTGAGCTCTACGACCTCGAACCCGACGACGAGTTGTTGGCGGAGTCGAACACCTCGCTGCAGTTGCTGCGCGCCGACCTCGACCGCTGGGAACTGGAGCGCCTGCTCAACGGCCCCTACGACAAGGAGGGCGCCGTGATCTCGATCAATGCGGGTGCCGGCGGCACCGACGCCCAGGACTGGGCCCTGATGCTGATGCGGATGTACACCCGCTGGGCCGAGGACCACGGCATGAAGGTGACCGTGGACGAGCTCTCCGAAGGGGAGGAGGCGGGCATCAAGAGCTGCACGATCGAGATCGACGGCCGCTACGCCTACGGCTACCTGCGCAACGAGAAGGGCACCCACCGCCTGGTGCGGATCTCGCCCTTCAACGCCAACGACAAGCGCCAGACCAGCTTCGCCGGGGTGGAGGTGATGCCGAAGCTCGACGAGGACGTCAAGCTCGACATCCCTGAGAAGGACCTGGAGGTCACCACCTCCCGCTCCGGCGGCGCCGGCGGTCAGAACGTCAACAAGGTGGAAACAGCGGTGCGCATCCTGCACGTCCCCACCGGCCTGGCGGTGCGCTGCACCCAGGAGCGCTCCCAGCTCCAGAACAAGGAGAAGGCCATGGCCCTGCTGATGGCCAAGCTGCTGGTGATCGCCCAGGAGCAACGGGCGGCGGAAATCGCCGACATCCGCGGCGACATCGTGGAGGCCGCCTGGGGCAACCAGATCCGCAACTACGTGTTCCACCCGTACCAGATGGTGAAGGACCTGCGCACCGCCCAGGAGACCACCGACGTGCAGGGGGTGATGAACGGCGATCTGGATCCCTTCATCCAGGCGCTGCTGCGCCAGGGTGTGGAGATCGCCGCCGACGCGGCCGCCTGATCCCCTGCTCCAGCCACCCGATGCCCGAATCCGCCACTTCCAGCGCCGCTGCCCCCGGCCAGGAGAACCCCAGCTTCGTGAAGCTGGCCATGCGCAACATGGTGCGCAAGGGACGCCAGAGCCTGCTCCACTTCGGCCTCACCGCCCTGGGGCTGAGCGGTTTCCTGTTGCTGATCGCCTGGCTGGGGAGGCCCAGCCTGCCCGGATGAGCACAGCGATGACAGACCCAGCGGCGGGGGCAACACCGGAGATTGATCTGGCCTTCAGCCTGGAGCCGGGGGCCGGGGCCGCCGCCATCGCCACCCCAGGCAGCCCCCTGGTGGATCCCGCCCTGGCCGAAACGCTCTGGGGCAACCACCTCGGAGCCTGGCTGGCCCAGCTGGGCCCGGAGCTGCCGGCCCAGCTGCGGGCGCCGGGCTACAGCCTGGGGCTGCAACTCTGCGACGACGCCACCATCGCAGGCCTCAACCAGACCTGGCGCCACCGCAGCGGCCCCACCGACGTGCTGGCCTTCGCCGCCCAGGAGGAGGCGCCGCCAGCCCTAGAGGGTTGCGGCGAGGCCTGGTTGGAGCTGGGCGACATCGTCATCTCCCTGGACACGGCCCAGCGGCAGGCCCACGATGCCGGCCACGGCTTGGCGGAGGAGTTGTTGTTTCTGGCCAGCCACGGGCTGCTGCATCTGCTGGGCTGGGACCACCCCGATGGGGCCAGCCTGGCGGCGATGCTGGAGCGGCAGACGGCGCTGCTGCGGGCGTCGCCGTCCTGACAAAGGCTGTTCGACGCGTCCAACGGCGGTAGTGTTGGCCTTGCCCCTCCAAAGGCGGTGCGATGCCAATGCTCGTTCCCGAGGAACAACCGCCGGCTCTGCGCGACGTGACCAGTGACGTTCAGCGGCGCGGCAGGCGCCTGCGGGTGGGGGCCTGGAAAGTGGCCGGCGACTTGCCGGCGAGCTTCCGCTATGCCGCCCAGGGTCTGGCCTACGGCTTCGCCAGCCAGCGCAACTTCCGTATCCACGTCTTCACCGGTGTTGTGGTGTTCGGCCTGGGGCTGTGGTTGCGGCTGGCCGCCGATCGCCTGGCCGTGCTGGTGCTGACGGTGGCGGCGGTGCTGGTGCTGGAGCTGCTCAACACCGCCACCGAGGCGGTGGTGGATCTGGCCATCGGCCGCCAGTTCCACCCCCTGGCCCGCATCGCCAAGGATTGCGCCGCCGCCGCCGTGCTCGTCGCCGCCCTCTCCTCGCTGCTGATTGCCCTGCTGCTGCTCGTGCCCCCCCTGCTGATCCGCCTCGGCGTCTAGACCATTCCCATGCTTCTGGTTCTCGACAACTACGACAGCTTCACCTTCAACCTGGTGCAGTACCTGGGTGAACTGGCCGCCGATCATCCCCTGGCCGCCGAGGTGCGGGTGGAGCGCAACGACGCCCTCGACCTGGAGCAGATCCGGGCGCTCGAGCCGGCGGCGATTCTCATCTCTCCTGGCCCCGGCGATCCTGACCAGGCCGGGGTCTGTCAGGAGGTGCTGCGGGAACTGGGGCCCACCGTGCCGGTGCTGGGGGTCTGCCTGGGGCACCAGTGCCTGGCCCAGGTGTTCGGGGGGCGGGTGGTGCGGGCCGGCGAGCTGATGCACGGCAAGACCTCACCGGTGCACCACCGGGGCGCGGGGGTGTTCGAAGGCCTGCCCGAACCCCTCACCGCCACCCGTTACCACAGCCTGATCGCCGAGCGCGACAGCCTGCCCGACTGCCTGGAGATCACCGCCTGGCTGGAGGACGGCACGATCATGGGATTGCAGCACCGCCACTATCGCCACCTGCAGGGGGTGCAGTTCCACCCGGAGAGCGTGCTCACCCAGGCCGGTCACCAACTGCTGGCCAATTTCCTGCGTCAGGCAGCCCACTGCTATTTTCGCGCCACATGACCAATTCCATGGTTCACCCCACCTGCAGGACCACCACCGGCGGCCTGCGCCTGGGGGTCAGTCTGGCCCTGGCAGCCGGACTGACCCTGCCGCTGCCGGCGATGGCCCAGAAGGGTGGCGGGGTCACGATCACCAGCCTGGGCCACAGCGCCCTGATGATCCAGGGGGGCGGTTCCCGGGTGCTGCTCAATCCCTTCCAGCCGGTGGGGTGTGCCGCCGGCCTGCCCGCGCCGAAGGTGAGCGCCGATGTGATCCTGGCCAGCAGCCTGCTGAAGGATGAGGGCGCACCGGTGGCCAGCGGCAAGTTCCTGGTCAAGCCGGGCTCCTACCGCCTGGCCGGGCTGCAGATTGAAGGCATCGCCGCCCCCCACGACCGGGTGGGAGGCCGCCGCTTCGGCAACGCGACCCTCTGGCGCTGGCGCCAGGGCGGCCTCGACATCGCCCACCTCGGCGGCACCGCCGGCCGCCTCAGCCCCGCCGATCGCGTGCTGCTGGGACGCCCGGACGTGCTGATCATCGGCGTCGGCGGCGGCGGCAAGGTCTACACAGGCCAGGAAGCGGCCGAAGTGGCGCGGGAGCTGCAGGCCCGCCGGGTGATTCCTGTGCAATACAACAGTGGCAAACCCCCGGCCGGCTGCGATCAGGGGTCAGTGGAGCCATTCCTGAAGGCGATGGCGGGTGCCACGGTCCGGCGCAGCGGCCCCTCGGTCAGCCTGGTGCCGCCGCTGGGGGATGGGGTGGTGGTCGAGGTGTTGCGCTGAGGCGTCCCAGTTGGGGCGTCAGTTCAGCCCATCGATCCGCCGGTAGGCCTCCCAGAACTGGCCCATCTGCTCCGTGCTGCCCAGGCTGACCCGTAGGGAGCCGTCGATCAGCGGCTTGCCGGCCATCGAGCGCACCAGAATGCCGGCCCGGCGCAGGTCAGCCTCCACCTCTGCTGCGGGGCGACGGGGCCAGAGCAGCAGGTAGTTGCCGCCGGCGGCGTGGTGGCGCACCCCCGCCTGCCGCAGCTGGCCCAGGAGCCAGTCGCGGGCGCGCAGCACCTCGGCCACATAGGCGTCCACGTAGGCCTGGTCGGCCAGGGCGGCCTGGGCCGCCGTCACCGCGAAGCTGTTGATGTCGTACGGGCCGCAGACCCGGCCCACCCGCTCCACCAGGGCGGGGGCACCGATGGCGAAGCCGATGCGCAGGCCCGCCAGGCCGGCCGTCTTGGCCAGGGAACGCAGCACCAGCAGGTTGGGAGCCGCGGCGAAGGGATCGCCATTCGCCCCAGCCGCCAGCAGCAGGGGCAGCACGCTGTCGCCAGTGAAGGCCTCGTAGAGCTCATCGACCACCACCAGGGTGTGCGGCGCCGCCGCCGCCAGCTCCAGGATCCGCTCGGGCGCCAGCCGGGTGCCGGTGGGGTTGTTGGGGTTGCAGAGCAGCAGGATCCTCGGGGCCGCCGCCGATCCAGCCGGTGCGAGGGCCGCGCGGATCTCCTCGAAGGGGAAGTCGAAATCGGGCAGGCGGTAGGGGATCGCCTCGATCGCCATGCCCTGCATGCGGGCGCAGGGGGCGTAGTAGCCGAAGGTGGGACTGGTGGTCAGCAGCAGGTCGCCAGGGGCACCGAAGGCATGGAAGATCGCATGGATGGCCCCGTCCACCCCGTTGAACAGACCGACGCAGGCCGGTGAGAGACCACGACCCCCGAGCGAGGCCACCACGGCCTCCCGCAGTCCGTCATATTCCGGGTAGATGGCGTAGTGCTCCGCAGGGATGGCGCGGATGGCCTCCACCACCTTCGGACTGGGGCCGATGGTGTTCTCGTTGAAATCGAGCCGCAGCAGGCCCCGGCGCCCCTCCAGGGGGGCGCTGTAGGCCGTGAGGGTTTCCACCTCGGGGCGGGCCAGGGGGCCTGGGGAAACGGCCGGGCTCTCGCCTGGGGTCGGGCTGCTCACGGAGCCGGAATCGGATCGCTACGGGAGCCATCCTGCAGCGCAGCCCTACCGTTTGATCACCTGCGCGAGGAATCCGGTGGCGAAAGCGGAGCTGGTCCTGCGGGCCCTGGAGCGAGGCGACCTGCGATTCATTCACGACCAGGTGAACAACAGGAGCGTCATGGCCTACTGGTTCGAAGAACCCTACGAGTCGTTCGACGAACTGGAAGAGCTCTACATGCGCCATATCCACGACAACGCCGAGCGTCGCTTTGTCGTCGAGAACAAGGACAAGGAATTGATCGGCTTGGTGGAACTGATCGAGATTGATTACATTCATCGTCGGGCTGAGTTTCAGATCATCGTGGCCCCTGCCCACCAGGGCAAAGGCTTTGCACGCTTCTGCATCCACAAGGCCCTCGACTACTCCTTCACGATCCTGAACCTGCACAAGATCTACCTTTCCGTCTCCGTCGACAACGCCAAGGCGCTGCACCTCTATGAACAATGCGGCTTTGTCGAAGAAGGTCACCTGGTGGGCGAGTTCTTCATCGAAGGCCAGTACCGCGACGTCAAACGCATGTACATCCTTCAGGAGGATTATCTGGCCAGATCACCCAGCCTCACATCCTCTCCAGAGTGGTGATGCCGAGCAGCCCCAGGCCCAGCTTGAGGGTGTCGGCGCTGAGGCGGCAGAGGGCCAGCCGCGATCCGCGGGCCGGTTCTTCGGCCTTGAGCACGGGCACCTGGTCGTAGAAGCGGTTGAACACCTGGGAGAGCTCAAACAGGTAGCTGCACAGCCGGTTGGGCAGCAGTTCCTGTTCCACCTCCAGGATCACCGCATCGAACTGCAGCAACTGGCGCACCAGCGCCCACTCCTGGGGTTCGCCGAACACCAGGGGGGCGGGGAAAGCGGCGCCGGCGGCATCGGCGCCGCCCTTGCGGGCAATCCCGGCGATCCGCACCACCGCATAGAGCAGATAGGGGGCGGTGTTGCCGCTGAGGGCCAGCATGCGATCGAAGCTGAACTGGTAGTTGGTGATTCGGTTGGTACTCAGGTCGGCGTACTTCACTGCCGCCAGGCCCACGGTGGTGGAGACCTCACGGATGAAGGCGGCGTCCTCGTGGCGCTCCTCTTCGACCAGGCGGCGGTGCAGATCGGCCTCGCAGCGCTCCACCGCCTCATCCAGCAGCTCCTTGAGCCGCACGGTGTCGCCGGAGCGAGTCTTGAGCTTCTTGCCGTCCTCCCCCTGCACCAGCCCGAAGGGCACATGCTCCAGGCAGCCGTCGTCGGGAATCCAGCCGGCGCGGCGGGCCACCTGGAACACCCCGGCGAAATGGCTGGCCTGGCCGGCGTCGGTCACATAGATCACCCGCCGGGCCCCATCACCATCGGGAGATGCGGCGAAGCGATAACGGATGGCCGCCAGGTCGGTGGTGGCGTAGTTGAAGCCGCCATCGCTCTTGCGCACGATCACCGGCGGCGCCTGGCTGGCCGCCCCGTCCTCCCCCTTGAGGAACACACACTGGGCGCCACCGTCGCTGACGAGCAGGCCCTCGACGGCCAGGTCGGCCACCACCGACTCCAGGTAGGGGTTGTAAAAAGACTCGCCGCGCTCCTCAAGACGGATGTCGAGGCGGTCGTAGAGGCGCTGGAATTCGCGGCGCGACTGATCGCAGAGCAGTTGCCAAGCCTTGCGGGACACCGGATCGCCGCTCTGCAGCTTCACCACCTCCTCGCGCGCCGTGGCCTGGAAAGCCTCATCGGCGTCGAAGCGGGCCTTGGCCTGGCGGTAGAAGGCCACCAGATCGCCCAGATCGACGGCGTCGGCGGTGTCGAGGGCCTCGGGGGCCTCCTGCTTGAGGTGGGTGATGAGCATGCCGAACTGGGTGCCCCAGTCGCCGACGTGATTGAGCCGCAGCACCGGATGGCCGCGGAACTCCAGCACCCGCGCCAGGGCGTCGCCGATGATCGTGGAGCGCAGATGGCCCACGTGCATCTCCTTGGCGATGTTGGGGCTTGAAAAGTCCACCACCACCGGGGCGCCGCCTGCGGCCACGGCCTCCACCCCCAGCCGGGGATCGGCCAGGCAGCGCGCCACCTCGGCGGCCAGCAGCTCGGGCTTGAGGGTGAGGTTGATGAAGCCCGGGCCAGCGATCTCAGGCGGCAGGCACAGGGCCGCAAAGGCCGGGTCGGCCTCCAGCTGGGCCACGATCGCGGCGGCAATGGCACGGGGGGCCAGCTTCAGGGGCCGGGCCAGGGCCAGGGCGCCATTGGCCTGGAAATCACCGAACTCCGGTTTCGAGGCCGGCCCCAGCTGGGGATCCAGTGGCGCGCCAGCCTCTCGGGCGGCGGCCGCCGCCTCGGGGAACGCCCTCTCCACTGCCCCCACCAACAGGGTGTTCAGGGCTTGGGAAAGGCGCAGCATGGAACGAAACCGATGCAATGGCGGGCGTGGCCGTGATCATCCTCCCCGGTGGAGCGAGGGGTCACAGACCCTCGTTGAGCTCCTGCACCCGGCGATGCCAATCGGCGCCGTCAGGGGTTGCGCCGTTGATGACGCGAACGATGGGCACGAAGCAGCGCTCGATGCCGGTATGAAAGCTCTGCAGGCGCAGGGCGACCGCGTCCACCCAGAGGGGCGGGAGGGGGTCCTGCTCCATGGACCGTTCGATGTCCCGCAAGCTCTCCACCAGCGTGTCCAGCTTCGAGCGCTCCACACGGAGGTCGAGCAGAAGATCATCCAGCTTCTGCCTGGAAGGACCGTCGGATGTCACAGCAGGCGCTGGCCGCGTTCCCGTATCCGCTGCTGCCAGTGGGGCGGCAGGCTTTCCAGGCGCACCAGGTCAACGGGGATGTTGCCAGCGGTGAATTCCGCTTCCGCCATGGGCTCAAGCAGATCCAGCTTTGGCAAGCCATCCACGGCGAGGTCGCTATCGGAAGCCATGCCGAACCTCCCGTCGATGGTCGAACACGAACAGCCACACGCCATCGATCGCCGGCCAGCGGCGTTGCAGGGCCTCGGCGCAGCGGCTGGCCGCCGGCAAGGCCCTCAGCAGAAGACTCACGCAAGCCTCACGCTCCCGGACCTGGCGCTCCTGCCAGTGGCGACGATGGGGGTCGGACACCCTCATCCGATCAATTCAGGTGAAAGGGGGCTGGCTCCTGGATGCGTCCTGAGGGTGGAATCACCGATGGTCGTGGAGCGCACGTGTCTCTCCTTGGCGGTGTTGGGGCTGGAGACATCCACCATCACCGGGGCGGCGATCTGCGGCGGCAGACATGACGCGTCGGCCGACCTGTGGGGGACTTGAGAGCTCCCTTGCGCCGGGCAGACGGGAGGAGAGAGCCGGCACCCGAAGGGCCGTTTGCTGCAGACCTGCTGCAGGATCACCCATCGGACATGGCCATTCCCTGACCCCGGCCCACGACGGCTCAGGCCCATCGCCACGAGAGTACCAACCCCGTAGCCAGCAAATACCCTGCTCCCGCAACGGCTTTCAGGAACCGAACCGGCGAGGACCGAAGCCGGCACAGGCCGGGATTCAGCCGCCTACGCGAACAACTATGACCAACCTGAAAATCAGCACAGGAAAGGTGGTGCACTCTTCACTTATCCTACTGCTTTCACCATGGGCCCACTCACCACGCGTTCAGCAACCCGTGTGGTTGCCAGGTCCGTCGGCACCGTGTCTGCAGCTGGGATCCTGAGCCTCCTAGCAGCTTTTCCCGCCTTAGCCGTCGACGACCCCTTCTTCACGCTTCATTTTGAGTCCACCTCCGCCAGCAGTACGAATGGGGGTATCAATGGAATCCTTGGCGAAGCCACTTACACCTTTCTTTCGGGCACGCCCGGAAAGATGGTTCTTAGTCTGAACAATCTCTCGACAACGAGCTCCAAGCTTGTTAGCACTGGCTTCAATCTACCCACCAACCCTCCAACCGTCTCCGATATTAGCTATGTCAGCGACAGCTTTGTAGCGTCAGACCCAAAATGGAATATAGTAACTAACGGCATGCTAGATAATACAACATTCGACATCTGTGCGTCAATTAACCCTCCGAGTGACTGTGACGCTAGTGGATCTCCCGCTGACGGCTTGGCGAACGGCGATTCCACTACAGTAGGAACATTCACTTTTAGTAGCACTAATGATCCTTTGACCACCGCCACCCAATACCGCGATGCCTTCGTGGCGTTGTTCAACGACACCGGTGCGCCAGATGGTACTCCGTCCGCGGGCCAATTCCCTGGTAACTTCTTTATGCGGTGGAAGGATATTCCGATTGGAGAAGGAAGCGATAAAGTATGGGCAACAAGCATCAGAACCGGGGGTGGCGTCCCTCAAACCCCTGGGGATGAAGTGCCTGGCCCACTTCCCCTGCTCGGCGCCGCAGCCGCTTTTGGTTACAGCCGGAAACTGCGCCGCCGCATGAAAGTCCAATCCGTGATTGGTTGATTGTCACATCACTCAGCTGCTACCCTCAGTTAATTAGTGATTGATTCATGAGCCTGTTCATATTGAGCAGGCTTTTTGCATTCTGCCTCAACAATGCGACGGACATCCTATTGATGACAGACTGGTTATGACCATTTAGGCCCAGGCTGGCTTGTACCTCCAGTGCCTAACTCAGCCTGACTTCGACCAGGCTTTATCTGAATAAGCTTCATACCATGGCTGGCCAAAGACATGTCAGAATAAATGGCGAAGACAAGGATTAAGCACGTCTGATTCAGACATCAAGAGTTCACATTTTCAGAGCCTGACTTACCGCCATACTCTCAACAATGACTACGACCCCACAAATCAGAAGTCTTGAGGAGGCGATTTTCGCCGACCGTCTGGCGGTGGTCGCCATGGCTCTGTTTGCGGTCTATCTGATCTCGGTTCTGGCGTTCATCCTGCCGCCAAAGTTGCTCGATCCACTCTGGCAACTCAGCAGCATCAAGATCGCCGTGGAAGCTGCACCCATTCCACTGCTCGGTCTGGCTCTGTTGCATCTAGCTGCTTACCTCTACCCGGCCAATCTCCGGCTTCAGAGGCGACGGGATGCTTTGGCTCGGCTGGCCATCCTGGCCAGCCTCGGATTTCTGCTGATCGTTCCCTTGCAGGGCCATGTCGTCTGGACGTCCTATCTCCGTTCCAATTCCGTCGCAAGCCAGCAGCAGGCCAGCGCCACCGAACGAGGAAATGCTGTTCGTCAGGCCATCACGCAGGCCACCAGTACCGAAGATCTTCAGAAACGCCTTCTCGCGTTGCAGCGTCCTGATCTGCGCATCACCCTCGATCCCGAGCGATTCCCCGCCATTCCCCTGCCGCAACTGAAACGGCAACTTCTTTCCCGAGTGGATCAGGCGGAAGGCCAGTTCAAGGCGAGGGTCGCACCCATCGACCCTGCCACGGGCGAACGGATCACCCGGGAGAGCTTGCGGGTCATGATCTCTTCCATGGCCTTCGCCATCGCCTTCGCCACGCTGGCCCAGAGAAAAAACAGCATCGTGCCATTCCTGGTTGAAGTGCCTGACCTGCTAGGCCGCCTCTGGGCGTCTCTCCGGCCTCGGCGGGCTGGAACTGGCCAGGCCAGGCCTGGGATGCCGTTCCAGAAGTCGGCCTCCAAGCGCGAAGAGGAGTTCTTTGAATCCTTGGCCCCTCCGGAGAAAGAAGAACCCCCAGCCCATTGACCAGCAGGAGGGGGGAGCGGGGTTGACGAGGACCAACAAGGCCTCCCCCTCCTCCATCCCCCTTGGCTCACCCTTTCTGGAGTCAGGAATGGCGCGGGATGCGGCGCTGCGAGATCGCCTAGGGCAGGCCGCCGGGAGGCCGTTACAAACTTTATTGGGGACATGAACATCCGTAGGGATGTCGGGTGAGGATCAGGACGCCAGACCCAGCGCTTCCTCCAGGCCGGCAAGCACCACATCGGCCGTCAGCTTGATCCGGTAGCGGCAGGCCTGGGTTTCGGTGCAGGCGAGGGTGCCGTGCTCCCAGTACTTGTTGCTGCCGGCGCCTCCCCCACACAGACCGAAGTAGGCACACTCGGCGCGACAGCGGTCGGTGCCGGCGCGCATGTCCGCCAGGATGCGCCGAAACTTGGGGCTGGCGGCGATCGACACCAGGCTGTCGCTCTGCACATGGCCCAGCACGAAATCGCCGTAGGTGTCTGTCTGCACCGAGAGCAACTCGGGATCGAAGGTGGAAATCGCCCCACGGGCATCCACATTGACGATCGCAAAGGGGTTGTTCATGTCGGTGCACTCCAGGCGGGCATCGGCCTGGGCCAGGCTGCAGATGCCTTCAAACTCCCGCACCCGCATCCGCTCAGGCTGCTCCTGCCACAGCCCCCAGAACCGCTGCAGAAACTGGCGATAGGCCGCCTCAGCATGGGGACGGCTGAGGGTGGAGACCCGGTTCTCCCCCTCGGTCTCCTCCATGTTGAAGGCCACGTCGGTGATGCCGTGCTCGACGAAGAAGGCAAACAGCTCATCGGCGTGGCCGAGGGATTCCTCCGTGATCACGGCGATCACCTGGAAGGGGATGCCGCGGCGGCGCAGATGCTCGATGCCGCGGACGGTGGCGGCATGGGTCCCCAGGCCGGTGCGGGTGCGGCGGTGGAGATCGTGGAGGAAGGCCGGCCCGTCCATGCTCACGCCCACAGAGATGCCGTTGCGCTCGAAGCAGTCGCACCAGGCCGCGTTGATCAGCGTGGCGTTGGTCTGCACCGACTGGTGGATCGCCAGGGGCTCCCCCTGCCAGCGCTCCAGCGCCCGCCGCACGCAGGCGCTGGCCGCGTCGTAGAAGGCGATCGGCACGGTGAGCGGTTCACCGGCATGCCACAGCAGGGTGAAGTCGCCACCCACATACGGGCTCTCCAGCACCCGGTCCAGGGCCGCCTCCAGCAGCTCCAGCGGTAACCGGTGCCGGTCGTCGCGGTTGGGCAGGTAGCAGTAGTCGCAGTCGAGATTGCAGTAAGGCGTGGGCTGGACCACCAGCAGCTGCAACGGCCCGAAGCCTTCAGGGTTTCCGGGCGGCGGGGTACCGATGGCGATCACCAGAAGTTGCGGAAACCACCGTTCCGGAAGCCACCGTTGCCCCAACCGCCGTTGCGGAAGCCGCCGTTGCCCCAACCGCCGTTGCGGAAGCCCCCGTTGCCCCAGCCGCCGTTGCGGAAACCGCCGTTGCCCCAGCCGAAGCGGGGGCCGCCCCCGTTCACGAAGATGTAGGCAAGGCGGCCATCGGGGGCTTTGGCCCGGCCCTCGGCTGGCTCCTGACCGGACGGCTCCTGCCCCATGGCCTCGGAGATGCGCCGCAGGCGGGCATCGATCGACCCGGGCGCGGCCTCCAGCTGGGACGAGGCCTGGGCCAAGGCGCCGGCGGGGGCCAGGGCCGCCAACAGGAGCAGGAAACTGAACAAACCGGCACGGGGGTGGTTCGTCATCGGAGGGCTACCAGGGAGGGAAGGGGGAGCGGGACGGAGCGGTCAGGCCGCTGCAGGGCGGAGGGCCGCGCGCTCATCGGGGCGCCACCGGTGCAGGGGCCCCCAGGTGGAACCCTTCACGGGTCAGCAGCACGGATTCGAAGAGGGCGCGGACGCGCTCGGTGGGAACCACCAGAACACCCGTGGGGCCGACCCAGGGGGCGATGCTGGCCACGGCCTCGGGGCGGCCCTCCAGGTAGCCCTGGAGGAGGCCCGCGATGGCCAGGTTGACCACGTTCAGCAGCCTGGAGTTGTTCTCCGGCACGATGCAGCCGACGCCATAGCTCACGTAGGGCTGCTCAGGCACCAGGCGCACGCCCGACAGTCGGCGCTGGTGCCGCAGACCCGCCAGCACGTTGGCATCGCCCAGCACGCCCGTCACCTTGTTCTGCTCCAGGCCCGTAACCGCCAGGGCCAGGGTGGGGAAGCTGACCGCCCTGGCGTTGGGCTGGAGGGAACCAAGCAGCCCGGCCCCAAGGGACCCCTCCACCACAGCGATCGATTGACCGGCGAGGGAGGCCGGGGAACCATCAAGGCTGCCGCGGCGGGTGAGCAGCCTCAGGCCGGAAAGACCGATCGGGAGGGAAAAGTCGACCAGCTTCTCGTTCTCCCAGCTGAACGGCACGCCACAGGCCAGGCCGGCCTTGCCGCTGGAGACAGCCCCCACCGTGACGGTGGTGTTGTCCACGGGGGCGAAGCGGATCCGGACGTTGTTGCCCAGTTCCGCCTTGAGCTGGCGGTCGATGCGACGGGCCAGTTCGATGGCGTAACCCTCCGGTTCCCCGTTCGGCCCGATCATGACCAAGGGCGGGCTGTCGGCGGGGCCGACCATCAGTACCTCGCCGGACTTGGCCGCCTGCTCCAGCACGGCGTCGGCGGCGCTGGCTGGTGTCGCGGCCCCCAGGGACCAGAGGCAGGCCAGGGCTCCCAGGGCCAGGAGCCTGCTGCTGCGGGATCGGACGGAACCGGAGGCAACCGGCGCAGCAGGAAAATCCATGGGCAGAGCTGTGCACGTGCTGCACCTTAAGGGCGGTTTCAGGGCTTGCCCACGGCAGCGTTGGGGCATGAAACGCCCTGGCCTGGCGGGACCTACCAGTTCCGGAACGCCCCACCGCGCATGCCGCCCCCATTCACGAAGCCGCCCCCGCCCCTGGCATTGACGAAACCGCCGCCCCCGTTGCGGAAGCCGCCGCCGCCGCCGTAGTAGGGGTGCCCATTGACGAAGCCGCCCCGGGCCGCGTTGGCGAAGCCGCCCCGGCCGCCGTTGGCGAAGCCATAGGCCAGCCGCTGGTCGCCGGGGGAGGCGCCATCCGCCCCGCTCCCGTCACCCTGGGCGCGGAACGCTGCGCTGATGCGCTGCAACCGTTGCTCGATGGAGGGTGTGCTGGCCGGGGAGAGCAGCAGGGCCGCCTGGCCGGCGGCCGGAGCGGTCAAGGCCGCCAAAGCCAGGGAGAAACCGAGCAGGGCCGCGCGGGAGGTGATGGACATGGGGCGGCACTCCTTAACGGGCAGGTGAGGTGGGGACGACAGGCGATGGGCTCGTGGCCGACAGGGGCCTGACCCGTTCGTAGTTGAGCAGAACGGACTGGAAATAGGCCTTGATCACGTCGGGGGGCAACGCCAGGACTCCCTTCGGACCCAGCCAGCGGTTGACGCTGGCCACGGCAGCCGGCTCATCGTCGAGGTAGCCCTGCACCAGCCGGGCGATGGCCAGGTTGACCAGGTTGCGGAAGGTGGAGTTGTCTTCCGGAAGAATGCAACCCACCGCAAAGCGGGAGAAGGCCTCCGCGGGCACCAGGCCGTAACCCTTGCCGCCAAAGCTCTGAACAGCACCGGCGAGCAGCAGGGAATCGCCCCCCACGCCATCCACCTGGCCGGCCAGCAACGCCCGCACCGCCGGCTCGATTCCGGCGAAGGGCACCCGCACCGCCGTCGGCTGCACGGCCGCGATGGTGGCACTGCCCAGGGAGTCCTTCACCACGCCGATCCGCTTGCCCGCCATCGAGGCCGCCGAGCCATCGAGCCCCCCCTCCCGGGTGAGCACGCGAATCCCGGAGAGGGCGAAGGGCATCGAGAAGTCGACGAACATCTCCCGCTCCCAGGTGAACTGAACCCCACAGGCCAGATCCACATCACCGCGGCTCACGTCACGGAACACCGCCAGCGGATCCGCGTTGACGGTGTAGACGATCTTCACCGGCCGGTTGAGATAGGTGGAGACCTCTGCCTCGATCAACCGGGCCACATCGAGGCTGTAGCCCACCAGCGTCTTGCTGGCATCGCGGTAGGCGAAGGGCACCATGTCGGTGGGGCCGGCCATGGTGATCTCGCCGGTGCGCGCCGCCTGCTCGAGCACCGATTCGGCCCTGGCTGGCGTGGGGCTGCCCAGCGCCGCCACCAGCGCCAGCAGCAGGGAGGGTCCCACCACGCCGCACCGCCTGGCTCGGGCGGCGACCCCGATCGGGACGGCCTTCGCCGGAGCTGCTGGGTGCGGAAGGGCTGGATGCGGCACGGGTCGCTGCGGCACGCGGGTCGGCTCGGGGGTCATCCCCGCCCACTCTGGCAACCGATCGGTGGCGGAGCCAGCGCTGCCGGGGGACTCAGGCGATTCTTCACCAAGGCCCCGGCTCAGGCCAGCAGGGGGTCGAAGCGCATGCTCAGATCCAGCCACGGGCTGCGGGTGACCGGGGCGCTGGTGGAGATCAGATCGATGCCGGTGGCGGCGTAGGCCGCCAGCTGCTCGGGCCGCACCCCGGAGGCCTCCAGCAGCACCGCCGGCGCCAGGGCCCGCAGCTGGGGCACCAGGGCCGCCAGCGCCGCGGGGGTGAAGTCGTCGAGCAGCACCGCATCAGCACCGGCCTGCACCGCCGCCATCGCCTCGGCCGGGGTTTCCGCCTCCACAATCAGCCGCGCCGGCCAGGGGGCCGCGGCCCGCACCGCCGCGATGGCCGGCGCCACGCCCCCCGACCAGGCCAGGTGGTTCTCCTTGAGCATGGCGGCATCGTCGAGGCCGAGGCGGTGGTTGCAGCCGCCGCCGCAGCGCACGGCGTACTTCTCCAGCACCCGCAGGCCGGGGGTGGTCTTGCGAGTGTCGGCCAGGCGCACGCCGGTGCCCGCCAGCACCTGCACCAGGGCGGCGGTGGCGGTGGCGATGCCCGACAGACGCATGGCCAGGTTGAGGGCCGTGCGCTCCGCCGCCACCAGGGCGGCCGCCGGCCCCTCCAGCGCCAGCAGCCGCTGGCCGGCAACCACCGGCTCCCCATCGGCCACCAGCAGCCGCACCGATGTCTGGGGATCCAACAACGCCAGCAGCGGCCCCACCAGCACCCCGCCGCAGAACACCCCATCGGCGCGGGTGACCCAGTGGGCCCGGCCAGGGCGGCCGATCAGGGCCGGGGCGGTGAGATCGCCGCGGCCGATGTCCTCGTCCAGCCAGCCGCGCAACTGGGCCTCCAGGGCAGGGGTGAAGGGCAGCACCGGCACAGCGGCAGTAGCAGGCGACATCAGCTGCCGGCAGGAGCGGCGGCGGGGGCCGGCGCCTCAGGCGGGGCAAAGGGCGGACAGACCCGCTTCACCGAATCGCAGGCAAAGATGGTGGGCTTCTGCCAGGCCAGGGGAATCTCCAGCAGGTCGCGGCTGCCGGTGATCCCCTGCGCCACGAACAGCACCGCCGCCAGGATCGAGGCGCTGAGATGCAGCCGGCGCCAGCGCAGATCCCTGAGGATCTCCGGGCGGGCGGCCAGCGAAAAGATCATCAGCCCCACCACGGCCACCCCGGCCCAGTAATGGGACTGCCAGAACGCGGGGCTCAGCGGGTTGTCACTGAGGCGCCACACCTCCGGCTGGGCCCCGAGGCCGAGAACGCCCGCCCAGGTGAGCAGGGCGAAGACGAGCCGGTAGCCCTTGGCCTTCACCCGCCAGAGGGCCAGCAATGACACCAGCGTGCCCCCCAGCACCAGCAGCAGCTGCAGGGCACGGCCGGGGCCGCCCGTGAAGCCCTCCGGCGGCTGCTTGGTGACGATCACCACCGTGAGCGCCACCAGCACCAGCAGCACCACCCCCGCCGACAGCCACTGGCCCAGGTCGGCGTGGTCGCGGCCGGTGGTGGGGGGCAGCTTCGCCTTGTCGACACGGCGCTGGCGGGCCTGGACCCCGAGCCGCACCACCATGCCGATCAGGGGGTAGATCAGCACCACCGCCAGGGCGGGGTGCAGGATCCAGAGCCAGTCGATGGTTTGCATCCGCCCGCTGGAGTCCGTTCGTCAAAGCATTGACGCACGAGGACAAGCAGTCAACCGGGGTGAGTGTTTCGTGATGCCGGCGCCGCCGGCTATTTGCCGATGCAGAAGCGGGAAAAGATCCGCTCCAGCACCGCCTCGCTCACCTCCTCGCCGGTGATCGCCCCCAGGCCGGCGATGGCGCCGCGCAGGTCGATGGTCCAGAAATCCCAGGGCAGGCCCTGGTCGGCCGCCTCCAGCGACCGCTCCAGGCTGGTGGCCGCCGCCGCCGCCAGCTCCCGCTGCCGGCCGTTGAGGGCCACCTGCAGCCCCTGGAGCTCGCTGGCGCCGCAGAGGCCCAGCAGGGCCGCCACCAGTCCGTCGCGACCCGCGCCGGTGAGGGCGCTGATGGCCACGACGGGGGCTTCCGGCGGTGCCGACGGGACGCCGGCCGGAGCGGCCCCCGGCGGCAGAGCATCGCGCTTGTTGCCCACCAGCAGCAGGGGTACCCCCTCGGGCACCAGGGCCCTCAGCTCCTGATCAGCGGCCGTCCAGCCAGCCACCAGATCGAAGAGCAGCAGCACCGCATCGGCCCCGGCCAGGGCCTGGCGGCTGCGGGCGATGCCCAGCTGCTCCACCCGGTCTTCGGTTGGGCGGATCCCGGCGGTGTCGAGCAGGGTGAGGGGCACCCCATCGAGCACCAGGTCGCTTTCCAGCAGGTCGCGGGTGGTGCCGGGGAGGTCGGTGACGATGGCCCGCTCGCGGCGGCTGAGCAGGTTGAGCAGGCTCGACTTGCCGACGTTGGGCCGGCCGACGATGGCCACCCGCAGGCCCTCGCGCAGCAGCTCCCCCTGGCGGGAGTCGGCCACCAGCTGCTCCAGCTCGCCCCGCACCGCCAGCAGCTCGGCCCGTACCGACGCACCATCGAGCGGGGGCAGATCCTCCTCGAAGTCGACCCGGGCCTCCAGCTCGGCCAGCTGGTCGAGCAGGCGCTCCCGCAGGCCGGTGATGCGCCGCTGCAGACCGCCGTCGATGCCGGCCATGGCCAGCTCAGCCGCCCGCCGGCTGCGGGCGGCGATCATCTCGGCGATGGCCTCGGCGCGGGTGAGGTCGAGGCGGCCATTAAGGAAGGCCCGCTGGCTGAACTCGCCGGCCCCGGCCAGGCGGGCGCCGGCGGCCAGCACCAGCTCCAGCACCCGCCGCACCGCGACCAGCCCGCCGTGGCAGTGCAGCTCCACCACGTCCTCGCGGGTGAAGCTGCGCGGGGCCCGCATCAGCAGCACCAGGGCCTCATCGACGCGCTCACCGCTTTCGGGAACTACCACGTGGCCGTAGAGCACCCGGTGACTTTCCCAGGCCTGGGCGCCGGGGGCCAGAAACAGACGCCGGCCGATCGCCTCGGCCGCCGGGCCCGAGAGGCGCACGATCGCCACGCTGCCGGCCCCGGCGGCGACGGCGGTGGCGATGGCGGCGATGGTGTCGCCATTAGGGTTCGCGCCAATCGGGAGCTCTGCCCGCGTCACTGGTCCCATGGCAGCGTTTCGCCCCCAGTCTCCGTCCCTGCCGCTGGCCCTGAAGGGAGTGAGAAGGAAGCTGCGGCAAGCGATCGAATGGCTCTGGCGCCAGGAGGGCAGCCACGGCCAGCGGGCCCGGGGCCTGGCGGCCGGGGTGTTCATGGGCTGCTTTCCGATCTTCGGCTTCCAGACCCTGCTGGGGGTGGCCCTGGCCAGCCTGGTGCGGGGCAACCACCTGCTCGCCGCCGCCGGCACCTGGATCAGCAACCCGATCACCTACCTGCCGCTTTATTGGTTCAACTACCAGCTGGGCAGCCTGCTGCTGGGCCCCGGCAAGGGCTGGCCGGGCGGCCTGGTGCTGCGCCACGACAGCCTGCGCCAACTGGGCTGGGACTTCACCGCCCGCCTGCTGCTGGGCTCGACCGTGGTGGGCACGGTGCTGGCTCCGCTCAGCGGCCTGCTGTGCCTGCGGTGGCTGCAGCGCCGTCAGCGGACCTCCTGAGGGAGGCGGACATCCTCAGGATTCGGCCAGCCCCGGAAACACCATCAGATCGATGTGGCCACCGGCGGGCTGGCGCCATTCGCGGAATTCCGCCGCCAGGGCGCGGTGCTCATGGCTCAGGGCCTGCGCCTCGAGATCCTGCAGACGCTGGTGCACCAGATCGAGCGTGTTGTCGATGAGCTGGGCCGCCTGTTCGGAGGTCATGGCATCGCTGCGATGGAGAAAGCCTGAGCTTCGCGGTGTTGTAGAGGACGCCGCCCTGCTGGGCTGTAGCCCCTGACACGGGCCGTCTCCCCCGTCGGCGGACCCGCACCGATCACCGGCCGAATCCTGGAAAGGCAGCTGCATGGAACAGGCGGCAGCAGGCCCCGTGGGCGGGGGCAACAACACACCGTGTCCCACCCCCGGGAAGGTGGTCAGACAAGCCGTCTTCAAGCCCTTGGCCACCGCCCTTCGTGGACGCACGACCTCTATGGCGGCCATGGGCAGCCTCAGGATGGCGGCCTTTTCATCCAAAAGGGACACCAGGAGGGTGGCTTCCCCTGTGGATCGCTGGCCAGCCGAGAACCAGCCAGCCAGCCAGCCAGGCATGGCATCGCCATTGCCGATCAACAACGTGAGAACCAGTTACAGCTGGGCGTGCCGTAGACGATGGAGTCGTAACGCCCATTGGCGGTGCGGATGACCACACAGTTGTTGGTCCTGGCTTCACGCCAATAGCCATAAACTGCATTACCAGAAGGATCGGCTTTCAAAAAGCGAAAACCCCGTTGCTTGATCATGGCTTCCGCCTGACTGGCCCTGGAGCCGACAAGATCACCCAAGCTCATGAGAGGTGTACCGACATCAGGACCCTTGCTTGGCTTGGTGGTTCCGCTGTTCATCCCGCTCGACAAGCTCCCCGTACTGGGCTTCCAATAAACGTAACTGTTCAGGGGGGGAGAAAGCTCCGGGGCAGTTCCGCTCTTGACAGACCTCTGAAAACAGCTTGGATCTCAGGCAGAGACTGCCCGAGATGCATCCACCACCTGCCGGCATTTCTGAGAGTGACTGGGAGGCGACACCGCCAACCGTGAGAGCACTGGTGGGCCAACTGATTACCCAGCTGGAAACACTTTCCGCCCGTGTCACCCAGCTGGAAGAGCAGATGGGCCGCAGCTC
>NZ_JAGQCD010000069.1 GCF_024345975.1 Cyanobium sp. Cruz-8D1 | reverse complement strand
TCCGATTGCTGGCCTTCGAATACAACAACACCAGCAGGGGTGGCAGCACCTACCGCACGATTCAGCTCAAGGACCCGGCGGACCTTGGCGGCCCGCCGCTGCCTGCGGGTGGCGGGGATGGCAATCGCTCGTATGGGCCTGCCTCGGAATGGACGCCACGGCCCGATGAGGGCTACGGCGGCTTTGGCGAGGAGGTGCCTTTCTGAGCGAACTGAGTCCACCGCCAATGCCAACCCGTGCCACTACGGATTGAGCCGACAAGAGAACACTTCACGACCCATTTCAGACCGTTCCATGCCGAACCACCCCCAGCCTCCGGATCAGCACCTCGCTCGGCGCCTCCTCGAGGCCTTTGAGCGCGAGTTCTGGGCCGGTCACCATGACCGCGCCCGTCTGCTCTGTGCCCCCCTGCGGGTGCTGCACCAGGCCATCGACACCAGCCCCGAACCCGGGCCGCTGATCGCCTCCGTTCTCCAGAGCCTTGAGGCGGGTCCTCCACCCCAGTGATGGCGGCGCCGGTCCCACCATCCGCCCACTCCCCCTCTTGGGAGTGCCGTGAGTGCCTCTGGCTGCTCACCCCCGGCCAATGGGACCAGCTGCTCCGCGCTGCGGCCCGTTGCCCTGGCTGCGGCCGTGGCACCGGTGCCTTCCGCCCCCTCTCCCCCCGCTGACACCAGAGCCAAACACCGGGCACCGCCCGGCCTGTCCCACCACCGACCTCTTGCGATGTTCCGCTTTCTGATCCGCTCCCACCCGCCCGATCAGCTCCTGCCCCGCCACCTCGGGCTGGTGACGATCGACTGCTTCCGCCACCGCATGTTGGTGGCGCCCATCCCATTGAACGTTGCCTTCCGCTTGCTGCTGGAGCTCTGGCTGCGGCTGCGCCATCCGGTGCCACCGGACCAACTCGATCGGCTGGCGAACCGCCTGCTACACGCCAAGGCGTACCGCGAGGGCTACCGCGCTGGCAATGCCGCCCTCTATCCGCCGGGAACGGCGCTGGTCTTCACCCGGGCAACCAAGGACACGGTCGTGGCTGCCTGGAACACCGGCGTCCATCGCAATTGCGAGGAGCTGGCTCAGCGGGTGCTGACGGCGGCGATCCACAGCGGTCCGGACCCTCGCCACACCGAGCTGCCGACCCTCTGATGCCGCTCTCCCCCACCACGTTGCTGCTGCTGGACTGCGAAACCACCGGTCTCCAGGTGGGGAGCGATGAACTCTGCGAGATCGGCGCTGTGCTCTTCTCGGTGCCCCACCGGGCGGTGCTGCAGCAGCTCTCCTTCCTCCTGCCCATCGCCGCCAATGGGGCCCAGGAGATCAACGGCATCGACCCCGTCCTCACGCAGCAGCCCCAGCCTGCCCAGCAGGCTCACGCCCTCTTCCTGGCGATGCTGGCCAGCGCCGATGCCTTGGTGGCCCACAACGCCGCCTTTGACCGGCCCTGGATCGACACCTGGCTGAGCACGACCGGTGCAGGTGACACCGAGGCCCAGGGCAAGCCATGGATCTGCACCTGTGACGGCATCAGCTGGCAGGGCATCAAGCCCGGCCCTTCGCTGGCAGCCCTCGCCCTGGCCCATGGCATCCCGGTCTGGGCGGCGCACCGGGCCCTGACCGACTGCATCTATCTGGCTCAGATCCTTGAGCGCGACCCGCAGCTGCAGGAGCACCTGGCCGAGGGCCTACAGCTGCGGCGACTGGTCGCTGCCGATCTGCCCTTCTCCCGCAAAGACGAGGCCAAGCAGGCCGGCTTCCGCTGGCTGCCGGAGGCCAAGCAGTGGCAGCGCCGCTGCACTGAGGCCCAGATCGAGGCGCTGCCTTTCCCAGTGTTTGAGGCAGAGCCATGAGCCGCCGCAAGAAACCCAGCTGGACCCCAGCGAGCGACTTCAAGGTCACCAAGCTCAAACCCAACGGCCCCAGGCCCGGCCAGTCCGTCGATGACTGGCTCTATGGCAAGGAGAAGGGGCGCCAGGAGCTCATGGACGCTCCCCGCAACCGTTTCAACGATCTGCCGTGAGCAGCACGGCCCAACACATGTTCTTCCGCTACCTGCAGCTCATCGCCATCAGCAGCGCCATCGCCGCCGCCATGGCCTTGCCCCTGGCCGCCCTGCTCACACCGGTTCCCAGCCTTGAGCCGCCCCGCCCTCGCGGCCGGCTGATCTGAGGCGGATGGGCAGCATGTCGCAAAGCATCAACGCCGAGGCCCGCAAGGCAGACCGACGGGAGCACTGACTTCGACCTCGCCTCGATCCGCCTGCTCACCAGCAGAACCTGCAAAAGGCAGCTCTAAAATGTTCGCGCCCCCAACCCGCGGCGCGGATCTGCCCGGCTGACCCGGTTTCCGCCCGTTGGCTGGTGGGGGGGCTTCTGCCCCCAGCCCTCAGCTGATCGTGCTGGCTTCAATCCGCTCGAGCAGCTGCAGCAGCTGCATACGCACCTCGCCACAACTGAACCGGTGCCACTAGCGCGCTTCCCGGATGCAGCTGGCGGTGCCAGCACCCCCGGGGAACGCCAGCAGCAGCAGCTCGGCGCCATTGCGGTGCGCCAGGCCGCCGGCCTCCTCGAGCATGGCCTGGTTACGGATCGGCCTGGCCGCCATTCCCAACCGCGACCACTCAGCTCTGCGCTGGCGCACGGGCCAGCCGAGGGCCTGGGCCTGGCACTCCACCAGCTGATCGGCGCCCCTGGCGCCGCCATGGAACAGGGTCAGCACCCAGCGGCAACTCACCGCCTCCAGTAGCGCGGTGCGCACGGCGCTGGGCTCCCAGGCCAGCTCCCGGCCGCCGCAGGCCACGACCACCACCGGGTGAGGTGCGTAGCTGGGCCCGTCGGGGGCCACATCGCAGCCAGGATCGCTTGCCATGACAAGAGACTAGGGCTCTATAATTTTAGCATCGGGACCGCTAGTGGATGGTGCAGGCGACAGTTGGCCTGAGCGGGTCGCGCCCCGCACAGCGGCAGCCCCCTGGCCGCCGTGACACAACCGCCCCAGCCGGGTGGCGGCGAGGCGATCCCAGCACCCGCGCGCAAGGGTGAGGCCGCAGGCCGAACCTGCGCAGCCCTTGCGCCGGGTGGCACGCTGAACCGACTCACTGGCCGGTCTGCGCTGCTGAGCGCTAACTCATTACGGGTAGTAGCCTTGGGTTCACTAGCTACATGCGGCTACGGCTCCCGAATCTCTTACGGCTGATCCTCGCCGCCAGGTGCGCATGGCTTTGATGGTCGCCCTTGGCGAGATCACGCCCGACGATCCAGCCGTGGAGCTACTGCGGGATTCAGCGCCGCTGGAGGACGCCGATGGCAACCCCATCTGGCCGGAGCCGGCGCCAGAGGAACCCCGCAAGCGGGGGCGTAAGCGCAGCCCAGCCAGCGATGGCGTCGGTGTTCGGTTCCCGGCTCAGGCCTCCAGCAAGCGCCCGACCCGGGCGGAGGTGGAGCAGCGCATTGCCCAGCTGCAGGTCTGGCTGGCCCAGCGCCTTCCCACCACCCACATCCGTGACCAGGCCGTCCTGCTCTGGGGCATGACCTCCTACTGCACCCTCAAGAAGTACCTGCGCGTCGCCCGCTCGCGGATGGTCGAGGAGCTGGTCGAGGACCGGCTGGTGCACCAGGCGGAGGCGATCTTTGCCCTCCAGGACGTCGCCCGTCGTGCGGCAGAAGCCGAGCAGTTCTCCGCCGCCGTTGGTGCTCACCGCGTGCTGGCCGAGATCACCGGGATGCTGCGGGCGCCGATCAAGCCCCCGTCGGCCGCCTGATGCTGGCCCCTCCCGCCACGGTTTCCCCCCTGCTGCGTCCAGGGACCATCACCGCTGCCGGCGTGCTGGGCTCGCCCTTCCACGGCGATCCATGGGGTGATGCTGGCGTTCTCGCTTTCCGCGATCCCTCGATCGTCAGCGGCAGTACGGCGCCGCTGAGCCTGCGTGCGTTCATCACCGAGGCGATGCCCGCCTACGGCTTCCACCGCTGGGCGCTGGTGTTGATCGCCCTGCTGCAGCAGATCGCCGATGGCGAGCTCTCCCGCCTGATCGTCACCTGTCCGCCGCGGCTGGGCAAATCGCTGTTGATCTCCAAGCTGTTTCTGGCCTACTTCGTCTACCGCCACCCGCACCTGTTCTCGGCAGTCGCCAGCTACTCCGGTGAGCTGGCCTACGCCCATTCCCGCGAGGCGCGCCACTTCTATCGCGCCACCGGCAACCCCCTCTCCAGGGATTCAGCCGCCGTCGGTAACTGGCTCACGCCCCAGCGCGGCGGCTGCATCGCTGCTGGTGTGGACGGGCCTTTCAACGGCAAGGGCTATTCGCTCGGGATCATCGATGACCCCTACAAGGGTCCCCATGACGCCGGCTCCGCCCGCGTCCGTGATCGCATCGTCGAGTGGCTCAAGTCGGTCTGGTTCCTGCGCGCGGAGCCTTCCTTCATCGACGCCGGCACAGGCGCCCTGCAGCGCAACCTCTCGGCCCAGGTGATCGTGCTCACCCGCTGGGATGAGAACGACATGGTCGGCTGGCTGCTGGCCCAGGAGCTGGAGCAGGCGCCCCAGCACTGGCATGTGCTCGACCTGCCGGCGATTGCGGAGCACAGCCCCGAACGGCCCTCCTATCCGCCCTCGGTGACGGTGGAGCCGGACTGGCGCCAGCCGGGGGAGGCCCTCTGCCCCGAGCGTTTCCCGCTGCAGGAACTGCTCAAGATCCGCCAACGCACCGGCGCCTTCTGGTGGTCGGCGCTCTACCAGCAGCGGCCGGCACCGGCCGCCGGCGGCATCTTCCAGAGGGCCTGGTTGCGCAACGCCTTCCCCCGCAAGGCCAAGCGCCGCTACGGCCCTTTGATCCTCTCCTGTGACCTGACCTTCAAAGGGGAGGAGGACAGCTGCTACTGCGGCTTTGTGCTCATGGGCCTGCTGGCGCCTGACACCGGAATGGCCCAGAGGCTGGAGATCGAGGTGCTCTGGGCGGTGCGCAAGCGCCTCGGTCTGCCGGGCACGGTCCACTTCCTGCTGGCGGCCAGCGCCGCGCTGCACAAGCAGGGCCTGCGGCCCAACGCGGTGCTGGTGGAAGACGCCGCCAACGGCCCGGCCGTGCTGCAGGTTCTGCGCCGCAAGATCTGCGGGCTGCTGCCGGTCCCGCCTCGCGGCAGCAAGGAGCTACGCGCCCATGCCGTCGCACCGCTGCTGGAGGCGGGCCAAGTCGCCTTCCATCCCCGCGCCGAACCCCTCACCGAGGAACTCCCCCGGTTCCCCAAGGGCAGCAAGGACCTCACCGACGCCTTCTGCCACGGCGCCCTCTGGCTGGAGGAACGCTATTGGAAAGGCCTCGGTGTGCAGGACGCGCCGGTGCCGCTGCTGCTCTCGCGCTGATCCGATGGTGCAGCAGCTCTCCCTCTTTGATGCTCCGGCCCATCTGGCGGTTGCTCCAGCGCTGCCAGTGGCGGCAGCGGTGGCGGCGGCGGACCCTGCTCCCCGTGCACCGCGCCGACGCCGGGTGCCCCATCCCCGTGCGGCGGCCCACGCCCTGGCGCTACAACATCTGGATCTGGCCGATGTGATCGCCGGCAACTTCGCTCGCCGCACCATCCACCCCTTCGATGACCTGCGGCAGGTGGCGATCATCGGCCTGCTCAAAGCCGCCGAGCGCTACAACCCCACCGGTGGCCGCCCCTTTCGCCCCTACGCCCGCACCTACGCCAACGGCGAGATCATCCACTTCCTGCGCGATTCGGGCTTTGCCATCAAGGTGCCGCCCACCTGGCGGGATCTACATGCCAGTGGTCAGAAGCTGCTTCGCCAGGGCCTACCGCCTGGCCAGCTGCCCCAGCGGCTTGGCATCACGGCTGCTCGCTGGCAGGAGATTCAGGAGGCCTGCTCGATCACAGTTGTGGCCCTGCCGCCTGAGACCTGAAGTGGCTGGCGATCGCTGGAACGGTGCCTCTGAGTGGCAGGCAAAGGGTACAGGGAGGCGGCAAAGTGCTGGTGGTGGCCTGTCCACTCGAGGGGCGTCGTTAGGCTGTTCTTATGGCACATTGCGTAAGGCACCCTGAACCGTATTGATCAAAGAGCCAAGTTCGCTCTCAGTAATAAACGCTGTTCCAGTAGTAGCAGTGGTTAAGTCTTTGTTCAGAGCTGTGTTCATATGTTCAAGATACGAGCAAATTATGGCTGCCGTCGCTTGGTTGACCATGGCATCAATTTGATCCTGCCTACTCATGGCAGCTGTTCCTAGTGATGGCGCTGAAAATGTGATGCCTTGCTTGGAATGCTCCTTTTAATACAGTTACGGTTTTTCGTAACCAATTGATTCTTAGCTTTACCTGACCAAGCTGTCGACCTTAGATTCACAATTCGTAAGGCTCTTTGCCTTGTCGATCCATTCCTGTGATGCCCGCTATGTCGCAGGTTCTATACAATGCGGTAACTCACTTGGTCTCCCGCTTATGCAGACCTAAGCAACTTCTCTGAACAGAGAGCAGGAAACACAATTACTGTGTACGGGGTCGCGTCATTCTTCTGTCCATACTTCGTGTCTACCTAACGAATATGGATAGATCGTGCGCAGCCACGATCTATCCATAGCTGGACAATCCCGCAACTCTAGAGGGCGGGGCCTACCGCAGATAAGTCCGGCAAATTTTTTAGGTTTCCTCCATGATTGACGTGGTTGGCAAGTAGAAGTACCTGTTCCATTGCCACCATGGCTTCATGAAGAGTGTAGTTGGCTTTGAGCTGATCGTGGTGTGAGGGTGATCACTGCGGATGTGGAAGAATCGGAATAGTAAAGAGTGAAGCAATGAGAGTATTCACGAGCTGTTGAATCTGCCGCGCAGCGGCTTAGTTCAACTCTTAATTGGAAGGTTCCGAGAACCATCCCTCAAAGCTCCGTACTTTCCGCAAACCACGGTGAGCTCAGATCGAGCGGTTGTCAAAACCCTTCTGTACCAACAGCTTTTGCCGAATGTATCGGAAGCTTAGGCATGGTTGCCTGGTCCGAGAACCACATGTTTAACTTGGTACGCAGTAGGACATGCAAAGTTTCCGCAAGCAGATGACCATGCCCTGAGCGATACTCCGCCGCCCAATTCTGCAGGTGATTGGTTGGTTTCCTGGCAAGTTGTTCACCGGCCAGGAGCACCTGGCAATGGTTGGCTTGATCTTTGTAGGGATCGGCGGAGTTTGGAAGGCGGACAGATACTCCGCGTGTAGCCAGAGCCGAGCAGCCGCGAGCCCCATGCATTGCGGAGCACCATGCATTGAGTGATCCTTTGCGGCGCAAGTTTCGGCGAATGTTTCAAGTGGCGAGGGGGGGGGCAGGATGGTGATGCAACCAGGCTTAGTTCTTTAAACGCTGCAGCCGCTGAAGCTCCGCCAAGGTGTTTGACAAGTTGACCTGTGTGCGAACCAGATCACCTCGCAGGGTGGGGTTCTCGGTGGTCAAGGGCTGAACGATGCGCAACGCTTCCTCCAGCAGGGGCCGTGCCTGGGCGGGTTGGCCCATCAGCAGGCGCAGAAAGCCGAGGTTATTTAGGGCTCGGGAGAGTTCGGCGCGGAGGGACGGACGGGCCTGGCTTAGGGGCCGCAGCAGGGCGATGGCTTCCAGCAGCTGCGGCACGGCGCGCTGATGCTGGCCGAGCTCGCCGTAGGCCTTGCCCAGGTTCTTGAGGGCGATGGCGAGATCGGCTTGCTGGGCGGGGTTGGTGCGGGCCAGGGCACGCCAGATCACCACCGTCTCCTCCGCTGGCGCCATCGCTTCCTGGCGGGCACCGAGGGCGCTGTAGGCCAGGGCGAGGTTGCTCAGGGCGGTGGCGTGGTCGGCCCGCGATGCGGGGATGGCCCGGGCCGACCCGCCCAGGATCGCCACGGCTTCCTGGTTGACCGCCAGGGCCTCACGGGCCTCCCCCAGGGCGGAATGGCTCAGGCCCAGACCGCTGAGGGCAAGGCCCAGGACCCGCTGCTCGGCGGGGCTGGCCGGGCGGGGGTCGCGCAGCAGCCGCACCGCTTCGCGGCTGGCCGGCAGGGCCGCTTGCGGTTGGGCCAGCTGGGTGTGGCGATGGGCCAACAGCACCAGGGCCTCGGCCAGCGCGGCGCGTTGTCCAGGATCTTCCGCCAGCAGTTGGCGCCGCACCTCCACCTCCAGGACATTGCTGGCCACGGCCTCCGGGTGGCGGTTGAGCCCCCCCAGTAGTTGACCCTGCAGACGCAGGGACTGGGCCAACGTTGCTCGCCCGGAGGGGTTGCTGGCTGCCAGCTGGCGCCATAGGGCCACCCCTTCTTGAATGGGGGCCTCTGCCTGAGGCAGCTCACCGAGTTCGCCGTGCAATTCGCCAAGGCGCATAAGGGTGCGCGCCAGGTTCGCTCGCTCGCTGGGATCGCTCTGGGCGAGCGGCCGCAGCAGGGCGGCGGCTTCCCTGGTGGGGGGCAGTGCCTGGCGGGCCGAGTCGCTGAAGCGGCCCTGATTGATCAGCGCCACCGCCAGGTCGCGCTGGGCGGCGGGGTTGGCGCGGAGCTCCTTGCGCAGGAGGTCTGCCGCGGCGCGAGCGGCCACCAGCGCCTCGCCGCGGCGGGCCAGGGCGTTGAGGCTTTCGCCCTGATTGTTGAGCGCTTTGGCCAGATCCTGGCGCGCCTCGGTGCTGCCGCTGGCCAGGGACCGCAAGATGGCTTCCGCCTGCGACAGGGCGGTGAGGGCCTCCGGATGGCGGCCGAGGGCCCCGTTCCAGAGGCCAAGGTTGATCAACGACTGCGCCCGGAAGTGCGGCCGGGCCGATGGCGTGGCCTCTAGCCACTCCATCACCTTCCGCTGCAGCCGCAGGGCCTCCGCCGGTTGCCCCTCGCCATAGGCCCGCTGGGCCCCGACGAACCACTCCATCACCTCAGGCGGGATCGCCTCGCCGCCCTGCGCCGCGGGCGAAACCAAAACGGCCCTGGCGGGAGGGATCGGCAGCACCGGGCTGAGGCAGCCCTGCAGGGCTGCCGCCAGCGCCAGCGGCCCGAGGAAGAGCTGCTTCTCGCGACGCATCATGGGCTTGGCGGGACAGGGTGAGGGGATGGCACGTCCAGATCGACGCCATGGTCGAGCAGCAAGCGGTGCCTCAACGTGCAGCTGTCTCCCAACTTTCGCAGCAGCCGCGGTTGATCCGAGCCCAGTCCTCGGCTCGCCACCACTGGCGGCACCTGGTACAGGCCCCTCATCTCCTCGCTTGCGAACCTCCTGGCTCATTCTTCTCGACATCTGCGCCGGAGCGACCCATTTTCCCGCTGCGTTGGCACATGCACCTGATCGGCCAATCCCGACGATGAGCCATCAAGCTGATCAGGCAGCCCGTTCACCTGTGAGACGCGCTCTACTTGCGGCAGCTCATGTTCACGCTGCGCCAACTGAGGGTGGAACGTCATTCCGACCCTCACGTTGACCTTCCCAGCAACCTGTTGGCCTTCTTTCCCATAACCACCGCCTCCCCCTACTGATCGCCAACTGGCCCCTGGGTGGCAATAGCCCATAGCCGCCTTTGCTTCGCCCGTGCCGAGCCGCTCCGCGACCAAGCGCAACCGCTACCGCCGGCCCTCGCCGCTCGAGGAGGCCGGCTCCTTCAACAAGCCGGCCCTGTCGGCCCCATGGTCGCGGCAGCACCCAACGCTCAGCGCCATCGCTGATCGCCTCCAGCTGGTGCTCGATGCCTGGAACCTTTTGCGGGCGCCGGATGGCTCCTGCCGCCGCAAGCCCTACCTGCCGCAGGGGATCAAGGAGCCCGATCCGGTCTACGACTCCCGCATCCAGCACGCCCAGCCCACGGGCTTTTTCCGCGATGCCCTGCGCACCTACGCCGGCATGCTCAGCTTCCTGCACTGGCAGGCGCTGCCGGACTCCCTCAAGCGCATCGTCGGTGATGTCGATGGGATGGGCACCGACCTGGCGGTGCTGCTGTTCATCGCCGATCTGCTCGTGCTGCGCGATGGCGGCTGTTTGTTGCTGGTGCTGCCGCCCGCCACGGGCCACGAATCAGAAGGCCACCGGCTGGAGGCGATCGCCCATGGCGATCGGGCCTCCCTGCCACGGCTGGCCCTGGTGCCCCGCGCCGATCTGCTCGACTGGCAGTTCGCCAGCGACACCCGCACCCTGCTGGAGTTCAGCTTGCGCCGCGATGAGCGCCGCGCCATCCAGCCGGCCCAGTACGGCGCCGTGCCGGTGTTGATGGTCGGTGCCGACGGCCAGATCCTGCAGGCACCGAACGTCGAGGACTGGATCTACACCACCTTCCAGCTCAGCCCCGGCGGCTTCCAGATCAGCTCCTGCCGCGCCGAGCGCTCCACCAGCC
>NZ_JAGQCD010000068.1 GCF_024345975.1 Cyanobium sp. Cruz-8D1 | reverse complement strand
AGGGAAACGGACCTGCCCACCCCTTGCAACGCCAGCCGTGGAGCCGATCGCCTGAGGTGCGCGGCCCACCCCGGCTACGCCGGGGTGGGGGTGCCGGGGGAATTACACCACTGCAGGGGACGCGGGCTGCTGTGCCTCGGCTTTGCGGCGGTGGCCCGAAGCTGAGGCCTGCGCCAGTCAGCCTGCTGGCCTAAGCCATGGGGCTCCGTGATGCACAGTGCAGCACTGGCAGGCAGCATGCGCCGAATTCATAATTTTGCACCTGTAGCGAAAATTTCGCGCTGCGCTTCGATAGCGGCTCTCCAACTGGGTGCTGCTGATCTGCTGACGGCCGGATCGGCCACGTCATCCCATGCGTCCACTTCCTGCACCTACGCTCAGATCAAGGGAGCAGGTTGCACCTTAACGTCCGGAACCCAAACAGCCATTACGGATAGTGCCGGCACCAGAAACGTATTTGTTACACCCGATCTTGGGAGGGGCTGGCAAAACGATGATGCCCTCACCCTTAATTCTTCTGGCGGTGGTGTCTGGTCGCTCATTTTCAATTTTGCCTCCCAAGAATCTGTTAGGTCCGCTTCCTTGGCCGCTCAACTTCTTCTGACCAATACTGATCCAACCAAGGTTTTTGATGTTGCCAGTATCGCTCGAACGGGCACGCCTGGCATCGGTGGCCTTGTGGCTGGCTCTCAAGCCGTCTTCAGTGATGGCCCCACAATTTCTACGGCCAATATTCTGAATTTGCTTGGCCCCACCTCGGCGCCATTTGCCAAAGATGTCACGGCTACAACCATAAATCTTACTTTTGTCGCTGTGACCGGTACATTGAATACGACCACTCTCCAGATTTCTCAACGGAATGCTCCCGTTCCAGGTCCTCTGCCGATCCTGGGCGCCGCTTCGGCCTTCGCTTGGTCGCGCAGAATCCGCCGTCGGATCCATACCATTGCTTGACAAAGCTGATTTTAATTCTTTTTTTCTTCAATGCATTTCCCTGCCAGCTTACGGGGGCATTTTTTATAAGTTAGTTAATAAAATTGTGGCTTGCCTGCTTGAACGAACTTCCTACCGGTCAGTCGTCTGACAAGGTTCTGGATTCCGGCGAGCCAGCCAGAGCCGCTGATGCGGTGTTTTGGAGTGGGGCGGCCCTCGCGGGATTCTTCGCCGTCAACACTGTCCTTGCCATCCTGCCGCCGGCCTTGCTGCAGCCGGATTGGCAACTGAAGCTGGCTTTGACGCTACAAGCCAATGGCCTGCAGTCCCTCATCGGTTGCGCCATGATGTCGGCTGCGCCGCTGCTGGATCCCGGCAATCGGGCGCTGCGGAACAGAGCGGAGCGAATCCGTCTGATGGCCGCCTGGATCTGTGTGGGCTGGCTGTTGTTGATCCCCCTACAGATCTCCAGCGGCATTCGCTTGCTGAATCAGTCTCAGAGCGCGGTGCAGTTGGAACTGCGGCAGCGCAAACAGCAGATTGATCAGCTCCAACAGACCAAAGACGAGCAGAACTTCCGGCTTCAGTTCGCTCTGATGTCTCCCACCAGCCCTCCATTTCCTGAGCAACTTCCCGCCTCGTTGGAGCGGGTCCGTGCCGAAGCCGTGAGCCAGTTTATCGGTCAGTGGCGCCGCCAACAGGACAGCGTCTCCCAGATCCTCCAAGACAGACTGCAGGCCTTTCTGGTTCAGAACCTGGGCAATGGCCTGCTGTGCCTGATGCTGATGTTGGGTTTTGCCGCCATCGGCCGCTGGCGTGCCCAAGGCCCTACGCTCCTCAGCCGATTCCGGCAGGGATTGGATCCGAAGCAGCCCGGCAGTCTTGTCCAGCAGATCCAGGCCGGCCTGAAGAACCTGCGGCGAGGCAGCCGCCAGCCCATTACGCCCCAACAAACCTATCCATCGATGGTGGAGCGTTGGCGATCGCAGCTTCACGATTGGGTCCATCGCTATCAGCGCCGTCGCCAGGTGGCCCAGAGCAAGGCCGCCACCGGGGCCCGACAGCGCCGTCACCAGGCGGCGATCAAGCAGACCGCCGCCAAGGCCAGAAAGCGCAGGTGATCCAGAGGGGCAACTGATCCGCGCTCGTTTTGAGACCGATCTGGGTGGTTGTCTCCGATCTGATGCGGCCCTGTTCAGGGCGGTGCCTGGGGATCGGACCGTCAACATCCTGACCACGGGCCTGATCCCCCGGGCCTGGCAGGCCCTGCACCCAGCCTCTTGCTTCCCTGGGATAGCTGGGCTTCTGGTTCACGGGGCTGGCGGGACTCGAACCCACGACCTACGGTTTAGGAAACCGTCGGAGTCCATTGGCACACCTGGGATCTGGCCTCGACTTGCCTAATCACTTGCCTAAATGGGGCTCCAAAAGGCCGACTGGAAGCGCCCAGAAGCGCCCAAAAAAGGCCAAGCCCGACCTCTTCGGGCAGACACGGCGACCAGCCAGGTCCAACCTTATTCAAGGATGAGCCCCGATCCTTGAATAAGATGCGAGCCTATTTAAGGTTCGCGCCCGAGGGCTCATGAAGCGCGACAGCGCCGGCCGTTATGAGCTCACCAGCACTGCTGGCGAGGAGGTGCGCGCCTTCGTGCCAGCGCCGTTGCCGCCAGAGCCGCCCTTGCTGATCGAGGGCGCCCTCCAGGCCCTGCACGATCGGGCACTGCTGGCCTGCGGCCGTCTGGATGGGGTGTCAGCCCTGCTGCCGGATCGGGAGCTGTTCCTTTACGCCTACGTGAGGCGGGAAGCTCTGCTGTCCTCCCAGATCGAGGGCACCCAGTCGTCGCTCGCAGACCTGCTGCTGTTCGAGCTGGAAGAGGCCCCCGGCGTCCCCTTCGATGACGTGGTCGAGGTATCCAGTTATGTGGCAGGACTGGAGCACGGCCTGGCGCGGCTGCGGGAGGACTTCCCCCTCTCCTCGCGGCTTCTGCGGGAGATCCACTCCCGCTTGCTTGCCAGGGGCCGCGGAGCCGATCGGCTGCCTGGGGAGTTCCGCCGGAGCCAGAACTGGATCGGCGGCACCCGGCCCGGTAACGCCAGCTTTGTGCCACCGCCCCCCGAGCTGGTGGACACGTGCATGGGCCAGCTGGAGCACTTCATCCACGGCACTCCGGATGGGGCTCACTCCCTGCCGGTGCTGGTGCGGGCCGCCTTGGCCCACGTGCAGTTCGAGACCATCCACCCATTTCTGGACGGCAACGGGCGCCTGGGCCGGCTGCTGATCGTGCTGATGCTGATCGATGCCGGGGTGCTTCAGCAGCCGCTGCTCTACCTGAGCCTTTTCTTCAAGCAGCACCGCAGCCGCTACTACGAACTGCTAAGTGGCATCCGCGAGGACGGCGACTGGGAAGCCTGGATCGATTTCTTCCTAGAAGGCGTCGAGAGCACCGCAACTGCCGCCGTCACCACCGCACATCGCCTGCTGGCGTTGTTCCGCACAGATGAGGCCCGCCTTAGCGGCCTGGGACGTTCAGGCCCCAGCGTTCGCCAGGTGTTTGCGGCCCTGTGCCGGCGCCCACTCAACAGCATCAAACAGCTGAGCAGCGTCTGCAGCCTGAGCTTCAGCACCACAGCCAAAGCCCTGGAGACCCTGGTGGACCTGGGCATTGCACGGGAGATCACCGGCGGGCAACGCAACCGGCTCTTTGCCTACGACGCCTATCTGGCGATTCTCAGCGAAGGCGCTGAGCCGCTCTGAAAGGGCCCAGACCTACCCAGATGGGGATCAAAAGTCGACCTCCATAGCCTGAAGAGGACCCTGATCGACACAGCCGTGGAAGGCAGCGACGTATTGACTCCGGTGGAGAGGCTGTTCATGGAGGCGGGCTACAGCCGGCTCCACTACATGGCCTGGAGGGCCAGCATCCTTTCAAGCCTCAAAATCATGTCCCGCATGGCAAGGCTGGGCAGCGGCTGGCCCAGCGAGGCCTTCGATGAGGAGAGTGAAGAGCTGAAGCTGGCCAAGGGGTGGCTCGAAGGAGAGGCCCGCAGAGCGGCGGCAGCACGGGAGAAAAGGGCCCTCGAGGAAAAGGCTGTGGAGAGTCCGGCATACGCGGCTCCTAGCTACGGCCCGGTGATGACCAGCGGCGAGGCCCAGAAGCTCATCCAGGAGGAGATCGAAGCCGGCAGGGCGGCAACCCTCCCAGCCTTCGAAAAGGCGCTCAGACAGGCCTCAAGGAAAGTGAGGGGCAACCATCAAGCGTTGCCCGTACAGCTGGGTGGGCAACACAGGGACTGGCAGTTGGTGGAGCTGGGACCGGAATCAGGAGGGCATGGGAATGGGCACCGACTGCGCAGAAGGGCCTCCCCACACCAGGGGTAGTGCTATTGCCGCCTTGTGACACCAAATATCGCGGCTAGCTTGCCTTAGTCACAGATCGACACTGGATGACACAGGAGCGGTTGTCAGGCGAACGAGGCGCCGATGCTGGAAACGCCTCAATGAACTGGCTGGACCCGGCCTTGATCGGCAACGGTTCCACGCCGCCCACCGGCGGAGCCCATCAGGACCAGGAGCCTCCTTACGGGGTCAGCAAGGAGTTCAGAGAACTCGGCGAGGCCCTCAAGCCCTGGGGATTCCGATGGCCCCAGGCCAAGCCCTCGCCAGAAGGCAGTGCCCCTGGGAGCGCCGAGAGCCTCTTCCTCAGGGCAAGACAAAGCCCTGTCGCCTATCTGAACTGGAGGCACTCCACCCGACATCAGCTGCGAAGCACCCGGCTGTTCCTGCTGATGCGCCAGGGCTGGAGCACCGAGGCCATCCAGGACGCCATCAGTGAAGTCGCCCTGGCCAGCTGGTGGCTGAGTGGGGAAGCTGCCAACTGGGGCTATGACCCGATCAGCCGCAAGGCCAGCCAGGCCCTGGTGGCCTTTCTCCACACCAACCCGGCCAAGATCGAGGCGGCGTGGCAGCAACGCCTGCAGCAGGCCCGGCAGGCCAGGTCGGCACCTCCACTGCCCCCGCCAGTACCCAAGCAACCGCAGGCCCCTCGGCTGAGCTCCACCGAGGTGATCGCCCAGCTGGAGCCGCACCTCGTCGAAGGCTTCAAGAAGCAGCTGTACCGCGCAGCAGAACGCTTCAGGAAGAACGGACGACAACAGCCCGAACCCCTTGGTGGAGCGAGCAAGGGATGGGTCCTGGTGGAGGCGGGCTCCGGCGGCCACCGCAGAGCGCACTTCCTGCAACGCATCGACACCTGACTGAATGGCGCCATCTGCCGTTACTGATGGCGCTGGACGTACACACCATCCAGCACGCTCGCGAACAGCCATGAACCAATCCCAGACGAGGCGACTAACCAGCGGACTTGCCACCACGCTCCTGGCCCTCGCCACGAACGTGCTGCCTGCACAAGCGCTGACCCCAGACGAAGAAGTGGCCCTGAGACAGCTCTGCAAAGTCGGACTGAACGCCAATGGCGGCATCTGGAGCTCGGAGCCCATCAATGCCGCCATCGCGACCTTGGCGTTCGGCAGGAACTGGCCGGATGGGGCACAGGCGGCGGCCTACAAGACCTGCAACGCCAGGAATTACCTGAACTGAGCCACTCAGACCACAACAACTCCCGAGCATCAGCACAAATCAACACTCAACAGCACAGATAGAGCCAATAGCTCTTATTTTTTGCAGGCCAATAAGGCCTAGACTTGGTGACAGCTAGATGGCGGCCCGTGGATAACGTTCCCGCAGAAGATTGCAACAGCGGGGAACACCCTGAAGGCGCCGATGCAGTGGAAGAACTGCGCAACTCAGCGCCGACAGAAGATGCGGATGGCAAACCGGTCTGGAGCGACGGCAAGCAGAAGAAGGCGACCAAAGGGGCCCACCCTCGGTGCAACCAGCCCCCTCGACCAACTGCCGAGGCTCCTTTCTCGCCGCGGCCCAGTCGCCAGGAGGTTGAACGCCGAGTTGCGGAGTCACAACTCTGGATCGCTCAACGGCTGCCATTGATCGAGATTCGGACAAATGCCCGACAAAACTGGGGGATCACCAACGTCCGCACCGTCAGCCGGTACCTGTCACTGGCGCGGGAGCGCATGGTGCAGGAGCTCATCACCGATCGCCGCCGGCACCAGGCCGAACAGATCTTTGCCCTCAATGACTGTGCCCGGCGGGCGATGGACGCTGGCCAGTTCAACGCCGCGGTTGGTGCATTCCGGGTGATTGCCGAGATCGGTGGCCTGCTGCGGGCACCGATCAAGCCCCCGGAGGCCAAGGGCTGATGGGCCGCATCGCCGCGACAACCAGACCGACGGACGCCATCACTGGCGATGGGGGGCTGCTGCTGGACCCCGCCACCGACCTCTGGACGGACTGGGGCCTGCTGAATGTTTTGGATCCTGACCGGACGACAACTACCCGCCAAGGCCTGCTGTTTCGGGACTTCATCCGCTCCGCCTTCCCCACCTTTCAGTTCCACCAGCTCTCTGAACTGTTGATCGACTTGCTGCAGCAGGTGGCCGATGGCCAGCTGACGCGCCTGATCGTCTGCTGTCCGCCGCGGCACGGCAAATCCCAGCTGGTGTCGCGCCTGTTCCCTGCTTACTGGGTGAGCCGGCACCCGGAGCTGTTCTGCGCCATTGCCAGCTACTCCGGTGAGCTGGCCTATGCCCACTCGAGAGAAGCGCGGCACTACTACCGGAGCACCGGCCATGCCCTCTCCAAGGATTCGGCGGCGGTGGGGAACTGGCTGACGCCCCAGCGGGGCGGCTGCATCGCCGCCGGCGTGCGGGGCCCGTTCACGGGCAAGGGCTACAACCTGGGGATCATCGACGACCCCTACAAAGGCCCGGAAGACGCCAAGTCGGCGCTGCAACGGGAGCGGCTGATCGACTGGCTCAAGAGCGTCTGGTTCACCCGCGCCGAACCCGGCCTGACGGCAACAGGTGGGTTGCTGCCGGCGGCCCAGGTGGTGGTGCAGACCCGCTGGGACCACCACGACATGACTGCCTGGTTGCTCGAGCAAGAAGCGGAGGAGAACCCGGAGCACTGGACCGTGCTCAACCTGCCGGCTATCGCCGAACCGGAATCCATTGCGATGCAGATTCCGCATACATGCACCAAGGTCATCGACTGGCGCCAGCCCGGCGAGCCGCTCTGCCCTGAGCGAGTGCCACTTGAGGTGCTGCAGCGCATCCGCACCCGGCTGGGTTCCTACTGGTGGAACGCCCTCTACCAACAAAGGCCGAGCCCGGCCGAGGGTCTGCTGTTCCGCAAGGACTGGATCCAGCCGCCTTTGCCGATCGCCCCGGGCCAGCCACGCCGCTATGCGCCTTTGGTGCTGAGCTGCGATCTGAGCTTCAAGGACGGAAAAGACAACGACGCATGCGGTTTTGCCCTGCTCGGTCTGCTGGAGCCGCAGCGCCACCCTGCTGCCGATGCTCGCCGGCAGGGCCTGGCGCTGGCCGCCAATGCCGGAGCGGCAAGGGGTAGTGGATCTCTCTCCGCAGTGGGTGCACATGCCCCCGACCCCTGGGCCGAATTGCAGATCGAGGCACTCTGGAGCCACCGGCAGCAGCTGGACCTGCCGGGGGTGATCAAGTTCCTGCTGGCCTCCCTGGCCTCGCTGGAGCACCAGGGCCTGCGCCCCAATGCCGTCCTGATCGAGGACGCCGCCAACGGACCGGCCGTCTGCCAGCTGCTCAAGCGCCAGCTACCCGGCCTGATCGCCATTCCACCCAAGGGCAGCAAGGCCTCCAGGGCCCATGCGGTTGCGCCCTTGCTGGAGGCGGGTCAGGTGCGCTTTGCCCGCAGGGCCGACTCGCTGATCGAGGAACTTCTGGCCTTCTCGCCACGGGGTGGTGTCGACGACCAGGTGGATGCCTTCTGCCAGGGGGTGCTCTGGATCGAGGCCCAGTTCTGGCGTGGACGGGGCTACGGCACCTCGCCTGTGCCGATGGTGTTCTCCAGGTAAGCCAATGAGCCAATCACTCGATCCGTCCTATCCCTATCGGCCCTGCCCCAGGGTGGTGGCTTACCCACCCAAGCCACGGCGCCACCGGCCAGTAAACCCCCATGCCGCGGCCAATGCGTTGGCGCTGCAGCATCGAGACATCGCCGCCACCGTGGCCGGCAACATCTCGCGCCGGACTGGTCATCCAAAGGAAGACTTGGAGCAGATCGCCATGCTCGGCATCATTCAAGCTTCGCGTCGTTACTCGCCTGAGCGTGGATCTTTCCGACCCTATGCTCGGAACTATGCCAATGGGGAAATATGCCACTTCCTGCGTGATAAAGGTTTTCTCTTGAAAGTTGCGCCAAGCTGGCGTGAGCTTCACGCTAGGGGCCAAAGGCTTTTGAGACGAGGAATCCCGGCTCCCGATATACCGTTAAAGCTTGGAATTGGCCGGGCTCGCTGGCAAGAAATAAATGAGGCTTGCACTCAAAGGGTCATCTCTTGGGGGCAGGAGCAATTGTGACCGACAGGGAAACAAGCCGTGTAAATGCCAACCCTAAAAGGCCTGGCCCGATGCCTTTATTAAGTCAGCAAAATTAATACAGTCAACAAGAACGATGCTGGCTGAACAGACGGCCGGCATCTTGTAACTCTTTCGATTGGCAGGCAGAATTGGCTGCTTTGCTTCGTTTGAAATTAGAGGACAGCCAAGCGATTTGGCGGTAGCTATTATTAGGATATCATTGGAGCCAACTCCAGATCCGAATTGATCATTTTCGACACCAAGCCAAGAGACAATTGCAATCGCCTCTGATACAATCGAGCCATCAATCTCTACCGCAGAAAAGCCGTTAACCCCCTTAACCCATAGGGCACACTCTTCGCAAATACGCTCAACCTCACCAATAACAATTTGCGGCACAAGGATGGACTTTTGGGAGATTTCGGAGGCCATCCACTCCCATAGCCCTGGGAAGTTGCTCAAGGGGTAATCATCCCATCCGTGAAGCAGGGAAGAAGAATCAATGACTCGCACAATGACTCTCAAGTTGCTTTAATGCGGGCAGCTTTAGGTCGTCTAAATACCTGGAAGCCTTTATAAGAGTCAACTTTTTTTCTTCTAGTGCCTGGAGAACTGTCCGTACGTAAAGATCTCCGAATATATGCAGAGGCTCACGATACCTCCAAGCTCTGCTGCCTGCTGAAACGGTCGTCTCATCGGGCTGATACTCATCGCGCCACTTCACAAAGTTGTCATAGATTAATTGCTGAAGACGATTCTCCTCGATCAATCGAATCAAGATTACATCGCTACTAACGCCCCACATCCTTCGGTAAGGACGCAATTCTCGATCTAGCTGAGACGGGTCTCGCGGCAGTGAGTCACAATTGATTTGGGAAAGGCTTAGCGATGGCAGGAGAAAGTGACTTGCAAACTGATTCGCAAGCCTTTCCTTGCCTGCGTGAGAAACAAGGCTTTCGGGGCCGTCGACAGTACTTTCTTTAAACAAAAGGATGTGCCCAAGTTCGTGGGCAAGAGTAAAAAGCTGCCTCGCCTCTGATGGATCTTTCCTGACTACAACAACGGGGTATTGAGAGTGGAATAGGCTAAAGCCAATGACTTGGTCTGATTGAGGTATCTTCCATTTGCCATTATATCCATTTGTACGGAATACAAGGACTCCATGCTTCTCAATAGCTTTTCGATAAGCGTCAAAAGTATTTTCAACTGTGATTCCCAGCCATGCTCGAGCTAGGCTTGCCACCTCGTCGGGGGGCAGACTCTCAGTTGGCGGGGGAGAGAATAAGGCCGGCGGTGAATAAGAAAGCTCATCAAGCAGGTCAACATAGAGCTGGCGATGGCGCTCAACAAGTTCAACGATTTTTTTGGTCTGAGGGCTGAGGTTGTGCAGCTTGTTCTTTAGTGTCCTGAATTCAGGCGTAGAGATTTCCACCTGCTCTACTGGGCTTGGCTGAAGATAAAACAGAGGTGTCCGTCCAAAAAATTGGCCTAACTTCTGGACCTGAGCAAAGGTAAGCCCCACCTCACCATGAAGAGCCTTGTTAATGACACTTTCAGATATACTGATTCGACTTGACAGATCAGAGCTACTGATGAGTGCATCATCCATGCACCATCGCAGTCGACTCGGATTGAATGCCTTGAGGCGTTCCATTAGCACATTTTACCGGCCAGGCGGTTCGCGTGGGCGGCATTGTATGCAAGACGTGATGAGCCTTGATAATTGACCATTCATATGCTCCACGGCCCTAGCGGCTGCCACCTAAAGCCGGGGCACTTCGATGTCTCCAGGCTCCGCAACAACTCGCCTAATTGTTTATGTGCCAAGACTGTTGAGCTCGCCTAAGCCAATGAGTAACTGTTCAGGGGGGGAGAAAGCTCCGGGGCAGTTCCGCTCTTGACAGACCTCTGAAAACAGCTTGGATCTCAGGCAGAGACTGCCCGAGATGCATCCACCACCTGCCGGCATTTCTGAGAGTGA